>JAFROT010000032.1 GCA_017429525.1 Bacteroidaceae bacterium | reverse complement strand
GCCTGCGCGGCGGCGAGGCGGGCGATGGGAACGCGGAAGGGTGAGCAGGAGGCGTAGTTGAGGCCGATCTTGGCGCAGAACTTGACGCTGGTGGGCTCACCACCGTGCTCACCGCAGATGCCTGTGCGGAGGTTGGGGCGTACGCTGCGGCCTTTCTCTACGGCATACTTCACGAGCTTGCCTACGCCGTTCTGGTCGAGGACCTGGAAGGGATCTACCTTCAGGATCTTCTTCTCGAGGTATACGGGGAGGAAGCTTGCGATGTCGTCGCGGCTGTAGCCGAAGGTCATCTGTGTGAGGTCGTTGGTACCGAATGAGAAGTACTCGGCCTCGGTGGCGATGCGGTCTGCGGTGAGGGCAGCGCGAGGAATCTCGATCATCGTACCGATCTCGAAGTCAACCTTCACGCCATACTCCTCGAAGACCTCGGCAGCGACCTTCTGGATGATGGCTTTCTGCTGCTTGAGCTCGTAGAGGATACCGATGAGGGGCACCATGATTTCGGGCTTGGGATCGAAGCCTTCCTTCTTCAGCTCGCATGCTGCGCTGAGGATAGCGCGTGTCTGCATAGCTGTGATTTCGGGGAAGGTGATACCCAGACGGCAACCGCGGTGACCGAGCATCGGGTTGTTCTCGGCGAGGCTTGCTACGCGGCGCTGGATGGTCTGGAGGTCAACGCCCATTTCCTTGGCCATGGTCTCCTGACCGGCGAGATCGTGGGGCACGAACTCGTGGAGAGGGGGATCCAAGAGGCGGATGTTGACGGGCAGTCCGTCCATGGCCTTGAGGATTCCCTTGAAGTCGGCTTTCTGATAGGGTAGGAGCTTTGCGAGTGCTTTCTCGCGACCTTCGGCGCTGTCGGCGAGGATCATCTGGCGCATGGCGATGATCTTCTGGTCGTCGAAGAACATGTGCTCTGTACGTGTCAGACCGATACCCTTGGCGCCGAATGCGCGTGCAACTTCTGCATCGTGGGGGGTGTCGGCGTTGGTGCGAACCTGCAGCTTAGTGTATTTGTCGCAGAGGTCCATGAGCTCCTTGAAGTCGCCGCTGAGTTCGGCTGCCTTGGTGGGAACTTCGCCTGCGTAAACCTGACCGGTTGTACCGTTGATTGAGATATAGTCGCCTTCCTTATAGACTACGCCGTCGATTTCAACGGTCTTAGCCTTGTAGTCGACGTTGAGTGAGCCTACGCCCGAAACGCAGCACTTACCCATGCCACGAGCCACGACGGCTGCGTGAGAGGTCATACCGCCGCGTGCGGTGAGGATGCCTTCAGCAGCGCTCATGCCGGCGAGGTCCTCGGGCGAGGTCTCGATGCGTACGAGTACTACCTTGTGGCCGTCGGCGTGCCAAGCCTGAGCGTCGTCGGCGTGGAAGACGATCTGGCCGCAACCTGCACCGGGGCTTGCGGGCAGACCCTGTGCGATGACCTTAGCCTGTGTGAGGGCTTTCTTGTCGAATACGGGGTGGAGGAGCTCGTCGAGCTTCTGGGGCTCGCAGCGCATGATGGCGGTCTTCTCGTCGATCTTGCCTTCGTGGAGCAGGTCGATGGCGATCTTGACCATGGCAGCGCCGGTGCGCTTACCGTTGCGGGTCTGGAGGAACCAGAGCTTGCCTTCCTGAACGGTGAACTCCATGTCCTGCATGTCGCGGTAGTGCTCCTCGAGCTTGTTCTGGATGCTGTCGAGTTCCTTGTAGATCTCGGGCATAGCCTCTTCCATGGAGGGATACTTAGCTACGCGCTCTTCCTCGCTGATGCCAGCGCGCTCGGCCCAACGCTGCGAGCCGATCTTGGTGATCTGCTGCGGTGTGCGGATGCCGGCTACTACGTCTTCGCCCTGGGCGTTGACGAGGTACTCGCCGTTGAAGAGGTTCTCGCCGTTGGCGGCATCGCGGCTGAAGCAAACTCCGGTAGCGCTGGTGTCGCCCATGTTACCGAATACCATGGCCATTACGCTTACGGCTGTTCCCCACTCGTCGGGTATTCCTTCCATCTTGCGATAGAGGATAGCGCGCTCGTTCATCCAGCTGCGGAACACGGCGCAGATGGCGCCCCAGAGCTGCTCGATGGGATCGTCGGGGAAGTCCTTGCCTGTGCGCTCCTTGATGGCGGCCTTGAACAGCTTTACGAGCTTCTGGAGCTCTTCAACGCTGAGGTCCTTGTCGAGCTTGATGCCGCGCTCAGCCTTCACCTTCTCGATGATTTCCTCGAAGGGGTCGATGTCGGTCTTGTTGACGGGCTTCATCTCGAGCACCACGTCGCCGTACATCTGCACGAAGCGGCGGTAGCTGTCGTAAACGAAGTGGGGGTTGCCGGTCTTCTTGGCCATGCCCTCAGCCACCTCGTCGTTGAGACCCAGGTTGAGGATGGTGTCCATCATACCAGGCATAGAGGCACGGGCGCCGGAGCGTACGCTGACGAGCAGCGGGTTCTCCTTGTCGCCGAACTTCGAGTTCATGAGCGTTTCGATATGCTTCACGGCTGCCATGACATCGTCGTTGAGCAGCTCCATGATCTTCTCCTGTCCGACCTCGTAGTACTCGTTGCAAACGTCGGTGGTGATGGTGAAGCCCGGAGGAACGGGAACGCCAATGAGATTCATCTCGGCCAGGTTGGCACCCTTGCCACCCAGCTGTTCGCGCATCTGCGCATTACCTTCAGCTTGTCCGTTACCGAAGGTGTAAACACGTTTTTGACTCATTAGTTTAAAAGAATAATTAATGAATGAAAATGGATTTTCTTTTTGGTGCGCAAAAGTAATCTATTTTTTGCACATCTCCAAATGAATTAAATAAAACCTTTTAATGAAATGTGTTTTTTTGTCTCGAAAGGTCGTGGTAGGCGAAGAATCACGGCTTTGAAACGTCGTTATCCCGAAAAAATTTGCACAAATCAGATAAAGTGTTTACCTTTGCAGCGCAAAAAAAGACGACGCTTCCTTTGGCGTGTTCGCGATACTCATATAATATTACGTACGTGCGATAATAACGGAAAGCGAATAGGAAACCCAAGGCATTCATCTGGAAAATGAGTTTTACGCAAATAGGTATTTTATTGTTCATCGTGGCATTCTTAGTCACGCTGACCATTTATCCTTTCGTTTTAAATTTTGCCCGTCGTTATCATATCGTTGACAATCCAGATGCTCGCAAATTGCAGCGCTTTCCAGTGCCCGTGATGGGGGGTACAGCGGTGTTTGCCGGAATCTTGTTTGCTACATTCGTCGCCACGTTCTTCTTCAGTTTCGAATTATTAGGTCCTTGCTTACTGGCGATGGCTTTCATGTACGTTGTCGGCACATGGGATGATATTCGCGAGCTGAAGGCTCAGACACGCTTCTTGCTTGAGATCATGCTCGTTTGGGGCATCATCATCAGCACTCGCCATTATATCGACCATTTCTTCGGCCTTTGGCACTTAAACGTCATGAGCGGTGTTTATGGTGTCCCACTGTCCATTCTGGCTGGAGTAGGCATCATTAATGCCGTCAATTTGATCGATGGCGTAGATGGTTATTCACCTGCTTTCGGGATGATGGCTTGTGGGTGCTTCGCCTACTGTTTTTATGCCGCTGGCGACACGACGATGGGCAGCTTGTCCATCATTTGTGCGGGTGCATTGCTTCCTTTCTTCTTGCACAATGTGTTTGGGCGCAGGTCAAAGATGTTCATAGGTGATGGCGGTACATTGATGTTGGGAACGGCCATGACGATATTTGTTTTCAACGTACTTTCGACCGAAGGCCATTGCGCTCATTTTGAGAAGGATGGGATGGGCCTTATCCCATTCGCTCTGGCTGTTATGTCGGTTCCCGTCTTCGACACCTTGCGTGTGATGTCTACTCGAATGTATCGAGGCTTGTCGCCCTTTCATGCCGATCGCACCCACTTGCATCATCTGTATATCGAGATGGGCTTCTCTCACGTAGGAGCGGCCGTGTCGATTGTTTTCACAAATTTCTTAACGGTGATGTTATGGCTGCTGACGTGGAAGTTGGGGGCAAGTATTGACATACAATTCTATGTGGTCGTATTCTTAAGCTTTATGTCCACCTTCGGGTTCTATTGGTTTGTGAAATGGAATAAGAAGCACGACACTCGGTTGTACGCATTCTTTTGTCGGATGGGAACGCACACCCATCTTGAGCGCAAAGGCTTTTGGCTGTTCATTCAACGGATGGTGGATGTGAACGTGTTCGGCATTGGCCGGAAAAAAGCATAAACGGGACGACTTGTCCCGGCGAACGCCCGGGGATGGAGGATGGATCAGGGTACAGAGTGATCAAGGAGTTTCCGGCTCTGGTAGACTCTGACGTAGTCAACTTCATAAAGCATTGGGAATGCTAATTCATTCACTTCTCCACCACTACTGCCTATAGCTAAATTCAACAGAATATATTGGCCGAATCCTTCGACATTATTGGCGAATGGATTAATGTCGTGATTGCGCCCGCCCCCTTTGGCAGATTTCTCTGTCGGAATCTCGTTAAGCAACTCATCGTCAAGGTACAGTCGTATGGCTTCGGGGGTCCAGTCCATTCGCCAGATGTGGAAACGCGCAGCCCAGTCGGCATCTTTCGCTGTAAAGTGGGAGAGGGGGATTCGGCCAGTGTCCCATGCATCGCGCCCGTCGTCGCCCTGCCAGCAAGCATTAGCGAGAATAATAGGTAACGTGCGGGCACGATCTGCTTGTGTATGGTGAATGCCCATGGAGGCAGGTGGAACGCGGTAGAATTCCATTACGTCGACCTCTCCGCAAGCAGGCCACCCCCAACGATTGCCGAGCGTCCAGATTGCCGGCCAAGCACCTGAAGCAATGGGGATTCGAGCCCTCACTTCCAATCGTCCGTAACGGAAATGGAATCGCCCCATGCTACGCAAACAAGCGCTTGTGTAGCGCGCCTGTGGCCTGTTGCGTCGCCAATCACGGCTATTGGGCTCATAGCGTGGATTGTCGACTTGTTCTAGCCGTCCTGTGATTTGCAATACGCCGTTGACGACACGGGCATTCTGTGGCTGATACCATTGTAATTCTTGATTGCGAACAAAGCCCTGTTCAAAAGACCAGCGTGTACTGTCGGGCGAGCCTGTGCCATCGAATTCGTCATGCCAGACGAGGGTGAGATTGTCGAGGTAGTCGGAAGATGGCCCTTGAGCGAACGAGAGGATTGGCGCTACGGACAGAAGGAGAAGGAGCTGATGTTTCATGCTTGTTTCTTTGTATTTGTGGCGACAAAGATAGTGAAAGAAATGTAAATAGGCGCCAACGTTAAATGTTTTTAGCAATAAAGTTGCCATGAAAGCGTACAATCTACAAAGTTTTTTGTACTTTTGTGCCGTCTAAAGGTAATACAGACCACGCAAAACATACCAAAATTACTTAAAGATATGAATCTGAAGATAAGGCTTACCATTCTCAATTTTATTGAGTTTGCAGTTTGGGGCGCCTATTTGACGTCCATGGGAACGTATTCGGCTGGTGTCGGGCTGGCCTCGAATATCGGTTGGTTCTATTCCGTCCAAGGTATCGTGAGCATTTTCATGCCCGCTTTGATGGGCATCGTTGCCGACCGTTGGATTGAAGGGCAGAAGGTGTTGAGCCTTTGTCATGCCTTGGCAGGTCTGTTCATGATCGGAGCTTCATCTTATGCCTATAGTGCTGGCGATGCCGTTCAGTTTGCGCCGCTTTTCTCGCTCTATACGTTATCTGTAGCTTTCTTCATGCCGACGATTGCGCTGGGCTATTCCGTCGCTTACGCTGCATTGGAGGGCGCTGGCTACGATTCCGTGAAAGCCTTTCCGCCCATCCGCGTATGGGGAACGGTCGGTTTCATCGTCACGATGTGGGTGGTCGACCTTTGTGGCCTACAGGCCACGCCCGGACAATGGATGGTGAGTGGCTGTCTGAGCCTTGTGATGGCGCTCTACTCATTGACGATGCCTCGTATGCGCATAGAGCAAGGCGCTACAAAGAAGTCTCTGGCTGAGGCGCTTGGCTTGAATGCGTTCAAGCTGTTCTTGAACCCTCGCATGGCCATGTTTTTCATCTTTGCCATGCTCTTGGGCGTCTGCCTGCAAATCACCAACGGATTTGCCAATCCGTTCATTACGTCGTTTGGTTCTGTTCCGGAATATGCCGACACTTTTGGCGTTCAGCATGCCAATATTCTCATCTCGTTGTCGCAGATGAGCGAGACGCTCTGCATCCTTCTCATCCCCTTCTTCTTGTCGAAGTTCGGCATCAAGCGAGTCGTGCTCATCGCCTTGTTGGCATGGGTGCTGCGTTTTGCGTTCTTCGGCCTCGGCAACCCGGGGGGAGGCGTTTGGCTCTTCGTCCTCTCGATGATTGTCTATGGCGTAGCCTTCGATTTCTTTAACATCTCGGGCTCTCTCTTTGTCAATCAGGAGACAGACGAGAGCATTCGCTCAAGCGCACAAGGCCTTTTCATGATGATGACCAATGGCTTGGGCGCCTTCGTCGGCACGATCATAGCTCAGCAGATCATCAATCACTACGTGTTCTATCCCCAGGCCGCTGGCGCTACGGGTGCTGAAACCATTGCAGGTTGGCAGACTTGCTGGTTCATATTTGCGGGCTATGCCCTTGTAGTAGCTGTGCTCTTCGCATTGTTCTTCAAGGACAGTAAAAAAGCTTAATCCGATAAGTAAATGCACAAAAGTTTAAACAATAAATTAATGAAGATTGACGTTTGGATTGACGTCGATTGACGTCTAAATCAGGCTCCAACAATTGTTTATATTGGACGTCCGCTCTTCGCTTGCGACGCTTGACTCTTCAAGAATCGACGTCAATCTAATCGTCAATCTATTATTCGACTACTTAATAAAAAGCATCATGCTGGTAGAATTAAAAATACATGCCATAGCGAATATTGCGTCAGATGCTAATCGCTCGATGATTCTTCTCAAGGAAAAGAACGGCGAGCGGATTCTGCCTATATTGTTATCTGCACGGCGAGCGACCATGCTGTCGATTCGTGCTGGCATTCCCATTTCCAGCCCATTGGCGCTCTCGCTCCCCGACGCGTTCCATGTCATGCTGACGATGTTCGACGTCAAGATCACACAAGTCGAGCTCCAGTCCATTCAAGATGGCACCATCTTCTGCAACGTCGTATGTGAGCGCGAGGGCATAGAGAAACGCCTTGACTACTGTTTGGCACCCGATGCTTTGGTGATTGCGAGTACGGCAAAGTGCCCGATAATGGTCGAGGAGGAACTCCTGGAGGCTCAATATATGCGAAAGGTAGGGGCTAATTCCTTTGCCTTAAATGTCAGTTCGCTTACGCGCAAGATGTTGGAGGACGCCCTTCAGCATGCCGTAGAATCAGAAAGCTACGAACTGGCTTCTAAGTTGCGCGATGAGATTGCGAAACGTACGCCTGAGGAAGAACAATGAAAGAAGTCAGATTTTTCTACACGCCTACGCCTTTCTCAGGCGAATTGCCGTCCGACGAGGCCCAGCATGTCTTGCGTGTGCTGCGCATGAGCATGGGCGATGAATTGTATCTGATGGATGGCCAAGGTCACTTCCATCGGGCCCTCATCACGGAGGCCGGCAACCACCATTGCCGCTATCGCATAGAAGAGAGCATCGCGCAAGAGCCTGAATGGCAAGGGAGTATTCATCTGGCTGTGGCTCCCACGAAGCACATGGACCGGATGGAGTGGCTGGTCGAAAAAGCTACTGAGATAGGGTGGGACCGCCTCACCTTGCTTAGCTGCCGTTTTTCAGAGCGTAAAGTCGTCAAGACCGACCGCTTGGAGAAAATCGTAGTCGCGGCCATGAAACAAAGCCATAAAGCTTGGAAACCAGAAGTCGAGGAGATGCAGCCGTTCAAGCAATTAATCGCTCGCAAAGATATTCCCGCCCAGCGCTTCATTGCCCATTGCTACGATGAGAACGACCTGTCAGGCGGCTTGAAACCCTTCTTGCTGGATGTCCTTCAACCCCAAAAGCCGGCGCTCGTGCTCGTAGGGCCCGAAGGCGATTTCAGCATCGATGAGGTAAAGGCTGCCGAAGCACAAGGATTCCGACCCGTCTCTCTCGGGAGTAGTCGTCTACGCACGGAGACTGCAGCCCTTGTAGCCGTTCATCTGATGCGATTGGCCAATCGATTATCATTCAAAGTACAATAACTCAACTTTCGCAAGTATGCTTATCTACTGTGAGCCAAAGCCTACGGCATCACTTGCGGAACTCCAATACAATAAGAATAATGAATAAGAAGATACTATCTATCCTGATAGGGGCAGCACTCGCAATAGCAGGGGGAATCACGGCCTATTCGTTGATGCGTTCGCATGCGGATGTCGCCCTGGCCTCTGTGCCCAAGACGGCAACCGCTATCGTGCGCCTTGACGTCATGACTTTCTTGCACGATGCAGATTTCAGTACAAAGGAAGGGAAACAGCTCATCCAGCAACTCATGCAGTCAGAGAACATTGAGCAGCCTGGCGTCGACCTGAACAGTCCCGTGTATGCCTTCATCACGGAGAATGGTGATTTTGGTGTCTCAGCTGCTGTCGACGATGCTGATGTATTGGCCGAGAACCTCAGCCATCTGATGCAACAAGGACATGCGACGGCAATCGAGAAGCAACGCGGCTTCCAATGGAGCGCCATCGACCAGAAATGGCTGATGTGTTTTGACGATGATAAAGCCCTGCTGATGGGACCGTCGGTAGGTGCTGCTCAAGACGCGCTGCGCACGAAGATGGTTGGCCTCATGCAACAAAGCACTAAGGAGTGTGCAGCCAGTTCGCCTTTCTATATGCACCTCAAGGAAAAGCATGAGCCCATAGCGGCCATTGCCGAGGCCGATGTCCTGCCCAACGACATACGCGAGATGCTGATGAAGCAGCTGAAAGTGTCATCGTTAGAAGACATTCAATTGGCCCTCGGCTTGGGCACGGAGAAGGACGTCGTTCGCATTGATGCCGACCTCATTACCGAACAGGCCGACCTTAAGCAGCGGCTCACGGACCTCAACGCCATCTTCCGCCCAATCAAAGGCCAACTCGTCAATCGTGCCGACGAGAGTTCCCTCCTCTGGACAGTTTGCAACGTCAAGGGCGAACAGCTGTTGGAACTCTTGCGTAAATTCCCCAACCTTCGGACAGCGCTAATCGGGCTGAATACGATTGTTGATTTCGACTTGATGCTGAAAGCCGTTGATGGCGATGTCACGACGGAGTGTACGAGCCTCTCGTTCGTCCTGGGGTGGAAGCGTCAACTGCCTGTCCGCCTTCTGGCATGCCTGGACAACGAAGATTTCCTCAAGCAGTCCGACTATTGGATCAAGAGTGCTGCTGCCACTCCGGCCTACGAGCTGATGGCATCCACGCCAAAGGATTTCGTGCTCGCATTCGACGAACGACAGGCTTGGTTCGGCGTGAAGGACAAAGTGCTCTATCTGACGGGGTCCTCCTCTTTAGCCAACACCGATAAGGCATCTGCGCCCAACGCCTATCTCGTGGGTGAGCGAAGTGAAATCAAGGGCCTGCGCTTTTTCGCATCCTTGGATATCCAGCCGCTGACGGTGCTCATCAGCACGTTTGCGGGCTCTACGCCTCTCGACCGCTTGCTTCTTTTCCAACGCATCAACTTGGAGATGGGCGATGTCGGTCATTTCACAATCAAGTTCGTAGCGCCGGAAGGCTCCGACGTCGTCAAGAAAATCATACTGGGCAAGTAATCGCACTTACTCAATTCTCATCAACGCATTTCATTATCATACATCTGTTTAACTCTTGGATAAGATTATTCTTCAACAGGCCATTCCACAGGTTTTTGTTGGCCGCACGGACATACGTTCTGAGGTCTGGCTCGAGCACGTGCAATTGGAACGGGGCAAGCTCTATCTGATTGAGGCCGCTTCGGGCACGGGCAAGTCGTCGCTCTGCAGCTACCTCATTGGCTATCGCCACGACTACCAAGGACAAATCGTTTTTGACCGTCGAGACATCCGCACGTTCAGCACGTCGGAGTGGACCCTGTTGCGACAGCGCACGCTCAGTCACGTTTTTCAGGAATTGCGCCTTTTCCCCGAACTCACAGCTTGGGAGAACGTTCAGATCAAGAACCAACTGACCCACCATAAGAACGATGCCGAGATCGTCTCATGGTTCGAGGCGCTTGGAATAGCCGACAAGCGTGAGACTCCATTGTCGCGCATGAGTTTCGGGCAGCAACAGCGTGTTGCCATGATTCGCGCGCTCTGTCAGCCTTTCGATTTCCTGTTGGCCGATGAACCCGTGAGCCATCTCGATGCCGAGAATAGCCGCGTCATGGGTGAGCTGATGCTGGCCGAGGCCCGTCGCCAAGGCGCCGCCGTAGTCGTTACGAGCATAGGTCATCACATGGATTTGCCTTACGATAAAGTCTTGAAACTATGAAACTCATCTGGAAACTTCTCCGCCGTCATGTCAGTGTCGGGCAATTCGTAGGCTTCTTTTTTGCCAACCTGCTGGGCATGCTCATCGTGTTGCTTTCGCTGCAATTCTTCGAGGATATCATCCCTGCTTTCTCTGGAGAGGATGGTGTCATGAAGAACACCTATGTCATCATCTCCAAACATATCGCTGCCATCTCGGGCATCAAAGGTGAAGCGCAAACGTTCACTGATGCTGATATCCGCGAACTTGAGGAACAAGCCTTTACGCGCCGTGTCGGAGCGTTCACTGCATCACAGTACCAGGTCTATGGCTCATTGTCAATGGGCGGCTCGGGAATGGGCACCGACATGTTCTTCGAGAGCGTCCCCGATGCCTTTGTCGACGTGAAATGGCCCGCCAACCTACCTGCTGACGAAGTGCCAATCATCCTGCCACGCTCGTATCTGGCCCTCTATAATTTCGGTTTTGCCCAGACGAAGAATCTCCCCAAACTGTCTGAGGGTGTCGTATCGATGATCGCCATGGACGTTCGCCTGCGCGGCGAGGGTGGGGCAGAGCGGCAACTGAAAGGGCGTGTCGTGGGCTTCAGCACACGCCTGAACACGGTGCTGGTGCCCGAGTCGTTCATGCGACAGAGCAACAACGAGCTGGCTCCTCACGCGCAAGCCAAGACTACGCGACTCATCGTTGAAGTAGTCAACCCTGCCGACGATGCCATAGCTTCCTTTATCCAAGAGAAGGGCTACGAGCTCGAGGACAACAGCCTCGATGCCGGGCGCGCCACCTATTTCCTCAAGATTGTGGCTGCCATCGTCATGGCTGTCGGCCTGCTCATCAGCGCCCTCTCGTTCTACATCTTGATGCTCTCCATCTATCTGCTCGTCCAGAAGAATGCCGACAAGCTGCAGAACCTGCGCTTGATAGGCTACAGCCCAGCGCGCGTCTCGCTGCCCTATCAGTTGCTCACCATTGGCATGAACGCGTGCGTGCTACTGTTGGCATTGGTGCTCGTCTTCTGGATTCGCGGCCGCTATCTCGAGCGCCTGTGGCTGATGTTCCCCACGCTTCAGGAAGGCGCTACGGGGACGACCATCCTTCTAGGCATTATTCTGTTCTTGCTTGTCTCCCTCTTAAATATCATAGCGATTCGCCGTAAGATTGCGACGCTTTAATCACCATGCAACTCCTCACCGAACTTTATACCTCTTTCACGGGCAGCGCCCCCAAAACCGTTGAGCCGATTGTCGGTTCTGGTTCCAATCGCCAATACGTCCGATTCACGTCTGCAGACGGCAAGAGCATCATCGGCGTCATCGGAACGTCACTCGACGAGAACCATGCCTTTGTCTACCTTGCCCGGCATTTCGCGTCCAAGAATCTCCCTGTTCCCCACATCCTGGCGGTGGCCGACGATGGGCTGCGCTATCTACAAGAGGATTTGGGCTCACGTTCGCTTTTTGATGCTCTGAAAGGCGGTCGGGATGCAGGAGGGCGTTACAACGAGGCTGAGAAGCAACTCCTCCGTCAGACCATAGCCGAACTGCCTCGCATGCAAGTCCTCGGTGCCGAGGGGCTCGATTTCTCTAAATGCTATCCTCAGGGCGAGATGGACACGACAAGCGTACTCTTCGACCTCAACTATTTCAAGTACTGCTTCCTCAAAGCCACGGGTATTGATTTTCATGAGTTGCGGCTCGAAGCTACATTCAAGCTCTTTGCCAAGGACTTGACCTCCGACGCCTCGCTGGCTTTTCTCTATCGCGATTTCCAAGCCCGCAACGTGATGCTCGATGCCGAGGGCAAGCCGCATTTCATTGATTTCCAAGGAGGCCGACGTGGCCCCGTGCAGTACGACGTGGCCAGCTTCCTCTGGCAGGCGTCGGCTCGCTATAGCGCTGAGCTGCGTGAGGAACTGATTGGCGTCTACGTCGAACACCTCAAACACTATGTCGAGGTCGACGAGAAGCGTTTCCGCCGTCGCCTGCGCCTGTTTGTGCTCTTCCGCATCCTTCAGGTGCTGGGCGCCTATGGCTTCCGTGGCTATTTCGAGCGCAAGAAGCATTTCCTCGAGAGCATACCGCCAGCCATGGCCAACCTGCGCCAGCTGCTCAGCGAGGACGACGGCTGCCCCTATCCCTACATGCGCGAACTGCTTACCCAGCTTGTGCAGCTCCCCCAGTTCCTGCCCGAAGAGCAACCGCCCGTGCGCCGAAAAGACGGCTATCGCACGGCCGAGGACAACGTCTACAAAGCTCATCCAGCCGACGGACCGGCCACGTTCTCCAAGTTTGACGGCAAGGGGCCTCTGCGCGTGAGGGTGTTCTCTTTCTCATTCCGCAAGGGCATTCCAGAGGATGAAAGTGGCAACGGAGGCGGCTACGTCTTCGACTGCCGCTCCACCCACAACCCGGGTCGCTACGAGCCCTACAAGCAGCTCACCGGCCTCGACGAGCCCGTCATCCGCTTCCTCGAGGACGATGGCGAGATACTCACGTTCCTCGACAGCGTCTATCGCCTGGCCGATGCCCATGTCGAGCGCTATCTTCAGCGAGGCTTCACCGACCTGATGTTCTCCTTCGGCTGTACAGGCGGGCAGCACCGCTCCGTCTATTGTGCCCAGCATCTGGCCGAACGCCTACACAAGAAATACGGCATCGAAGTGGACATCACCCACCGCGAACAAGCTATCCACAGTATCCTCCGTTGATGCGTCTCCTGCTAGCGATGCATTTCGGCCCGTCACTCGGATAAACCGTCATTGGAGAACAGGGGTTACGTTCGCTTTGCTTACTTCCTCCCTGCCTAAATTCCTTCGCCCCTCTGGGGCTTTCATCTCCATCCAATGGGTCAACTGCTATATTATTGCCGAAATTAATGACGCAAGAGCAATCTTTCTAAGAAAAATCGTTAATTTGCGCTGGTAGAAGATACTCGAAGCATGACAACCTATACAAAATTCGAAGAATACATCTGGCTGGTAAATTCCATTTATCATGCCAAGGCTCTTGCCTACAAGGTTACAACCAATCTGAATCAGACGCAACTTAAAGCCATTAGCAAATTTATTGACAGAATGTTGGTGCTTCTTATGGGTGATGACTATGATCGGTCTTTTTCTGAAGAGAAACTGCAGTGCTTTGACTATCCGAATGTGACCGATGAAGAACTGGAGGATATGATTCTTGATAATTGGTGATGTGCGTCGTGTTGGCGTGAGTCTGAGCGTCGTACGCGTGGAGGCGAACGGTCGATCGGGGCGATACGAGCGGTCGCGAAGGGCTATACGAACGGTCGTGTCGGTCGCTGCGAATAGTCGCGGGAGGCGATGCGAATGATCGTGTAAGGTGGATCACCTTGGTGGTCCACCTGTTTTGACTTCGTGTATCGGAGGTTTTATCTGGATATGTTTGAGTTTACAGCCGGTTAAGTGAGTAAGGACGAATGGTCGTGTTGGCGGAGATGGATGGTTGTGTTGACGGGGGCAAGTGATCGTGTTGACGTAGTGGTCGGGCAGGTGGGTAGGCCTAAGCAGTTGTGGGCAGTGATGAGAAGGAGTATGTGGGTCGGAAATGGAGTTCGCATTCGTGAATACTTTCTCGCGCACGCGCATGAGATGTTTTATTTCTCATTTTTCACTAAAAGTGGTTTATATTATTGATTATTATGTGGATGATGAAGTGAAAAATGCAAATTAAATGGCAGAGATAGGGTGAAAAATGGCTGAATAAAGGTGTATTTTGATTAATAATCGGGCGTTTTATGATGATTTAGTCTACTATTGATACTTTTTGAATGTCTTTTATGCTGCTTAGAGCGCTTTTTGACGTTTTTTCTAGTAGATTATAGATGCTTTTTTGGCATTTTTCATGGGTATCTTTGTCCAAGCTATCAGTACTTTTTTGTGACTCCTTCGTGGTTGTCCTGATCAATAATTTGGACAAAAATAGGGTAGGGGAAACAAGAATGGACCGCTGACAATAGGATGGAAAGATGAAATCACTTATCTTTGCCGAAAATTAATATAGAAAATGCGTATTCCTCGTTATAACTCATGCTTTATTGTAGTCGTTTTGAGCCTGTTGACTGCGTGTCAGCAAAACCTTGAGAATAATCGTCGCACAGATGCCACGGAGGCCGACAGCCTGATGGAATTGGCTATGGTCTATGCCGACAGCTTGCAATTAAAACGTGCAATAGAGGTTGATCGTCAAGCGCTTGAGCTTTATATGGCGGCCAATGATTCTGCGGGCATGAGCGACTGCTACTCAGATATTGGGGCGCTTTATCATCATCTGGGCGATTTCAGTTCCAGCATCGAAGCTATCTCCGCAGGTCTGGCCATCGATGAAGCTCGTCACGATGTGGAACGCATGAGCAGTTCCTACAACAATCTTGCTGCCATCTACCTTGCGGCCAAACAACCCGAGAGTGGGAGAGGGTTTATCCTCAAGGCGATAGAAGCCGAGCGTTCGCTGCCTGAGCCCAAGAAGCTCTCCATCCGTTATGGAATTGCTTCTGAGATTTATGTTGCGCTCGACAGCCTGGAGACGGCGCTTGGCTATGCTCGTCAGGCTTTCTCGCTGGATTCGGCAGCTCACGACACGTTGCGAATGGGGCGTCGACTCTCACAGATGGGGGATGTCTTCCAAGCCAGTGGCGACTATGCGCGTGCTGAGCAGGCATATATGGCTTCGATGCAATACCTTAAGGCGGTAGGTGAAGTCCACTCGCTGTGCATTGACTACAAGCAATTAGCACAATTGTGCGTGCGCAATCAACGTAATGACGAGGCAATGGCTTACTTCCAGCAAAGCGTGGAGATGGCTCACCGGATGAACAACCATCTTTTCCTGCAGCAGATCTACAAGCATATGGCTGAACTGATTAAGGAGAAGAATCCGAGGTTGGCCACCGTCTATCTCGAACGTGCTTTTGCTTATAAGGATAGTGTATTCAGTCAGCAGACAACTGAACTCACGACTCGTTTCAAGGCCAATTATGACTATGCCGAGCAGCAGCATGTCATCGAGCAGCAGAAGGCTGAACTGGCCGTAAATCGAGCCATTCTCTATGGCGGATTGGTCGCTTTGTTGCTTTTGCTTTCCACGACAATTACGCTTTTCCTCCTTCTACGTCAACGTACGGTAAAGGAGAAGGCGCTACGCAACCTCGTGATGGTGGCTGGAACTCCATTTGAGGATAGGGTAGGAGACTCCGCTCCAGAGGCATCCGATGAACAGAATACGCCTGACCGCAATTTCATCAACCAACTGACAACTCTTATACGTGAGAACATCGGCCGCTCCGATCTAAATGCTGTCACGTTGGCCCCGATGATGCAAATGACGCGTCATCAACTGACGGCTAAGGTGCGTTCGCTCACAGGATTATCGGCTAATAATTTCATCACGCGGGTCCGTTTGGACCGTGCTAGCCAACTGCTGCGTTCCACAAGCCTTAATATCAGTGAGATAGCGTGGGATTGCGGTTTCCAGGACCTAAGCTATTTCGGCCGTGTCTTCAAGGAAATCTATGGTCAGACGCCGACGAATTATCGTAGACAATAAAGGCAATTTGTGCTGATTTTCGAAAATTCCGAACTTCTGTCCAAATTTTACTAGTCGTATATACCATAATTCTGTACTTTTGCAGCAAAGTAATGGTATATAGAAAATGAAAGTCAAGGTCGGAATCGTACATCCTCAACCTTTGATGGTCCAAGCCATCGAGTCATTGGTGTCAAAGGAAGCTGAATCTTTCGTTCTCGTCGACACGTTTTTGTCGTGTAAAGATTTCATTTCAGCTTTGGCTCATAGCACGCATTTCGATGTTATCGTTGCAGCCATTGCCAACTACGACTATGCCTTCGAGTGCCTACATCAGTTGCATGTCAACCAGCCGCATTGTCATATCATCGCTATCTGCGACGGGCTGACAGTTGTTCAGAAAAGCAATCTCTACGCTTTTGGCGTTGATGCGTTCATCTCGAGCTGCTGCACGCCAGCTGATCTTGTACATTGTTTGCATGCCGTTGTCGAGGAAAAGTATCGCCTTCATGTCCTGCGTAGTCTCACGGAACGTGAAGCTGCCATTGTCCGTCTCAGCGTTCAAGGTTTGAACAGTTCGGAAATAGCAAAGCAGTTATTCATCAGTCATCGAACTGTCCAGAATCACAGACATCACATCTACAAAAAGATAGGCGTTCATTCAACAGAAGAATTAATTGATCTCTTTGATCATAGATTAGATGATCTCGAATCATAAGCCGTATTTTTAACTAATAGGTGTTATGTTTAATTGTAGGACCAATAAAGTGCTGCATCTTTATTGTCTAAGCCCTTATTACATTAATAAAGCCTAAATAACAGCAAAATTTTGGCATTTCTGATATTTATTGTAACTTTGCGGCGGAAAATGGAATTACGAGTACACTTCTATTCCACGAATCAATTATTTACAGACATAAACAAACTAATTAAGAGTCTATATGCAAATACGTTACACAGCATTGTCATGGATGATGTTTGCATCAATGCTTACAGCAATTGCTGCTCCAGAAGATGTCACATCTAAGCACATCAAGAACTCAAGCTTTGAAAGCGGTTCTACCTGGTGGACCGTCTCAGGGATGAAACAACAAAGCAACAATGATTTCGCTCAAAAAGCTGGCAATATCTATTATGAGAAATGGACGGATAAAGGTAAAAAAGTCGGTGATGGCTCTGTCATACAGAAACTTTCGGAGTTACCAGCTGGCCAATATCAACTCAAAGCAGGTGCTCAGAACATTCAACAAGGATCTTCAGTTGCACAATCTGGTGCTGTCATCTTTGCTGGCACCGCTGAGACAAAGGTCACGGCATTAGGTGAATACACGATCGAATTCTCATGTCTTGGCGAAGATGTAGAAATCGGTTTCAGGGCCATCGGAGCCACTGGCAACTGGATTGCTGTTGACAATTTCCGCCTCTATTATATGGGACTCGATTCGTCGTCAATGTTGGCTGAGATCAGCAGTCGGATTTCAAGCGCGGAAGCGCTGCTGGCCAAGCCTATGCAGAATGAGGTCAAGAAGGCCCTCGAGGCAGCTATTGCGACAGCTAAATCATTGACTGCTGAGAGCTCAGCCGACGATTTCTCAGCAGCTGCAAAAGCACTGGCGAGCGCTCAGAATGCCGCTGAGACAAATATCGGGGCCGTAGCCGCGCTTCAGGATTTGATCTCAGAGGCCACTCCCCTACTCTCGCGTCCTATGAGCGATGCATTAAAGGCTGAATTGCAGGCAGCTACGGATGCTGCTCAAGCTATTATTGACAATTCAAGCGATGAGGATATCACCGCCGCTACTGCACGTTTGACCAAGGCTATTGCTGCTGCCAAAGAGGGTTCCGCAAGTTATACGACACTGGAAACGGCCATCACTACTGCAGAGTCGGTTTATGACGAATCTAAGACCGATGCCGATGTCCTGTTGGAAGCTATCAACGCGGCCAAGGCCGTATTGAACAATAGCGCGTCAACCTCCGAACAGTTCGAAGTTGCTGCTAAGACACTTGACGACGCCGTGCTGGCATTCCGCATCGCTAATGCCACTGGCACCAAACCGACCGTCAAAATGGGCTCATTCATCCAAGGCTCAACGATCATCTTTGCGCGCGGCACCTTTTCTTCTGCGGGCAAGGAACGTGGCTTCTGTTACAGTACGACGAATCCCGCGCCTGATGTCTTCGACGAGAGGGCTACCACCCACCACGCCAACAATGGCGACATCTTCTTCATCGATAACCTGAAGCCCGGTACGCTCTACTACATCCGTCCTTATGGCATAGGTGCAGGCTATAAAGTCAGCTATGGTGCTGTAGTGAAGGTCTACACGCTACCGAAAGCTGGGGTTACCTACAGTTATGACTACGCTGGCGATCAGGCGACAAACGACCGCATCGTCTCAGCTGTCGAGGATGCCGTCAACGTCATCAATAGTACGACTCAGATTAAGAACTTCCACCTCAATGTCCATTATGTTCCTGGCGCAGGTGCGGGCGACGGTACAGCCGACTGCTCCTATGGCGGATGGATGCGCATAGCACAGAACACCTCCTATCAGCGCACGGGTACCGTACTCCACGAAGGGGGCCATGGCATGGGCGTGGGCACGACCAACGAATGGTACAACAATTCAAACTACCGTGAGAACACCTCTCGTGGCCTCTGGCTCGGCGAACGTGTCGACCGCGTGATGGACTTCCTCGCCAACGCTACCGGGCAGCATCTCACGGGCGACAATACACACATGTGGCCATATGGCATTAATGGTGCTCATGAGGACACCGGCTCACGCATTCTCTATCATGCCAATGCCATGATTCACGAGGCGCTGGGCGAGGACGGACTGATTATCTCGGGCTCCAACTTCATTCAGCCTGCTTGGACCTTCATGCACGACGAGGAAACGAAGTACTATCTCAAGAACGAGAACGAGAATTTCGGCCTCCAATCGTCCTACCTCTGCGAAGCTCCCAACAATCGTCTGAAATGGTTGCCAATGACGGCCGAAGATGCCCTCAGCAACGACTCGTGCGCTTGGTATTTCCATTTCGATCCTGCCACTTGCCTCTACACCATCACCAATGCAGCTACAGGCAAGACAATGGTTAAGAGCGGAACGGGCAATAATGGCATACGCCTGAGTGCCTCCCCGACAAGCAGCAACAGCCGATTCCAACTGCTTGGTGGTCGAAGCTTTGCCAGCACAAAGTCGGGATACACCACTTATACGTTTACGACCAAGGGCTATTGGTTCCTTTCCTCAGACCACTATGCGCTGACCGGCGCTGCTGCCAATGGCACTTCTGCAACCTCCTTCAACCACTCTAACGCCTCCTCTCAGCAGCGGTGGATCATCCTTACGGACAGCGAAGTAACGAAGTTCGGTAAGCGCATTGGCGACAAGGTCGTCGGCATCGAACAGGTGGCAGCTACGCCTCAGTCAGAGGATAACCTCAATGTCGTCGGCGGTCAAGGCGCTATCGCTATAACAGCGCTCAATGAAGGTCAGGATGTGGCCGTCTACAACCTCGACGGACGCCTGATGAGACAACTCTACGTACAAATGGGTGCAACTGCCCGCGTACCTCTGCCACGTGGCATCTATCTCGTTGGCGGTCAGAAAGTAGCAGTCCGATAATAAACAGTTCTGAAAGTCACTCCCATTCTTTATTCAAATATTCGACCTATGTACATTATTGGTATCGCTGGCGGAACAGGTTCGGGCAAGACCACCGTTGTTCGCAAGATTGTAGAATCACTTCCAGGCTCGCAGGTGGCAGTCATTCCGCAAGATTCCTATTATAATGACAATACGGGAATCCCGATGGAAGAGCGCCGTAAGATCAACTTCGACCATCCGAATGCCTTCGATTGGAAGCTGCTTATCCATCAAATCAACGAGTTGCGTGCAGGGCATGCCATCGAACAGCCGACATATTCCTATATCGAAAGCAATCGATTGCCTGAGACCGTGCATATTGAGCCTTGTGAGGTCATCATCATCGAAGGTATCATGGCCCTCTGCCGCAAGGAGTTGCGTGACCTGATGGACCTGAAAATCTTTGTTGACGCCGACCCTGATGACCGCTTGATTAGAGTCATCAGTCGAGATATGGCTGAACGCGGACGCACCGCTCAAATGGTCATGGACCGCTATATCGATGTCCTCAAGCCCATGCATCTCGAGTTCATTGAACCCACGAAACGCTATGCCGACCTCATCATTCCGCAAGGAGGTGCCAACCAGAAGGCTATCGATATCATGCGTACCTACATTATCCACCGTCTGAAACCGTGAGTCGTTGACCTGTGAGCAGCGAAAGAGTGATAAGTGAATCATTTGTTTTTCCTTTAGGACCTGTGAAACGTCTTGGAGGAGGCCATCGGCGTTCACTTGTCACTCTTTTGTTTTTTGTCATGCTCGTCCTTAGTGCATGTAAGGGCGAAAAGAAAGAGATGCCCTCCGTCATGTTTGGCCAAGGTGGTGATGTCACGGAACTCGATGACTATGACTTGGCCGACATTCAAGTGGCCGGTGAGCTAATCGCTGTTACCCTTTCGGGTCCAGACACTTATTACGAGTATCGTGGCCAAGGGTTTGGTCTTCAATTCTCGATTGCCGAAGCCTATGCGCGCTCCATTGGTGCACGCCTGCGCATGGAGATAGCCAATGATACTGCTGAACTGCTGCGCAAGCTTTCAGTTGGTGAGGCCGATATGATAGCTTATCCCTTGCCCGCTGATTCATTATCAGGCGGCAACAGTCGGCATAAGTTCGTCAGCATCCACAAAGAGTGGCTCGTGCGTAGCAGTTCGCCCGCTTTGGCAGAGTCCGCCGCGGCGTGGTGGACGGATGACACCCGTGCCCAGTTCCAAGCTCTTGAGCAGATGCGTACACGTCCGCGCAAGACCTCTACCCGACCCTCTCGGCCGCCCATGCTCTCGCGCCAGAAGGGCGTGATCAGCAACTACGATGCCCTCTTCATTCGTCATTCTGCCATCGTAGGTTGGGATTGGCGACTCATCGCTGCTCAATGCTATCAGGAATCGGCTTTCGACCCAAGAGCCATTTCGTGGGCCGGTGCTCAGGGACTGATGCAGATCATGCCTGGAACGGCCTCACGACTGGGCCTCACGCGTTCAGATGTCTTTGACCCTGAGCTCAATATTGAAGCTGCCTGCCGTTATCTGCGTCATCTCAGCGAAGTGTTTTCTGACATTCCAAACCGCTCCGAGCGCATCAACTTTGTGCTGGCTGCATACAACGGCGGAACGGGGCATGTCCGTGATGCGATGTCCCTTGCTCGCAAGAATGGCCGCAATCCTCAGCGATGGGCCGACGTCGATCCCTTCATTCTTCGCCTCTCGCAGCCTCAGTATTACCGTGATCCCGTTGTCAAGTTCGGCTATCTGCGAGGCAGCGAGACTTCAGGCTACGTTCGTCAGATTCAATCTCGATGGGCCTCTTATCGCGGTTCAGCTCCAGCGCACCATAGTTCACTGGCACCCTCTATAGGAAGTTCTTCAAAAGGCAAGTCCTCCTCTTCACGTATTCGTTCTCGCGAAGAGTTCATGACCGACTCTGCCTTTTGGGGCAAATAAATTTTTTCTTTTTACATTCCTGATTCGAATAATCAACTGCTTCAAGTTGAATAGTCAACAGAATCAAGTCGAATAGTCAACTATTGCAAGTTGAATAGTCAACAGAATCAAGTCGAATAATCAACTATTGCAAGTCGAATAGTCAACTATTGCAAGATGAATAGTCAACTGAATCAAGTCGAATAATCAACTATTGCAAGTCGAATAGTCAACTGAGTAAAGTTGAATAGTCGAAAAAATCAAGTTGATTTGTCATCTTTATGGAAATTAAAATAGAGAAATGACTATTTTAGTTTTTTTAACTGTAAATTGAGTAACTAAATGTCATTATATGTGGTGGAAAATTACTTTATTTGCAACAGAAATTAAGATTTTGCGGTTTTTTATTAGTCATTCGTAACATATATTCATTAATTCTCTATTTGATAACCATTTAATTTTCAAGCCTATGAAAAAAGTATTACTGGTTCTGTGCTTGCTGTTAACGGCTGTCACAGGTTGGGCTGAAGCGAGACATCCTTCGTGGCAAGCACCAGATCCGACCGAGTTCCCCAACTCGACGCCACTATACGTGAAGGTCAATGTCCTTGGCAGTTGGACTTTTGCTCCAGTCGTCCAGCAGGTTGCAGCTTTCATCAATGGCGAATGTCGAGCTGAGGCAACCAGTACCAACAATCTGGGATTCTTCCGTCTTCGTGTTTGGGGTGACCTCGAGACGGAGAATGGTGCACCGATTGAATTCCGCGTCATGTTCGGCAGCCTCGAGTACAGCTTCACTTACACGGAAGTGTTCGACGGCGAGACTGAGACCCACTCCGTACCTATCGAGCTGACCCTGAATCCAGTCGTTGGAATTGAACTCACAAAGCCCATTACGGTAGAGGCTGTATTACCTGCCACCTACGATCTGGCCGACGACATCAAAATCGTCTATGCAGAGGAACAAGCAACGCCCACTAGCACGCTTGAGACTCCACTGAAGTATACTTGGGACTATGGAAATAGTGAAGCCTTCATCGTGGTCGACGAGAACAATGTCCTCACCGCCAAGCAGGAGACAGGTGATAACGGCGTTTATCTCGGCCTTAATATCGAAGGCGAGTTGAAGCCTGACAGCAGTGTTGTCTTCACCGCAAGCGATAACACCCATGTTATTGTTAAGGCTGCCACTATTCCTGTTGAATCCATCATCATCAATCCCACCGAGGTTACGGCCTACGTTGGTGATGCCTTGAACCCGATTATTAAGGACCTCAATGTGGTCGTAGGTCCCGAGAATGCTTCCAACAAGGCATGGAACTGGGAAATCGTTCCAGAGGAAGTAGAATGGATGTACGCATCGCACGATGCCATCAAGGAACCAGGCACGCACCAAGTCAAGATCTATTCCATCAGCAATCCCGAGGTTTACACGATGCTGACCATCAACGTCAAGACTCCTGTGAGTCTTACATGGGATGTTAGCGAATTGACCTGTAGCCCCATCACGCCGGCCGAGTTCAAGCTCACCGTCGCAGGCGATGACTTCGACCCGTCGAAGGTTGAATTGGTATGCGATAGCGAAGTCTTCAACAGTGATAGTCCCATGTACTTTGTCAATCCCAGCGGTGATGGCCTCACATGGGAGATTCACGGCAAGTACGTAGGCTACTATGGATTTGAAATCTATTATGATGGCGAACTCGTCAAGCATCCCAACCAGCAGAACTACGTCTACGTCCTTGTCTCACCTGAGATTCCTTACGCTGCAGGCTGGAACTGGATCTCAGTTTATGCCTTGGGCAGCGAAACCAACTACCTCATTGCAAACGACGGAGCCTACGTGCGTTGGGTGCAGAACGACGTGATCGAGATTCGCTCGCAGGAAGCCCTTCTCTATAATGATCCTACGCTCGGCGTCTTCGGCGAGATTGAGGAACTAAATTCAACAGAGGGCATGTACAAGATGAAGAACAAGAATGCCGGTTCGTTGCTCTTCGAAGGGAAGAAGGTGGAGGTTAATGAATATCCCAGTCCGTTCTCTGTCGTGAGAGGCTACAACTGGTTCACCTATCCTTATGAGTACGACCTCACTCTCGAGGAGATGCCCAACATCGGTACTGCCAACGAGGGCGACATGATCATTGGTAAGGATGGCTTTGCCACCTACGATGGTGCCGCTTGGGTGCATGTCAATGGCTTCAAGTTCGAAGCCGGAAAGGGTTACATCTACTTCTGTGCCAACGACAATGGTGGCCGCGTAGACCTCTCCTTCGGTGGCATCCCCTCATGCTATGCTTCGGGCAATAACGCGCAACCAGGCGGTAATGTGAAGGGACAGAATGGCGTGGCTGAGGTATGGCATTTTGATGCCACACGCTTTGCCGACAATATGCCCATCATTGCCCGCGTCGAAGGGCTTCTCAACCCAGAGCAGTACACAATTGGTGCTTTCGTAGGCGATGAGTGCCGTGGCAAGGGTTCGTTGGCCAAGGACGACCTCATGTTCATCAGCGTAGCAGGTAAGAGCGGCGAGAAGGTCACGTTCCGCCTCTACAACACGTTCACGGGTGAGTTCTTCGAAGTCAACGAGGCTGTCACCTACAGCGCCAAGGCTGGTACGCTGCGCGCTCCTATCCGCCTGTCCAGTCCTGTCGTCACAGGCATCAGCAGCGTGAAGAGCGCTCAGGACGGCGATGCTATCTACAACCTTGCTGGTCAGCGCCTTGACAAGATGCAGAAGGGCATCAACATCGTCGGTGGCCGCAAGGTGCTCCGTTAATCGGCTGTTCTCAAGGTGTCGCGTACATATCTGCACGTGACACCTTATACTTTATACACGCGCGTGAGAGGGCGCAGGTGGTTCAAGGTTCTTAGCAGATTTGCGTGCTATGCGCAAGGACCATAAGCTCTAAAGTTCCTCCCCTACTCCTCTGCAGCGACGTGACAGAGACTTCCCTCTCACGCGCGTTTCTTTCCTGAAGTCAATCATCAACTTTACCTAAGAGGAATGCTTATGATGCGAAATAAAGTGGCCTCCGTACTGATGTCTTTCCTGTTGGCAGTCCCGCTGTCGGCACAAGACATCTCGCAAATAGCCAAGAGCGACCCCCTCATCATCTCGGGTGCCATCGGTACTCGCAACACCTACTACCATTCCTCAGTAGGCAATGGCTATCGCTCGCCATTGAGTAACATGCTATTTGCAAACTTAAACATCTCGGTCTACGGGATGTCCCTTCCTTTCTCGTTCTATTATACAAACGATAACACGTCGTTCAACTACCCCCACCTCTCTTTCAACATCAGCCCTACATACAAGAACTGGACAGGTCACTTCGGTCGCAGCAACATGGCTTTCAGTTCTTATGTGATGAACATGTCGTTCAATGGCATCGGCCTTGAGTACAAGGATAAAAACATGCGCTTCGGCGGTTTCTACGGTCAGTTACGTAATGCTATCAACGACGATCCCACCGACCCTCATGCCCGCACGCCGCAGTACAAACGAATGGGTTGGGGGTTCCATGCAGGCTATGGACGTGGCGGCAATTTCGTGGACCTCTATCTTTTGCGTGCCTACGATCGTCCCAATTCTATCGACGAGGGATGGCAATCTTTGATTCGTCCTCAGGAAAATCTTGTAGTAGGCCTCAAGGGGGGCGTCACTCCCTTGAAATGGCTTTCGTTCAACGCCAATATTGCCACTTCAGCCTTCACGGCCGACCGCGAGAGCGACCACATCCCAGATACCAAGTACGAACGCTTCGATAAGATCTTCGATGCCAAGTACAGTTCCAACCTGCGTTTTGCTGGCGATGCAAGCATGAACGTGATGCTCCCGTTCTTGCATACATCTGTTTTCTACCGAATGATTCAGCCCGATTATACCTCCTTGGGCGCCTATTATATGAGCAATAACTATCATGCACTCGGCGTGACAGCAGCCACTACCCTCTTCCGCCGTTTATCCATCTCAGGCTCGTTCTCGGGGCAGGCTGACAATCTCTCGAAGCGCCAACTCTATACGACCAAGGGTTTTGTCTATGCCGCCAACGTGAGCCTGCCCCTTGGTCAGCATGTCAGCCTGTCGGCGGGTTACAACGGCTACCTTCAGACCCAGGGCGACGGCACAGCACGCGTCAACGATACCATTCAGGTGCGCAGAGCTATGGACAGCTTTTATTTCTCGCCCTCGTTCTCTGCTGAAAGCGACAACTTTGCGCATGCAGTCGGCCTGTCAGCCAGTTTTGCCCAGAACAAGGACCTCAACCACTTTGCCACCCACGAGAGCGATGTCCGCACGATAGCAGGTGGCATCAACTATGTCATCACGGTCAAGCCTTGGGAGACCAATTTCCAGGCAGCACTCAACCATCAACAATCCGAAGGTTATCAGACAAAGTACATTAGCGACATCCTCTCGCTGAGTACCGACCGCTCGTTCCTCCGAGAGAAGAACCTCAACGCATCAGCCACCGTATCGCTCTGCTACAACGATGTCAAGCATCGGCAGCGCACCATGTCGGTAGGCGCTGACGTAGCCTTGAGCTACATCCTCAAGCAATTTCATGCCTTCTCACTTTCAGCAGGCTTGAACAAATACAATGATGTCAACTTCACGACCGACGATAACAACTACGACCTCACCGAACTGAGTGTCGGGTTCAACTATACCTACACCTTCTCGCTTCTGAAAATCACTCGAAAGGAGAAGAATGAAAGCAAGTAGGGCCTCCTTCCACGAACTCCGCTAATACAGAATCGCTATGATATACAAAGTGACGACATACATCCGGCAGCTATCCGTCTTCATCGTGCTCTCGATGCTGACGCTCACGTCCGTATGGGCGCAGGATATCGACATCATGGTCACTCCCAAGCAGCAGATCCTCCCGCCGCAAGTGGGCGGTTACTTGGAGAGTCCTGACAAGTTCTTCACGGTCACCATAACGAATAACACAGCCGAGACGCAGAACATCTATATCGGCTTGCAGCTCGAGCAACTGATGCCCGAACGTGAGCTGGCTGTCTCCACACCTGCGATGCGCTATCCGAATACCGCGATTATCGTGCCACCAGGCCAGCCTAAGACATTGACCCTCGTGGAGATGAGGAACCTGTTCAACGATTTAACCCTCAGCCAGATTTACATCCGAAAAGGACTTTACGCGGAGACGAAGAATGGCATCATGGGCCTCTTGCCCGAAGGCGACTACCTTGTTCGACTGACGGCCTACAAATACGACCTCACCCTCACCGATGCCTACCCCATCAGTAATCCCAATAGCGGAACGGGAGCCTTTAAGGTCTGCTATAGCGCTCAGGCTCCCACCATCCTGACGCCTACTTACATGGTGACAGGGAAAGCGCTGGGAACGGGACGTACGCAGTCATCAACGGTCAAGACTGCCGAAGATGCACTCGCGCTCACGAAAGGAAAGACGCTGACGGCAACCACTACTACTACGCCCCTCAGTCTCAGTCAGAAGGGAACTTCGCTCGGAGCGGCTATAGACCGGCAATCGACTTTCGGTTCCATCACGGCCTCTGATCTCAACGATGACTTCAACGTGGCCACGCTCAATATCAACGACCCGCGAATTGCATGGACTCGTCCTACGTTGGCCTGTAACCAATCGCTCGCTATCTTCTCATACGCCCTGAAAATCGTGGAAGTTGGTGCGGGGCAGTCAGCCGACTATGCGATGGACACCAATCCCGCGTTCTACGAGACGATGAGCGACCTGCGGACCAATATGTTCACGGTCCCCGCTTCGGTGTTGAAGCAGTTTAGGCCTGATGCCTTGTATGCCGTACAAGTGACAGCTCACACAGGCGCACAGAATGCAGAAGGCTCCCTCAATTATGTGTTGGTGAACAACGACGGCAAGAGCACGCTCAAGCTGTTCCGTGTCGTCTCCGATGTCGTTCAGGAGGAAACCATTATGGAGGAGGAAGTCGTTGACGAAGAGAGCGCTGACGAAGAAACGACCGACAAGGACGGGCGTTCAGGCTCCTCGATGTCATCTGGTGGCAAGGACTATGATTCCGACTCGCTCTATGTCTTCAAGAACCCGACCATTACACGTCCCATCTTCCTCGAAGGAACAACACGTAAGGTGTTTGTCGGCGAGGACATTGTGCCCGAATGGCGCAAAATCTGGCATATGGGCGGTCGCGGCGAGCGACAGGACACCATCAAGGCCGAATACACGGTACAGCTTTTCAAAGCCAATCCCCGCGACCCGCGCTCTACCATTTTCCAGCAGAAACCCATCTACACGCAAGATGTCAAGGACAAGCTAAAGGACTCCATCGAGTGGAAGAAGCTCGACGGAAAAGTCTACAAGGGCGATTACCTGGTGATGCGTATCGTGCCCAAGGTGACAAATGAGAAGTCTATCCGCTTCGAGGACGACAGCACCAACGTGATGGATTTCGCTCTCACCGAACGCCTCTCCGACAAGTTGCAATGTACCCCGGGCGAGGGCGTGACCACGAATCTGGTCCAAGCAGAGACGGCTCCCAAGAAAGGTGATAAGGTGGGCATCGGTGCCTACGACATGATCATCGAGGAGTGCCAGCTTGACAATGAAAAGAAAGCGTTCAAGGGCAAGGGGCACGTCGTTTGGGCTCCTGCGGGATTTGACATTCTCGTGGCCGTGAAGTTCGACTCGCTGGCTATCAACAGCAATAACTTGGTCTATGCCGGTAAAGTCATCACCTATCCCGAGAATGAGGATAAAATGCAATCAACCAACTCCGACGTCATCGATGCGCTGTTCTCCGACCTTGGCATCGACACTTGGATCACGGACCTCGGTATCCCCTATGCCGATGATATCCAGCAGGCTGTCAACACCGATGGCAAGGAAGAACTGAAGAACCTCTCGCAATCGCTCGACCTGCATACTTACTATGATTATATCAAGTCGGCGCGAGTCATCTGGGATGACCTAAAGAAAGGCAGCGTCCGTTGTCACTTGCCTCTCCAGCTGCCCAAAGACATCAACCCGACACCCGTGGACATCCAGATCGCGACGATGACGTTCACTTCGACCTATGCCCAGATGAGCATCATAGGCGAAGCAGCATTGCCAGCCAGCAACACGTACAAGAACGAGATCCTGCTGTTTGGTGCTCCCCGACTCTGTATCTCGCCCGACGAACTGTTGCCGCAGGACGGTGCGCTCTGCCTGCTCGATGACTTCACGTTCACTGACAAGGATTCTGGCTTCGAGTTGTCGTTCAACAAGCCGTCGGATGTCACCGACCCTGTCAATGGCTGCTACGTCAGTTGGATGGATGGCGACTTCAGCGAGTTGCTGGTGGACATTGACATGCGCATCCCCAAGAACCTGGCTAAGCGTGTCGAGAAAGATAAGGTCATTGATGAGAGCCCTGTGCTGAACCTGAAGGGCCGCATGAACTCGTTTGTGGATTGGACGCTCGAGGGCACGATGCACAGCTTCGAGGCCGTTGACCTTCCCGGATGGACGTTCTCGCCGGGGCAGGTCTCGTACGACCACCATTCGAAGCTGGCTATCAATGGCTTCGAGGCGTCACTGCCCAAGAAATATAAACTCGACAAGAGCGTCGACGGCAAGCCCGCGTTCGCGGATGCCAGCGACTGGCGAGGACTGTGGGTTCACGACATGCGAGTGAAGTTCCCGAAGATCATTGAGGCGGAGAACAAGAAGGACGAAGGCCGTGTGATCGGTAGTCTGGACAATTTCTTCATCGATGCAACGGGCGTGAGCTGCGATGCGAAGGTCATCTTCGAGAACGTGAAAGCATCGACGGGCGGATGGAGCATCTCCATCGACGATGCCTACATCCACGTCGTGCAGAGCACGTTCGACCGCGCCGGCTTCGAGGGGCAGTTCACGGTGCCAATGCTGAAGTCCACGAAGAAGAACCAAGACGGCAAGCATGAAGAGGCACACATCAAGTATCAGGCTGAGCTGAGCTTGCAGGATCAAGGCGCTGAGGCCGACCGCCATCGCGTGTGGCTGTTCAAGACGTCCGAGCAGGACGACATGAGCCTCGACTTCTGGCTGGCAAAAGCCACCTTCGACAAGGATCAGACCTACTTCCTCGTTGAAGCCGAGGAGGACGAAGAGACGCGCGTAGAGCTATGCCTCGGCGGCGAGATTGAAATCAACAGCAGCTTCACCTCAGAGGTCAATGCCAAGACATCCAAGATTGGGCTGAAGATCCCAGGAGTGGCCTTTGCCAACATGCGACTGGCCAACTGCGAGCGATGGCAATCCAAGGTCGACGCTAAGCAGGCGGCGCAATACAAGAAGTGGAAGGATCAGGCCGGCAAGAGTGGCAAGGAAGACGGCAAGACCTTCTACACGATGGAGAAAGAACTGGTCAGCAGCGACGGCAAAATCCACTTCGACCTCGGACGATGGTCCTTCGCCTCTCCGCAAAAGAAGATTGGAGGATTCCTCTTCACCCTCTCCGACTTCGGCATCGACGAATCGGGCTCGCAGATCGGACTCAGGATAGGCGGCGACATCAGTATGCTCAACGGCAAGCTCTCCGGAGGTACCACGGCTACCGTCTGGGCAGAGGCCGACTGGGACAAGAAGGAGGTGAACTATCGTGGCCTCGAATTCAAGGAGGCGCACATCAAGAGCAAGGGACTTGGCGGCATCGACATCTCTGGCACGCTGGAGATCGACTACGGCCAAGACGAATCGGGTAATCGTGAGGCGAAAGGTTTCCGAGCAGAACTGGATATGAAGATGCCAGGAGACCTGTTCGCCTTCCATGCCGCTGGCGCGTACTCCGAGGCTACGAAACCCGCCGATGTGCTCGCCGACGAGCAGCGTAAATGGCAGGCAAGTCTGGACGAACGCATTCAGAGCCTCACCGAGCAAGGCAAGATGGACGAGGTGGCGGAGCTTCAGGCCAATTCGCAGTTCAACCCCGACGAGACCTACACGTGGGCGTTCCTCGAGATTACCGTCGACCTGGGGCAAGGCGTTGGCGTCGACCCCGTCAAGGTGAAGCGCGTAGGGGGAGGATTCTACTTCAACTGCTACAAAGACCTCGGGAGCACCATCGGCAAGGAAACGGCTAAGCCCTCCTACGGTATGGTGGGCGGCATGTTCGACATCGGACTCGTCATCGGGCAGGAGAAGGCGATGAATGCCAGCGGCGACTTGTACGTCTTCTACGATATGTACAAGGACCGCCTGTCCACCCTTCGCATCAAGGCCGATTTTCATGCCATCTGCGGCAAGTCGGACAAGGGCCTAATCAATGCCAACGTAACGATACTCTATAAGGACGACGACAAAGATCATTACTTCGATGCCGATATCACGGTTGATGCCAAGGCCGATATGACCGAAGAACTCGCTCAGTTCACGGGTTTGGCCGAAGACGTGCTGAAGTCGGCCAGCGAAGCCGGACTGGGCGAAATGGGCGTTCAGGACGACGACGAGAACAAGAACTCCAATTCCAGCGAAGGTGCCGAGAGCGCGAAGGAAAAGGAAGAAGAGGCCAAGGCCCATCTCAGTGCAGGCGTCTACATTAATATCAACCTGCGCGTGACGTGGAAGAAAGATGGCCAGAAGCTGGACGACCCCAAGTGGCACCTCTACATCGGTCAGCCTGATGAGGACAAGCGATGCAAGATCACGTTCATCGACTTCGCACTGGGCAAGCGCAGCGACAGTTTTGCCATGTGGGCTACGGTCTATGCCGACGCCTACCTCTGTTTCGGCAACGAACTGCCGTGCGACGAGCTGCCGCCTATCCCCTCCGAGATACAGGAGTATCTGGGCGGTACGGACATCAGCGGAAAACCGCAAGCCCTGGGTGCCGAGGCTGAGAGCGAACGCCAGAATGTCGTCAAGACGTTCAGCGGCTTCGGTGGAGGTCCAGGCAACAACGGTGGCTTCATGTTCGGTGCCAAGGCCTATGGCGACTTCGGCATCAATGCCGGCCTTGTCTATGCCCGTGCTACGCTCATCCTCGGTTTCGACCTGATGATCAAGAAGCTGAAGGAGGGCACCACCTGCATCGGTGGTCGCGAGGCTGGTAAGAACGGCTGGTACGGAACAGGTCAGGTCTACGCGCTGTTCAAGGGTGAAGTAGGTCTCGACATCAACCTCTGGATATGGAAAGGCAAGGTGCCGCTTATCGACGTCGGCCTCGGCGCCTTACTCAAGGGCGGTATGCCCAACCCGACATGGGTCTATGGCAAAGTCAAGGCCCATTGCAAGCTGCTCGGTGGTCTCGTCAAGTTCAATCATAGCGTAGAACTCAAGGCAGGCGAAGTCTGTGTACCCGAGTTCGGAAACCCGCTCGACGACATCAAGCTCTTCGACGATGCCCAGCCAGGAACCGAGGACCGCGAGGAAAGCTGGAACGAGAAGCGCGCCTACGGCATGAACACCGAGCCACGCTTCACCACCTCGATGGACATTGACAAGCACATCCGACTGGTCGACAAGAACGTGGCCTACGAGCACGCTGGCTGGGACGAGGACATCAGCATCTACAACGAGCAGGCCTCCCGCACCTATGTCTTCCACCTCGACCCGCAGATGATGCTCGATATCTACGACGTCTCGAAGGAGAAGAACGAGAACGCGATGCCCGACACGACAGAGATGGTCACTTACTGGACCAAGGACCGCTCGTCCTACCTGCTGAATACCCAGCTGAAGCGCAACAAGCTCTACCGCATGACGCTCTCGGGCTACTGCAAAGAGATCCGCGATGGACGCGAGGTAGATCCCATCTTCAACGACTCGCTCTCCGACCACAAGGACGAGCACCGCGCATGGCGCGACTCGATGATTGTCTACTTCCGCACCGACAACAAGCTGCCCTCCATCGGCGACGACATTGCTGTGCTCTACCTCGACTACAAGGAGGATGCCAAGCAGCCGACGATGGCGATGCGCCACAGCCATGAGGAAGAGACCGTGAACCCGTCGCGCAAGCTGATGGGACGACTGCAGTACTACGACGAGCAGGCACGTGCCTGGCTGCCTGTTGACGTCACCTACTATAAGGTGGAAGAGCAGGGCGACCCCGGCAGGCCGTACCAACCCGCACAGCATATTCCCAATATGACCATCATCGAGAGGGGCGAACCTTGCGGCAACGGCCTGCATGGGCTAGAACAACAGGTGTTTGACGACACTTGGAAAGATAGAATCCATGAGACGATTGACAAGGGCGAAATCAGTGCCGGAACGTTATCGGATGCTATTGACGCGAAGGCCGGTTCGAAGGGCGACCCGCTGGGCGTCCTTGACACTGGTGGCGGCTACGAGTTCACCAACACGGGCACGACCACCAATCCCTCGAACGTCTTCGTCCACGGCACCGACGACTTCGGGCTGACGGGTTCAAAGGGAACAATCGTCACGGGCTCCAACACCAACATCATCACGGCAGGCAATCCCATCGATGCCACCATCATCGAGAATGTCAAAGTTGACGCTTCCGTCAAGACCAATGCCGTCATGCAGCAAGCAGAAACTACGCTGAGGATGACCTCACTGAGAGGCGGTCCGTCGCCTGAGATGGAGCACTATTATGCGCCCGACACGGTGGCGACAGCCGCGCGACGTACTACGCTGGGCACGACGACAGCTACCACATCGGCAAGCCGTCTCCGGGTCGCTACCGATACGCTATCCACAGGCGTGAGAGGCGTTTCAGGTCTCACGGGCGGGACAGTTACCCGCACGCCTGTAGTCGAATCGTCCACAACGACTACGACTGCTGCTGACGATCTACGCGTGGCAAGCGCTGGCAGTAGGACCAGGCTCTCCACCTACAACGACGAGGTCGAAGAGATGAACTTGGCGACGTTAGTAGCAATCAGCAAGAACCCCAGCATCACTGTCACCCAGGGCGGCGACGCCACCGCAGGGCAACCCGTTATCGGCTCCAAGGAGGACCTGATGACGGCCAAGATCAGCGAATCCGTGAGTAAAATGCCCGAGATCCACTTTGGTAAGGGCGTAGGCAACGTCGGCGACTACTGCATCTACTGCGACGGCTTCAACTGGGTCACTGCGCGCATCGACTCCTTCACCGACATTCCCGAGCAGCAGGCCATTCCCGCCAGCGCCGACTACGTGCCACCCCATTGGACCTACTCAAGCGACCCATCGAAGTCCGACTATCAGAACATGGAACTCGAGACCATCCAACCCAAGGGTACCGATTACATCTTCATGCGCACCGTCAAGAGCTTCGATAACCTCGACCCGAAGAAGTACTACCGCTTCCAGCTCAACTACATCAACTTCGACGGACTCAACTCGTTCTGCGACGACTTCATCGAGAAGTACAAGAACACCGTCTCACAGGCACAGAACCCCGAGAACACCACTGTTACGGCAGTGGTGACGGACGGCACCGACGCCGCCCCCGACCAGCCCTCGGCTGAACCTGCCGTGGATGTCGACAAGTATCTCAACGACTACTACGAGGCGCTGAACAACGAACTGAAGGGTGACACCACCTCCATCCGTGTGCGTGAGTTCGCCCAGCAGCTCGCCTTCGACGACTTCACCGAGACGGCCTTCGAGATCCTGTTCCGCATCGACCCCAACAACGACAGCTTCCGCCAGCAGGCGCAAAAGGAAATCAGCGAGAGCGGACGGCCTAAGCTCACCATGGGTACCTACTCCTATGGCTACAACACCACCTGGGGCTGGTACCTCGACAGCTGGTACGGCTTGCAGCAGGAGTTCAAGAACATGAAGAAAACCACCGCCCCGCTGTCCATCCTCAAGAACATCTCCTACAAGCAGTCGCTCCCCTCGCTCTCCCAGAGCATCGTCAGCGGCAAGAGCTACCTGAAAGACCCCTATCTCAACCTGGGTTACTGGGCCACGTGGGCGTTCGTCGACGGCTATTCAGGCGTGGGCTACGGCTTCTGCAACAAGTCGAATGCGCCTTACATCTACAAGGGCCTCGACGTCAACTTCGACGTGACAGGCCTCCGAAGCAACGACGAGTATGCTCCTGCAGCAATACGAAGCCATTACGAGTGGACAGCCACCTCGCCTACCGTCTCTACGGGCAGCGAGATAACGAAATTCAGCAACGAGATCAAGCCTTCGATGTACGAGCAGTACGAGCCGGGCTTCAAGTTCGTCTCGGGCTTCAGCAGGGGTACGCTGTGGCCTGTTGAGTACCTGTATGGCCAGGACGCCAACTTCATCGTCAAGGCATTCTATCCTCGCCTGCAGAAGGTGTTCAACGACTTCCTCTCCTACACGGGAGCCAACAACCCGAGCAAGAGATTCACGGCCATCGCGAATGCCAAGAGTTGGAGCAGTACCTATGCCAACTCCGTCATCTCGTTCAACAGCAACGCCGACCATATCTCAGGCGTTGACCTCTCACGGCGTTGGAACTTCTCGTTCTCGGTGCCCTACTATCAGATACCGCTGCTCGCCCTCCACTACATGCAACCAGGATGGTACTTGATGGATGGTACCTACAAGTCGTCCAAGCCGTCGAGCGCCCTGCCTTCGCAGCAGTTCTCATGGCCCGTCTCGCTGCCGCAATGGCGCTTCACCGCCGACTGCGCCAAGGCCGTCATGGAGAGCGTCAACGCCACCCCGACGCTGAAGCAGCTGACCGACAACGTCAGGTCGTTCAACTACTACTTCTTCCGCCAGGACGCCTACCACACCGAGGGCCATCCCGCCTCGAAGGCGCTCGACGTCTACAACAGCAGTAAGAACCTGATCGAGTACCAGGTGACGCCTAAGTTCGACGACAGCAACAACTACTATTCCGACAGCTATTACAACTATTAATCGACTATGAAGAAGACATTCCGATATATCGCCCTCCTTGCCGCACAGGTCTGCACGCTGAGTCTGGCCGTAGCCCAGCCTGCAGCCTCGGCCTCCGGTACGGCTGATGCCGACACCATCGCCCGCCACAAGTTCCAGATTCACGCCCTGGCGCGTGCCTTCGGCGACAGCATCGTCATCCGCTGGGCTCCCGAGGAGTATGTGCCGTGGAAGTACCTCAACGGCTATGGTTACACCATCACCCGCGTGCAGAAGGGCGTGGAGTTCCGCGAGGACACCCTCGCCACCGACATCCATCCCCTGCCCCGCCGCGAGTTCATGAGCCGCTTTGCCGAGACCGACTCGATGGCAGCCATAGCCGTGGAGCTCATCTTCAACAAGGGCACGGGGCTCGACCAGACGCAGAGCGCGCCAGGCAGCGCAGGGTCGGTGATGGAAGTCTACGACGAGCAGCAGAACATGTTCGGCTTTGCCATGCTAGCCGCTGAGCTGCGTCCCGACCTGGCCGAGGCCATGGGCTTGCGCTTTGTCGACCGCACGGCCGTCCGCGGCGCACGCTACGACTACCTCATCAAGCCGCAGGTGCCCGACAGCATCCTGCCCGTGTGGGACGGACTGGTCATGGACGTCGTCAACGAGCCTGCCGACGCTACCCCCTATCACACCGAGATAGCCGACTCCATCGTGCCGCCCAAGGGCATCATCCTGACGTGGCCCAAGGACCGCTTCGCCGTCTTCCACATCGAGCGTCGCGACAACGAGCAGGGCGAGTGGCGGCGCATCAACGAGCACCCCTACGTGCCCATGGAGGTGACCAGCGAGGACGTCATCGGCGAGCAGCCCAACAAGTACCTCGACGACAACCTCGAGCCTGGCGTCTACGAGTATCGCCTGCGGGCCGTAGACCCCTTCGGGCAGCTCACGGCGCCCACCCAGGCCCATCGCGTCGAGCTCAAGGAGATGGTGCCGCCTTCGCCGCCCATTCTGCATCAGATCATCCTGGAGCGCACCGACACGATGACGACGGCGCGACTCATCTGGCACAAGGATACCCTCGAGGACGACTTCGTAGGCTACCTGCCGATGTACTACAACGCCAACCTGCTCTACGGGCAGTGGCTGCCCCTGCGCAACCACATGCTCGCCCCGACTGACACCGCCTGCACCGTCAACGTCACGGGCCTGCAGACCGGCAGCATCGCCATCGTGGCCTACGACAGCAACGGGAACGTCAGCGCTTCGCTGCCCCAGACCCTGCGCATCAGCGACATCACGCCGCCGCAGATTCCCCTGAACCTGCGTGGCGCCAGCCTGCCCTCGGGCGAGGTGACGCTGCTCTGGAGCCCATCGCCCGACGAGGACGTGATGGAGTATGAGATATGGAAGGCCAACGCCTTGAACCACGACTTCATACGCATCTCCGACCGCGGGCTGCGCGACACCATCTTCCACGACACCATCTCGGTCGACGCCAACCAGCGCTACATCTACTATTGCATCAAGGCCACCGACTACAGCGGCAACGCCTCGGCCCTCTCGGCACCCATCGGTGTGCCCGTGCCCAACTTCGAGCCCCCTACGCCCTGCCGCCCCGACTCCGTCTACTCCGACGACCAGGTGATCCGCATCACGTGGATTGGCTCGGCTGAGGCCGATGTCAAGTGGCACCGTGTCTATCGCCGCCTCGAGGGCGAGCAGCGCTGGACGCTCCTGGCCGTCGTCGATGCCGACCAGCTGACCGACCACAAGTTCACTGTCGAGGACCGTCCGCCCTATGATCAGAAGCGGCGCTACTACTACGCCGTCGAGACCCTCGACGTGCTCGGCTGCTCGTCGGGGCTCAGCTTCCAGAAGAGCTTCCTCTTCCAGGGACCGCGCATCCTCGACATCCCCGTCAAGCTGATGGGCGAGTACGTGCGCGACCGCGACGAGGCACGCCTCACCTGGGACATCGGCTCCATCCCCGAGGACTGCAGCGACTACTACTACGTCATCTACCGCAAGAGCGAGGCCGACGACGACTTCCGCTTCCTGCTCTCGCGCCCGAAGGACGACGTCGTCTTCGCAGACCGCAGCCTCGGCAAGGGGCAGCAGGCGCAGTACTACGTCTTCATCCAGTTCGACGACGGCCGCCGCAGCCACCACTCCGACATCGTCACCATCAAGCATAAATAACCCCCACCCCACTCCTCATACAGCTATGACTCACACCACCATACTCGGGACCCGCCACCCGCGCTGGCTTGCCCTCCTCGCGGCAGCCCTCGCCGTTGCCGCGCTGACATCGTGTGGCGACATGTTCGAGTTCCAGCTCGACGCCATCCCCTCGTCGACGATGGAGCTCGACCAGCACGTCGTAGACCTCATGGTAGGCGACCGCTACGTCATACCTCGCCACGTAGCCCCCGACTCCACCTCCAACGCCAGCATCTTCTGGATGTCCGACGACCGCGAGGTCGTAGAGCTGAGGGCCGACACGCTCATCGCCGTCGGCGAAGGCTCGGCCATGGTCACCGCCATCACCGTCTCCTCGCAGCTCGAGGACTCCTGCCTGGTCAACGTGTGGCCGAGGTGGTACATCCGTCAGACCGACTATCTGTATGACACCGTCATCTACGCCGACATCACCCTCCGTGGCGCCAGTGTGCCCGACAACATCTTCGTCGGAGCCTTCATCGACGACCAGCTGCGCGGCGTGGCCGAGCCCCACGTGGCACAGGGCATACGCTATTTCGCCCTACGAATCTGGAGCCCCTACTCCTATGGCGAGCACGTCACGCTGCGCCTCTACGACGCCTCGCGGGCTACCATGGTCCGCCTGCCCGGCGACTTCGTGCTCGACGGCGAAGCCCACGGCACGCTCTCCGCCCTCTACCCCCTGCACTTCATGCCCGCAGAATAAGGCCCCATCTCAGAACCCCTCAATCCCCCCTACAGCCACTATGCTACAGCCCTCAAGAATCTACCCTCTCCTGGCACGCTGCGCAGCCGCCCTCTGCGTCGTGGCCTCGATGGCCTCGTGCACCTTCTTCACCGACTACTACGACGACTTCGAGGACAAGGACGTGCCCGTGCACACCGGCGAAGGCTACGATGAGCCCGTGCGCGATGGAGGCGTAGGCTACTCCGTCACCTACCAGTACCAGAGCAACGTCCGCGTGCTCACCGACGACATTCAGCAGTACGTCCGCCAGGTCTACATCGACTCCACGGGCTACATCGCCGTCGTCGACTTCGACCTCGCCACGCCCAAGGACCTCCTGCCCAAGAAAGGCGAGATCATCACCTGCGTCGACGGGCCCCACTTCCCCGACGGCATAGGCAACCACGTGCTGGCCATTGCCCCCGTCGACGGCGTCATACGCGCAGCCACCGTAGCCGCCAACCTGGGCGAGATCTTCAAGAAGCTCGACTTCGAGGGCGACCTGGGCGCCGTGCTCGCCGACCAAGTGGACCTCCAGCCCGCCGCCACGCGAGCATCCTCTGAGGGCATGGACCAAGTCGAAGACCTCCAGGACTTCAGCATCACTCCCGACGACGAGGGCGGCACCTTCCACTTCCGCATACCTCTCGACAAGAACATCACCATCAAAAACGGCTCCGCCGTCTCCAGGGACGACGAGGGCTACTCCAATGGCAAATACACCATCGTAGGCTCTGGCGACGTGTCGGTCAGCAACGACGAATCCTTCTGGGACCACCGCCTCACCTTCAAGGCCATCCTCTCCGACAACGACATCCCCTACGGCGTCGAGATCGTTGACCATTCCGACCTCGAGGGCGTCATCCACGCCTCCGGCACGCTGGCCGGCAAGCTGCGCATCTGGGAGAAGAAGAATTTCCTCCCCGCCAAGGCCAAGATCAAGATCAAGGTCGTCTCGCTGCGCATCATCCTCGGCGTAGACATCACCGCCAGCCTCGCCCTTGCCGGCGACTTCGCCCTCTCGTTCAAGCATATAAGCGACATCAACGTGAGCCTCGATGCCTTCCAGCTCGTCCCCTTCCTCGGAGCAGCCGTCACCGCCGACAACCTCCGTAAGAGCATCAGCAATTCCAAGGTCAAGACGAAGGACCTCTCGATGATGGGATTCAGCATCAGCGGCGAGCCCGGCGTCACTCTCTCCCTGCACTTCGGCGTGGGGCTCTTCAACGAGGCCAACAGCTTCACCATAGACCCCACCATAGACCTCCATAGCACAGTCTCCACGCCCCACAGGCTCGTTAACGGCCGACGAAACGTAGAGCTGCAGGAAGGCGTGTCGGCCAGCGCAAGAGTAGGCCTCGGCGCCAGCTTCAACTACGGCTTCAGCATGAAGGGGACGTTCAACGCCATACTCAACGACCTGGCCGACGACGCCTCCATCGTGCAGTCCGTCTTCGCCACCTTCTTCATCGACGACCCCGAAGAGCAGAAAGCCTATCTCAAGGAAGCAAAAGCCATGACCGACTGGATGCGCGAGCTTGTCGATGGCGACACCGACGACGCCAAGACCGGCAAAATCCACTACTCGCCCCACTACTTCGAAGGGCTCACCAAGAAAGAGAGCTTCACCTGGATGCCCAAGCTCAAGGACATGGCCGTCTACAAGGAGATGAACAGCGACAACACCGAGGTCACCCTCAAGGGCGAGGCACACTTCACCGAGAAAGGCATCAGTGCACTCTGGAACAACCAGGGCATCATGCCCTGCATGGTACTCACCAAGAAGAGCGACGACTCGTTCGTCGACTTCGCCGTGGCCGACGAAGGACTCATCCAGCGCGACCAGCCCCTCGCCAACGCGCTCTACCGCCACTTCACCTTCACGGACGTGCCCCAGAACGAGGAGTACAACGCCAGGCTCGTCTACTTCGAGTCCAGCATGCTCCAGCGCTTCAACTCCGACTACTATCGCCAATTATTCAACAATCCCGACTTCACCGGATGGTACTACGACCGCAGCCTCGAGTGCAACACCATCCTCCCCGGCGTGGAGATAGCCGACATCAAGCTCGTCAACTACGAAGTCTTTGAGAACCAGATCATGGACGAGATTACCTACGACCACGCCTACACCTTCAGCATCAAAGTCTACGTCACCAACCACGCCTCCATCAAGCAATGGGGCATCGAGGACTTCGCCGCGCAACCCACCATCCGCCACTCCTACGACGGACGCACCAACCACGACGGCTACTACGACGACATCACCCTGACCTGCTACACCAGCGACCCCAATAAAATCATCATCCAGCTCTGGCCCTACTACATCCTCGAGGACGGCAAGAAGGACGCCTACGGGCGCGGCACCCTCATCACCCAGACCTTCTACCCACCCAAGTGAGGCGCGTGCAGGCCTTTCAAACGAGTTACGACAGCTAATTGGCTAAAAATATGGCCCCAAAAAGCGGAACTATATACTTGTTGACACCAAATATCAATACTCAATGTTTATAAAAAAAATGAGCAACCTAACTTGGTTGCTCATTTTCTTTATAACATTAACTTACTAACATCAGTTTCTTCCTTAGATAGTTATTGATGGTTTCTGTTATAATATTATTTTTAGACCAATAGCTCATTTTGCAGGGTGCAACCTCGTTCAAATACCGATTCTCACAAGGGTTTCGAGAGTTTCAAACGTTTCAGGGCATAAATCGACGGTCGAAATTGCGACCTATAGCTCATTTTGCAGGATGGAAAATGCGCTAGAGCCCGATAAATACTAACTTTGCAGGCATTTCAAAAGCCAGAAAGCAGAGTTAGTATGAACAAGAAAGAATGTCCTGTGTGCAGAAGCAAGCCCACAATTAAGTATGGAGTGCGCAAGGGCGTACAGTTGTATAAATGCCAGGCTTGCGGCTACCAGTTCCGAACAGAAAGGGAGGTTAGCGAAGATGAACTCTGGAATGCCTATCAGCAGGAGAAACAGACGATCGAGGAGCTTTCCAAACGATTTGGTAAGAGTGTATCCACCGTCAAGCTCAGGCTTCACGGCATCAAGCGTGAATGGGAACAGCCACCTCTGTCCGGTGCGGGCTTCGTGCATCTGGACGTTACCTACTGGGGGCGCAGCTTCGGTGTTCTGCTGGCATTGGACAACCAGGCAGGCAGACCTTTGTACATGGCCTTCGTGAAGAGTGAGACGGTGAAGGACTATGAGGATGCCTTCAACAGTATAAAGGAACGAGGCTACGCCGTCCATGGGTTGGTCATAGACGGCAAGCAGAATCTGTTCAAGACGTTTTCTGAGTATCACATACAGATGTGCCAATTCCACATGAAACAGATTATCAGGCGATATCTGACTCTGAATCCTAAGATGTATGCCAGCAGAGAGTTGAAAGCATTGGTTGACAGGCTGCACAAGGCTAATGAGGCCGATTTCAAGAAGGATTACCAGGCTTGGAAGGAGAAGTGGAGGGACACCATAAGCCACAAGAGTCTCCACAAGGACGGGAAGATGCACTACACGCACCAGAGGCTCAGAGCTGCGATGAACAGCCTGAACTTCTATCTGCCTTATCTCTTCACTTACCAACGGGAGGACTGCAAGGGAATGCCCAACACGAACAACAAGATTGAGGGCACATTCACCGATCTGAAGAAGAACTTGAACAATCACAGTGGTCTGACGATGGAGAACCGCAAGCGGTTCATTTCTGGGTTTTTCTTGGCATTGACAGAAACTCTAAGCATGAAAAAGCAAGAGTCGCGTTGATAGCAACTCCTGCCTATGCTTGTGGCTTTGTACAATCCTATTCCTCATGGAGTTGCTCCCCAGCAGAGCTCCACTATGCTTCAGACTGCGGCAGCAAAGGTACAAAATCATCTCAGGTGTAACAAAGGCTTAACGAAAAAATGCACCCTGCAATTTGAGCTATTGACTACCTACCAGTCAAAAATACCGTACAAAATAAGTTATACGCCCCAAAAAACGCTTTTCTTTTGTATTCCACTCAACTTTTCGTAACTCTAGCTATGCCGAAGTTATTTCGTCTCGGAAATAAAAAGAAAAAAACGCTTTTCTTTTTGTATTCCACTCGACTTTTCGTAACTTTGCGGCCGTTATGGAAATTCCATCAGTTTATTTAGAACGTGCCGTTACTCAGATGGCGCAGTTACCTGGCATCGGACGCAAGACGGCAATGCGGCTTGTGTTGCACCTGCTGCGTCGTGAGCGTTCGGACGTCGAGGCGCTTGCTGACAGCCTTCGTGAATTGGTGGCTAACGTCCATTATTGCCGTATCTGCCACAACATCTGCGATGGCGACGTCTGTTCCATCTGTTCGTCCAAGCAGCGCGATCACGCTATCGTCTGCGTTGTTGAAAGTGTTCAGGACGTGATGGCCGTGGAGTCCACCCAACAATATAGTGGTGTCTATCACGTACTTGGAGGTGTCATCTCGCCCATGGATGGCATAGGCCCTCAAGACTTAGAGATTCAAAGCCTCGTAGAACGCGTACAGACTGAGCCGGTTCAAGAGGTTATCTTGGCTCTTAGCCCTACGATGGAAGGCGACACGACCTGCTTCTACATCTATCGCAAGCTTGCTGATGCCGATGTTAAGGTCACGACGATTGCTCGTGGTGTCGCGCAGAACGAGCAGCTCCACTACACAGATGAGGCGACGTTAGGGCGCAGCATCGTTGATCGGAGGCCGTTCAAGGCCTAAAGGAACGAATGAGATAAGATTGTTCAAATGATTTAATTATAAACGACTATGGATATCACTAAGACGCTACGTTACGTATTCGTGGGCCAACTCCTTTCAGCAGTTTTAATAGCAGTTGCCGGCGAAGCTGGATGGTTGCCCATCGGGAGCCTGTCAGGCGACGATCAGCGTACTTACGTACTCAGTATTGTCGGCGTTGCCTTGGCTATCATAGGCCTACCCCTGGCCCTGAAGTTGATGCACTTGCACTACGTAAGAACAGACATCTGGGGAGATGATCATGATGACGACAACGGAAACGACGTGGCCGCCCCCTGGCAATCAGGCTATACGAAGTGGAGCATTGTGCGAATGAGTCTGCTGTGGTTGTCGTTGCTGTTCAATCTAATCATGTATTATCTCCTTGGTTACAACACGACTTGCGGCTATCTAGCGCTGATGACTGTTGTGGCCTACTTGTTCGTCTGGCCTTCCGACGACCGTATGCAGGCTGAACGCGACTGGGAACGGGAACGATAACGAAAACGATTTACTTTCAGCGTCAAAACCGAATTTGCTTTCAGCATTAACGAAAACGAAAACTACGAACGGACATAAACCTACGCGCATGAAGCTCTCAGTGGTCATCGTCAACTACAACGTCAAGCATTTTCTTGTTCAATGCCTGGATAGCGTTCATCGTGCTATCGCGGGTATGGAGGCCGACGTCTGGGTGATTGATAATGCCAGCAGCGATGATTCTATTGACTATGCACGGCGTTTCTTCCCCAACGTTCATTATGTGGAGAACAAAGAGAACGTAGGTTTCGCATGCGCTAACAATCAAGCCATCCGCGCATCAGAGGGGGAATATGTCTTGCTGCTGAATCCCGACACCATCGTGGGCGAGACGACATTGCACACTTGTGTTGACTTCTTGGACAGCCACCCCGAAGCAGGGGCTACGGGCGCATGTATGCTCAATCGCGACGGCTCGTTCGCACGCGAGTCACGAAGGGGCCTCCCTACCCCACTGACCGCTTTCTACAAGATGAGCGGACTCTGCTCCCTAATGCCTAAGAGCCACAGGTTCGGCAAGTACTATATGGGCTATCTCAACCGCGATGAAGCCAATCAGATAGAGGTCATCTCAGGGGCTTTCATGATGATCAGACGTACGACTCTGGATGCCATCGGACTGCTGGACGAGGACTATTTCATGTATGGCGAAGACATAGACTTAAGCTATAGAATCCTGCAAGGCGGATGGCAGAACTGGTACGTTCCTGCAACCCTGCTTCACTATAAAGGCGAATCAACACAGAAGACCAGTGCCCGATATGTACACAATTTCTACAATGCGATGCTGATCTTCTTCGACAAGCATTTCCGCCAACGCTATCGTCTGGCAGCTTTGCTGATTCGCCTTGCTGTCTATGGTCGAGGCGCCATTGCACTTGTTTACCAGATGCTTCGCCGGTGCCATAAGCTACTCAAGTCTATTCCTCAACATCTTAACAGCGCAAAGCCTTCAGAAAGTGCAGCCGAACGCTTGCTGTTCGTAGGTACAGACGACGCTTGGATGAACGTCAAGTCAATCTGTCAAAAAGCAGGGTTAGAGGCCCAACGCATAGAGGATTGTACATTGATCAGCGACGAAGTCGCTGCGCAGGCACTCTACTTGGCTTTTCAGACTGATGCTGAGAGCCATCTCTACGAAGAGGTGCTACGCTGCATGCAGACATGCCACAAACGTGGCATGCAATTGAACATCGGTACTTACTCCACTGTCACTCATACTTTGATTCTACCTAATGACACCTTCTCCTGACATTCGTCTACGCGCCTTAGAACCGGAGGATTTAGACTTACTGTATGAAGTCGAGAACGACGCTCGTTTCTGGCAGTTTGGCAGTACGACCGTCCCCTACTCTCGCTATGCGCTGCGGAATTATCTTGAACAGACGCAGAACGACCTGTTCGCAGACGGACAGGTACGATTGGTGATTGAAGCTGCGCTTGATGGCACAGAAAATGATGAAGGCCTTCGTGCCCCTAAATGGACAGCCGTAGGCCTGGCCGATCTGTTCAACGCCGACGCCCTACACCTGAGAGCTGAAATCGGCTTGATCGTCTTGCCGGCTTTCCAAGGGCGTCACTACGCAGAAAAGGCCGTTCGGCTATTGTGCGAGTATGCCCAGCGACTGATGCTGCATCAAGTGGCGGCAACCATTGCCGTGAGCAACCAACAAGCCAGCCGCTTGTTCGAGCGCCTGGGCTTCACGCCCTCTGCCCGACTAAGCGACTGGCTGCGTACGCCCGACGGATTTGTCGATGCTCTTGTTTGGCAGAAGATTATCTGCCCCGACCTCCACCGCGAGAACTGCCGCCACGAGAGCCGCCACTGAAACCACCGCTGCGTGAACCTCCGCCGAAACTGCCACCACCGCGTGAACCGCCGCTGAAACTGCCGCTGCTGCGTGTTGCACCGCTGAAACTGCCGCTGCTGCGCGACGAACGGCCTGAATAGGAGCTGCGGGAGGAGGAATGTCCTGAGTAGGAACCGCTGCGAGAGGAGTGACTGATGGAGGGCGTGGAGCGTGTCAATGAGCCACTACGTGAGCCTGCGCTGCTGAATGAGCTGGAGCGCGTAGAACCTTGATGGCCGACTGACGTACCGACGGTAGTGCGCGTGGAGCTGGGATGATTGTAACCACCGACATTGTTGTCACCACGGCTACGGCTGAAGCTGTCAGCTGAGCGAGTTGAACCGATTGCTGCATGAGTGCCGGCAGAACGACCGAGCGAGTAGGTATCGTCGTGAGAGCGACCAGCATCACGTCCGGCTGTACGGCTGTTACCGATGGAGTAACCGCTACGAGTGTGGCCAACGCCGTTGTTGTGAGCATGATCACCGCGACCGAAGCGATCAGCATGCCCTGAGCGGCCAGAGCGCGTTGCTCCATGACCTGAAGCGCGACCGAAGTCTCCACGATGAGCTACAGGACCGCAATCATGTCCGCGGAAGCCGCCATTCCAGCGATGGGGACGACGAGAAGCATAGAAGCCTGCATGGAAGTAGTGTCGACCATGACCACCACGATAGTGCCAGAAGACAGCGGGACGATCGTAGAAGAAATGTCCGTAGGTATAGTAGCGATAGATGGGGAACGACCATGCGCCACGGTACCAGAGCAGAGGATGGAAGAAATAGTCGGTAGTAGCGAAGATGCTGTACTGCCAATCAAAGAGGATGTGACGCAGATCAGCATTGCGATAGATGAGGTAGTTGCCATAGACATCATCCGCCGTCTGCACGCTGAGCAGATAGTCGAGGTTGATCTCGTAGCAATCTTCGTACTGCTGGTCGTTGAGATTGAGCTCATACGCCATCTTATCGGTGAGGAACAGAGCCTGCTCGCGAGCCTGCTCATAATCCATTGCATGCAGCGTAACAACTGCGACGAAACTCATGAAGAGTGCGGAGAATAACTTTTTCATATCTGTAAGTTTTTAGGGTTAAACAACGTTTTCTGTTCTTTTGACGTTGCAAAGGTAAGTCTTTCTATCGTCCCCGTCAAAGGAAAAAACCTAAAGAGGAAGGGATTTTCCCTATTGTAAAAAAAAGCCCGCCAACAGCATTGTCAGCGGGGCTTATCATAAATAATGTACGCGCGCGAGGAGCGAACAAATATTTGCGGAATCAACGGGCTTAATCGTCCTTAGACTTGGCCAGCACCACAGCAGAGCGTGCGGGCAGGTAGAGTTTGAGCCATCCCTTGTTCTCGCGAGCAAGCAGCGGATCGTAGTTGGTGAAGTGGCGCATGCTGTCGTCATTGAGGCCATGACCGCCAAAGGCTGTGTCATCAGTGTTCAGGAGAACATTGTAGGCGCCCTGACGAACACGGAAGCCGTAGCCCGTGTAGCTGCGATTGAAGGAGAAATTGAACACAAAGAGCAACTCACCACGCTGGAAGGCGAAAACTTGGTCATCGTCCATCACCCAGATTTCCGTGACTGGCGTCTTCTGGAAATCCTTCTGCATCTTCAGCACCTTCAGCATTGCCTTGTCGAAGTCGCCAAGATAGTGGTAGCACAGTTCCTTATTGTCGACAAGACTCCACTGCCGACGGGCATACTTATAGCTCCAGCCATTACCCTCACGCGGGAAGTCGATCCATTCGGGATGACCGAATTCATTACCCATGAAGTTGAGATAGCCTCCGTTCATCGTACCTGCGGTGAGCAGACGAATCATCTTATGGAGGGCTATACCGCGCTCTACATTGTAGTTCTCGTCGCCCTTCTTGAAATGCCAATACATATCGGCATCGACTAGGCGGAAGATGATGGTCTTGTCGCCCACAAGTGCCTGATCGTGGCTCTCGCAGTAGCTGATGGTCTTCTCGTCGACACGACGGTTCTTGACTTCCCAGAACATCGAACTGGGCTTCCAGTCTTCGTCACGCAGTTCCTTGATGACCTTAATCCAATAGTCGGGGATATTCATGGCCATGCGATAGTCGAAGCCATAACCACCGTCCTTGAACGGAGCGGCCAGGCCAGGCATTCCCGATACCTCTTCGGCAATCGTGATGGCACGGGAATTGACTTCATGTATGAGCTGGTTGGCGAGCGTCAGATAGGCGATGGCGTTGTCGTCCTCGTTACCGTTGTAGTAGTCAGCATACGACATGAAGTTATCGCCAAGACCATGGCTGTAGTACAACATGGACGTCACGCCGTCAAAGCGGAAACCATCGAAATGATATTCCTCGAGCCAATACTTGCAGTTGGAGAGCAGGAAGTGCAGGACTTCGTTCTTTCCATAGTCGAAGCAGAGGCTGTCCCAAGCGGGATGCTCACGGCGTCCGCCCTCGTAGAAATACTGGTTGGGATCGCCGGCGAAATTACCGAGGCCTTCGTTCTCATTCTTCACAGCATGGCTGTGGACAATATCCATGATGACAGCGAGTCCCTTCTCGTGGGCTGCATCGATGAGCGCCTTCAGCTCTTCAGGAGTACCGAAACGCGACGAAGCCGCAAAGAAGTTGGATACGTGGTAGCCGAAACTGCCGTAATAGGGATGCTCCTGAATGGCCATGATCTGGATGCAGTTGTAGCCATCAGCAACAATTCGAGGGAGCACGTTCTCGCGGAACTCAGTGTAAGAGCCTACTTTCTCTGCTTCCTGTGCCATACCGATATGACATTCGTAGATGAGCAGAGGTGATTTCTCGGGCTTGAATTTAGCGACCTTCCATTCATATTCCTCCTCAGGCATCCAAACCTGAGCAGAGAAGATCTTGGTCTGTTCGTCTTGAACGACTCGATTGATCCATGCGGGGATACGCTCTCCTTGACCGCCTTCCCAGTGCACGGAAAGCTTGAAGAGCTGCCCATGTTTGAGCGCTTTCAGCGGGAGCTTGATTTCCCAGTCGCCAGCCGTCTTCGCGATACGTTTCATGGCATAGGTTTTATCCTCCTGCCAATTATTGAAATCACCAATGAGATAGATTTCGGTAGCATTTGGAGCCCATTCGCGCAGAATCCATTTCTTGTCCTCGCGATGCAGGCCATAGTAGAGATAACCTGAGGCAAAATCTGTGAGTTTCTGTTTTCCGCCCTGGGTGAGCTCATTCAACTTATCGAGGACGTGTTGGTGACGACCTTCGATTGCAGGAGCAAAAGGTTGCAACCACTCGTCGTTTCTGACCAGTTTCAGTTGAGATTCTGAAGCTTGAACGTCCTTCTTATCGGCAGCTTTGGAAGCGGCTTTCACAGTCTTCTTGGAAGCAGACTTGCTCGATGCCTTCTTTTCAACTTTCTTAGCAGTCGATTTTTTGGTAACTTTTTTCTCTGCCATATATTTTTAGTTCAATAGTTTCTCTGATTCGCTCAAATGACTTTTACCTTGAAGATCGCCTTGCGTAAGCCTGTAGCCGTGATAGCGGGCGCATGTCCGTCGGTTGGGAAATAGATAGCGAACTGCCCGGGCTTGAGCGTGAAATAGGTCGAAGCGAGCGCTTCGTTGCTCATGCCAAGTTCAGGATCATGCAAAGTCATATCGATGGATTCGTCGTAACGTGCCTGTGGGAGCGTTGCGGCGGGTGCCCATCCATGCTCCTCGGGAGCATCGAATGGCACTTGGATGTCAATCATGTCACGATGAGTCTCAAAACGTGCCTCTTCGCGACCTTTGACCGGAGCATCCATTACGTTAACATAAATATCGTCACCCTGAATAACGGTCTTCCCAGTGGGAAGGGTTGTAAGGTCAGTCTTTCGAATGAAATTGACAACCACTTTGAAGAGGGGATTTAACCCCTCATAGCGGTCCAAGACCTCTAAAGAATCAATGATCATAGAACGACAATCGTTTATAATTTCGGCCGCAAAGATACAGAAAAACTTTGATTTAAGGAAATTTATATCTAATAAAATCAGCAAAAGCCTCCGAAAAGAGGCTTTTGCGCACAGAATATTTGTCGAGTAGGTCAGTCTGTGAATGTCCTGAGGACTACTTATCGAGCACTCCGTTGGTGTAATGACCGCGACGAACGACGTTGCCATTACGATCTTTCTCGATGAAATCGCCATCACGGAGATTGTTCTTGAAGCTGCCTTCGAAACGAATGCCATCAGGGGTCTCCATGACACATTTGCCATTCTTTTCACCTTGACGGAACGTGCCGCGGAACTTCGTTCCATCCTTCTGGCGGAGGATGCCTTCGCCATCCATCATACCGTCCTTCCATTCTCCATCATAGACGTCGCCATTGCTCCAAGTGTACTTGCCTCGACCCTCTTTCTTGTCGTTGCGCCACTGGCCTGTATAGTTGGTTCCATCAACTGACGTGAAGAAACCTGTTCCATGCTTCAGTCCTCCACGGAACTGACCAACGTATTTGTTGCCGTTGGCATACGTAAAGATGCCTTCGCCATCACGTTGGCTCATGTGGTACGACCCTTCATAGCGGTCTCCGTTATTAAAGGTATAAATACCTTTACCTTCGAGCGAATCGTTGACGAAGGTACCTTTGTAGACATCGCCGTTGGCATAGTGGTAAGTGCCTTGTCCGTTCATCTTGCCTGCCTTCCACGTACCCGTGTATTGAGCACCATTGGCCCAGACGAACGTACCCTGTCCGTCCTTGAGGTCGGCCTTCCAATCGCCTCGATAGTAGTCGCCTCCCGAATAGGTGTACGTGCCAGCTCCTACGCGCTTGTCCTCGAGCCATTCGCCATCATATCGGTCGCCATTGTAATAGTACATTGTACCTTTTCCCTGCTGATAATCACGGAACCAAAGGCCTTCATACTTGTTGTTGTTCTTGAAATAGAATGTACCCTGACCGTGTTGCTGGTCTTGGTACCATTCGCCTTCGTAGCGCTCACCATCCGTGAACGTGTACACGCCATATCCGTGGCGCTTGCCTTTCTCGTACTCGCCTTCGTAGTAATCGCCGTTCTTATAGGTCGTCTTACCTTTACCCCAAGGTTTGCCCCGGAATAGCTCGCCGCTGTATTCGCCACCATCACGGAAACGATAGCTGCCGACTGTGATTTCTTGCGCGTTGACATGAAATGCACTGACCATCAGCGCAATGATGGCCGCACAAAGATGTTTATGGAGTTGAATCGTGCTCATGAGTTATGATTTACGCGGACAAATGTAAGAGAAAATTCCGAGTCACGGAAATTCCTTAATACCTTTTAACGCAGTTTTAAGGTTCATAGACGTTCAACGTTCTTCACGCCTTTCACATTTGTGAGCTTCTGGATAAGTTGTTTCAAGCGTGTCGTGTCATCAAGCATGATGGTGAGCGTGCCGCTGAAGAGCCCATCGTGTGAGTCGATGGAGATGCTGCGCAGAAGGATTTTCTCGTCTTTAGAGATGATACTCGTAATGTTGTTGACAATACCGAGGTCGTCATTGCCTACAATTCGCAGCGTGATGCCATACTGGCTATTGCCCTTACCCGCCCAACGCGCATCGATAATGCGGTAGCCATAGCGCTGTCTGAGCGCAGGCGCATTGGGACAGTCGCGTCGATGCACCTTAATACCGCCTCCAGCAGTGAGGAAGCCAAAAACCTCGTCGCCGTAGACGGGATGGCAACAACGCGCGAGCGTGTAGTCAATGCCCTTCATATTGTTGTCAATCACCAGCACGTCTGTCTTGCCTGTTGCAGTAAGGTCTTCTCTGATGGTGTAGGCTTCGGCGCTCGTCTGCTGCACCGTAACCTCGCCACGATCATGGCGCTGCTGGCTCAGGTAGGCTTCCATGACCTGGTTGAGGTCGAGCGCTCCTTCGCTCAAGGCCTTATAGAATTCAGTGACGACACGATAACCCAGTCGCGTCATGGTGTGCATGAGCGCAGGTTCGTCAATGTCTATCTTCCTGTTCTTGAATTTGCGTTCAAGTTCTTCTTTAGCGTATGCTGCCTGAGTGGCTGCCATCTCCTTGAGAGCTTGGCGTATCTTGGAGCGGGCACGACTGGTCTTGGCCACCTTCAGCCAGTCTTGCTTCGGTACTTGGTTGGCATGCGTCATGATCTCAACCTGTTCACCGCTCTGTAGGACGTGGCGCAGCGTAACCATCTTACCACCTATACGGCCTCCCGTGCACTTGTTGCCAACCTTCGTGTGAATCGCGTAGGCAAAGTCAAGGACGGTAGCTCCTTGGGGCAGTTTGAAGAGATCGCCTTTTGGCGTGAACACGAACACTTCCTCATCCTTCAGGTCCATCTTAAACTGGTCCATCAGCATCATATCATCGCCTGCTTCGAGCGCACCTCGAATGTTCTGCAACCAGTCCTCAATGGCACCCTTACTACCCTTCACGCCCTTATAGCGCCAATGGGCAGCCAGACCCTTCTCGGCAATCTCGTCCATGCGTTCCGTGCGGATCTGTACTTCTACCCATTTCTGCTCGGGGCCCAACACGGTGATATGAAGGCTCTCATAGCCATTCGATTTGGGGATTGACAACCAGTCGCGCATCCGCTTTGGATTCGGTTGGTACATGTCTGTGATAATGGAGAACACCTGCCAACAGTCTTGCTTCTCGCGCTCGAGGGGAGAATCCAGGATCACACGGATGGCAAACAGGTCATAGACACCTTCGAATGGGCACTTCTGCCGCTTCATCTTCTGCCAGATACTGTGAATGCTCTTCGTGCGCCCCTTCATGTGGAACTTCAAGCCCGCCGCCGTCAAGCGTTCTTCGACGGGACCGATAAAACGCTTGATGTAGGCATCGCGACTCTTCTTCGTAGCATTCAGCTTCTCCTTGATATGATAATAGGCATCGTGCTCCAGGTACTTCAGCGAGAGGTCTTCCAACTCGCTCTTGAGCTTATACAAGCCCAGTTTGTGAGCCAGCGGAGCATAGAGGTAGGCTGCCTCTGAGGCCACGCGGCGGCGAGCATCGTCGTCCTCAGCATCCTTAATATTACGCATCACGCACACGCGAGAGGCGATGACAATCAGGATGACGCGCATATCCTCGGCAAACGAGATGAGCAACTGACGGAAGTTCTCGCTCTCGATAATCGGATTCTTCTCGTAGAGCTCATTAATGCGTGCCAGTCCATGAATGATGGTTGCTACGTCATGCCCGAACTCTTCGTCAATGGCTTCGAGCGTGATTTGTCCCGAAGCTACGAGCCTGTTGAGCATTACTCCGAGGATGGCAGCACGCGAGAGGCTAATCTCTGTTGCTATGATTTGTGCCGTCAAGGCGTCTGTGACCATCGGGTGCAAGCCAAACACGTCGCGAGCCATGGCTGGCGTGTCCAAAACCGCGGTTAGCAGTTCGCTCACGCGCCGATAGTCTGTCTCTAAGAATTCCGTGCCAAGCAATTGTTGCAACTCGACTCGCAGTTCCTCCAACCGTTGTATTTCGGCATCAGTAAGGTGGTTCTTATCTGTCATTTTGGTCTATAGGCATAAGAAAACAGTGCGAAGATAGTAATTTTCGTCGAAACTTTGTACGTTATTCAATGTTTTTTACTACTTTTGGACACGATTTTGAAACAAAATAACATATTCTACCCTTTTAACACCTTCTTTTTATGTTATCATCAGAAGACAAAAGACAACTCGCCGAGAAAGGTATCAGCGAGCAGCAGATTCAGACGCAGCTCGAGCAACTGCGTACGGGTTTCCCCTTCCTTCGCCTGCGCGCTGCAGCTGCCATCGACAATGGCATTGTAGCACCATCCGACGTCGAATGTCAGGCCTATATCGAAGCTTGGAACGCCTACAAGGCCGAAGGACATCAAATTACCAAGTTCGTACCTGCCAGTGGAGCTGCATCACGCATGTTCAAGAACATGTTTGAGTTCCGCGATGGCGACCACGATGAGCCCGCGACCGACTTCGAACGCACATATTTCGAACGTATCCATGATTTTGCCTTCTACCCCGCCCTCGACGATGCGTGCCAGGTGCTTTATGGTATGGGCGTTGACGATCTCATCGACGAGCATCGCTACAAGGATATCGTAAGTGCCATGCTCGACGAGGAAGGACTCAACTATGGTCAGTTGCCTAAGGGACTGCTCCAGTTCCATGCCTACCCCGATGTAGCACGAACACCGCTTGAGGAGCATCTCGTCGAAGCTGCTCTCTATGCCACCAGCGATGGTCGCGCGGATATTCACTTCACGGTCTCGACGGAGCATCGCGAACTCTTCGAGCAGTTGGTAGAGCGTGTGCTGCCTATCTACGAGGAGAGATTTAGCATTCGCTACACGGTTTCGTTCAGCGAGCAGAAACCTTCTACAGACACTGTAGCATCGACCCTCGAGGGCGAGCCTTTCCGCACCGATGACGGCCGTCTGCTCTTCCGTCCAGGCGGACATGGAGCCCTTATCCAAAACCTCTCCGACCTGCCCTCTGACATCGTATTCATCAAGAACATCGACAATGTTGTACCCGATAGCCTTAAGCCCGCAACGACACTGTGGAAGCAGGTGATCGCAGGCATCCTCGTCAACACGCAGCGCCAAGCCTTTGCCTATTTGAATCGTCTCGACGAAGGCAATCTGGGCAGTGCCGAGCTCGATGAGATGCGCCACTTCCTGAGCAATGACCTCTGCACGGAGATTCCGGGCATTGACAATCTGTCGCACGATGAACTCATCGAGACATTACGCAAGAAGTTCAATCGCCCCATCCGCGTCTGTGGCATGGTCAAGAACGTCGGCGAACCTGGCGGTGGTCCGTTCCTCGCCTTCAATCCCGATGGCAGCGTAAGTCCTCAGATTCTCGAGAGCTCGCAGATCGACACGCACAATCCTGCCTATATGGCTATGTTCCAAGGCGGCACCCACTTCAATCCTGTGGACCTCGTCTGTGCTATCCGCGACTACAAGGGCAATCGCTTCGATCTGCCCCACTATGTTGACACCGCCACCGGTTTCATCTCATTCAAGAGCAAGAATGGCCGCGAACTCAAGGCGCTCGAGTTGCCAGGTCTCTGGAATGGTGCCATGAGCGATTGGAACACAATCTTCGTGCAGGTGCCCCTCGAGACATTCAATCCGGTCAAGACCGTCAACGACCTCCTTCGCCCGCAACATCAGGCTTAGGCCCATGAGTTAGTCATTCCTCTGCCATCGAATCGGATTCGACCGATACACAAGCATTAAGTCGAATAAAAAGGCCATTTTTGCATCTTACGGTGTGAAAATGGCCTTATTTTATACGTGAAACCGCAAAAAGTTTGGGCTTTACGCGTTAGTCTTCAAACTTTTTACTACCTTTGCGCCCGCAAAAGCACATGAGGATGGTTCCGTAGCTCAGCTGGATAGAGCAACAGCCTTCTAAGCTGTGGGTCTTGGGTTCGAATCCCAACGGAATCACTTCGTCAATCATACGTTTTTCCGAAAGGGAGTTCTGCCGTCGGTGGGACTCTTTTTCATTTCTACCTTTCGGCCCGCTACGAGTCTGCCGGTTCCATCGTTGATTACCAACGGCCACCGCATAGCGCCTTACCGCTCAAAATGTTGGTAATCTTTCAGCGAGCGCCACGAGCCACCCCAACTGAAGCCATGCTCGAGGAACAGGCGATAAGCCAAGTCATTGCGGTCGATCTTGTGGGCGAACTTACGCGAGCGGTTGGTGAAACGTGTAGCCGTGGAGGGCTGGACGACAGTACGACCCTTGCGTGTCTTGACACAAGGGTTCTGCAGCGGATTCAAGTCGACGGCCAAGCCGCGCGCATGCTTCGAGAGTTTCTTCGTTCCAGCGACCGCTCTGAAGCAGAAACACGACGTATTGTTCGCTCGCATCGAGCGCTCGTCATCGGCGCCGAAGTCATCAATCAGCCGCACGCTGGCTATCGGATATTTAGCCTCGAACAACCGCTTGAAGATGTCAATCAAGTCATCGGCAATAGCGGCGTTACAGACCATTTCGCCCTCGCGCACATGTCCGTCGAAATCGTAGTGCAACAAGCGCAGATAGCGCAGGTCATCGCGCCGAAGACCATAGCGAGCGGCTTCAGCCACAGGCAACGAGACGCCTTGCATCCGAGCCATCACAGAGTCTGGGACAGGCACTTGGAAGAAAGCGTTGTCCTGCGCGTGGACCAGCGTGCTTTGACAGGCAAAGAGCGCGGACAGGATGATTAATTTCAGCCGTAAGTGCATTTTTCTTGATGTTTTCTGCGCAAAGGTACAACAAAAAGCATTATCTTTGCGCCAATATTTATAAATAATGTGTAGAAACAGATGAAAAAGATTCTTTTTGCGCTCGCAGTTGCTGCCTTCGGCCTCGAAGGTTGGGCCTGCACAAACCTGATTGTCGGCAAGAAGGCTTCGGCCGACGGCTCTGTCATGATTACATATTCAGCCGACGACTACGGCTCCTATGGCTATCTTCATTTCTACCCCGCCGGTCACCATGCCAAAGGTGAGATGCGCGCGCTCTACGACTACGAGACCAACAACTACCTCGGCGAAATACCCGAGGCAGAATACACCTACAACGTCATCGGTCAGATCAATGAGCACCAACTCTCCATCATGGAGACGACCTTCGGCGGTCGCGAGGAGTTGGCTGATTCAACAGGCCTGCTCGACTACGGCTCACTCATGTACGTCACCTTGCAACGTGCAAAGACCGCCCGTGAGGCCATTGACGTCTGGACGAAACTTGTCGAGACCTACGGCTATCGTTCTGAAGGCGAGAGCATCACCATTGCCGACCCCAACGAGGTATGGGTGCTCGAGATGATTGGGAAGGGCCCTGGACGCAAAGGCGCCGTTTGGGTAGCCCGTCGTTTGCCCGATGATTGTGTCACAGGCCATGCCAATCAAGCGCGCATCACTACGTTCCCACTAAAGGATCGTCAGAACTGCCTCTACTCCAAGGATGTCATCTCTTTCGCTCGCGAGAAAGGTTATTTCTCAGGCAAGGACAAAGACTTCTCGTTCCGCGATGCTTATGCGCCCAACGACTTCGGTGCACGCCACATCTGCGAGGCTCGAGTGTGGACATTCTTCAATCGTGTAGCTGCAGGCATGGATAAGTACTTGCCTTACGTTCAAGGTATTGAAGCAAACACGGAGGAAATGCCTTGGTGCATCCGTCCCGACCATCCAGTTACGCTCAATGAGGTCAAGCAAGCTATGCGCGACCACTTCGAGGGAACGCCAATGGAGATGACTGCAGACGTTGGTGCCGGCCCTTACGAAGCGCCCTATCGCCCTACTCCACTCTACTTCGAAGTGGATGGCAAGAAGTACTTCAACGAGCGCCCCATCTCTACGCAACAGACGGCTGTCACCTATCTGGCTCAGCTCCGTTCATGGCTTCCCAATCACATCGGTGGTGTGCTCTGGGTGGGCTGCGATGATGCCAACATGGTTGCCTACACGCCTGTCTACTGCTGCTCAACTGTCTGCCCCGAGCCTTACGCCGAGCGCACGGCCGACCCCTTCACCTTCTCGCTGAAGAGTGCCTACTGGGTGTGCAACGCCCTTTCCAACTTCGTCTATCCGCGCTACAGCCAGCTCTTCCCTGATGTGCAACAGGTGCGCGATCAACTCGACCGCGAACTCGAGGACATGCAAGCCAAGATTGACGCCGAGGCACAGGCCAAGAATGAGGCAGAGGCTATCAGTCATCTCACAGGCTATAGCTGTCGTGCGGCCAGCATGATGATGGACCGCTGGCGCCAACTCTTCGAGCGACTGATTGTCAAATACAACGATATGGCTATCAAGCCCGAAGAGAACGGGCAGTACAAGCGCACAGCTGGCGGCGATCATGTGCCCCTGACCCGTGTTGGCTACCCCGAACGCTATCGCAAAGTCATCGTCGAGAAGACTGGCGACCGCTACCTCGTACCCGAGAAGAAATGAATGATAATGAAAAGTGAAAGAATGAAAAGTGAAAAATAAGATAATCTTAATAAGACGTGAATCTTAACTCTTGAAGGTAACTTGTAATTAATCACTTTTCATTCTTTCACCTTTAACTATAAATGTAAGACTCCTCATGGAACAGTCTTTCACATACCCCGCAATGAGCAAGGGCGAGCGCTATGCAGCCTTCCTCGAGGACTACCGCCTGCTCATCGATGGCGAGACCGACACTGTCAGCCTCTTGGCCAATACATCCGCAGCCCTTCATGAAGCCTTTAACTATTTTTGGGTAGGCTTCTACATGGTTGCCGAACCTGAGTGGCTTCATCTTGGTCCTTTCCAAGGTCCCGTTGCTTGTACGCGTATACGTCGAGGGCGTGGCGTCTGTGGTACGGCGTGGGCTGAAGCTCAAACGCTCGTTGTCCCTGATGTCGACCAGTTCCCAGGGCACATCGCCTGCAGTTCAGCCTCTCGCTCAGAGATTGTCGTGCCTATTCTCCATCCATCAGATGCCCATGTCATAGGCGTTCTCGACATCGACAGCGACCAGCTCGCAGCCTTCGATGACACCGATCGTCAGGGCCTCGAAGCCATTGTGGCAGCCCTTGCAAAGCAACTCATCGTTGCCCAAAGTTGATCTGAATCGTCGGCAGGTCAAAGCCGATTAGTAGACAAAGCTAAGTCGAATAGTCAACAAGGCAACGTCGAATAGTCAACAAGGCAAAGTTGAATAGTCAACAACATCCAATCGAATAGAGACCTATGGAGGTATCATTATTGGTACTCAAAAGTCTCATTGGTGATACTCGCGAGTATCATTATTGAGACAAGCCTGAGCGTACTATACGCGAAGGCTTATACATATATACGCGTGAGCCTTCACATATATTCGCGTAAGCCTTTACGTATATTCGATGAATGCCCAGCGTATATACGTGTGATTGCAAGCCAATGAAAAAGCGCCCCGTAATAGAGGCGCTTTTCTTATTTAAATGAAGCACAAATGTCTCTGAGGAGTTAATGCGCGTTCATGCTGTCAATCATCTGGTTGATCATGGCGCTGAAACGCATAGGCTGACGGATATAGTCGTAGGTGTTGGTGACTTCACCCGTCGTTACGGATACTGAGCCATAACCGAGCAGGCGGCCCATGATGGTCTGATCGACCTGTACACCTTCGACTCGACGCAACATCAATTCGTGGCTGCGACGGCGGATGATGCCTCGCTTGAAGATGAGACGCCGATTGGTGACGACATAGCGTTTGCCGCCGTGGATCTCAATCGTACGTACGACCGCTGTCACGAAGAGCACAAGCATCAGCAGGATGCGAACGAGCCAGGCATGTTCCTGCAGCCAAGGATTCTCAACCTGATCGAAGGGCAGGAACAAGCATACGAATCCGAGCACGGCAATGGCTATAGGTGCCCAGTAGACAATAGGATGGAGCTGTGCCTCAAATTCGACATGCTCATCCTTCATCAAGCTGTCTTCAATGTATCCCATAACAACTCAGATTATGAATAATGATGATGAAAGAGATGCAGCCTAAAAAACGGCTTCGCTTTTTTTACTCCTCAGGTTTCATGTTGGTGTAGACGGTCTGTACGTCATCGAACTCCTCGAGGCGCTCGACCATCTTATTGAGGCTCTCGCGCTGTTCAGGCGTCACGTCCTTCAGGTCGTTGGGGATGTAGGTGAATTCACCACCGACCTCCTCAAAGCCCTGCTCCTCCAGATGCTTCTGGATAGCGCCGTAGCTCTTGGGGTCGCCATAGATGGTGAGCGTGCCTTCTTCCTCGTCCTCGTCATATTCGTCCTCGACGCCATAGTCGATGAGGTCCAGAATGAGTTCGTCCATGTCTATGCCGTCCTTCTTCTTGAAGGTGAACACGCACTTGTGGTCGAAGAGGAAAGCCAGCGAGCCCATCGTTCCGAGGTTGCCCCCAAACTTGTTGAAGACGCTGCGCACGTCGGCAACCGTACGCGTGGGATTGTCGGTCAGCGTGTCCACGAAGACAGCGATGCCATGAGGTCCATAGCCCTCGTAGGTCATGCCCTTGTAGTCGCTCTGGTCCTTACCCATAGCGTTCTTGATGGCGCGGTCGATGTTGTCCTTCGGCATGTTCTCACGCTTGCAAGTAGCGATGATACCACGCAGCGTGGGGTTCATGTCGGAATCGGGACCGCCAGCTTTGACGGCGATGGCAATCTGCTTGCCTAACTTGGTGAATGTCTTTGCCATGTGGCCCCAGCGCTTCAGCTTGGCGGCCTTGCGGTATTCAAATGCTCTTCCCATACTTTTTTATTCTTTTTATTATTTCGTTAATTCGTTATTTCGAGAACTGAGATATTAGCGGAGCTCGGCACCCAACTGCTTAGTTAAATTACCAATCAGCTTCTGCATGATAGCGTCGATGGCCTTGTCGTTGAGTGTCTTGGTCTCGTCCTGCAGACGGAAGTTGACAGCGTAGGACTTCTTGCCTGCTGGCAGGTTCTTGCCCTCGTAGACATCGAAGAGGCGCACTTCCTTCAACAGCTTGCGCTCACTCTGATAGGCAATGGCTTCAATCTGAGCGAACTCGACCGACTTGTCGACCAACAGGGCGAGATCACGACTGACGGCGGGGAACTTAGGCAGCTCGGTGTAGGTCACCTTCTCCTTGCGAATCAGTCGCATGACTTGCTGCCAGGCAATGTCGGCGAAGTACACCTCTGTCGGGATGTCGAAGGCTACTTGCAGGCGCTTGGCTACGATACCGAGCTGTGCGATGGTCTTGCCGCCACGGTTCTCGATGAGAATGCTCTTGGAGAAAATATCGTTGTTACCCTCTTTGAAGACAAGAGCACCGAAAGGAACGCCCAGACGACTGAGGATATTGACGACTTGTGCCTTCAAAGCGTAGAATGTCTGATCCTCGTCGGGGTGTGCCCACGATCCGCTGACGCGCTTGCCCGTCACCCAGAGACCGAGATGATAGTCCTCGCTATAAGCATCGAGCACATGCTTGATGACCTCGGGGTCACGGCTGGAACTGACACCAGGGATGATGTCAGCACACTTCTTCTCGGCATGGAAATAATAGCAATTGCCGAACTCGAAGAATTGAAGGTCGGCGCGACGACGATTGACGTTGCGATTGATGCTTTCAAGACCGCCGAAGAGCAGCGTCTGACGCAGTACGCTAAGGTCCTGCGACAGGGGATTGAGCAGGCGCACACAGTTCTCAGCCTTGTAGCTCTGGAGGTCATCGTAGTAAGCGGACTTCTGAAGCGAGTTGTTCAAGATCTCGTTGAAGCCAGCACCGACAAGCTGCTCACCAACAATATTCTGGAGCTTGTGGCTCTTGTCTGGCTCGCCCTTCACCGAGAGTGCGCTATTGATGGAGGACGGAATCTCAATATTGTTGTACCCATAGATGCGGAGGATGTCCTCGACGACATCGCAAGGACGCTGCACATCTACGCGATAGGCCGGCACGACGAGTTTCAAGCCCTCGGCTGTCTCTTCTTCAATATGCATCTCCAAAGAGGTGACGATGCTCTTGATGGTCTCAACGGGGATATGCTGACCGATGAGGTTGTCGACATAGTCATACTTCAAGTCGACTGGGAAGTCATGAATAGGCTCGGGATAGACATCGACGATTTCCATCGACACCTTTCCACCAGCCAGTTCCTGACACATCTTGGCAGCAAGCTTCAAGGCATAGATCTGACCATTGGGGTCGATGCCGCGCTCGAAGCGGAAAGAAGCGTCGGTCTGCAGGCCATGACGGCGGGCGCTCTTGCGAATCCAGGTGGGATTGAAGTAAGCACTCTCGAGCAGGACGTTCTTCGTCGTCTCGTACGTGCCACTTCCCTTACCGCCATAGACGCCACCGATACACATAGGCTCCTCGGCATTACAGATCATCAGGTCGCGGTCGCTGAGTTTACGGTCAATGCCATCGAGCGTCTGGAAAGGAGTGCCGTCAGGCATCGTCTTGACAACGACCTTACCGCCCTTAATCATATCGGCATCAAAACAATGCAAGGGCTGCCCGAAAGCCATCATAATGTAGTTGGTGATGTCGACGATGTTGTTGATGGGGCGCAAGCCAATGGTGGTCAGATGATCCTTCAACCATTGAGGGCTTTCCTTGACTTCGCAGTCGGTGATGGTTACGGCAGCATAACGCGGGCATGCCTCGGCATTCTCGACATAGATGGGAATCTCGAGCTCGTGATTGTCGACCTTGAAATCATCAACCGACGGACGGTGGATGCTGGTCTGATAACCATTCTGAACGAGCCATGCATAGAGGTCGCGGGCAACGCCATAGTGCGAGCAAGCATCAGCACGGTTGGCCGTGATGTCGACCTCGATGAGATAGTCGCTCTCGAGTCCATAGTATTCAGCAGCAGGCGTTCCGACGACAGCATCCTCGGGCAGGACGATAATTCCATCATGGCTGGTGCCAATGCCTATCTCGTCCTCAGCACAAATCATGCCATTGGATTCGATGCCACGCAGTTTCGAACGCTTGATGATAAATTCCTTGTCGCCATCGTAGAGCTTCGTTCCAAGCGTAGCCACGATGACCTTCTGGCCAGCGGCTACATTGGGAGCGCCGCAGACGATCTGCTGAACCTCGTCAGTGCCGATATTGACCGTGCAAACGTGCATGTGGTCGCTGTTGGGATGGGGCTCACAGGTGAGGACCTCGGCCACGACCAATCCTTCCAGACCACCTTTGATTGTCTGAACTTCTTCTACGCCTCCCACTTCGAGACCTTCTGAGGTGAGGGCGTCGGCTACTTCATGAGCAGTCAAGTCGGTTTCAACGTACTCGCGTAACCATTTGTAGGAAATATTCATATTGGAGAAGTATTATTTTGCTAATTCGGGTGCAAAAGTACAATAAAACTCTGAAGTTTGCACGATGAAAGCCTAACTTTTTTGCTTATTCATGCATTTCAAGGGTCAAAAAGGCATGTCATTGGTCGGTTGAGGCGCTCCAAATGGGGTGTTATTGTCGTCAGCAGCCGGAAGCGGCGGGAGATTCGGAACCTCACTTGAAGGCAGCTCAGGACCGTCGGGGACATTTCCGTTGATAGCGGAATCGTAGGTAACCTTCTCGCCAGGCATAGGGATATAGGCATCTTCGTCGAGGTCCTGAAACCGTGCATATTCATTACGGAAGCGCATGACAACGGTATCGACAGCACCATTACGATGCTTGGCGATGATAAACTCAGCCATGCCACGCATATTTCGTCCCTTCTCGTCTTGATAGATCTTGTAGTACTCAGGGCGGTGGATGAAACAGACCATATCGGCATCCTGCTCGATAGCTCCCGACTCACGCAGGTCGCTCAACTGAGGACGCTTGCCTTCCTCGCCTTCACGTTTCTCTACACTACGGTTCAACTGCGACAGGGCGATGATGGGGATATTTAGCTCCTTGGCCAGACCTTTGAGCGAACGTGAGATATTGGAGACCTCCTCTTGTCGCGAACCGAAACTAGTTCCCGAGCCATTCATGAGCTGAAGATAGTCAATGAGGATCAGCTTGACACCGTGTTCGCGAACGAGTCGACGCGCCTTGGTGCGCAGCTCAAAGATGGAGAGCGAAGGAGTGTCATCGACATAGAAGGGTGCGTCATAGAGCGTGCGGATTCGGTTGCCGAGCTGTCCCCATTCGTAGGGAGCAAGCTGTCCGCTCTTCATCTTGTCGCCCGTAATCTCGCAGACGTTCACCATCAGACGTTTGACCAGCTGGACATTACTCATTTCGAGCGAGAACATCGCAACGGGTTCACGCATGTCGACGGCAATCTTCTTGGCCATAGAGAGGACGAAGGCCGTCTTACCCATAGCCGGACGAGCTGCGATGATGATGAGGTCGGAGTTCTGCCAGCCACTGGTGAGTTTGTCCAGATGAGGGAAACCGCTGGCAAGCCCCGAAAGGCCATCCTGTCGAGCGGCGGCTTTCTGTAGTTCTTCGTAGGCTTCGTGGATGACAGGATTGATCTGCGTGAAGTCTTTCTTCAGATTCTGTTGCGTAATCGAAAAGAGCTTTCCCTCAGCCTCCTGCATAAGATCCTCTACATCAATGGTTGAGTCGAAAGCGTCGCGCGACACCTGACTGGCAAAGGTGATGAGTTCGCGGGCTAGGAACTTCTGTGCAATAATACGGGCATGATACTCGATATGGGCCGAAGAAGTCACGTTGGAGGTCAGTTGCACCAGATAGAGCGGTCCGCCTGCTTCTTCGAGATTGCCTTGGCTCTCAAGATATTCGCGCACGGTGAGGATATCGATAGGACGTTGCTGAACGCTCAGCGAACGCACGGCCTCAAAGATTAGTTGATGACGATGGTCATAGAAGGTCTCGGGTCGCAGAAGCTCACTCACCTGCGAGAAGGCATCTTGTTCAATCAAAATGGCTCCGAGCACTGCTTGCTCCATCTCGAGATTCTGCGGTTGTTGGCGTCCGTAGGCGTCTTCTGCAGGTGCTACAGCCTGCCGCGTTCTTGAGTTTGGCCGACGGTTAGAATTATTGGGCATATTTTAATATTTATTAAAAATTACATCTTTTTTCTGTGAATTCCTTCAAAATGTTATATCTTCGCGCAGTCAATGGAGAAGCATATCATCTATATCGGCATGGGCAGCAACGTCTCGTCGGCGGTGCGCATCCTTCTGTGGGCGCGTCGCAAGCTGCGTGCCTCCTTCGGCAGCATGTGCCATTTCAGCACGCCTGTGCTCACAGATCCAATTGATTACCCCTATCCCGACAAGTTCCTGAATCAGGTAGGCGCCCTCGTGACGGACAGGCCTTTAGTGGTAGTCGAGTCGCTGTTGAAGAGTTTCGAGGAGCACATGCGAACGACCCGTCCGTCACGCGATGGGCAAGTCGTGTTGGATCTCGACCTCATCTGGGTGGATGGTACGATTCTTCGTCCCAGCGACTGGGAACGTCCCTATATCCAAGAGGGCGTTACCGAGCTGCACAAGTGGGTGACGCTCGCGGACTCCGTGCTGCATTGACTTTTTATGGAATCCTCCTTATTCGCTGCCGAATAGTTCGTCCAGGCCCACCGCTTCGTCCACTTCTTCATATTGTCGGACATCATCAGTGACTGCACAGGGATCGAAGCCGTCTGGCATATCGAACTGATCGCTCTGAGTGTAGCTCAGCTGCGGGTCGGCATAGACTTTCTGCAAGAACTTGGCACAGATGGGCAATGACGCAGATGCGCCCTGGCCATAAGCCATACTGTTGAAGTGGATGTCGCGCTCGTCGCCACCGACCCAGGCACCGAAGGACAGCAGAGGCGTATAGCCCACGAACCATCCATCGCTGTTGTCGTTGGTCGTTCCGGTCTTTCCGCCCATGGGGGCCGTAATACCATAACGGTTGCGCATACGCTGACCCGTACCGCCATCGACGACTCCACGCATCATCACGATCATTTTGTAGGCGCTCTCCTCGCTGATGACTTCATTCATGCGGGGCGTAAACTCAGCAATGACATTACCATCGACATCCTCAATGCGGCTGACGAACATCGGTGCCGAACGGATGCCTTTATTGGGGAAGGCCGTGTAGGCCGACACCATCTCCAGCACAGAGATATCACATGGACCCAGGCAAAGCGACATCGAAGGATGAATGTCCTGGTTGAGGATACCGAACTCATGCAACAGACGCACAAAGGCCGACGGATTGAGCTGGCTCATCAGGTAGGCTGAGATCCAGTTGTTGGACTGTGCCAAGCCCCATTTGAGCGTGACCATCTGTCCGTAGCGTGCACGGCTGCCATTACGGGGCGTCCACGTCTGCCCGCCACCTACTTGATACGTTTGTTGCACGTTAGGCGCTACATCACATGGACTCCATCCATTCTCCATGGCCAGTGTGTAGAGATAAGGTTTGATGGTAGACCCCACTTGCCTACGACCGACGCCGGCCATATCATATTGGAAATGACGGAAGTTGATGCCGCCGACGTATGCCTTGACGGCCCCTGTCTGCGTGTCCATGCAGACGAAGCCCGAACGGAGGAAACGCTTCACGTATTTGATACTGTCCATCGGTGTCATCGTCGTGTCAATGTCGCCCTTAGGCGAGTAGACTGTCATCTCGACAGGCGTATCAAAGGCTTTCTTGATCTCGGCATCCGAGGCGCCGTCCTGCTTCATCATCAGATAGCGTTCGCTCTGATGCACCGCCCGTTGTAAGTCCTGCCGAGCTTTCTCAGCCGAGATGTTGGAGCCGTAAGGAGCGTTCGCACGACCACGCCGTTCGGCATCGAACAAGGGTTGCAGATAGCCGACGACATGACTGATCATAGCTTCCTCAGCATAGCGCTGCATACGCGAGTCGATGGTCGTGAACACCTTCAGGCCGTCCGTATATATATTATAAGGTGTACCGTCCTTCTTGCGGTTCTTGTTACACCAGCCAAACAGCGGGTCGGTTTCCCAGGCCAGACTATCCTCGTAGAACTTCTGGCCTTGCCACGACGCGTAGTTCGAACGCTCAGGCTTCTTGGCCATCAACATCGTACGCAGATGCTCACGGATGTAGGTGCCCTCGCCCTCCTTATGGTCAGCACGATGGAAGTCGAGCGCTATGGGCTGAGCCGACAGCGAGTCGACCTCAGTCTGAGTCAGGTAGCCGGCTTTCAGCATCTGCCCGAGCACGACATTACGACGACTCAGGGCACGCTCGGGGAAGCGGACGGGATTAAAATACGAAGGATTCTTGCAGAGGCCGATGAGCAATGCGCTCTCGTTGGTGGTCAGGTTCTTCGGTTCTTTGTTGAAATAGGTCTTGGCTGCCGACTTCAGCCCTACGGCGTTATGCAGGAAGTCGAAGTAGTTGAGGTACATCGTGATGATTTCCTCTTTCGTGTAGAGGCGTTCCAGCTGCACGGCAATCACCCACTCGATGGGCTTCTGCGAGAGGCGCTCTTCCACGCTTTCGGCCTGCGAAGAGTAGACCTGTTTGGCCAGCTGCTGGGTAATAGTAGAACCACCACCCGCATTCTTTTGTCGCAGGATACCACGCTTGAAGATGGCACGCATCAACGCGCGGAAGTCAATTCCCGAATGTTCGTAGAAGCGGACATCTTCGGTAGCCACCAAAGCCTGCACCGTCGATGGTGCTATATCGTTGTAGCTGACGAAGATGCGATTGGCGCGCGTATAGCTCCAGGTACCCAGCACGCGTCCATCGGCCGAGATGACTTGCGAGGCGAACTTATTGACGGGGTTCTCCAGTTGCTGCAAGTCGGGCATATAGCCTATATAGCCTTTGGCAATGGCCCAAAAGGCACCGCAGACACCTGCCAGCAGCAGGAACAGCACAATCCAAAGAGTGATAAACAGTTTCTTTCTCATAGCCTAAACGATGACCGCTAAATGCTAAACGATTTTTTGAGGAAAATGGGTTGCAAATATACGGCTTTTCCGATAAACATCGGATATGATTCGGCAAAAAAAATAAAAAAACGTGTTCGCCATGCATTCTTTCCCTTTTCTATGATGTGCATCCCAAACTTTTCCCTTATATTTGCCCGACAAATTAAAGCGATTCGCCCTACAGCCCGGCAATTCGGCCCACCACCCATAGTGCCCCACATTCCACCACGAATTCCTCTCACTCGAGTTCACTAAACGCCACTATAGATCACTCACCATGAATAGAAGCCTCGTTACAATTGCCAACCATTCGCGCGAGAAAATCGAATATCTCTTGCAAATGGCACAGGAATTTGAGCGCCATCCCAATCGACTCCTCCTCCAGGGACGCGTCGTGGCTACGCTCTTCTTCGAACCCTCCACTCGTACACGTCTCAGCTTCGAGACGGCTGCCAACCGCCTGGGCGCTCGTGTCATCGGTTTTGCCGACCCGAAGGTGACCAGTGGTACCAAGGGCGAGACGCTCAAGGACACCATCATGATGGTATCCAACTACGCCGACATCATCGTCATGCGCCACCACCTTGAAGGCGCGGCTCTCTATGCCAGCGAGATAGCGCCCGTGCCCATCATCAATGCCGGCGATGGAGCCAACCAGCATCCTTCGCAAACAATGCTCGACCTCTACACTATTTATCAGACGCAAGGCACGCTCGACAACCTCAACATCTATCTCGTCGGCGATCTCAAGTACGGACGCACTGTCCACTCCCTACTGACCGCCATGCGCCATTTCAACCCGACCTTCCATTTCATCGCGCCCGATGAGCTGGCCATGCCCGAGAATTACAAGCAGTACTGCCGAGAGCAGGGCATCCGCTTTGTTGAGCATCAGGATTTCGATTCCGATGTCATCGCTGGAGCCGACATCCTTTACATGACGCGTGTGCAGCGCGAACGCTTCACCGACCTGATGGAGTACGAGCGCGTCAAAGACCGCTACCTCCTCAAACTCGATATGCTCTCCAAGGCACGCCCGAATATGCGCATCCTGCACCCGCTGCCCCGTGTCAACGAGATTGAATACGCCATCGACGACGATCCACACGCCTACTACTTCCAGCAGGCTCGCAACGGCCTCTTTGCGCGCGAAGCCCTCATCTGCGACGCCCTCGGCATCACTCTCGAACAAGTTCAAGAAGATAAAACTATCCTATAACTACCACTAAAACAGACTCCCTCATATATGGAAAATAATCCCAATCCGTCAAAGGTATCTGCTCCCGCCCTGATAGGGAGAGCCGGGGGAGAGTCCGGTCGACAATTAATCGTCTCCGCCCTCGACCATGGCACTGTCATCGACCATATCCCTTGCGACCGCCTATTTGAAGTCATTAACCTGCTGCACCTGCAGGAGATGACTTCTAAGGTGACCATCGGTTTCAACCTCAAGTCGAGCAAGATGGGCACCAAAAGCATCATCAAGATTGCCGACCGTTTCTTCACTGACGAGGAACTCAACCAGCTCTCCATCGTTGCCCCCAACGTATCGCTGTCCATCATCCGTGATTACGAGGTGGTCGAGAAGAAACAAGTATGTCTGCCCGACGACCTGCGCGGACTTGTGCGCTGCAACAACCCCAAGTGCATCACCAACAACGAGCCCATGCCTACCCTCTTTCATGTCGCCGACCGCCAGCGCGCCATCATCCGTTGCCACTACTGCAACCACGAACAGAACATCAACGACGTAAAACTCGTATAAGCCTACCCCCCACCCGTCCCTCCCTATAAGAGACGAAATGATTAACTATAGTCCTAATGAATTTATCACATTATCAATAAACAAAGGATTCTGCTCCCTCCCTATAGGGAGGGCGGGGGGAGAGTCTACATTTTTGTCATGAAACGAGACAACACCATCTTCGAGCTCATCCAGCAGGAGCGTGCCCGCCAGGAGCGTGGCATCGAGCTCATCGCATCCGAGAACTTTGTCAGCCCGCAGGTCATGGAGGCCATGGGCTCTCCACTCACCAACAAGTACGCCGAGGGCTACCCTGGCCATCGCTACTATGGCGGCTGTCAGGTGGTCGACCAAGTCGAGCAACTGGCCATCGACCGCATTTGCGAACTGTTCGGCGCAGAGTATGCCAACGTGCAGCCCCACTCGGGCGCTCAGGCTAACGCTGCCGTCTTCCTCGCTTGCCTCAATCCGGGCGACACCTTCATGGGACTGAACCTCGACCACGGCGGTCACCTCTCCCACGGCTCACTCGTCAACACCTCCGGCATCATCTATCGTCCCGTGGGTTACAACTTGAACAAGGAGACAGGTCGCGTAGATTACGACGAGATGGAACGTCTGGCCCTCGAGCATAAGCCTAAGCTCATCATCGGTGGCGGCTCGGCCTATAGCCGCGAATGGAACTACGCTCGCATGCGTAAGATTGCCGACGAGGTAGGCGCCATCTTCATGGTCGATATGGCTCACCCCGCTGGCCTTATCGCCGCCGGTCTCCTCGACAACCCGCTCAAGTACGCACACATCGTCACCTCCACCACCCACAAGACCCTCCGCGGTCCGCGTGGTGGTATCATCCTCATGGGCAAGGACTTTGACAATCCTTGGGGCAAGACCACCCCGAAGGGGGTTGTCAAGAAGATGTCAGCCCTTCTTAACAGCGCCGTCTTCCCCGGCATCCAGGGCGGTCCGCTCGAGCATGTCATCGCAGCCAAGGCTGTAGCCTTTGGCGAGGCTCTCACGCCGGAATTCCGCGAGTATCAAGCACAGGTCAAGAAGAACGCAGTCTGTCTGGCTGCCGAACTGATCAAGCGTGGCTTCGACATCGTCAGCGGTGGTACGGACAACCACTCCATGCTTGTCGACCTGCGTTCCAAGTACCCCGATCTCACGGGTAAAGTCGCCGAGAATGCGCTCGTCGCAGCCGATATCACAGTCAACAAGAATATGGTTCCCTTCGACAGCCGCAGCGCTTTCCAGACCTCCGGCATCCGTCTCGGCACGCCCGCCATCACGACCCGCGGCGCCAAGGAAGACCTTATGGTAAAGATTGCTGAACTTATCGAACGTGTCCTCAACGATCCAGAGAACGAGGCCGTCATTACTGCCGTCCGCACTGAGGTCAATACAATTATGAAGGACTATCCCCTCTTCGCTTATTGATTTCCTCCACGAGATGAGACGGCTCCATACCCGTCTAACCTCTCAATAACCACACCAGCGGAAACTGCTTTCATGGCAGTTTTCGCTGGTTATTTTTTCAATTTAAGCTATAACATAGGACTTGAATTGACCCTATAAGCGGAGAAATAAGTCCCAGAGGAGTAACAGAATTACTTCAAGCCAATATACTGATCTATTATTATTACCTTAATAATTTGAAATAAAGAACAATGGCTAATTGTCTCTGAAGGGGCTGTGGAAGACGTGGCATAAAAGAAAGGGGCCGTGCCGAAATGGCACGACCCCTTCTAACGATAAGGTGTATGGAAGCCGGATGCTTACTTCTTACCAGCCTTCCAGAAGTCTTCCTCAGCCTTGAGCTCAGCCTGTTGTTTGTCGTAGGCTGCCTTCTGGGCGGCGTACTCGGCGTTGTGGCGCTCGACAGTCTGGATATTATTCTTCAGGCGTTGTGCCTGACCGGCGAGGGTGATGTCGGCGGCAGCAGCACGGTCGCAATAGGTCTTGGCCTCGGCGTAGTTCTTAGCCTTTGTGGCGATATTGGCGCGCTGCATGAAGCACTTGCCCTCGAGGTCGGGGTTGAACTGCGCGGCCTTATCGAGGTAGGCGTAAGCGCTCTTGAAATCGCCGCTCTTGCGCATGGCGGCAGCGACGCGGAGGGCGATATTACCCTTCTGGGCATCGCTCTGGCAGAGCTCGATGGCCTTATTGTAATACTCTACGCTCTTAGCGACCTGGCCGTCCTTGGCGTACTTTTGAGCAGTACCGATGGCCGACTCGTAAGAAGGCTCGATGTTGAACGCGTACTCAGCGGCCTTGTAGTAGACGGGAGCATCATCGCAGTCGTTGGCAGCCATCAGGGTGAGGGCACTCTTCAGATAAGCGAGGTTATCCTTGTTTGCCTCAACTTTCGGTGTGAAGATGGCGATGATCTGGTCGCGGTCAGCAGCCTTGGACTCAGCGAAGAGGCCTTCGATGGTGTTGAGCGGAGCGTCGTACTTCTCGACAATCTTCTGAGCCTTAGCGGGGTCAGCCTCTTCCTTGGCGAGTTGGAGCATCTTGTCGCAGACGTCCTTGCTCTCGAGGTAGTCCTGGAGGAACTGCTCGCGGAAGCCATTGTTGTCGGCCTGATACTTGGCATAGCTGACGCGGAAGAAGGCATCGAGCACAAAGCCTTCGACTTCACGACCGCCCTGCTCGTTGATCTTGTTGATGCCCTCCTTGAAAGTGTTGTAGGCCTTGTCAAGCGTGTAGGCTGGGTCGCATGCAGGACCGTAGGCAGCGTAGTCGTATGCCTTGCGGGCGATGACGTCGCCCTCGGTGGCACGGCGCTCGACCTTGGTAAAGGAATTGAGTCCGGCGAGATTCTTGACGCGAGTGTCGTAGACATTCATCAATTCATTGAAGTAAGCCTGCTTCTTGGCTGCATCCTGCTCACCCTGGATGAGCATGGCCAGCATGTAGGCGCCGTTGGTGTAGATGCCCATCTGCGAGAAAGGAGCCTTCTCGAACACAGGCTTCCATGATTCATAGGCTTCCGTCCAGTTGCTACTATTGATAGCAGTCTGGAAGAGGCTGAGGTTTTGACGAGTGCGGAGGCTGTCCTCACCCGTGCCGATGCGATCGTACCATTGAGTACCTTCGTATTGTGCCATGGCCGATGCCGAGAGAGCAGCAAGCCCAATGGCAAGGAAAAATTTCTTCATTTTCATAGTTGTTTATTGTCTTGGGTTAATGTTTAGACATTGAGTTCAGATAATGGTTTAAAGCCGAGATAAGTATATTGGAAATTGCGCCCTTTGACCGAAGGGAACTGGCTGCGCGGGTCGACGTCGGGGCGAGAGCGCAGGTGGTCGACGATGCGATTGTAGCAGTCTTGTCCGCTGTGAGCCTTCAAGAGGGCGGTGAAGGAGGTGTCGCAGTAGTCGAACTTACCCGTTTCAGGGATATAGACAACGCGCTTGAAATTGACAGTACCCTCGTACCAGCCCGGCAATTCGTCGTTAAGGCGTTGCACAATCTGCTCCTTGATGGACTGACGCGTCTTGGGCACAAGCCCCACGCCCTCTGGATTCTTGCCGTTGGCCTTGAACTCCTCGAGCGTCGTCGCCAGAGTCTTAATAACTATAAAGTACACGCGCGAGCGTACCTTATATCTTTTAGGATATGGCTGTGAACTCTCGACGTATTGGCGGAAATCAGCTTCGAAATCAGGAGTCATCGCGAATCCTTCGATGCGGCTAATGAAAGCCAACGCATCTTCGATGGAGGTGACTACGCATTCGTCGTTGAAATAGCGTAAATACAGATTCATTGACAGTATGATTTAAATAAACGGTCGCAAAGTTACGGATTTTCTTTCAAATGGAGGCATTTTTACCTTTTTTATTATTAGTTTTGTGATTATTTTGCAATTTTTGTTGGTCGTGTTCAAGAAAACATATACCTTTGCACCCAGAATGATACAGAATTCGAACAAATATTGGTGGTGGCATAGCTCAAGTCTCAAGCAGTCGTGAGTACAGTTGCCGTATACCTGAAGTTCAAGCTCAGAACCATACACGAAAGGCCTGTCGGAATCTCACGACAGGTCTTTCGCTTTTTTTGTTCGATTATCATCAGACGACAACGAGAACGAAACCGATAACATCTTTTTAACAACACAATGGACAGACACAACACAGACACAAACGGCTTCTACGGCGAATTCGGCGGGGCTTACGTTCCCGAGATTCTGTACAAAACTGTAGAAGACTTAAGGAAGAGCTACCTCGACATCATCGAGAGCGACGACTTCCGGCGCGAGTACCACGCACTACTGCGCGACTACGTAGGCCGACCGAGCCCACTGTACCTCGCACGCCGCATGAGCCAACGCTACGGCTGCCGCCTCTACTTGAAGCGCGAGGACCTCAACCACACGGGAGCCCACAAAATCAATAATGCCATCGGACAGATCCTCCTGGCCAAGCGGATGGGCAAGCGACGCATCATCGCCGAAACGGGGGCCGGACAGCACGGCGTTGCCACAGCCACTGTGTGCGCGCTGATGGATATGCCTTGCCGCGTCTACATGGGAGCTACAGACGTCGCCCGCCAACACGTAAACGTAGAGCGGATGCGTATGCTCGGCGCCGAAGTCTACCCCGTAGAGAGCGGAAACAAGACGTTGAAAGACGCCACAAACGAGGCCATCCGCGACTGGTGCTGCCATCCGGCCGACACGTTCTACATCATCGGCAGCACCGTAGGGCCGCACCCCTACCCTGACCTCGTGGCACGCCTCCAGAGCGTCATCTCTGCCGAGATCAAGGAACAGCTGATGCAGCACGAAGGGCGCGACTATCCCGACTACCTGATGGCATGCGTGGGAGGAGGGTCGAACGCCGCAGGAACCATCTACCACTATCTCGACGACGAACGCGTAAGCATCGTGCTTGGCGAAGCGGGAGGAATGGGAATCGACAGCGGCAAGACAGCAGCCACGATCCATTGCGGCACGCTCGGCATCATCCACGGTGCCCGGACGTTGGTCATGCAGACCGAGGACGGACAGATCACCGAGCCCTACAGCATCTCTGCCGGACTGGACTATCCAGGCATCGGGCCCCTGCACGCCCACCTCGCCAGCTGCGGACGAGCCACCGTCATGGCCATCAACGACGACGAAGCGCTGAAGGCAGCGTTCGAACTGACACGCTTGGAAGGCATCATCCCTGCCTTGGAAAGCGCCCACGCACTGGCAATGCTGCCAAAGATGGCGTTCAAGCCCGATGACGTCGTCGTACTGACCGTAAGCGGTCGCGGCGACAAGGACCTCGCGACCTACCTGCAATATCCAAACGGCTTAAGATAAAGCTGTTATCACCACAAACGCGAACAATCATGTCTGTTGCCACAAGCCTCGGCAACACCTTTATCCCTTCACGATTATGTTTAACTATCACACTTCAACACGACAAATCTTAGGCGACCTGCAGACCCCCATGAGCGTTTACCTGCGTATACGCGGCCTCTCGCCGCAGAGCGCACTCATGGAGTCGAGCGACTATCATGGCAATGAGAATGCCCGCTCGTTTATCGCCCTGCAACCGCTGGCCTCCATCGCCATTGCCCACGGCAAATGTAGCGCCAATTATCCCGACGGGCAAACCATCGTGAGCGACTGCACAACCATCGACGATTGTACCAGTGCCCTCGAACAGTTCCTCGGCCAATTCAAGGTCAGCGGCGAGAAGGCCGAAGTCTGCGGCCTTTATGGCTACACGACCTTCAACGCTGTTCGCTACTTCGAGCAGATTCCTGTCAAGGACGAGACGCGCGACGAGCACGACGCGCCCGACTTGCTTTACATCCTCTACAAATACGTAATCGTCTTTGATCACTTCAACAACACGATGACGCTCGTCGAACTGCTCGCGGACAGCGAGACAGACACCCTCGAACGCCTGCGCCACCGCTGCTGCGAGGGGCCGGCTTCGCCCTACCCCTTTCACTCCGAAGGGCCTGTCCGTTCTACGCTTACCGACGACGAGCATCGAGCCAACATCCGACGGGGCATTCACCATTGTCTACGCGGTGACGTCTTCCAGATTGTACTCTCGCGCCGTTTCTGCCAGCGCTTCACGGGCGATGATTTCCAGCTCTATCGTGCGCTGCGCAGCATCAATCCTTCGCCCTACCTGTTCTACTTCGACTTCGGAGGCTTCCGTATCTTCGGTTCGTCGCCCGAGACGCATTGCCGCATCATCCCGACTACAGCCATAGCCGAAGGCTCGTCCGACGACCAAACGGCGACTGGCAGCAAGTCATCGCGTTTCCGTGCCTACATCGATCCAATAGCAGGCACAACGCACCGTACGGGCAACCGCCACGAGGATCTGCAAGCAGCCGAGTACCTACGGGCCGATCCCAAAGAGAATGCCGAGCACGTGATGCTGGTGGACTTGGCGCGCAACGACCTCAGTCGCAACTGCCACAACGTACATGTAGAGTTCTTCAAGGATATGCAGTTCTACTCTCACGTCATCCATCTCGTCAGCCGTGTCAGCGGTACGCTCGACGAGCAGGCATCGCCCATAAGGGCTTTCTTCGACACTTTCCCCGCAGGCACCCTTTCGGGAGCACCAAAGGTGCGTGCCATGCAGTTAATCAGCGAGATAGAACCACACAACCGCGGAGCATACGGCGGTTGCATCGGCTTCTTAGGGCTCGACGGCTCGCTCAATCAAGCTATCACCATCCGCACCTTCGTCAGCCGCGGAGGCGAGCTCTGGTTCCAGGCTGGCGGCGGCATCGTCGCCAAGAGCGACGTTGACTATGAGCTACAGGAAGTCAACAACAAACTTGGCGCCCTCCGGCGCGCCATTCTCGAAGCTGAAAACATCTAACCACCCCCACACTCATGAGAATCATCATCATCGACAATTACGACAGCTTCACGTTCAATCTCTCACATCTCGTGAAGCAACTCGGCGCCGAATGCGATGCCGTGCGCAACGATCAGTTCAGCCTCAGCGACCTAGAACCTTACGACAAAATCATTCTCTCGCCAGGGCCCGGTATCCCATCAGAGGCAGGGCTGCTGCTCGACGTCATCCACCGATACGCAGGTCGTAAGCCCCTATTGGGTGTTTGCCTTGGCCATCAAGCTATTGGCGAAGCCTTCGGCGCACGTCTCGAGAACCTCTCCGATGTCTTCCATGGCGTGCAGACACCCATTCGCCTTACCGCTCCCGACCCGCTCTTCTCCGGCCTTCCCTCTTCTGGGCTGCAGGTCGGTCGCTACCACTCTTGGGTCGTCTCCCGACACGGCTTCCCTTCTTGCCTCGAAGTGACGGCCGAGAGCGAGGAAGGGCAGATCATGGCACTCCGCCACCGCACCTTAGACGTCCATGGCATCCAATTCCATCCCGAGAGCGTGCTGACGCCCGACGGACCTACGATCCTGCGCAACTGGCTGCAGTCACACACTCAAGATTAATCACATATTCAAGCACTTACAAGACATGACAGCATCAATGAAAGAAATCCTCAACCGAGTGCTCAACCACGAGGAACTCTCGCGCGAGGAGATGTGCGACATCCTTGTCGGCATCACCCAAAATGAAATCCCCAACGAACAGGTGACAGCCCTGCTCACGGCCCTGCAGATGCGTGGCGTTACGGTCGACGAGCTCCTGGGCTTCCGCGACGGCATCCTCGCAACTGGCGTTCCGGCACTGCTCGATGCCGAACGCTACATCGATGTCGTCGGCACAGGCGGCGACCGCAAGAATACATTCAACATATCGACGACGTCATGCTTCGTCATTGCTGGGGCAGGGTATAAAGTGGCCAAGCACGGCAACTACGCCGCCACTTCTGTCTCTGGCGCGAGCAACGTCATTCAGCACCACGGCATCCGCTTCACTGACGACCTCAACCGGCTGAACCGGTCGCTCCACGAGGCTGGTATTGTCTACCTTCATGCCCAACTTTTTGCACGTGCCATGAAATTCGTAGGGCCTATACGCAAAGCGCTGCAGTTTCCGACAATCTTCAACCTCTTAGGACCCATCGTCAACCCGAGTCAGCCCAAATGTCAGCTTTTAGGCGTTGCCACCCTCGATCAGATGCGTCTCTACAACCAAGTTTATCAGCGCCTCGGAATCGACTACGGTATCGTCAACTCTATCGATGGCTACGATGAAATCAGCCTGACGAGCGACTTCAAGGTCACAGTAGGCATCAGCCCGCAGAGCGACGACACGGGGTCAGCCACTCCTGCTTTTGGCTACGAACGCATCTTCCGCCCCGCCGACCTCGGCTTCGACATCGCCAAGCCCGAGGAGCTCGTAGGCGGAGCCACTGAGGACGAGGCTGCCGCAATCTTTGATGCCGTGCTCGAGAACCGCGCTTTGCCTGCGCAGAAGAACATCGTCCTGGCCAACGCCGCATTCGGCATCCAGGTGCTGGAGCGCGGTACGAAGAGCATCGAGGAGTGCATCGGTATCGCACGTGAGAGCATCGATAGCGGGCGAGCCCTCGCCGCCTTCCGTAAGTTTGCTGAAATCAATTCTTAACGAGAAACCGCTTAAAAAAACAGAGCCATGAATGATATCTTAGACGACATCATCGCCCACAAACGTTTGGAACTTCAACGCCTACGCGCAAAGAAGCCTTCATTGCGCGAGGCTCTGCTCGGCAGCAGTACAGGCATCATCGCCGAATTCAAGCGTCGGTCTCCATCAAAAGGGTGGATCAAAGAGGAAGGACGAGCCGGGGAGATTCCGCTCGTCTACCAAGAGGCAGGCGCAACCGCTGTCAGCATTCTCACGGACCAGGAGTTCTTCGGCGGAGACGACCACTTCATTACAGAAGCACGCACGGCCGGCGTCAGCCTCCCCATCCTCTACAAGAACTTCGTCATCGACGACTTCCAGGTCTACGAAGCAGCCCTTTGCGGAGCCTCCGCCCTACTGCTCATCGCGGCCTGCCTGAGCATAGAAGAATGTGAGCGGCTGACGCAATTAGCTCATTCCATCGGGCTTGAAGTTCTGCTCGAAATACACAGCACAAGCGAATTGGTCTACACTGAGTTGGACGTAGACTGCATCGGTGTGAACAACCGTAATCTCGGCACTTTCCACACCGATATCCAGAACTCTTTCCAGCTAGCTTCGCTGTTGCCCGAAGGGCGCGTCCTCGTCAGCGAGAGCGGTATCAGCAATCCCGCAGTCATTCGCGACCTACGTGCCGTCGGTTATCGGGGCTTCCTCATCGGAGAAGCGTTTATGCGTGCAGAAAATCCCGGACAGGCCCTCAAGGCCTTCATCAAAGCCGTCGGACAATGAGTAAGCTGCAACCCTCCCTCATCTCGTCGAGCACGACCTCACGACAGCACCTCCTGAAGGTTTGCGGAATGCGCGATGCCGACAATATACGTGCGGTCGAAGCCTTGGGCGTGGACTGGATGGGATTCATCTGTTGGCAAGGCAGCGCACGCTACGTAGGTGAGCCGCCCAGCTACCTGCCCCAGCGAGCAAGACGTATTGGTGTCTTCGTGAATCCCACAATCGAGGAGGTCCAAAGTCAAGTCCTGGCTCTCGGCCTCGACATCATCCAACTCCATGGCTCGGAGAGCGCCACCTTCTGTTGTGAAGTGCATGCGGCGACCTCATTGCCCATCGTGAAAGCATTTGCCATCAAGCAACAATCCGATCTCGAACGAACAAGCGAGTACGTCGATTGCGACTACTTCCTCTTCGATACCCCCACTCCACTGATTGGCGGCAGCGGTAAACAATTCGATTGGAGCCTCTTGGACGCATACGATGGACGTACGCCCTTCCTGCTCAGCGGAGGAATAGGACCTGATGACGCTAAACGTCTTCGCTGCTACAGCCATCCGCGTTGTATCGGTTTCGACGTCAATTCGCGTTTCGAACGATCAGCCGCCCTCAAGGACCTTGAGGCCCTACACACGTTCATTCAGACATTACGCTCCCATCCCTAAGCGACGGGAAAGCACCTATCAAGAGTTATTTTTCACTTTTCAATCTTTCAACTTTTCACTCTCAATATAATGACTACCAATCGCATTCAGACCCTCTTTAGCCAGAAATCACGGAACATCTTGTCCCTCTACTTCTGTGCTGGCCATCCCACCCTCGCCTCTACTCCCGAAGTCATTCTTACCCTGCAACGACGAGGCATAGACATGATTGAAGTAGGCATCCCTTTCAGCGACCCGATGGCCGACGGGCCTGTCATCCAGAATGCTGCCACAAAAGCGCTTCAGGGCGGGATGACGCTCCGTACGCTATTCAACCAGTTGGAAAGCATCCACGACGAAGTTCATATTCCCCTCATCCTGATGGGGTATCTCAATCCCATCATTCAGTTCGGGATCGAAGCCTTTTGCGCTCGTTGTGTCGAGGCGGGCGTCAGCGGAGTGATCATCCCTGATTTACCATTCAAGGATTATCTCGAATCCGTCAAGCCCATAGCCGACCGCTACGACCTTCGCGTCATCATGCTCATCACTCCCGAGACCAGCGACGAGCGCATTCGCTTCATCGACGAGCACACGAATGGTTTCATCTATATGGTCTCGTCGGCAGCTACCACGGGAGCGCAACGCGAATTCGACAAACAGAAGCAGGCCTACTTCAACCACGTCAACGCCATGGCTCTACACAATCCTCGCATGATAGGCTTCGGAATCAGCAATCGCCAAACGCTCGAAAGTGCACAGGCTAACGCAGCAGGAGCCATCATCGGATCGAAATTCGTTAGCCTGCTCGATCAAACCGTCAATGCCGACCGCGCATGCGACCTCCTCTTCGAGGCTTTGCGGCGTTAGGAACATGTCCACTCAAACTGGCTCACTTCGCTTGCGAAGAACACGTCAATACTCTTCGTCTATATTACTCCTTCTCTAAGGGTTCAAAGGGATGCAGAGCGGACTTTAGCTTTCCTGTGCGGCGGTCGATGGCACCGCCGGCCTTCAAGTGGTCGCGGTTGGCGGCTACCTGTAGTTTATAGACGTGGGCGCGAGTGTCCTTGTGGAAGCCTTCATATTTTCGTTTGGTGATAGGAAACTTACCAGAACGGAGGCTGACGGCCTCCCAAGTGTAGAGCCGTTGCGTGTCGTTGAGTTTCAGTATCAGGCCAGGCAGACCACCGAACGACCATGGTCCGAGGCGCATGGGGATGTCGGCGGCAAACCATGCCTCGAAGTCGCGGCCCCGCCAGTGGCAGGTGGCTTTCTGGCACTCGTGGCCGAGAAAGGTCTGTCGCTCGCTGTGCAGCGTCCACTGCTGCTGTGCGGCGGGCTCCGTGTAGTAGGCGTTGTAGCGTTCCATGGCCCACGGCATCCAGGCGTAGAAGGTCTGCTGGCCCTGCTCGGTGAATATCTCCGTGGACTGGTACTCGCTCCAGTACTGCCCCTCGCGGCCAATGGTATAAAAGGTGCTGGGCACGCCCTCGGCGTTGGGGTTGGCTTTCATGTAGGCATCGTAGAGCGAGTCGCCCCGCTCTAAGAAGCGGCTGTAGTGCTTGCTCAGTTCCTTGCCTGCCCTGAGAACGTGCAGGTCGAGATATGTGTCGGGATTGCTGATGTCTGTGGCATTCAACGCATACTCCACTTCGAGTTGCGCCTGTCCTATCATGGTTGTCTTACCCACGCCCCTCGGTTTAGGCCGCATGACGTGTCCCTGCTTCTGTTGTGCATTTGCCCCACCGCACACGGCGGCGAGGGCGAGGATAATGGTGATGATACGTTTGTTCATGTTGCTTACTCCTTCTCTAACTGCTCAAACGGTTTGTCGGGGAATTGTGTTGACTGCGCCGTGGCTTTCCAGTAGTTCACCTGAAGCACCCGTTGCAACTTGCGCACTCGCAGTCGCGTGGTCTTCCTGTAGTTGAAATCATAGAGCATCATTGGTTCGTTCACTTTCTTCAGGCTGATGGCCTCGAAGGTATAGAAGTGTTCGGTGTCGTACAGTTTGAGTATCAGCCCTGGCAGGCCGTTGAACCGCCAGGGGCCACGCTTTACGGGGATGTCGGGAGCGAACCACGCCTCGAAGTCGCGGCCCCGCCAATGGCAGGTGGCTTTCTGGCAGCGGTGCTCCAGTATTGTTTTTGTCTCGTTGTGCAGTTTCCACTGCTGGACTGGACATAGCTCCGTAAACTGGCTGTTATTGCTTTCGTGTCGCATCGGCATGTCTGCGTATTCTGTGACCTGTCCGTCCTTGAAAAAGAGGTCAGTGAACTGGATGTCGTTCCAAAAGCTATTATTTTTACCCGGCTTGCCACCTCGCATAATGGCTTGTCCGTCTCTGGTCGGACGTGTGCTGCCGACAAACTGTTTCAAAAACAGGCTGCTGTACTTCGCACAGTCTCGCCCTATCTCCAGCCGTTGCTTGTCGATGTAAGTCCGTTCCTGCCCGATGGAGTCGGCGTTCATGGCATAGTCCACATACATAATAGTTGTGCCCACTTGTTTTTCTTTCAGTCCACGGCGCGTTTTTGTACTTGGAATCACTTCGCCTTGGTTCTGCTGCGCATTCGCCCTGCCGCACACGGCGGCAAGGGCGAAAACTATGGTGATTACTTTCTTGTTCATTATTCTTTTTCCAACTGTTCGTAGGTTATTCTCTTCGGTATCCTTCCTTCGAGACTTATCCATCCGATGGCATTCAGGTAGTTTTCGGAGTATTCCTTCTGTAACTTCCAGATGCGTTTGCGGGGTGTTTTAGGATAGAGGGATTCGGGATATTGATAGATGGGGAATTTGCCACGCTCAATGGCCACCGCCTCCCACCTGTAATAGAACTTGGTATCATGGATTTTGAGGATGCAGCCGGGCAGTCCGCCGAATTTCCACGGCCCGCCCTTGATAGGTACGTCAGCAGCGAACCATGCCACGAAGTCACGGCCACGAAAATGACAGGTGGCCATCTGGCATTTGTGGTTAAGAATTGTCTTTGTTGAGTCCCTTAGCTTCCACTGCATCAGCGGCCAGTCCTCAGTATAGCGGCCATTGTCTTTTTCGGCCCACAGCGGCATACACGCCCATTCCGTCAGTTTGTTTCCTTCGATGAAGTAGTCCGAATAAACTAATTCGCTCCAATTGTCCTTCTTCTCCCCACGAAGAAAGAAAGTCTTGGGGACGTATCCTTTGTAACCTTTCTCTCGTTTCCATTTAGCAATCTCTATGTCAGAGGTATATACGAACTCACTGCTGTACTTCCGCATCCGCTTGCCTACCTCCAACTTGCCGAGGTCCATATAAGTTGTCTCGTCCTTGATGTTCTTGGCATTGAGGGCATACAGAACACGCACATTGGCGGTATCCACGACGATTCGTTGGTCATACCCCCTTTTCTCACGGGTGGGAGCCCTACCGTTTACTTTGGGCTGAGCCCATGCTCCGCCACACGGCCTGCCCCCAGCCCCTCCCAAAAGGGAAGGGAGGATGAGGGCGAGGGCTATTATCATTATTTGTTTCATGACGAAGAGTGGAATTACTTGAATCGATATGAGATGGCATGTGAGGCACGTTGGCGGACGGCCTTGCCCTTCAGTTGTGCTGGCTTCCATTTAGGCATGGCCTTGACGAACGCCACGGCGGCGGCATCGAGGATGGGATGGACTTTCAGGCTGTCGGGAACGTGGGCATCGGATATGCAGCCATCGGCTTCCACGACGAAGTGGACGACGACGGTTCCCTGCGCCTTATCCTTCTCTGCTTCCTTGGGGTACTTCATATTTTGCATCATGTAGCTCATCATGCCCTCCTGTCCTCCAGGGAACATGGCACGTTGGTCAACTTGTTCGGGAGAGAAAAGACCCCCTCCCCGCTCCCCCTGGAGGGGGAGAGTAGAGTGCGTCTGAGCGGTTGTTTGTTGCTTTGCTTTTGTTTGGGCGTTTGTTGTGAAAGTGCCAGCCAGCAAGAACATTGCAGCCATGGCGATAATCATGTTTGTTCTCATCTTAGTAGAATGATTATTTGTGATAATTTGTGCGTATTAGTGATTTAGTTTCATGCTTATTCCAACTCCATCGGGTCATAGTCGTGCGGGTTGGATTTCAGGTCGCCGATGGTGCCGTCCTCGTTGAAGCTTCTGATGCCGGCGGTCTTCAGATAGTTGCGGTTGTAGGCAATCTGCAGCTTCCATGTGTGGGAGCGGGTGGATTTCATGAACTCCTCCTTGGGGTACTGGTAGATGGGGAAGTTGCCCTTCTCGATGGCCACGGCCTCGAAGACGTAGAGGCTGTCCACATCGTGAATCTTCATGATGAGGCCCGGCAAGCCGCCGAACTTCCACGGCCCGCGGCGGATGGGGATGTCAGGCGCGAACCATGCCACGTAATCGCGGCCGCGCCAGCGGCAGGTAGCTTTCTGGCAGCTGTGACCGAGGAATGAAGCGGTATCTTCCTCCAGCGTCCACTCCTGTCCGCTCCATTTCTCCTCATACCGCTGCGGCCATTCCTGTCCCATCGGCATGACTGCCCACTCGTTGAGCGTGTCGCCGTGGATGAAGATATTGGAGTACTGGTATTCGCTCCAGATGCCCGGCACCTTGCCCCGCATCCACCATGTGCCGTTGGGTACGCTCTGTGCATTCGGGTTCTGCCGTGCCCACTCCACGCGCTGGCTGTCGGCCACCTCCACGAACCAGCTGCTGTACTTCGTCATGTGCTGTCCGATGAGCAGCTGTCCGCAATCCAGGTAGGTGCTGTCCTGCGTGATGTCCGTGGCGCCCCACGCGTACTTGATGCGCAGGTTGGCCGTGTCGATAACCTTACGCCCCAGGACAATGATGTGACTTCCGTTAGCTCTGGCCCCGCTTTGCTTCTGCTGGGCATTCGCCCCGCCGCATACGAAGGCGAGGATGATGATAATAATAACTAATCTTTTGTTCATGTGGTTTTATAATAGTTTGAATCTCACTGTGGCGAGGATATTTCGGGGCCGCAGCTGCGAGGTGTTGGTGTAGATGTCGAGGCCGCTGTAGTTGACGCGGGTGTAGTGACGTTGGTCGAAGAGGTTGTTGAGTTGTAGTTCCAGATCACAGCGACCGAGTTTGTACTTGGCCTTGATGTCGCCGAACCAGGCATGGCGGTTCTCGGCGGTGAGGTTGGTGTAGTTGTCCTCAACGGCTGCGGTGAGGGTCATCTGCTTGGTGATATAGACGTTCATGGAGAGGCGCTGGGTGGCGGTGCGAACGGCAGACCCTCCCCCCGCCCTCCCTGTGAGGGAGGGAGTGGTTACTTCTCCTGAATGATCTGTTTCTGAGATGTTCCAACTATATCCACTGCTCACTACGAAGTTGAGCCAAGGCAGGGGGGTGATGGTTCCTCCAGCCCCAAGACTGATGGTGCGGGAAGTGAAAGGATAGAGCTGGTCGGCTATCAACTGCTCGCTGTGGCTGTGGCCGTAACCGCCGAAAGCTCGAATGGTGGTCTGCAGCCAGTCGAAACCCTTGCTGAAATCGAAGCCGAGGTTGTAGGAGTCGGCGGTGGTAGCCTGATCCACAGCCTGTACGACACTGGTGGCACCTTGATAGGAGTAGCCATAGATCTGATTGTCGCGGGTGTGGTTGTAACTGGCATTCAGACGAAAGAAGGTGGCGTTCAAGGCACTGCGATAGCCGATGCTGGCGCTGGTGCCGATACGGTCTGTCTCAGAAAGCTGTTCCACATACGACCTCTGGAACGAGCGGTAGTTGCTCATTATGTAGCCGCTGTATATGCCGCCAGGGTCGCCAACGTTTCTGTAGTACGAGGCTCCGATGTTGCCGCTCCAGTCGCGCCACTCGTAGCTGGTGGAGAAAGTTGGCGAGACAAGCAAGTGGACGTAGCTGTGCTTATCTTCGCGTATGCGGTCATCAAGGGTCTGCGTGTAGAGGTTCAGCGGACAGCCGAGGCTGACGCGCCAACCGCCGCGCTCCCATTTATAATGCTGACCAAGGGTAAGCTCGTATGTATTGTACCAAAGGTCGTTAAGACATTTACTATTTAACGATTTACTATTTACGATTTGGGCTGCGCTATCAGTGGGAGGTGTGAAGCCTTCGAGGTCGGTTTCTATCCCATGCAGACTTGCATTGGCAATCACACCGTATGAGAGGGTGAAGTTGCCAAAACGGAAGTTGTAGTTGGTGTGGAAGTTGGCATTGATGTGGCGCGATTCGATGTCTTGCTGATAGGCATGAGAGTTAAATACCTCTTGCTGCGCATTAAGCGAATCCACGCCCACGGTGAGCGTGTTTGGCCGCTGAGCATAGCCAGCCGAGAAATGCAGGTCGAGCGTATGCTTGCCGATATTCTTGATGAGGTTCGTCGTGTTGCTCACGGCCAATGATGGGCGGTCGAAATGCTGATGCGTTCTTTCGCTGCCATAATTAATAGGCAGTGGCCCATTCAACTGCGATGCCAGCATCCCCTCCACCTTGTCGTTGTTCCAACTACCGTCGAACTTGATTACATTTGCCAGGAAGCCGTCCTTGGCATTCCACATGTAGCGCAGATTGCCGCTGACGTCATTCAAGTGCGTCTGCGATGTCAGTGTCTCGGTAGCCAGCAGACGATTGTCATCGGTGATGAAACGTTCGCTTTCCGATGTGCCTTCGCGGCGGATGTTATCATGGTGATAGGCAACATTCATCGTCACCTCCGAGTCCTCACCCACCTTCTCCAAATGGTTCGTCGTGGCAATGTGGCTGTGATTGTCGAAGGTGCGTTTTTGTGGCAGGCCGGATCCGTTGGGCATGACGGCATTCATTGGGCAGAAGGGATAGAGGCTGACGCTGTTGATGCTTGAGTAGTGCGAGGTCAGTTCCCTCGACACGTCGTCGCCCGTATTATTACCTTTATATAAGGTCATGTTCTGCCGCTTCTTTGCGAAGTACATGCCTACGACCTCCGCTGTCCAAAGCGGGTTTGATCCAATGACCGTCTGTCCGTCCGTGAGCGGTCGGCTACCGATGCGCCACGGGCTGGATTGTTGCCATCCACCGCCCACCATCGTGTTGATTGCCACCGTTCCCTTTGCTGCGTTCTTCAGCTTCAGGTTGATGGCTACATCGTCCGTCAGGGTCTTGTCCTGCAGCGCCTTGATGGGCTGGTGATGTTCCAGCACCTGCACCGTGGCGACGTCTGAAGCGTTGATGTTATTGGTGGCCAGACCATAGCGGCCCTGCAACAGGTCCATATCTTCCACATAGAATTTCTTAATGCTCTTGCCGTTGAACTTGATGGCTCCGCTCTCCGACACCTCAATGCCCGGCATACGCTTCAGCACGTCGCCGATGACGCGGTCGCCCTGCTGCTGGTAGGCACCGACGGTGTAGTTCAACGTGTCGCCGTGCTGACGTATCTTGTCCGCCTTCACCGACACCTCCTTCAGCTCTATTGCCTTCTGCCGCGCGCGAATGTCCAGCCGTTGCGACCTATTCGCCACGACCCGCGCTACATTGCCGATGGCCATACCCGCCGCCGTCACCACCACGGAGTCTGTCGCGCTCTTGAACTGCAACTTATAATGTCCCTTCGCGTCTGTGTCCGCAAAGCCGATGATGCTCCCCGTCCCTTTCGGCGACACGGTCACGTAAGCGTCCACAGCTCGACCGAGCGAGTCCGTCACAACGCCCTCGATAACAGTTTGAGCATGTGCCGAACTCAATCCTAATCCAGCCACTATTGCAGTCATGATGAATATGACCTTAAAGATTCTTCTATTCATGATAATGTTCTTCATTTATTCGAGTTCCAGTGGATTATAGGGCGTGTAGATAGAGACGGCTTCGCCTATTGTCGTAGTTCCATCGGGGTTGATTGTGGCTTTGTGGTAGTCAGTGGCCTTAAACCAGTTTTCATGGAACGAGCGCTGCATCTTCCATACTTTTTCTCGCCCATAGCTGGTGTAGGTCTTGAACTCCTTGAAACGTGTGATGGGATGAGGACGTGTCTCGATGCCGATGGCCTCGAAGGTGTAAAGTCCATCCTTGTCCTGCACCTTCAGGATAAGTCCTGGCAGACCGCCGAACTTCCACGGCCCGCGCTTCACGGGGATGGCGGGAGCAAACCAAGCAATGAAGTCGCGGCCACGGAAACGGCATGTCGCCTTCTGACACTTATATCCGATGATGGTCTGTGTCTCGTTGGTCAGTTTCCACTCCTGCTTCGGCACCGTCTCCGTATATTTCGAGTTGTAGCGATGGAGCCACTGTGGCATTTGGCAGTACTCCGTCAGTTGACCGTTTTCAATGAAGTAGTCGCTCCACTCGTATTCGCTCCATTGGTCGTGCTCACGGCATTGCACGCCTATCCAACTCGGAGCGGCTCGCGCACCCGGGTGTTCCTTGGCATACTTCAATCGCAGCGAGTCGCTCTGATAGACGAACTGGCTGTAGTACTTCGTCATGCGCTTTCCTACGTCTAAACGCTGCAGGTCGATGTAGGTCAGATGGTCATTAATCTTTTCAGCGCAGAAGGCATAGCGCACACGCAATCGCGTTGTGTCCACGACTTCCATCTTCGAGAAGTCCCTGGCATAAATGGGAGCCGGGCATCGACCGCCTACCTTGGGTTGCGCACTTGCCCCGATGCAAACGGCTGCAAGTGTCATGATGATGATCCTCTTGTTCATAATGCTATACATTTATTCTAACTCCATCGGGCTATAGGGCTTGTCGGGAATCGTGTTTCCTTCAAGTGAAGTGACCTTACCGCCATAGAGAACAGTGACCCAGTTCACGTTGATTTTCTTCTGTAGTTTCAGCATATCCTGACGCTTTACCTTGCGGAATCGCGAGAAGTTCCATTGCATGATAGGGCGCGGTGTACGCTCCAGTTTTACCAACTCGAAGTTGTACTCTTTCTTGGCATCAGAGAGCTTCACGATGAGACCTGGCAAGCCGCCGAACTTCCACGGGCCGCGCTGGATGGGGATTTCTGATGTAAACCATGCCTCGTAGTCGCGACCCCGCCAGTGGCACGTGGCCTTCTGGCAGTGGTAGCCATGGATGGTCTGCTGCTCGTCCTTCAGCGTCCATTGCTGTTTTGGAACAGACTCGGTGTACTGGCAACATCCGTGGTCAAGATTCATCGGCATGATGGCGTACTCCGTCAGCTTACCATCCTTGATGTAAATCTCGTCGAACTGGTATTCCGACCACCGACTGGGATATTTGCCGCCGTAAGCCCGTTGGGCAATGCCGGTTTCTCCTCTACTGTTTTTAATCATCTTCGGTTTGTAGGTCGAATCGCTGTGGGCCACGAAATAGCTGGCATACTTCGTGTACTGCCGGCCTACCTGCAGCCACCCGAGGTCGATGTAGGTGTTCTCGTCCTTGATGTCGTCGGCGTTGAAGGCGTAGTACACCGTCACCAATGCCGTATCTATCGCCGTCGGCGTGCTACCACCACGCCTGAAAGACGGTGGCACATCACCCTGTTTCCACTGAGCACTTGACCCGCAACATACGGCAAAAACCAAAATAATGGTGAAGAGACTCTTGTTCATCTAAATCCTTATTTATACCTGAACTGTACGGCATGTGAAGCACTTTGACGGACAGCCTTGCCCTTCAGCTTGGCGGGCTTCCATTTAGGCATCTTCTTGACGAACTTCACGGCGGCAGCATTGAGAGCAGGATGGATTTTGAGGCTGTCGGGAACCTTGATGTTGCTGATGCTGCCGTCGGCTTCAATGACGAAGTGAACGACGACAGTCCCCTGTGCCTTGTCCTTCTCTGCCTCTGCGGGGTACTTCATATTCTGCATCATGAAGCTCATCATGCCCTCCTGGCCTCCAGGGGACATGGCGCACTGGTCCACTTGTTTGGGTGAATAAATGGGATTTGCTGTCTGTGCCGAACTCTCGGCCGTGCCTGCCAGCAGCATCATGACTGCGGCAAAGGCAATCTTCATGTACGTTTTCATGTTGCTAATGTTTTTTAAGTTGTTTATAAAAATGGGGTATTCAAGTTGGCTTCGCCTTCCGCAAGCCTTGAGCGTTGCAAGGAATATAGCCTTTCTTTTCATTGCGCTTTTATGAGTTAAATTCTGTTTTCTGTCCTTATAACGCTTTTGGGAACGAATCTTTACCCATAAAAGATGTTAAATCATGGAAAGCCCCGCCTCGTCATCACGACGAAACGGGACTGATGTGCCTATAGGACTTCTAACTGCTTTATGAAAATCATTAATCAATCGATTTTCCACCCTCTAAACGCATAAGGCAGCCAATATTTACCCATAAAAAAAGTTAAATCTACGTTATCCTATCAATATTCCAAAATCCTATCAATACTCCAAAATCGACTATACTCCGACAGACTACCAGCCATTGAGCAGACTACCATTCTGCCGTCGTCAGCACCCACACCACCATATATATTCGGTTTTCCAACCAGTTGGAAAACTGCTAACTCCTATATGAAATCGGTTTTCCAATCAATTGGAAAACTGAAAATCTATAGGCGCATAGGCGCAGATATACGCAGAAGAGTAGCTCATGGAAAGTCACTATCAAAAGAAAAGCGGGCGAGGATGCGCTTTCCACCCTCGCCCGCCTAGGCATTTGTATATTTTCATTACCGCAGCGTCAACTCCTTGGCATCTGCGCTTTCGGCATCGACCAGAATGGTCTGCCCCTCCGTAAGCTTTCCATCCAGCACCAACTGGCAGAAAGCATCTTCGACGGAGGTCTGTATCAGCCTCTTCAGAGGACGAGCGCCGAACTGTACGTCGTAGCCTTTCTCGGCCAGCCAGGCGCGAGCGGCATCCGTCAGTTGGATGTGGTAACCCATCTCCTCAATACGCTTTGTCAAGGGACGCATCTCGATGTCGACAATCTTATGGAGACTCTCCTTAGTGAGCTGATCGAAGAAGATGATGTCGTCCAGACGGTTGAGGAACTCGGGAGAGAACTGGCGCTGCAGCGTCTTCTGAATGATGCTGCGAGCGAGCTCGCGATTCTGCGTATCGCCTCCGAGGGTGAACCCGACGCCGCGGCCGAACTCCTTGAGCTGGCGCGTGCCACTGTTGGAAGTCATGATGATGACAGTGTTACGGAAGTCGACGGTGGTGCCATTGCCATCGGTGAGGCGACCTTCATCCATCACCTGGAGCAGGACGTTGAAGACGTCGGGGTGAGCCTTCTCGATTTCGTCGAGCAAGACGATGGAGTAAGGCTTGCGGCGCACGCGGTCGGTGAGTTGTCCGCCCTCCTCATAGCCCACATATCCCGGAGGTGCTCCGACCATGCGGCTGACGGTATGCTTCTCCATATATTCGCTCATATCGACACGGATAAGCGCATCTTCGCTCCCGAAGAGGGCAACGGCAAGGCGCTTGGTGAGATAGGTCTTGCCCACGCCGGTAGGACCAAGAAACATGAAGGTGCCGATGGGCTTGGCGGGATCTTTAAGTCCGACACGCGAACGCTGGATGGCACGCACAAGCTTGTCAACAGCCTCATCCTGCCCGACGACGGAGCCCTTGAGTGCTGGCCCGAGGTTGCGCAGGCGTTCGTTTTCGCTTTCGCCCACGCGCTGTACGGGAATGCCCGTCATCATCGAGACGACATCAGCAATCTGCTGTTCGCTGATCTCTTCGCGTACCTCCTTGAGCTGATGCTCCCAATCCTTCTTCATCTGTTCGAGCCGTTCCTGCTCATTGGCCAACTGATCGCGGTACTCGGCAGCGAGCTCGAAGTTCTGCCGTTGCACAGCCTGGTCCTTCAGGTCCTTCAGGTGCTGACAGAGCTCCTCCTTACGAGTGATGTCGTCGCTGACGGGTATGTTGACGAGATGGGCGCGCGAGCCGGCCTCGTCCATAGCATCAATAGCCTTGTCAGGCAGGCAGCGATCGGTCATATAGCGATCGGTCAGTGTCACGCAAGCGCGCAAAGCCTCGGCCGAATAGCGCACGTTATGATGATCCTCATAGCGTTCCTTGATATTCTCGAGAATCGTAATGGTCTCGTCAATGGTGGTCGGTTCCACCATCACTTTCTGGAAACGCCGTTCGAGCGCGCCGTCCTTCTCTATGCTCTTCTTATACTCGTCGATGGTCGTGGCGCCAATACATTGCACTTCACCACGCGCAAGTGCCGGTTTCAGCATATTGGCGGCATCCATCGTACCAGCGGCCGAACCGGCCCCGATGATTGTGTGGATCTCATCGATGAAGAGGATGATTTCCTTGTGTGCCTGCAGTTCGTTGATGATGGCCTTCAGCCGTTCTTCGAACTGTCCCCGGTACTTTGTTCCTGCGACGACACTGGCCAGGTCGAGCACGATGACACGCTTGTCGAACAGGATGCGCGCCACCTTGCGCTCGACGATGCGCAGGGCCAAGCCCTCGACGATAGCGCTCTTGCCGACGCCGGGCAGACCGATGAGGATGGGATTATTCTTCTTACGGCGGCATAGAATCTGTGCGACGCGCTGGATTTCGTTCTCACGCCCTACTACGGGATCCAGCAATCCTTCCTGAGCGGCCTTGGTCAGGTCCTTACCGAAGGTATCGAGGGCGGGCGTGCCCGTACCGCGTCCATCCTGCTTGCGTGCAGCAGTCTGCTGGGCGGAGGCGTGTCCGGGGCGGCCTACGTTGTGCAGGTCCTCATCCTCGTCGTCCTCATCCTCGTCCTCGTCAGCGAAGCCGAATCCTGCCGTGGGATCCTGCTTCTGGGTGAGGGCATTCTTGACAGTTTGGTAGTCAACGCCGAGGGTGTTGAGTGCCTGGCAAGTAGCGTCTGTAGAATCACGCAAGAGGGCCAGCAGCAGGTGCTCGGTATCAGCGACTTCTGCCTTCATCGAGCGTGCTTCCAACACCATCAGCTTGACAACGCGACTGGCATTCTCGCTCAACAACGGGTCGTGATTGTCGGACATGCCACGTATAACGCTCTCCAGACGGGCACGCAGCATAACCAAGTCGATACCCATCTGTCGCAGAATGGCTGTCGCGGTGCAGTCGTTCTCACGCAAGAGGGCAAGCATCAGATGGGCCGGCTCAACGTAGCGAGCATGCAGCCGAACGGCCTCTTCCTTGCCAAAGTTAAGTATTTCAGCTATTTTAGGTGAGAGTCTGTTCTCCATAATCTTCCAACGAAAAAATCAACAATATTCTTTTATCCCTTTGATGAAAAAAGCAATCTCGCCTCAATGCGCCGATTGCTTTTTACCTTATGAGTGACTCCTATAGGATTCAAACCTATAACCTTCTGATCCGTAGTCAGATGCTCTATTCAGTTGAGCTAAGGAGCCTCATTGTTCCCTCAAAACGTCGGCAAAGGTAGGGCATTTCTGCGAACTATGCAAACTTTTGAGGGAATTTTTTTAAAGCAAGTCGACAGAGCGCTTCACGAAGCGAGTGAGCGCCTCGCCCGAGAGGAGTCCATTCTGCAGGAGAGCCAGGTCGATGAGCTGGTGAACACGCTCATTGGTCTTGGCGTAGTCGGCGAGCACGTCGCGGCGCTTCTGCTCCTGTGCCTCGATATCCTCGCGACACTTGTTCATATCTTCGCGCTCGGCATCCGTGATTTCGTCGTACTTTTTCTTATCCTGCTCGGCTTGGAGCACGCTCTTGCGGGCGTTGAGTCCACGCAGCTCTGCCTCGATGGGCTTCAAGGCTTCGGCGGTGGCCGTTTCGCTCTGCTCGAGCACCTCCTTGACGAGGCGGTTGTCGGTGTTCAAAACAAGATTGTACATATCGGCCATCTCGCCGTAGAATCCCATTCCGGGTTGAATCTTGGCCATATCTTTCATGCGGCGCATGTATTCGCTTTGGGTGATGACAACAGGCATGGCATCAGCGCCCATGGGCTGTGTCTCGACGTGGAAGGTCATCTTGTCGTTCTTCGGCATCTGCGTCTCAAAGACGGCTGACAGATTGGCAGACCGTTCGGCTGACAATTCTTCACCCTTAGGCTCGTCCTTGGCGATAAGGCGATCGATGGTGTCGGAATCAACACGCGTGAAGGTGGTCTTCTCCAGTTTGCGCTCCAACATCTGCACGAGAGGCGTATCCAGTTGTCCATCGAGCAGCAACACGTTGTAGCCCTTCGCATGTGCGCTATCAATATAGGTGTACTGTGCCTCGCGGTCGGCGGCGTAGAGGTAGACGAGCTGTCCATCCTTATTGGTCTGGGCGTCCTTCGTGAGAGCCTGATATTCGTCGAGCGTGTAGTACTTGCCTTCGGTGTCCTTGAAGAGATAGAATGCCTTGGCTTTCTCGTAGAAATCGTCCTCAGTGAGCATGCCGTAAGAGATGAATATCTTGATGTCGTCCCACTTGGCCTCGAAGTCCTTGCGGTCGTTCTTGAAGAGTGAGCTCAGGCGGTCGGCAACCTTCTTGGTGATATAGCCGCTGATCTTCTTCACGTTGGCATCGCTCTGCAGGTATGAGCGGCTGACGTTCAGCGGAATGTCGGGCGAATCGATGGTGCCGTGGAGCAGCGTCAGGAAGTCGGGTACGATACCTTCGACCTGATCGGTCACGAACACTTGATTGCAGTAAAGTTGGATCTTATTACGCTGCAGGTCAAGGTTGTTCTTGATCTTCGGGAAATAGAGGATACCTGTGAGGTTGAAGGGGTAGTCTACGTTCAGGTGAATCCAGAACAGGGGCTCATCGGCCATCGGATAGAGCTGACGATAGAACGCCTTGTAGTCCTCGTCCTTCAGGTCGGCCGGTTTGCGTGTCCATAGCGGCGTGGTGTCATTGACCTGATTGTCCTCGTCGGTGTCCTGCATCTTGCCGTCTTTCCATTCCTGCTTCTTACCGAAGACGACGGGTACAGGAAGAAAATGGCAGTACTTCTTCAGCAATCCTTCGAGCTTGTCCTTCTCGAGGAACTCCTTGCAATCGTCAGAAAGGTGCATGACGATGTCTGTACCACGATCCTCCCGCTCGGCGTCCTCAAGCGTGAATTCGGGACTGCCATCGCAGCTCCACTTTACAGCCTGAGCGCCTTCCTGATAGCTCTTCGTAATGATATCCACGCGGTCGCTGACCATGAACGAACTGTAGAAGCCCAGACCGAAATGGCCGATGATGGCATTGGCGTCCTCTTTGTACTTGTCGAGGAAGTCATTGGCACCGGAGAAGGCTATCTGATTGATATACTTATCGATCTCGTCGGCCGTCATGCCGATACCGCGGTCGCTGACGGTAATCGTGCCGGCATCCTTGTCCACTTTCACCTCAACCTTCAGATCGCCCATCTCGCCCTTAAAGTCGCCTTTGCCGGCGAGGGTCTTCAGCTTCTGCGTAGCATCCACCGCATTCGAGACGATCTCACGGATGAAGATTTCATGATCTGAATACAGGAATTTTTTGATGACCGGAAAGATGTTCTCGGTCGTTACTCCGATATTACCTTTTTGCATAATTGTATGTGTTTTGATTGGATTATTAATTTGATGTATCTGCCTTTTTCAAGCAAAAGCTATGCCAAAGCGCGCATAACCGCCAATTCGTCGCTACGGGCTGACAAGTGTTCAGTTTCTTTTTCCGAGGAGAATCACTTTTTTGTGAAGATAAATTTGCATAGACAACCTTTTCTGAGTATTTTTGCAGCAGAATTTGTTGATCAGAGATGACTCTTACAGCACTTTACCACTCAGCAACAATACGTTATCGGCGCTCGCGACAGTTCCTGACATCGCTCGCAGCCGCAGCTGTCGGGTTGTGGACAGCGGCTTTGACGCTGGGAAGTTGCGACCACGGGCCATCAGAGGCCGATTTGTCGGAATTCGGTCGATATGTCTATGCCCTCGACACGGCAGCCATGGAGGACTGCCTTCGCCAGACGCTTGCTGCCGACACCTCCCATTGGCTGGCCGAGTCTAAGGTGCGACATCGCTACGCCGAAGCGTCTTGTTTTACCGATGTCCCATTATGGTTTACGCACATGGGCTTGTGCGCTTATGCCGACTCACTCCTGGCGCTGCTGCGACGCGAGGTGCCGGCCGGCGGACTGGACAGTTCGGCCTTCTTCGTGCCTGAGATTGCCTACGACCTCAGCATCGTACGCCAGCTAGCATTCGACTCCCTGGGCGTCAACATCAATGAGGTCCTTATGCGTCTCGACTACCATCTCTCTAAGGCCTACGTCCGCTTCGCTACGGGCATGCGCTATGGATTCGTTCGCCCCGACAGGCTCTTGAACCGTCTCGAGTTCAAGGAAGAACGGGGTTACCTGCGACTCTTTGACTACAAGGTGAAAGCGCCCGACTACGATCAGGCTATCGACGCGCTGACATCGACCGACCGAATGAATTACGCCTGCGCTTCCGTACCGCAGTCACCACTCTACCATCGGCTCCAGGAGCAGCTCAGGCAGACGACTGACCCACAACAGCGTCACACATTGGCAGTCAACTTGGAACGTTGCCGCTGGCAGATGGCTCAACCGGCTGACGAGGGCCGACGCGTCATCGTCAACCTGCCCGCCCAACAGCTGTGGGCCATCAGCGACGATACCATACTGACGATGCGCATCTGCTTTGGCGCCACGTCCACCAAGACACCGCTCTTGCATAGCGCCATCACTCATTTCAACGTCAATCCTGCCTGGATTATTCCGCAGAACATCGTCAGGACTGACATCGTCCGCCACGCTGGCGATGCCGCCTACTTCGCTCGCAATCGCTACCATATCATCAATCGGTCTACGGGCGATACGTTGCGAGCCGCCTCCGTCACAGCCGAACAACTGGCTTCAGGACGTCTGCGCATCAGCCAGGAGGGAGGAGCACGCAACTCATTGGGACGCATCATTTTTCGTTTCCCCAATGAGTTCGCAGTCTTCCTTCACGATACGTCCAATCGCGCGGCTTTCCAGCGCGAACGGCGAGCCCTCTCCCACGGCTGTATCCGTGTCGAGAAGCCTTTTGAACTGGCGCAGTTCCTACTGCCCGATGCCGACGAATGGACGATGGATAAATTGCGGATCTCGATGGATCTCGCGCCTGAGACGGATCAAGGGCGCGACTACCTGACCGAGCATGCCGACGAACCGCGCCCCTACCGCCTGCTAAACTACCACGGAGTGAAGCCTAACGTGCCAGTTTTCATCACGTATTTCACAGCCTTCCCCAACCCCATTAGCGGGAATATGGAGTTCTACCCCGACCTCTATGGCTATGACGAAGCTGTAACAATGGAGATTCCCTTCCTCATCTGAAGCGGAAAAAGTTGCGATGGGCTTGCAAAATTGAGCATCCGCTTCTGCTAAGCCCGCTGAGCCATCCCCGACAAGAGGTCGGCCACAACGTAACAAGAACCGCCTACGAAGATGAAATCGTCGGCCGCAGCTTCGGTCAGAGCCGCATCGGTTGCCTCCATGACCGACGGATAGCTGGCAATGGGACGTCCTGAAGCGGCCAGTTCTGCCGACAACACATCTTTATTCAATGCGCGCGCGCACGAGGGTTGCGTCACATAGAAACTCAAATCGCCCTGCAGACCGCCGAGCAGTTGGGCAGCACGGTGATAATCCTTATCTCCTACCATTCCGAAGACGATGCGCATCTGCCCACTCCCTTGCCGACGAAGGCGGTCCAGTTCGCCCTGCAACTGATGGGCCACGTAAGCGATGCCTGCGGCATTGTGACCCGCATCACAGACCATTGTAGGCCGCTCCCTCAGTTGTTGCCAACGACCTTGGAGACCTGTCAGTTCCATCACATGAGCTGCGCCATAGGCGATTGCGTTATCGGTCAGACAAGTTGCATAGAAAGGCTGCTTGCGGAGTTCGGAGAGCGCACACAGAACCGTCTGCAGGTTAGCACGCTGGTACTCGCCCTTCAGTTGGAAGGGGATGGGAGCATGCTCTTCCTCGTCAGCAAAACGAATGCTGCAGGCTTTCGCTTGTGCCTTGCTCGCGAACACCTCGCGCACGTCGGCATGGGCGTTAGTCTCGCCGATGACAACTGGCACTCCCTCCTTGATGATCCCTGCTTTCTCAGCAGCTATCAGCGGAAGCGTATCGCCCAGGAACTGCTGATGGTCGAAGCTGATGTTCGTGATGACGGCCAAGTCAGGCGAGATGATGTTGGTGCAATCCAACCGTCCGCCGAGACCAACCTCCACGACAGCCACATCGACCTCTTGCTCTGCGAAGTACTTGAAAGCCAAAGCTGTAGTCAGTTCGAAGAACGAAGGACATAGCGGCTCGAAAAAAGCGCGTTCCTGCTCCACGAAATCGATGACTCGTTGCTCAGGAATCATCTTGCCATCCACGCGAATACGCTCACGGAAGTCCATGAGGTGCGGCGACGTGTAGAGCCCCACTCGCAGTCCAGCCGCTTGCAGAATGGCAGCCAGCGTCGAGGAGACGCTGCCCTTTCCATTGGTGCCAGCCACATGGATGGTACGATAGAGGTGATGGGGATGGCCAAAATGCTCATCAAGGGCGTGCGTTGTCGAGAGGCCCTCCTTATAGGCACCAGCCCCGATGTTCGAAAACATTGGGGCTGCGTGATAGAGATAAGAAATGACAGACTGGTAATCCATTAGTCAAACATCTGCTTAAAGCGGTTGAAGAAATTGTTCTTGGAACTCTGGCTTGGGCGGAAGTTATCGCTCTGTTGCATCTTCTCGAGAGCCTGCTTCTCTTCGCGCGAGAGGGTCTCAGGGATATAGACAGAGATGTTGACGATCAGGTCGCCCGTTCCGTAGCCGTATCCCTGCAAGGCCGGAAAGCCCTTGCCACGCAAGCGCAGTACTTTGCCGGGTTGTGTCCCGGGGTCAACCTTCATCTTCACCTTGCCGTCGAGCGTAGGCACTTCGACGGTTCCACCAAGGGCTGCCGTAGGCACGTCGATGAGCAGGTTGTAGATGAGGTCGTTGTCCTGACGGATAAAGTTCTTGTCCTGCTCCACCTCAATAAACACCTGGATGTCACCCGGTACACCATTGCGGATGGCCGCATCGCCCTTGCCTGGCACATTCAGCACCATCCCGTCCTGTACGCCTGCGGGTATCTTCACTTCAACGACTTCCTCGCCCGTGACAACACCCGTGCCGCCGCAGAGATGGCATTTATTCTTCATGATGGTGCCTTCGCCCTGACAGTCGGGACAGACGCTTTGGGTCTGCATCATGCCGAAGACGGAGCGCTGTGAGCGCAGTACGTAGCCGCTTCCGTGGCACGTGTTGCAGGTCTGCGTGTCGCCACTGCCGTTCTCCGTACCACTGCCGTGACAATGGTTGCAGGTGACTTTCTTCTTGACTTTAAACTTCTTGGTGACACCCGTGGCGCACTCTTTCAGCGTAAGGCGCACTTTCAGGCGCAGGTCGCCGCCTTTGTGCATAGGCTTACGCTGGCCGCGTCCGCCGCCAAAACCGCCGAAGCCGCCAAAACCGCCGCCGAAGGAGGCACCACCTCCAAACAGGTCGGAGAAGATGTCGCCGAACTGCGAGAAAATGTCGTCCATCGACATGTTCTGGTAGCCGCCGCCAGCAGCACCGCCAACACCGGCAAAGCCAAACTGGTCATAACGCTGGCGCTTCTGCGGATCATGCAGCACGTCATAGGCTTCGGCCGCCTCCTTGAATTTGGCTTCAGCCTCTTTTTTCTCGGCCTCGGACTTGTCGCCCTGACGGTCGGGGTGATATTTGATGGCCATTTTCTTGTACGCCGCTTTTATCTCCTGCTCTGTAGCATTCTTTGCGACGCCAAGGACCTCATAGTAATCTCGTTTCTGATCCATCTGTAGTCTTTTGTTTAGGGATTAAGACTTATAGTTTAATGGGAATTGCAAGTAAAGAGTTTGCCGCTTAAGTAATCACGGCGTGTCTGCCGTAGAAGGTATCATCAATACCCGTCAGAACTACATTAGACTCTCTTTGCGCGATGCGACAGAGTTACATCCCGACTGCCACTTTGGCGTGACGGATGACATGGTCGTTGAGCGTATAGCCTTTCTCGACGCAATCGATGACGCGCCCTTTCTGCTCGTCGGGGACGCCTGGCACTTGCGCAATAGCCTCATGAAGGTCTACATCGAAGTCCTTGCCTTCGGTCTCTATCTGCTTAACGCCGAGGCCTGCAAGCGCTTTCAGAAACTTCTGGTAGATGAGCTCCACGCCCTCAGCTACAGCAGCCACGTCATCAGCCTTCTTCATCGAGGGCAGAGCACGCTCCAAGTCATCCACGATAGGAAGAAGAGCCGTAACGGCTGACTTAGAGCCGTTTAGCACGAGGTCAGCCTTCTCCTTGATCGTACGACGACGATAGTTCTCGAATTCTGCCTGCCTGTACAGGGCTTGCGTCTTCAGTTCCTCGATCTCAGCACGCGCCAACGCCAGCAGCTGTTCGGGCGTCTGCTCGTCATCGCCATCGAGAGCCACATCTTCGGATGCATTCCCATCTTCTACACTCCCATTGTCTTTGGATTCCACATTCGCAGCGCCTTCGACGTTCTCTGCGCCTTCTACATTCTCTGTAGACTTAGTGTCCATTCCGTCCACGAGAATTTCTTCTTTATCTTTCAATTCTTCTGCCATAATATTAATGATTTATAGTTTGACCTAATCTCAGCAAAAAACGTGCCATGATTTCTCTTGTCATCGCACATTTTTCATATCCGGCGCCCCATTATCGTTTTACGAGCGCCCATTATTACATATATATGTGTTGGACTGCGCGACCGTATGTGTTGGCCTACGCGACCATATGTGTTGGCCTACGCGACCATATGTGTAAGCCTGCACGACCATATGTGTTAGCCTGCACGACCATATGTGTTGGCATGCGCGACCGTATGTGTTAATCTGCGCAATTGTTCATTTCAAAAAGAAAGGCAACGTCCATGACAGGCGCTGCCCTCTCTTATTAATTAATAATTATGTCCACTTTTGACGTTGCATAAATGACTATTCTTTCACGTTTGTGCGAGCGGGCCCCGCACGTCACTCCTCACGATCGCCGTACATTTTCTCCTTGAGTTCGCGGATGCGGTCGTCGGAGATGTAGTCGTCATAATCCATCAGCTTGTCGATGGTACCGCTAGGGGTCAGTTCGATAATTCGGTTGGCAACGGTCTGGATGAACTCATGGTCATGCGAGGCAAAGATGATATTACCCTTATATAGTTTTAGGTTGTTGTTGAAAGCCTGAATGCTCTCGAGGTCAAGGTGGTTGGTGGGGGTGTCGAGGATGAGGCAGTTTGCGTTTTTCAACTGCATACGGGCTATCATGCAACGCATACGTTCGCCACCGGAGAGCACGTTGACTTTCTTCAACACCTCCTCGCCTGAAAAGAGCATACGACCGAGGTAGCCTTTCATGAAGACCTCATTCCCCTCGCCATACTGCATCAGCCAGTCGACCAGGTTCTTGTCGCTCTTAAAGAACTCCGTGTTATCGAGCGGAAGGTAAGCTGTAGTGATGGTGAGGCCCCACTTGTAAGTACCAGCCTGCGCCTCACGATTACCGTTGATAATCTCGAAGAGAGCAGTCATAGCACGCGGATCATGGCTGAGGAATACGGTCTTCTGGCCCTTCTCGATGTTGAAGGAGACGTTGTCGAAGAGCACGGTTCCATCCTCGGCAACCGCCTTCAGTCCTTCGACCTCAAGAATCTGATTGCCCGGCTCGCGGTCCATCGTGAAGATAATGCCCGGGTACTTGCGCGTGGAGGGCTGAATCTCGTCGACGTTGAGTTTCTCGAGCATCTTCTTGCGAGAAGTCGTCTGCTTGGACTTGGCCACGTTGGCGCTGAAGCGACGGATGAACTCTTCGAGTTCGCGACGCTTCTCCTCGGCCTTGGCCTTCTGGTTCTGCGCCTGACGCAGGGCGAGCTGGCTGGACTCGTACCAGAAACTATAGTTGCCCGCGAAGAGTGTCACCTTGCCGAAGTCGATGTCGACGGTATGTGTGCAGACGGCATCGAGAAAGTGACGGTCGTGAGAGACGACGAGCACCGTATGCTCGAACTCTGATAGGTATTGCTCGAGCCATTGAACGGTATCAAGGTCGAGGTCGTTGGTCGGCTCATCAAGGAGCAGGTTGTCGGGCTCACCGAAGAGCGCCTTGGCCAACATGACACGCACTTTCTCCTTACCCGAGAGGTCGCGCATAAGCATCTGATGCTTCTTCTCCTTGATGCCAAGTCCGCTCAAGAGTGCGCCGGCATCGCTCTCGGCCGTGTAGCCTCCCATTTCCGCAAACTTCTCCTCAAGTTCGGCAACTCGAATGCCGTCCTCGTCGCTGAAATCAGCCTTGGAATAGAGCGCATCGCGCTCATGCATAATATCCCATAGGACGGTATGTCCCATCAGTACGGTGTCGAGCACAGTCTGGTCGTCATACTGGAAGTGATCCTGCGAGAGCACACTAAGGCGTTCGCCCGGCCCCATTTCGATAGTGCCTTTGTTAGGTTCGAGTTCGCCGCTGATGGCTTTCAGGAGCGTAGACTTACCAGCACCATTAGCGCCGATGACGCCGTAGATATTGCCGTTAGTGAATTTCATGTTAACGTCCTTGTAGAGAACGCGTTTGCCGAATTGGATGGCGAGATTGGAAACTGTAATCATGACTGCTATTTTATTTCGCGTGCAAAGGTACGACAAAAAGGCGAGACGGCCAAATAAAAGGAACAAATGTGTTAAAAATAGTTAGACTATTGTGCTGTTTCATCGTGATAGGCTATCTTTGCAACGCAATAATATAACATCTATGCGAAAACATTTGATTCTACTCTGCCTGCTACTTGCAGGACAACTCACGGCCTACGGACAGAACGCACGTGAGATTCTCGACAAAGCGGCTGCTCGCCTCACCGCATCGGGTGACGTGAGAGCGCAGTTCAAAGCCACTCAGTTCAAAGGTACGACTCCCGAAGGTGAGGCATCGGGGACGATGCTCCTGAGCGGACGTAAATACAAAATGATTACGGATGAAATGACCACTTGGTACGACGGGACGACCCAATGGAATATGATGGCGGGTAGCGATGAGGTCAACGTCAGCACCCCCACCGAGGAGGAACAGGCAGCCATGAACCCAGCCACGCTCATCGGTATCTACAAGAAGGGCTACAAGTTTGGCTTGAGGAAATCGAGCCTGCGCGGAAAGCCGACCTTCGAGGTCCACTTAAAGGCAAAGAACAAAAAGGCACCATTCTCAGAGATTTACGTCGATGTAGAACAAGGCACCTATACCCCACTCTGCCTACGTGCCAAGAAGGACGGCGACTGGTTGCGACTCGCCATCCTGTCGTTCAAGAACCGTCTTTCGCTGCCCGCCTCTACCTTCACTTTCCCACAGAAGGATTTTCCCAACGTGGAGGTCATCGATCTGAGATGATTTCTTACAGCGAATCGGTCATCAGGACTTATGTCAGCTCAGCATTCGTCCTAAAGCACAAATAAAGAAAAGTCGACGAACATCCCCCCGACGCCTTAGAAGATGCAATCCATGAAATCTGCTTAATCTATTATGCTGGGGCAACAGGAGTAAAGAAAAGCATGCATCTGAAACGCGATGTGAATCGTTTCGGATGCATGTTTTCATTTAGCATACTCCATGTGAAAGTGTTTTGGAATTTTGTAAGTATTTGTAATACAGATAGAAACAAATATACCACGAAGCTGAAAGGTACAAAAAAGTGCAATCTGCGATTTGCTGATTCGGGCATTAGATTGAGTAGTTTTTATATCAAAAAAACAGACAAGATTTAACAATTCGTTAAGATTGTTTAACTTTTAATTTTGGAGCATTTTGTGCTTTTGGCAACTTTGGTGAGCAAAGACAAGACTTTTTGCCAGTCAAAAGAGAAAAGAAAATGCATCAAAATTGGGTCAGTTGTACCGCCGTTGTATCTCGGCTGTTCTAAGTATCTGGGATTCAACGACGGTTAATAATTCAAAGTCAACTTAGGACACGGAATTTTGATTGTCAATCGTACCAATGTTTTTGTGTCGCCAGACAGGTAATCTTTGGTACAAAGTGAATCAAAAAAGTAGGGAAAAGAAAGTTGTAAGTGACGTTTTGATGCCAAAATGCGGTAAAAAACGCCTTCTTCACCTTATTTGATATGGCAAGTTATCTGTAATTGGTGGAAAAGTTGTAACTTTGCACCGCAAAGTTTGTAAAACAGCAGACAATATGGCAAAGATAACAGTACAGAATACGCAGATAACGGTCATTAAGCAGAATGAAGATGACTACATCAGCCTGACAGACATGTTGAAGGCTAAAGATGGTGAGTTCTTCTTCTCTAACTGGCTACGCAATCGCAACACCATAGAGTTCCTTGGAATATGGGAGCGGCTGATGAATCCGAATTTTAATTGTGCCGAATTCGACATAATTAAATCTCAGGC
>JAFROT010000031.1 GCA_017429525.1 Bacteroidaceae bacterium | reverse complement strand
TCAGGCCTCTTTCAGCCTGCAAAATGAGCTATTGAGCAATTTCAACCGTCGATTTATCGCTCAAGGTAGCTTGATTGCTCGGAACACCTGTGTTTATCGGACTTTGAGTGGGGTTTTAGCCTGCAAAATGAGCTATAGGTCCCAATCAATGCAGAACAGCCGGAACTTCAGATAATCCCAGTATGAAGATTGAGCGTGCTTCCACTTTTTGAGGAGAATGGGTGATTAAGATATTGTATTTATGGTAATTACACAAGTGGAGGATGTTCTCGTAGCCTCCACTTTGCTTCCACTTGCAACGAAAACGAGTGGAGGCTGAGTGGAGGCTAATTGAACAGCTTCCACTATCGTAATATTTTATTTATCAACTTGATAGATATGATTTTCGGGCAAATGGTGGAAGTAAGGCAAATCTTCATAGAGAAAAAATTGGGCGGGTCAACGGGGTTTGTGGGTCAACTCCTATATCATTGCCAAAAATTGAGTTTTTATGTCTTAGGTGTATGCAACTCCTTGGATAACCCAAACCCTATAGGGGTAGAAGGTGGTCCTATGTAAATCGTTCACTGCTTTCCTGCGCCGACGAACATTTCAACAGTTGCTTAGATGGACTCTTTGGCTTTTACTGTGCACGACGGCTTTGTCACCTTCAAGGCATAAAGTCAAGAAAATAAAGATGAAAACGCAGATTTTTCCCGATTCCCTTTGCTGATTCGATCAAATAAAGTACCTTTGGCCCGATTTAGGCCTTTCATCTTATGGCCCCCTTTTACCAAAGGTAAAAACATCAATAACATAAATCTCAAAACAATGAAACAAATTCTACAACAATTCACTTTACGAGCATCCCTACTCGTTATGCTACTCGTCGGAGCAGTTGGAAGTGTGTGGGGAGAAACGAAGACCGTCTCTATGACATCTTTTACCGCAGTTAGCGGCAATGTCGGCGGGGATACCAATATCAGCTATGCGGCTGCTAAAGGAGGTGCATCTACAGCACCGGCGGTAAATAATGGTCAAATACGCGTATATCAGAATGGTGGAACTTTTACCATAACCGCTAATAATGGAGCAAAGATAAATTCCGTTACCCTTGGCTCGGCTATGGCCACTACAGTAACTTACTCCGTAGATGATGGAACTGCCAGTAGCAACCAATCCATAAATGAAAACGCGACTATTACTGTAGGTTCTTTAAATTGTTCTTCAGTGCTATTTACATGCACAGGAACTGACAAAAATAGTCGCCTTTATGTGAATAGTCTTTCTGTTACTTACACATCCAGTGGCTCAATTCCCACATACAGCGTCACTTTTGATGCCGGCGAAGGTACATTCGTTGGCAATACGGATTTCCCTACCACAAATAACACGAAAGAAGTAGGCGAATACGCATTACCTTCTGCAACAAGAAACGGCTATACTTTCAGGGGATGGGTTTCAGAAGACAAGGAACCTGTAACGGGAAACTATACTCTTTCAAGTGATGTAGACTTTACTGCATCTTATTTGCCAGAAGGCCAAAATGTTTTATCATTTGATTTTAAATCTAACCCTGGAGGATGGCCTACTACTAACTCTACGACCTTGACAAATTACACCTACACTTTGAATGGTGTGGACTACACATTCGCTTTGAGTAATGTTAAATGCAATAACGGTTATTTAATGTTGACTAAACCGGCCGTCCTTGGACTCCCGGCTCTTGATGGCTATAAACTAACGAAAGTTGTTGCATCAAACTCAAACAGTTGTTCAACATCTACGAGAGTTGGCATTAGTAGTTCTGCAACCGAAGCTTCTTACATAACAGGTGGTGCCAGTCAGACTTGGAATATGACAGGATCTACATACACCTACAATCTTAGTTCAACAGAAGCTAATACTATGTATTATCTTTATGTGACGTCCGCCAATGCTCAGATATTTAATCTAAATTTAACTTATGAAGCTATAGATGGATCTGCTCCTCAGTTGTCAGCAGACGATGTTGATATCGCTTACGATGTCACCAGCTACTCGATTGCTTACACGTTGACAAATCCTGTAGATGGAGGTATATTTGCTGCAAATACGTCCGCCAACTGGCTTACTATCGGAACTACTGACGGAAACACAGTTCCATTCACTTGCTCTGCTAATGAAGCACAGACAGAGCGTACAGCTACTGTTATTCTCACCTATACATACAATACTAACGAAACCGTAACAAAAGAGGTAACCGTTACCCAAGCAGCAGCTCCTGTGATTTATTCTACTATCCCTGCACTTTTTGATGCTGCTTCGACCACTGAAACAGAGGTTAAAGTTACATTTAACAATTGGGTCGTTTCAGGTGTTTCCACAAATGGCAAGAATGTGTTCGTGACCGACAATTCAGGCAATGGCTTCGTCATCTTTGATAATGCTGGCGGCATGAATGAATCTTATCCTGTAGGCTCTATCCTTTCTGGTACTGCAGTTTCTTGCCACTTGCTAAAATATAACGGTTTTGCCGAGATTAAGAATTTGAATGCTTCTGACCTGACTATTACGACAGGTGGAACGATCACTGCCTCGAACATTGCCTTGGCAGACCTCGCAGGCGTGAACACCGGTGCATTGGTAAGTTATGAGAATCTCACCTGCAGCGTTTCAAGCGGAAAGTATTACCTCTCAGATGGCACAACGACCATTCAAGTGTTTAATTCTCTGTTTGCCTTTGATGCACTAGAGGATGGCAAGACATATAATATCACTGGTATCTATCAGCAGTTCAATGACACCAAGGAGATTCTGCCTCGGAGTGCAGCCGATATCCAAGAGGTTACTGTTACCTCCACCCTTAGCTGGACAGTTGGTACAAACATCGAACTCTTTGTCTTTGATGCCGCAGATCAAAACAACCCACTATCTTCACCTGCCAATGTGACCGCAGGCACAGAAATCCTTGTCAGCGTTAGTGTCGAACAAGGTTATCAGCTTGAATCGTTGATGGTCGATGGCGTAGATGTCAAAAATCAAATTGATGATTCTGGCGCATATACCTTTACTATGCCAGGCTACGCTGTCACAATCTCTGCTACGGCAACACAAGGTTCCATTACTCCTGTTTCTGATGGCAAATATGTGAAAGTGACATCCACAGACGACTTGACAAGTGGTCAATACCTTATCGTTTACGAGGATGGTAGCGTAGCTTTCAACGGTGGTCTGGAAACTCTGGATGCTGTAGGCAATACGATTGAAGTAGAGCTTGACAACAATGAGATTGCAGCAACAACTCAGACAGCGGCTGCTGAGTTCACCATTGACGTAACCGAAGGGACAATCAAGAGTGCAAGTGGTTATTACATTGGACGAACCACTGATGCTAACGGCATGAATTCAAGTGCTACGGAAACATACACAAATACACTCTCCTTGGACGCTGATGGTAATGCTGATATCGTATCTTCAGGAGGAGCCTATCTGCGCTATAACTCTGCAAGCGATCAAACACGCTTCCGCTACTATAAGTCTGCTTCATATAGTAGTCAGAAAGCTATTCAGCTTTACAAGAAAGTTGAAGAGTCTCATGCTATCACAGTAACCATTGGTTCTGTCGGTTACACTACATTCGTGCCCACAGCTAACGTTAGCCTGGCTGATGGCGTAGAGGCCTACGGCGTAGATCAGATTAACGAGAGTTCTATGCACCTGCTGCCCATCGAGACGGTTGTGCCCAGCGGCGAGGCTGTTGTCATCAAGGCTGCTGAAGGTGTATATGCCCTGCCTATCGTAGAGAGCGCAACGGCTGTCAGCGGCAACCTGCTGCAGGCTTCCGATGGCAACGTCACCGGCGACGGCTCCACCATCTACGCATTGGGCAACAAGAGCGCAGGTGTCGGCTTCTATCCTGTCAAGAACGGTGCCAAAGTGCCCAAAGGCAAGGCTTACCTCGTAGTCAACAATGAGAACATTAAGGAGTTCATCTCCTTCGACTTCGGAGGTCTTGTGACTGAGATTAACAATGTGAACACCGACTTCGACGCTAATGCCGAGATTTATAACCTGGCTGGTCAGCGCGTACAAAAGGTACAGAAGGGCTTCTACATCGTAGGCGGAAAGAAAGTATTGGTAAAATAATTAAGTAGAGTACGAATACATTATGAAAAAGACATATATTATACCAGAATTGACAGTACAGTTCATGGAGCCGCAGTCGCTTATAGCTGAATCGCTGCCTATGGGCGATGATGTGCTTGATGAGGACGATATCCTCGTCAAGCGCGATCGCAACGCCGACAACTCATCCGACTCCTACAACGTCTGGAACGAGGACTGGAGCAAGTAAGCAATCACTGCTATCAGATGGGAAGCCCTGCAGCATGACGCTGCGGGGCTTCCGAGTTGATGACAGTTGACCGTAAGGGGGCAATTTGCTCCATTACAGAAAATATTCCACCAAAAGGTGCGAGTATATCGGATTAAAGTTGTACCTTTGCCATGCCATTGAGGAATTTCTGTTGCTTCGTTCCTGCAGCACGGAGGCAAGTGAAACTTCTGACGTGGCATCATCCCGAGCCGCCCGGCTTTGCCGTCTGTACTGGCAAGGACCTGTCGCTGCTCAGGGTATCCAAGAGATAAACCAATCATAGTGCTGCAGATTTAAGGTAAACGACTATCAGTCCCATTGGTATCTTTGACAGCGGTTATGGCGGTCTGACCATCTTCAGGCAGATACGCCAGCTCATGCCCCAGTACGACTACCTCTACTTGGGCGATAATGCTCGTGCCCCCTATGGTCCCCGCTCCTTCGAGGTCGTCTATGAGTTCACCTTGCAGGCCGTCCGTCACCTCTTCGACTGCGGATGCCCCCTCGTCATCCTCGCCTGCAACACCGCTTCTGCCAAAGCCCTACGCACCATCCAACAGCACGACTTACCTGTTATTAATAACGAAAACGTTAACGAAAACGATAACGAAAACGTTAACGATAACGATAACCTCTTTTCTATAAGGAACGCAAACACCACTGGAGGCAAAGTTAACGTTAACGTTTTCGTTCCCGTTAAAAAAAACGTCCTCGGCGTAGTGCGTCCTACTGTTGAGATTGTGCCCGCCCTCACGAGCACCCGCCATATCGGCGTCATGGCTACAGAGGGAACTATCCGCAGCAATACTTACACGCTCGAACTGGCTAAACTCGCCCCAGACATCGTCGTCACTGGTCAGGCATGTCCGATGTGGGTGCCCCTCATCGAGAACGGCGAGGCCGACTCGCCCGGCGCCGACTATTTCGTCCGCAAGTATCTCGACCAGCTCCTGCAGCGTGACCCACTCATCGACGCCATCATCCTCGGCTGCACTCACTACCCCCTCCTCATCAACAAGATCCGTCAGTACACGCCCGCCCACATCCACCTCATCCCCCAGGGCGAGTACGTAGCCCGCAGCCTCGCCGACTACCTCCGTCGTCACACCGACATGGAAGCCAGCATCACACGAGGGGGTACTGCCCGTTTCCTCACCACCGAGCACCCCGACAGCTTCGCTGCCTCAGCCACCCGCTTCCTCGACCAACCCATTCACGCTGAACACACTACCCTTAACGCCTAAAGCGTTCACGCTCAAGAAAAATTAACATTTCCGCCACGAAATATACCGACAAAAAAGAGCACTTAACCAAATTTTTATGTAACTTTGCCGCCGAAAGCGGCATCCACGACCGCAGGACGCCCCATTAGCGTCCCGCTTTTGTATACCTAACTGCCTTATAGACCATTCAATTTTAATTAATTATACACTTATGAGAGGAAACCTCGTGCTTAGGATATGTACACTCATCACCACACTCATAATGAGTTTGGGGAGCGCGTGGGCTGTTTCTTATAAGCTAAAGCAAGTAAACTCTGTTGAGGCTGGAGGCTTATACGTTTTCGTACAAGTATATGATGGTAAGGCTTACGCCATGAACAACACCATCTCCAACAATGCTCTTCAGACAACCACGACTTATCAGACAACTGGACTTGAAGGCACCGAGTCATACGTTTGGACGTTGGAGAAGGCTACTGGCGGGTATTATATGAAGAATGTTAAACTTACTTCGAGCCGATATCTCAACAACCTTAAAGAGTCAGACGTTTCCTTGAGCTCCAGGAATTCCGTCTGGGCATTCAATTTCCAATCTGATCATACAGTTCTCATTCAAAATACAAAGAACTCGAATCGCTTCTTAGGCTTTCCACATTCAGGTGGAGTCGTAACCAAAGCCTATAAGGCTTATGCGACAAGTGGTTTACAGACGTACCCTCACGCTATCGTAGTCTACAAACTCGTTGAAGATAGTTCCTTAGACACGCTTGTTGGTGACGTCAACGGTGACCATGCTGTGACCATTGCAGACGTTACGGCACTCGTAAATGTCATTTTGGGCAAAGACAATAGCAACATTAATAACGATGCAGTTGATATCAACAATGACCATGTTGTCACCATCGCCGATGTTACGGCATTAGTCAACATCATTTTGGGCAAATCATAAAATAATTAATCAATAACATAAAAATTAAAAACAATGAAACAAATTCTACACAAGAGCTTAGCGCTCAAAGCATTTATGCTCGTCGCCATGATGGTAAGCGCTATCACAGGGGCATGGGCAGAAACGGTCAAGATCCAATACACTGGAACAGAAACGACCAACATGACTGGCAATAACGATGCCGCCACATTAGGGCTATCTCCAGATGAGTGGTCTGTAGTTGGAGAAAAAGGAAAAAACAGCAACTACCCAGGATTAAATAAGGCTGGTGACATTCGCCTCTATTATGCTCTTGATGGTAGCAACACGATAACCGTCTCCTCTCTCAATGAAGCTACGATTAATGATGTTACGATGGAATTTACAGGAGATTCTTATTCAAATGTCCAAGTCCTCGTAAATGGAACCGTTGTAGCTCCTACAGATGGAACATACTCAATTAACAGTTCATCCTTTGTCATCACGAATGGAAACACATCAAATGTGCAAGTCCGAATAGAAACCATTACCATTAATTATACTCCAAGTTCAACCCCTGACCCCTCCCTTGCTACTACAACCAAGATTGATGCCAGCGGTATCACCAACACAGATATCTATACAGGTACGAATGCCGGACAGCTTACTGCAGAAGTTACTGACCCAGAGGGCTCTGTCATTCCCAACCCCGAGCTCACATGGAGTAGTAGCAATGAGTCTGTAGCCACCATTGCAGCCGATGGCACAATAACTCTTGTAGCAGTCGGCACTACCACCATCACGGTAAGCTATCCTGGCGCTGAAGGCCAATATAAAGCATCAAATGATACATATAACTTAACAGTAATTGATAGCACGCCTTTTGAAGCGGAGGATGGCATTTTTGATTTTGGAAAGGGCAACTATGGTTCAGGTTATGAAATAGGTTCTGTAAAAGTACAAAGCGGTACATGGACTGCAGGTAACGTCACGATGGTAACTGCAGGTCGAAATTGCTGGTTTAAAAATAACGAGGGAACGACTTCACTACGTTTGTATAAGCCAAACGGCGAAGATGCAGCAGGAACAATGACCTTTGCCGTTCCAGCAGATAAAGTCATCACCAAGATTGAATTTGACGGAAAAGATTTCAGCACTAATTTATCAGCATCTACAGGTAGCTATGTTGATGGTACTTGGACTGGTTCTGCGAATACGGTGTCCTTTACTGCTGAAAACGCAACAGCTACCGTTATTCTTAATGTCATTACAGTTACTTATGGCGTTCCAGGCGAAGTACCTGTCGTCGTCCCCGTTCCCACCTTTAATCCTGAAGCTGGCGAGGTTGTAGCCGGTACTACCGTAGAAATTATTTGCCCTGATGAAGCTGAAGGTATTGAATACTCCTTTGACCAATTAACTTGGAATGAAGTCACCGAGCCCTTCACTATTTCCGAAGCTACCACCATCTATGCCCGAGCTTACGATATCGATGGCAACTTAAGTAGTGTCGTTTCTGCTTCTTATACGATTAAGGAAGAAACCCCGGCATACGAGACCGTTACTTTCCCATATTCGGTTGACTTCACGAAAACCCAAGACAAGTTCGTCATTGAGGACAAGGAACTCTCTGGCCTTACGTACGTTTGGAAGCGTGACTCCAAATACGGAATGAAGGCTTCAGCCTACAATAAAATGAATTACGTATCCGAGAGTTGGCTTGTGTCACCGCTTATTGACTTAACTACCAATACGGGGGCTGCTGACCTTTCATTTGAGCATGCTACAAATCTATTCAATTCAATAGAAAATGCTATAGCTGAAGCTACTGTTTGGGTACGCACTGAAAGTGGACAATGGACTAAACTCGAGGTGAATTATCCGGAAGCCCTTGGCTGGGACTTTGTCCAAGGTGGTACGGTCGACCTTAGCAGCTATAATGGAAACAAAATCCAGATCGGATTCAAATACGTAAGCTCGTTAGAGTCTTGCGGTACATGGGAGATTAAAAACTTCACCATTCAGGCTGGAGAAGTTGTTGAGAAATTAGAGGCGGGCCTCAGCTATAGCGCTGCAAATTACACGGCAACCATTGGTGAAGAGAATGAATTCCCCGTATTGGCTAATCCCAACAGCCTCACGGTTACATATTCTTCTACTAACGAAAGCGTGGCAACTGTCGATGAAGAAGGCAATATCACCCTCTTAGCTGCTGGACAGACTACCATTAAGGCCACTTCTGAGGAAGACGACACCTACGCCGCTGGAAGTGCAAGCTATCTTCTCGTCGTCAAAGATCAGGAAGTCGCAGGTACCGACAAGTACGAATTGGTTACCGATGCATCCACCCTCAAGAATGGTGACATTATCGTCATAGCTTTCGTGGGTGACATCACTAAAGACGAAGTAACGACCCATTATGAAATGGCACTCAGCACGACCCAGAACAACAACAATCGTGCCGCTAATGAGGTTACAGTTAACGAAGATGGAACGATCACACCTGGTAGTTCTATACAGCAGATTACGCTTGAAGGCGAGGAAGGTGCATGGTATTTCAATGTCGGCAATGGCTACCTCTATGCTTCCTCGAGTTCCTCCAATCAGATGAAGACAGAGGCTGAGGCTGATGACAATGCCAAAGCTGCTATCAGCATCAGCGACAACAATGCTACAATCCTCTTCCAAGGCAATAATACGCATAATGACCTCCGCTTCAACCCCAACACCCAGAATGGTGCTCCTCTGTTCTCATGCTATACTAGCACAACGAGCATGAGTCTCCCACAAATCTACCGCAAGGTAGCCTCCGAGACTCCTGCGGTCGAAGGTGATGTCAACAATGACGGCAAGGTTACTATTGCTGATGTAACAGCTCTCGTGAACATCATCTTGGGTCATCCTGGCGAAGGTGTCAACACAGATGCGGCCGATGTCAATGGCGATGATAAGACTACCATCGCTGACGTTACGGCGCTTGTGAACTTGATCCTCAAACAATAATCCCGCAACGACCTCAGCAACGCTGAGTCATCGCATATCCAACAGCAGCTGCAGACTTCGGTTTGCAGCTGCTGTTGTTATATATAGCTACAGCACGGCCTACACCGTGTAGTAGTGCCAGCAGATTAGAAAAGGTGACAAACGCGTTGTCTCGCTCGAAAGAACTTTGAAATGCCGTTTTCGTGAAAGCAACGACAACTTGCAGCAGATAAGTGAGTACCAATCAAAAATACCCTGCAAAATGAGCTATACGCCAAATTTTAAATTGGCAGTTCTAACTGCCGAATTATAGATGTTTAATTGTATTGATTGGCGATTAAAGACATATATTGGTTTCCTGCAATACATTCTCCATTCTGGCAAAGAATCTACCATTCATCCTTAATTCGTGCTTTTCTGGTGGGGAAAATGGACTCTCTTTGCACGAAAACTTGCAGATGTGGGGAAAATGTGGGGAATTTATAGAAAAGAAAAATCGCTAAATCCTTTGTTTGTAAGGATTTAGCGATTACTTCCGAGCTAAACTCGTACCCAGAGCCGGGGTCGAACCGGCACGGGTTGCCCCACTGGTGTTTGAGACCAGCGCGTCTACCGATTCCGCCATCTGGGCATAGCGTTTGCGCTGTTTGCGGGTGCAAAGTTAGGAAATAATTGTGATATAAGGCCTACGAAATGAGATTTATTTTCGTTTTTCGCTTATTTTTCTTCTTTCTACGGCATAAAAACACGGACTGTGAGCGCTGATGGTGCACTCGCAGTCCGTGATTTATTGTTTCGTGAATGTTTTGCTAAGCTTCGGGTTCAGCGGCTTCTGCATCGCGCTCAGCCTTCTTCTTGGCGAGGTATTCGGGCAGGTTGAGGCCAGCCTGGTCGAAGAGATCGTTGAGGGGAGGAATGGACTTCATGAGTCCGCTGACGAAGCCCGCTGTGGAGCTCTTGCCGTCGGCACCAGCTGCGCCGCTGTCCCAGACGGTGACCTTGTCGATGTTGATGCCCTTGATGGCTTCGACCTGTGTCTTGACGAGTTCAGGCAGCTTCTCGAGGAGGAGGAGGGAGTAGGCGGCTGTGGCGTCGCCTCCTGCTGCTTGCACCATCTTGTCGTAACCTTGTGCCTGGCGGGTGAGGATTTCGTAGAGACCCTTAGCCTCAGCTTCCATCTTAGCGAAGACGGCATCGGCCTCACCTCGTGCGATGGCGCGCTTCTGTTCGGCCTCAGCTTCGGCTGCGATGATGAGTCGTTGTTTCTCAATCTGCTGTTGCACGATGATATTGGCTGTCTCGGTGGCACGCTCACGTTCGGCACGCGCCGTCTCTGCCTGTTGCTCGGCTGCGTATGCTTCCTCGAGCGCCTTGGCCTGTTGCACCTTTTCGGCAGCATTGGCTATGCGTGCGGCTTCTGCCTCTTTCTCGCGACGGAAGGCCTCGGAGTTGGCAATCTCGACCTTGGCTTCGTTCTCACCCTTCACGGCCTGAGCATTGGCTTCAGCGGTACGGACACGCGTCTCACGGACGGCTTCGGCCTTACCGATCTCACCAATCTTGTCCTGCTCGGCCACGCGCACCTTAGCCTCATTGATAGCCTTGGCCGCAGCTTCGCGTCCGAGAGCCTCGATATATCCGCTCTCGTCCTTGATATCGGTAACATTGACGTTGATGAGTCGCAGACCGATCTTCTTCAGTTCGACCTCAACATTGGTGGAGATGGCCTCGAGGAACTTGTCGCGGTCGGAGTTCAGCTCTTCGATAGACATGGTAGCGATGACCAGACGGAGCTGACCGAAGAGGATATCGCGAGCGAGCTCCTGGATCTGCTGGGGTGTCTGCCCGAGGAGTCGTTCGGCAGCAGCCTGCATATACTCGGGTTCGGTGCTGATACCTACGGTGAAGCGGCAGGGCACGTCGACACGGATGTTCTGACGCGAGAGGGCGTTGGTCAGGTTGGCATCAATGGAGAGGGGCGTGAGGCTCATGTAGGCGTAGTCCTGCACGATAGGCCACACGAAGGCACCGCCGCCGTGAACGCATTTGGCAGAGCCTTTGGCACCTGATGAGCCATAGATGACGAGAATCTTGTCGGAGGGACAACGGCGCCAGCGATTGATGAGCGCCACCACGAGGAAGAAGGCCACTACGGCCAGCACGATAAAATAATAGAGTTCCATTGCTTTTATAGTTTTATAGGTTATGGTTTAGGGGTTATTTGTAATGTCTGCGGTTGCGGATGTGTTGCCACCAGGCGGCGATGACGACGGCGATGGCGAGGATAGAGAAGATAGCCATGGTTAGTTGAGAGTTTAGAGTTTAGTGTTGAGAGTTTAGAGTTTCTCGACGAGGAGTGAGCCGCTGTCGATGACCTTAATGACACGTACGCGCGTGCCTGTAGGGAGAAAGTCGCCGTCGGTGAAGGCATTGAGTTCGTGGACACTACCGTTGATACTGATCTGCACTTTGCCGGCAGCAGCATGAGCAGCGGGAATGCGCAGGTAGACGCTGGCGGTCTGGCCTACGCAGTCGGTGATGCGGAAGGCTCCGTTTCTCTCGAGGCGCATGACCATTCGGAACATCAGCACGAAGACGGCGACGAAGATGAGGCCGCAGACGAGGCTGGCCAGCACCAGCAGTCCCTTGCTGTGGATGACGGGTGCGAGGCTGATGCCGCCCCAGCCGAAGCCGAGGAAGAAGTTGATGAAGTTGCGCAGCGTGAACAGCGAGAAGATGCCGGCTGAACCGAGGGTACCTTCATGTCCGCTGTGACCCGTCGAGATGTCTGTGTCGGCCATATCGACGTCGGCACCTGTCGTATCGAAATCGGAGTGGACATCGAAGCCCGTGCTGACATCGGCGTCGACATCGGAGTCCATATCCCCGATGCCCATGAGCATGAGCAGGTTTTGGATGACAAAGACAACACTCGCCGCAATGGCGCAAGCCCAAAAGAGTTGCATCGTAGTGTCGAGCGAAGAGAACCAGTTGGATAAATGAGTAATCATATTATTTCGATTTTCGTTTAACGTATAGGCTAAGCAGTAGTGCGATGTTCTACAATCGCTGAGCAGAGGCTTGCAACCTCCTTTCTTTGCCCTTTATAGCACAAAATTGGACAAAGTGACCCTCGTTTGGGTACAAAGATAGAAAAAAATGATGAATGACGAATGATGAATGACAATTTATTTGTACTTTTGTAGCGATATCTTAGAATAACTGATATTATTATCGAAACGCGACTACATTTATGAAGTCTTTTTTCAAAATTTTAATTCTGATAGTCTTAGCCTGCACGTCGCATCAGGCTCTTGCCATCGATGGCTTTGTAGGACCGACGTGGCTCGATGACGGCATGGTGAACGAAGACGGTTTTGGTGGCGGCAACTTCGGCGATGGCTCTGCGAGCAATCCCTGGCAAATCAAGTCTGCCGGCACGCTGGCCTACCTGGCCCGAGCGGTGATGAACGGCGAAACGTTTGAGGGCAAGTATTTCGTGATTGCAGCCGACATTAACCTGAAGACGCAAGGCACAGAGACCGTCTGGGTGCCCATCGGCCTCAATGAAGAACACCCCTTCAAAGGAACCCTCACCAACGGCACTGACGACGAAGGCAACCCTTACGTCATCTCCGGCATGACCATTCGCGCCACCGGTACAGGCACGACTAATAACTTCGGACTGTTCGGTGTGTTGCAAGGCACGGTGGAAGGGCTGGTTATCAAGAATGCGACAATAGACATCCGTACCGATGACGTATTTTATGCTGGAGCACTCTGCGGGTCGTTCGGCTCTTCGGTCAATAATAATGCGACAGGGACGGTGCGTCGCTGCACTGCGGAGGGCACGACGATTAATGCAACTTCATCTAATGCATCGACAGCCGTAGGCGGACTGATGGGCCGAGTGTTTGATTTCACCGACCTGACGAGCACCCTGGCCAAGACGACGATACGTGCAACGGGCCCCATCAGCTCTGGCGGCGTGTTCGGCTATGTGTTTGCCGACAACGTGATTAGCGACTGTCATGCCGTGGCGGATATCACCGTGAGGAACCAAACCGACAGCCAGGCTTCGGCCGGTGGCATCACAGGCCAGTGCAACGGGACCTACAGCCGTAAGGAGAAGACCGAGCTGCTGGCCTGCACTGCCTCGGGCGATATTGCTGTAAGCGGCGATGGTTCTAATGTTGTAATGGGCGGCGTCACGGGTTATGCCGTCAGCCTTCAAAAACTCAGCTGGTGTACCACGTCGGTGTCGCTATCCGGTGGGCATACGATGGGTGGCTTGATTGGATTCTACGAGAATATGAGCGGTGCTTCAAGTAGCGGCATCAATCAGTGTTTCTGCAGTTCGTTTGTCGACGCCAAGAAAGCCACCTATGCAGGCGGTCTGTTCGGACATCTGAGCTTTCACAAAATATGGTACTCCAGCAATTATTACGTCATGATCATGTCCAACAGCTCTATGTTCACAACGTTTGCCGGCACCATGACGAAGCCCGAATCCTCTGAGCGCTACGGTATAGCCGTCGGATATGTCGAGAACGACAATGCCCCCGACTACTTCGGCTATTTCCAGTACGACCGTCAGATGTGCAACCTGCAGCTCAACGGCATGGGCTGGAGCAGCGACAGATGGAGCACCGGCTCTTATGGTCTGGCTTACACCTTCGACTCTCCGAAGCCCGAGGATGGCGTCTATGCCTACTATCAGGAGGCATGGATGGGCCAAATATATCATAATCTGAACAACCGCGAGCCTTTCTACACGGCCAACATGAAGGTGGCCTGCGCACCGTTCATCGTAACAAACGACTACAAAACCTATTTCGATGCCTTCGACGTTACTATAGACTTCCTCGTTGATAAGTTCGTGAACAAAACTACCGGCGAGGAGCTGGCAACGTTCCAGCTGATGACCCCGGCGCCGACGTGCTTGAAAGTGAATGGCAACCAGGTGAAGCTGCTCGACCCCGGCGAGGCGGTGGTCATCGTCAACTGCCGCGGCGTGCAGCGCAAGGTGCACCTCGACATCACCTACGGCACACCTTACGGTGGCTTCCAGCGCTTCACCTCATTCCCCGGAAAGGGTACCGCCAAAGAGCCCTACGTCATTCACACGGCAGAAGAGCTTGCCTACGTGGCCTACAGTAGCACATTCAACAAGGAGGGCGTCCATTTCATCCTTGCCAACGACCTTTTTATTAATACGCACCTGCTTAACGACGACGAACAGCCGCGCGAGGATGCCCGCGAATGGGTGCATTACGATTGGAGAGCCATTCTGCACGGCAACGGGAAGACTATCTATGGACTGAAGTCGGTGTCGGAAGAGGGCGGTGCCCGGGGGCTGTTCCTCCACGTAAGCGGCACCATCGAAGATCTGGCCGTTGTGGATGCCTACGTCAAGTCGGCCGGCACAGGATGGGGTATCAGCGCGGGAATCATCTGCGGCGAACTGCTGAAGCATGGCTCCATCTCGCGATGCGTGACAAACGGCATAGTGTTTAGCAATGGCTATGCCGGCGGCATCTGTGGCCGTGCCGATCCCGACAGCACAAGCATTGCCGACTGCTTTGCAGCCGTGCACATCGGCTGGCCAGGCGACCCGGAAAACTACATTGGCGCCGGCATCGTAGGCGCTACGCCCGAAACGATTGTACGCTGCGTCAGCACCTGCAAGATCGAGGACTACAACCAGACCTACGGCATCACGCACGACTGGGATATCTCCTACTGCTGGTTCGACAGGCAAATGATGTCCGCCTATGACACCTCTGCAGGATCCAAGAATACCAAGGAAATGACAGGCGGCAATATCTTGGCCGACAATCAGGCGTGGCACACTGAGGAGAACCGCTACCCAATGCTGCGGCAGTTCGTCGGCACGACCTACGGCGACCTGCTCTCCGTGCCAGTCTTCTTTGCCGACGGCGACCGCGCGGGCCGTGTCACCCAGATCTTCGACCTCCCCACGGAAAATGTGGTGTGGAGCGCCAGGAACGGAAATGCCTACATCGACGTAATCAACGAATGCGGGGCCGGCGCACCTAACGGACGTACCATTGACAACACCGAACATCTTGTTGCACAGACGGCCAGCCAGCAGAGCCAGTGTACAAGGGCTAAGCACATCATAGCCGTCGACGTGCAGGCCGACAAGGCCGGAATCCAGTTCAAGGACAACAATACCAAGGCCGCATGTCTCGCTGCGTTCGACGACAACAGCGACGGCCTCATCACCCTCCGCGAAGCGTTCACGGCCGATGCCACCAAGTTCGGCACCTTCAACCGTAACGAAAATGCATCAGCCGCCCAGAGTTTCACGGAGATGCGCTACTTTGCCGGCATCACCCAGCTGAATGAAGGAATGCTCTCCGGCCTTGGCGCTCTCAGCGAGTTGGAGTTGCCCAATGTGCTGACCACCATCGGGACCAACGCCTTCAGCGGATGTGCCAGTCTGACAGAAGTGACGCTGCCATACACCTTCGCCACAGCCAACGGCGAGTCCTTCTACAACTCTGCCATCAGAGACATTCGTGTAAACAACAGCAACCCACGACTCCTTAGTATCGACGGCGCACTCTATCAAACCGACGACATCGATGACACGAAGGTCATGCTGATGGCTTATCCTCCCGGACGCGGCGAGGAGAGCGCCACGCTGAGCGCACCGTTATCGGTGATTGGTTCAAAGGCATTCTTCCGCGTGCCCGCTCTCAACAATATCTATATCGACAATTGCCTGCCAGAGGGCAACATGGCAGTGCTTAGCGAGCCCGAGGATCCAGAATGGTACAGTTCTGATGCCATCATCCATGAAGACGATGCCGACACCGAGGAGCCGCAGATGCACATCTACGTGAACGATGGCTCGTTCAACTCCAAACTGTTTGGAGACTATAGCAGTGATAATGACTGGGGACTCTATGCTGACAACGACCGACTGGACATCTACTATCCCCTCAATGTCACTTCCGCACTGTGGGCAACGCTCTACATCGACTTTGACACAGAACTGCCTGAAGGGCTGACGGCATATATAGCATCAGAGCCGGATCTGGAAAACAACATCGTTGAACTGAACAGCATAGGCCGAAAGGTGCCTCGCTCTACACCTGTAGCCATCAAGGCCGAGGAGCCCGGCATCTATCTGCTCTACAAGTACCCGACGACACTGCCGAGTATAGAGATGTACAACAACCGGTTCATAGGCAGCTTCATAGGGCAAGATGATCAGTTTGGCGTGCCCGTGAATCAAGAAACGGCCGTCGAGGGCAGCATGCTCACCCTGGGCCGCAACCGCAATGGCCAGGTGGGCTTCTACAAATACAATGGCGAGGAGATACCGCCTTATCGCGCCTACCTGACTCGTAACAACATCATCGAAGGTCCGACATCGCTGATGGTGAAGATAGGACGTGACCTCACCACCGATATTGCCGAGGTCATCGGCACTCGACAGCAACAGTTGCCGACCGTCTATACTATCGACGGACGTCGCCTCTCTGTGTCCTCTGTCAACTCTGTGCCCTCACTCCCCAAAGGAGTCTACATCGTCAACGGAAAGAAAGTAGCAATAAAGTAATTACGCCCTCGAGACATGAACAAGAAAGAATACATAATCCCGACTACTCATTGCACGAATATTTTGCCGTCGGGGCCGCTCTCATCATCAACGGAGGAGTTGCCTTTCGACCCTAACGATGAAACGTATGAGTCGTTGACGAAAGGGCAAGGACGATATAGCGTTTGGGATGAAGATTGGAGTGAGACCGATACACATTAATGAGCAACAAAACGTCAGGCATAATGAGAAAGACTTTTCTATTAACAATCATGCTGACAGTGGCAACGCTGCTGCCGGCACAGGATTTCAAACTATATTTTGCCAACAACGTCACCGACGTTATGAATCTTGGCTCTATAGAGGAGATTGAATCGGGCCTCAACTGGCGCGAGGTAAAGAACAAGGAGCTGGCAGGCAACGTAGTGGAAGTAGACCAGGTCAAGCAGATGTTTGCGTCGGAAGATGTGAAATACAGAGCCCAGCAACGCCAGTTCTGGCGCATGCGCGACCACTGTCTGCTCTGTTTCCGCATTGACGATGGCACTAACGGCGCCCGCAGCTATCAAGTAGAAGTGGAGGACACTATCGGGCGCCCCAAGTCGATAACGGTGAGCCGCTATTTCTATCTCAACGTGATGCGTCAGGACAACCCCATCAGCATCCGCGTATGGAAGACAGGCGACGAACAGAACGCCATTGCTTTCAGATACTATGTTGCCGACTGGGACGATCGCAACCTATACACATTCCAGTTGGATTCGAAACGGCAGGTAGAGAAAGAGAGCTACGGCCTTCAGTACCGCATAGGATATACCGACTCAAAGGGCGAATACCACGTAGACAGCCATCAACTCGCCCTGCGGGATTCTGCTTTCCAAAGCTTCTACGTCCCCGAAGACCACAACCTTGTGGACGTGATGCTGATGAGCGGAAAACACAAGCTGCGCCTTGACAAAACACGTCTGCACACCGGCGTGACACTTGACCCCAACTTCGAGCGTACGGTGCTCTCTACACGGTTCGTCCTCGATAAGCACGAGAACCGTGAGCTCGTCAATTTCAACTGGATTGGCTCTGGATTGTATGAGCGCTACGACACGCTCTATCTCGGATTGTTCAATGAGACGGGCGGTGTCATAAGCCGAGCCACGCTGAACGTGGACCCCGTGGATGAATATGGCAACAGCACAGGCGTCAAGGAGGTGAAATATCTCGGCTACGACCGCAAGAAGAAAGTGCATCAGATCTTGACTTTCGGCAATCCCGCCTATATCGAGATTCTTGCCAATGGCTACTACCCTGTCGTATACCGTTATGCCGGAGCAGCCGACAGCGAGGGCGTGGTGGACCTTGAGCGTTGCTCTGACAATGTCACGCTGTTTACTGACACGAAGGAGGACGGCAAGATAGGCGTGAGCAGCCAACACCTGTTCTCGCTCAACGACACAAAGACGGTTGAGGTACATGGCGGCAGGGACTATAGCGTCTGCGACATACTGGACTACGACCTCTCGGCCAATGTGCAGGCCGACACCATAACTTATTTGGAGGATGCCGGCAACACGTGGCCTAAGCTGCTGACCAACGGCGCCGCCGTGCAGCGCCTTAGCTATCTTGAACTTGCCTATTCAAGTGTCAACGATGAGGACACATACGATGTCAGGCTGATAGGAAAGAACGTTTACTCTAAGGAGGAATATGAGGCTAAGTACCCGGAGATTACAAGTATCTATGCGAAGAATCACCCGGGCTTCACGCGCGACTACTACTATGCCAAGTTCAACTTGGTGGGTATGATTCCTCTCAACACCTTGTGTGAACTGCGCTTGGAGAGCAACGGCAACACGTACGAAAAGTTCCCTTACCTGCGCAATCTGAGTATCGACCGTTCGGCGGTGAAGAAGGCCGGTGAGGACTTCACGAAGAATGAGATGTTGAATAGTACCGACGAGGAGAAGGTGGTGGATGCGTACGGCGAGCAGGGGTGCACGTTCAACTTCCCGGTGACGTTCAAGCTGAACCTGGGTCCTTACTTCAAGATAAAGAACTCGGTGGTGTTTGACATGAAGAAGCAGAAGCTCACATCGACAACTACGCTTACGTACCGGCGTCAGGATTCGGATGAAGAGGGGGCTGCTATCACTGAGATGCGCCATGAGGCTCAGGATTTCATCGACGACAGCCCCTATTCGGGTCACAACTGGTATAAGCTCTCGAGCGACAATGTAAAGTATAATAATGTAGGCGATGTGCGAAAGTTCGACAATTGGTTCGCGCAGGAGATGGATGATATATGCAGTATCGATTACAACAATATCGGAATGGGGCCCTTCGGCAGTGGCAGGTTGAAGTTCAGCATCGACCTGGGTAAACTGTTTTTGTCGGAAAAGCCCTCCGAGGCACTGATGCTTGAAGAGCTGTCGGGAACGATAGGCTACGGTCTGTGCCTGGCTTCGCCGAGCCTGCTCGACAAGTATTGGAGCAGCGGACCTGTGGCAGAACTCCTCAAGAAAATTCCTATGTTCGGCATCGGGGGCGTGTTTGAGGCTAACGTGCAGGCCGACCTGGGCGTGAAGACCTTCAACACCGACTATGTGTCGTCGTGGGACAACTTCGGATTCTTCTTCTCACTCTCCGGCAAGGTACGGGCAGGCTTGTGGGCGGAACTCTGTTTCCCGTCCAACCCCATATTCTCTGCTAACCTGGGCGTACGCGGAGGCGGAAAGTTAGGCATCATGGCTGGTTATGCTACGCCCTTCCAGAGCGGACGTTCGTGCGTAGGGCTATATACGATGGCGGGGTTGGGCCTGGAAGCCTATGCCAGCTTTCGCACCTTCGGTTTCCAGTGGGCCGGACGCGCAGGTGTGTATCTTGGTGCCCGACTTTTTGTGCCAGACAATGGTCACAATCCTTTCCACGAGAAATTCCCCTATTGGCTTACGGACAAGAGCAACGTAAAGACCGTCGGCGACAGCTATCGAAAGTTGCCGGCGCTGAACGCTGACGACTACGGGCAGACGCTGGTGGCCGACGTGGCGAGCGATGCCAATCCGCATTTCTTAGACAACGACCACGTGGTGTACAACGACCTGGCCAATCCGACCGACTATAACGACGATCGTGTAATGGTGATGGACCTGAGTTCAAACACCGCCACGGCAGTGTCTGACAAGGGCCTTAACGCCACACGCCACATGCGCTCGAAGCGAGGGGAAAATGAAGTGGTGGTGTACGAGCAACTTGGACGACGTATCGATCCCGATGAACTGGACCCCGAATCGGCGCTCAGCAAGACCAACGAGCTGGCAGCACGGACTCAAATTATGGCCATGATGCGCAAACAAGGTGGGGCATGGAAGAGTTATACCATAGCTCCCGACGACGGGCACGTTGACACCAAACCCGTGGTGACCATCCAGGACGATGGCAAGGCGGCCTGCATCTGGCAGCACGGCAATATTGTGGCTCAAACCGATGCAGACGACACCGATGTCGATTCCGTATATAGCAGTGCACTCGTAGGGCAGCTGGTGCTTTCCATCTTTGACGGTAAGGATTGGTCAGATCCCATTGCCCTGCACGACCTCGACAAAGACCTCGTGGCTTCCGAGTACGACTTGATGATGCGCAACGACACGGTGCTTGTGGGCACTAACCTGGACAGCTATCCTCTTGATTCGGTGCACCACACTCGCCGTTTTGTCTATTCCTCGGTGGACGTGGCCAAGAGGAAACTCTTCCAAAAGAACGAGACGCTGAAACCCACGCACTTCTTTATGAACCGCGTTGGTCAGCATTCGGTGATCGCGCTGCTGTATGAGAAGAACGATTCCACACGCGACGTCTATGTAAAGACCCTCTCGATGAACGGCTATGCCGACGGACTGATGGGCAATGACATCGGAGCTAACTACAGTTCACCGAACCGCGTGAAGATTATCTGTGACCGCGCGGCAAGCAACCAGTCGGACTTCGCCATCCTCTGGACCGAGGTGAGCAATAATGCTCACAACGAGAACGGCACTGAGGCGTTCACCGAGCAGCCACGCAACCTGCTGAATGCTTCACGCATCAGTCTGCAGCCGTCGCCTTTCATAACGGCACCTCTCACCCTCGGTGCCGAGCGCGACGAGCTGATGATGCTGGACTTCGATGGTGTGTTGGACGACTCGCATGTCAGGGTGGTCTATACGCTGGCCGACCTCGAGTCGGGCGCGGCCGCCATCATGACTAATGAGCGCTACTTTACCAACAGCTTCGATTACGACATCGGCTATGCTAGCTTGGCGCTCCTGGGTAGTACGACCCTGCCCGTAGCCGTACAGGTGAGCAACACCGGCACCTCCAGCATACGCACCGTCACAGCCACCATCAACGGCTTGGAATTCCAGATTCCCGATTCCTACGTCGCACCTATGCAGACACGTACCTTCGTCGTGCAATATCCTCTCGACGACTCTTTCGATGGATATATTACCCATTCGGTGTCGGTTGAGTACAACAACGCTTTCCGCGCCAAGAGCCATCCAAAACGCAAGGCCCAGAGTTTCCTGCGGCAAACTAAGGCGCATGAGCAGGCAGACCATGTAGACATGGAAAACATCGAGTTGAAACTCGTGCGACATGGCGTGAAGGATGAAACTAACTACTATGTTGTCGAGGTCATCGACCATTCGCTCTACGGTCTGAAGTCAAACAACAAGATCAATGTAGGCCTCTATCCGCACCCCTCCGTCATCGTGCCTCTCGCTGATGAGGCTGTAGTCACTCTTACTGCTGCCGATTTCGAGAACTACGGCGGCGTGCGCAAGGCTTACGCTACGGTGCAGATCTCGGGTATCAAGATGCAGACCGACGCGTACCTGACCACACATCTGTTCGATGATGCTTCTGGTGGAGACTCTCCCACCGATGCCGATATTGCCCGCGCACATGTCGCAAACTACCTTGGTAGCGAAAATGCCTATCACGTCGCGCTGCTGCCGCACGAGAATCCGACAGCCATCCGCGCCATGCGCGAAGATCGTGCCAAGGACATACATATCAAGTTGCAGCCTGTTGAGGGCGGCGTTAACGTCAGAGGGCTCGAGAAAGGCGACCATCTCCGTGTGTTCAACTCGGCTGGCATGCTTGTCTTCAGCAAGAAATATGATGGCCCCGAGCGGTTTGTACCGTTGAAACAACGTGATGTCTACATCATCAGCACCGGACGTGAGGTGGTAAAATACAGTTACTAACCCTTTAACTTCTACAGAAACACATTCCTAAGCAAAATGGCTCTCAACTATATTTGGATTGCATTCTTTATCATCGCTGCTGCTGTGGCGTTAGTGAAACTTGTGTTCTTTGGCGACGTCGAAGTGTTTCCCGCCATCATGAATGCCACGATGGAATCGGCCAAAAACGGCTTTGAGATCTCGTTGGGCCTGACTGCCGTGCTGTCGTTGTGGATGGGCATTATGAAGATTGGCGAGCAAGGCGGCATGGTAGAGCGTCTGGCCAAGTGGCTGTCACCGCTGTTCCGTCGGTTGTTCCCTGAGATTCCCGAAGGCCATCCCGTTATGGGAAATATCTTCATGAATCTCTCAGCCAATATGTTAGGGCTTGATAATGCGGCCACTCCTATGGGCTTGAAAGCTATGGAGGGTCTGCAGGAGCTGAACCCGAAGAAGGACACAGCTTCCAACTCGATGATCATGTTCCTGGTGATGAACACAGCCGGCCTTACCATTGTGCCAGTGAGCATCTTGGCCTACCGTGCGCAATTGGGCGCGGCAGCCCCTACGGATGTCTTCGTGCCTATCCTGTTGGCTACGTTAATCTCTATGGTTGTCGGCGTTGCGGTGACAGGAGCCATTCAGCGCATCAGCCTCTGGAACCGTCCTGTGCTGATCACGTTGGCGCTCTTCTCGCTCATCGTGGCTGGCATGGCTTGGGTTGCGCAAGTGCTCTCGCGTGAGGCGATGGGCGTGTTCTCAGATAATGTGGCCAATGTCATCCTGCTCGGCATCATCATCGCGTTCATCTTTGCAGGCATACGCAAGCGGATTAATGTCTACGACGCCTTCATCGAAGGTGCCAAGGGCGGCTTCTCTACGGCCGTGGGCATCATCCCCTATCTGATTGCTATTCTCGTTGGAATCGGCGTTTTTCGCGCATCTGGGGCTATGGATTGGCTGCTCGGTGGCATTGGTTGGGTCGTTGAGGCCTGCGGTGGCAATGCCGACATTACGGGTGCCTTGCCCACGGCGCTGATGAAGCCGCTGAGCGGTAGCGGTGCACGCGGTCTGATGCTGGAATGTATGCAGACTTATGGCCCTGACAGCTTTGCAGGCCGGCTCAGTTGTATCTTCCAGGGCTCTACGGACACGACTTTCTACATCCTCGCCGTCTATTTCGGAAGCGTAGGCATCCGCAATACGCGCTATGCCCTTCCCTGCGGCCTCATCGCAGACTTAGCCTCAGTGGTGGCAGCCATCATCGTGGCACACATGTTCTTTGGATAGGCTTACTTCCTGATGACCGTGGCGCCCGGGAACTTCTTCATGTCGAGTTTGAAGATGTTGTCGCTGACTCCGAACTTGATCTTCGAAGCTGTCATTCGCACGCTCACGCCACTTTGCTTGGATTCCATCTCATAGAAGTGGTAGTTGTTCTTGCGAATGCGCATGATGCTTTTCTTGGGCATTTCCTTGTCCTTCGGCTCTGTGAAGGTGATTTCATAGTAGTCGGTTTTCTCCTTCATCGTAGCCTTGCGGTATTCTTCGTGGAGGTTGAAGTCGATCTCGTTCCCACCGCTTATTTTGTTCCCCTTCTTTTCGGGCGAGATGAAGAGCGTGTCGCGGTGGTCGACGTCTTTAGTCTTGATTCTGGACTTGTATTTCCATACCTGCGTGCCGTCGCAGCCCACCTCAGTCTTGACCTCGCGCCCGAGAATCTTCATGGACATCAGTATCAGCGACTTGTCGCCCTTGCTGTAGGTGGTCATGTTTGTGGTCATGGAAAGCGGCCCCATGCCCGAGCGGATAGACATCACCATTTCCACCCCCGAAGGATTGTCCAGTACAGCTTGGCTTTTCTTCATAATGTTCACGATTTCCTGCGAGATTTGTGCATGTGCGGTAGTGGCAGCCAATGCCAGCACCGCTGCAAGGAAAAGATGGGTCCATTTTCTCATAGCTTTCATTCTTTTTTTGTCTGTTGAACTGATGGCAAGTCGTTTACTTGTGAGGAAGACGTCGGAGGTGGCTCTCAGCTGTCTTGCTAGGCGGAGAGGGCTTTTCTCTCCGACTTAGGTTTTGGGTGGAATGTCCTCCTTTTCTTCAGCTTTGCCGCTGCAAAGGTACATCTTTTATCCGAATAATGGCAGATTTACTTGATTTTTTTCTGATAAGTTCATTGCTACGTATGGTGGGGGCTATTGTGGGATTGGTAGATGAGCGGCAAGGTTATAGGACGGTGAGACTGAGCTGAACAGACGGCAAGGCTGTGCTGAATGGTCGTTGAGGCTATGCTGAATGGACGTTGAGGCTGTGCGGCCTATTCGGAAGGGCCCACACGACCATATCTTTCGGGTTGTCTCATTAGTGAGACAGACGTGTCTCACCAGTGAGACAAGCAAGTCTCATTGGTGAGACGAAGCGGCTCGAACAGACAAAAGACCGGCAAACTATGGGCGCTATACGTTTAGCAAATGCTTGTGAAGGTGTTTCTGTACACGGAGCGTTGTCATCGGCCAAACTGGGAAAAGGCGTGCTTTCAGACAAATGGCCGTGAACTATCCCTTGAGGGTTGGCAAGTCAAACGAATTAAAAAAGTAGCCTAACCGATGGCGGCAGGCTACCTTTATGAAAGTGTATAGGTGGTGTATTAAGCGTCGATGTTGGCGTAGTTGGCATTGCGTTCGATGAACTCACGGCGGGGTGCAACGTCTTCGCCCATGAGCATAGAGAACACGTAGTCAGCACCTGCGGCATCCTCGATGGTCACTTGCTTCAGGAGACGTGTCTCGGGGTTCATGGTGGTCTCCCAGAGCTGCTCGGGATTCATCTCGCCAAGACCTTTGTAGCGCTGGGTGTAGACGCCTTGTTCCTGACCATCGTTGTATTTAAGCAGGAACTGCATACGCTGCTGGTCGTTGTAGCAGTACTCTTCAATCTTGCCTTTCTTGCAGCGATAGAGCGGTGGCGTAGCGATGAAGAGGTGTCCTTTCTGGATGAGTTCGGGCATATAGCGGTAGAAGAGTGTCATGAGGAGGGTGTCGATGTGGTAGCCATCGACGTCGGCATCGGTCATGATGACGACCTTGTGGTAGCGCAGTTTGTCATAGTTGGCTTCCTTGCTATCCTCGCCGAGCCCATAACGAACGCCGAGAGCCTGGATGATATTGTTGACCTCTTCGTGCTCGAAGGCTTTGTGCCACATGACACGCTCGACGTTGAAGATCTTACCACGGATGGGCAGGATGGCCTGGAAGTGGCGGTTGCGCCCTTGCTTGGCCGAGCCGCCTGCGGAGTCACCCTCGACGATGAACATCTCGCAGTTAGCGGGGTCGCGGTCGGAGCAGTCGGCAAGTTTACCTGGCAGTCCACCCCCGCTCATGGGTGATTTGCGCTGCACGCTCTCGCGAGCCTTGCGGGCTGCTACACGGGCTGTTGCGGCCAGGATGACCTTGTCGACGATGAGCTTAGCCTCCTTCGGGTGCTCTTCGAGATAATTGGAGAGCGCTTCGCCCACGGCTTGCTGTACGGCACCAGCCACTTCGCTGTTGCCCAGCTTCGTCTTGGTCTGTCCTTCGAACTGAGGTTCGGCCACCTTGATACTGATGACGGCGGTGAGGCCTTCGCGGAAGTCCTCGCCAGAGATCTCAACTTTGTTCTTCTCGAGCTTCTCCAACTCCTTGGCACACTGCTCCTCGGCGTACTTCTTCAAGGTGCGTGTGAGGGCCATACGGAAGCCCTGGAGGTGCGTGCCGCCCTCGATGGTGTTGATGTTGTTGACGTAGGAGTGCAGGTTCTCGCTGTAGGCGGTGTTGTACATAATCGCCACCTCAATGGGTATGCCCTGCTTCTCGGTGTTCAGATAGATGACATCGTTGAAGAGATGGGTACGGGTGCTGTCGATGTAGCGTACGAACTCCTGAAGGCCGTCCTTGGAGTAGAAGACATCCTGACGGGTATTGCCTTCGTCGTCGGGACGCAGGTCGGTGAGGGTAATGGTGATGCCCGCATTGAGGAAAGCAAGCTCACGCATGCGATTGGCGAGGATGTCGTACTTGTACTCGGTGGTGATGAAGATGGTGTCGTCGGGCCAGAACTGCTGGCGTGTACCACGGAGCTCGGTCTCGCCGACAATCTTGACGTCGTAGAGGGGCTTGCCTTTCTCGTACTCTTGCTGATAGATCTTGCCGTCGCGGAAGACCTGGCTGAGCATGTGTGTGGAGAGGGCATTGACGCAGCTGACACCTACGCCGTGGAGACCACCAGAGACTTTGTAGCTGCCCTTGTCGAACTTACCGCCGGCGTGGAGCACGGTCATGACGACTTCGAGGGCGCTCTTATGCTCCTTCTCGTGCATGTCCACGGGAATACCACGACCATTGTCCTGTACGGTAATGGAGTTGTCGGTGTTGATGGTTACTTCAATGTGAGTGCAATATCCAGCGAGAGCTTCGTCGATGGAGTTGTCGACAGTCTCGTAGACGAGATGGTGCAAACCCTTCTCGCTGATGTCGCCAATGTACATGGCGGGACGCTTGCGCACGGCCTCGAGGCCTTCGAGAACTTGAATGTTACTGGCGCTGTAATCGGCGCCGTTTTTGATTTCTTCTTCCATGGGGAGTGATTTCTTCTTGGTTTTGCGTGCAAAGATAGTAATAAAAGTTGAGAATCGGAAGAAACGGCATTAAGATTTTTGGATTTTCACATCTTTTTACGCGCGCGCACACGCGCGCACATATAAAACCTATAAAAACAAAAAGAACGATGAACCTCTCGGCCCGTCGTTCTCTAAAAACGGATTGTGTAACTATTTGCTATGGACTATAATTGGACTAATGTCCAGCGAGATGTTCTTATCCGAGTTTCTGGATGTAGTGAGCAAGCTTTGACTTCAGGTTGGAAGCCTTGTTCTTGTGGATGAGCTTGGTCTTTGCGAGTTTGTCGAGCATCTTCTGCACGACAGGATACTGCTTCTCAGCTTCGGCCTTGTCGGTCGTAGCGCGGAGCTTGCGGACTGCAGAACGCATAGCCTTACCATAGTAGCGATTGTGGAGGCGGCGCTTCTGCTCCTGACGGATTCTCTTGAGCGATGACTTATGATTTGCCATTTCTGTTTTTTATTCTTTTTTCGTTTAACTTTAGTAGTCCATAGCAGAGTCGAACTGCTCTTTAGAGAATGAAAATCTCTCGTCCTAACCGATAGACGAATGGACCATATGTGATGCAAATGGACTCGCACTGATGTTAAAGAGCCGATTTGCGGGTGCAAAGGTACGTCAAAAATCAATACGCGCCAAACTTTTCGAGCAAAAATATGCTTTATTTTGTGTTTTTCGTGCTAATAACGCGTCTGTTACGTCAGTTTTCACTATTTTTGTGGCTCTTAATGATGCCAGCATGACACGTTCGCATGGTATAGTTCTTCATTCTTTGCGCTATGGTGATGCGCAAATCATTGTGACCATCTTCACGGAGGAGGCTGGCACGGTGCCATTCATTGTGCGACAGCCCCGTAATGGCCGGCGTGGCGTGAGGGCGAGCGCATGGCAACCTTTGTCGCTGGTTGAGGTTGTTTGGGACCCGAGGCCGAACGCTCACCTGCAGAAACCCAAAGAACTGACGTTGTGGATGCCGTGGCGCTCACTGACGTTCGAACCGGCCAAGACGGCCATGAGCCTGTTTATGGGCGAGTTCCTCAGTTTTGCCCTACGAGCGGAGCAAGAGAATAAGGCGCTCTTCGACTTTATGCGAAATGGATTGACTTGGTTTGACGAGAGCGAAGGGCACTACTCGAATTTCCATATTGTTTTTCTCCTGCATCTGACGCGCTTCCTCGGGTTCTTGCCTAATGTCGATGATTGGCATGAGGGCTCCTACTTTGATCTGCAAGGAGCTGCATTCGTGAGCCAGGAACCCCTGCATAGACATTACTTAAATCCTGAGGAATCGGCATTAGTACCGAAATTCCTCAGGATGAATATTCGTTCGATGCAGGCGGTGGGCCTTAATGGCGCTTTGCGACGCCGTGCATTGGAAATCGTGACAGAGTTCTATCGGTTGCACATCCCTGAGTTTCCCGAACTGAAGAGTCTGGGTGTGCTGGCCGAGGTGTTCCGTTAGAAGGTGATGGTGAAGGCAGGCGTGTCGCTCTCGCCGGTCTCAATGCCCGTGTCGTCGGGTGCTTCATCGGCTTCGGCCTTGTCCTGAATGCGCTTGAGCTCGTCTTTCTTGCGATCAACGGTGGGCGTTGACTCAACCATCGAGATGACATCGTCGTTGTCGACATCGCGCTCTGAGAAGATGAAGATCTGTCGGCGAGGTTTGATGGGCTTGTTGTCGTCGCCGCCATAGTAGTTGACGCGGCGGTCGCGACGCTCTTCTTGCTCCTCTTCCATTCGGATGCGCTCGTCCTCCTCTTCGCGAGTGAACTTATTGTTGAGCTGCTCGTTCATCATCGGCACATTCTGCAGGCCGAAGCCAGATGCGAGCAACGTAATCTTGACCTTAGTCCCAAGCGAGTCATCGGTGCCTAAACCCCACTTGACCTCGACGGTGTCTTGGTCGAACTTGCTCATGAACTCATCGACTTCGCTCATCTCTTCCATCGTGAGCTGCTCGTTCTCGTTATTGCGGCTGAAGGTGATATAGAAGAGTACTTTCTTGGAGTTGAAGATATCGTTGTTGTTCAGGAGTGGGCTGTGAAGTGCTTCCTGGAAAGCTTTGGTGACGCGGTTCTCGCCTTCGCCGAAGCCAGTTGACATGATGGCGACGCCACCGTCCTTGAGCACTGTCTTGACATCTTGGAAGTCGAGGTTCATGATGCCTCGCATGGTAATAATCTCAGCGATGCTCTTGGCTGCGATGCTCAGTGTGTCATCCGCCTTGGCAAATCCGTTGAGGACCGTGAGCTCGGGATAGATCTCGCGCAGGCGTTCATTATTAATAACAAGGAGCGCGTCGACGTGCTTGGACATCTCCTCAACGCCATCGAGTGCTTGGTCAATCTTCTTGTGCCCCTCGAAACGGAAGGGGATGGTGACGATACCGACGGTGAGGATGTCAGCCTCGCGGGCACACTGGGCTACAATAGGTGCAGCGCCTGTACCTGTGCCGCCGCCCATACCGGCGGTGATGAAGGCCATGCGCGTGCCATCGTCGAAGAGCTGTTTGATCTGTTCGACAGAGTCGAGAGCAGCCTTGCGACCGACCTCAGGACGGTTGCCCGCTCCGAGGCCTTCGCCCATCTGCAACTTGTTGGGGACGGGCGAGTCGGCGAGAGCCTTGCTGTCGGTATTGCAGAGCACGTAGGTGACATCGTGGATGCCCTCATTGAACATGTGTGTGACGGCGTTACCACCACCACCACCTACGCCAACGACTTTGATGATACTGGGATTGTTGACGGGCATGTGAAACTGAATGCCCCCTACTTCGGTGTTATAATCTTCAGGCATAGTAATTGTCTATTTGTCGGGTTGTGATGAATGGTCATTTGTCGTCTACAAGTCCTTCGGCGGCTTCCTTGACGCCGCGCCAGAAGCGTCCCCATGCACTGGGCTTCTTCGGCTCCTTTGGGGCCTCGGGCTCAGTGGGTTCTGCGGTATCGGGGGCATCTGCTTCACCAGAACGAGGTGTGCGGACGGTGCCGTCGCCACCAGCAGGCGTGTTGCCGACGAAAGTGGGGTCCTCCTTCTGCTTGCCTTCGAACAAGTCGGGTTCAACGGGCTTCTCGTCGGTGCACTCGTCATCACCACGACGCAGCATGGCCATGAGCGTGGCCAATGTGTTGGCCTGCGGGTCAAGCTTGAGATTAGTCGAATAGTCAACGGACGTTGGCATAATGCGGGTCTTCACCTTGTCGAAATGGTGGTAGGCTTCGAATGCTTTCTCGAGGTGACGGATGTTAGAGGCTCCGCCCGTGAAGATGATGCCTGAGAGGAGACGGTCGGAATAGACCTTCACTTGTTCCCAGACGTTGTCGAGGATCTCTTGCTGGCGGGCTTCGATGATGGCCAGCAACCGGCGTTCGTCAATATGGCGATCATTGCTGATGTTGATGGTTCGTGACTCCTGCAAGTCGCTTTCCTCGGTGTAAGCCGAGCCGTAGGTGCGCTTCAGGTTCTCGGCTTCCTCGTGCTCAATATGGAAAATGGAGGCGATGTCGTTGGTGATGTTGTTACCACCAAGAGGCAGTACGACCAAATGGCGGAGTATATTCTTCTCGTAGATGGCAACGGTCGTGGTGTCTGCACCAAAATCGACGAGTGCGCAGCCCGAACGTTTTTCGGGGTCGGTGAGGAGATAGCCTGAGAGCAACAGCGGCGAGATGAACACGCCAGCCATCTCGAGGTTGGCGCCTTGCAGGCAGCGCTTGATGTTCTCTTGCAGGGTTTTGCGGGCAATGATGTTCTTGTAGAAGCCTTCGATGCGATCGGCCATAATGCCCACAGGCTCGTTGGTGAGATGAGCCCCTACGCGGAACTCCTGCGGCACGGTGTCCAGGATCTCGCAGCCAGGATAGACCTGATTGAGGTTTTCGTCCTTCAGCCCTTCAATGATTTCCTCGCTGATGGCCACTTTCACGTCCAACTGACGGCGCACGGTGTTGGGCACAGTGCGCAGTGACTGTCCTGAAATGCCTACATACACTTGGTTGACGAACACCTTCTGCCGTTCCTCAATACGCTTGATGACGGCAGCGATTGCCTGAATGGTCTTGTCGATATTGTAGACAACGCCCTTGTGGATACTGTCAGGGGCTGTCTCCCGTTCGTACCCCACCACTTGGAGGGTTCCGTCGGGTCGTTTCTGCCCAATAATGGCACGGATGGCAGAAGAGCCAAGCTCGATGGCAACAATATTCTTCTCAACGCCCATAATGATACCTTTATATGATGATTATTATTTGTTTTCGGTCGTTCCGGTCAGTCAGTTGCGACGCGTGCAGATGACCTGATCGTCGTACTTCAGACTGATAGTTTTGTATTTGTTCCAGCCGGCCTTGTCAAGACCTTCGGTGTAGAAGGTCTTCATGCGGCTGAGCTTATCTTCGAGTTTGGACGTGTCGCCCAGGATGATAGTATGATTGCCCACACTGGGGGTGAGCTCAATATCGCCAGTTTCGGTGACGTAGACCTCCTGCACGCGACTATTCCAGAAGGAGTCGCGGCTAAGCGTCAATGCTAGAGGCGTATAAAGTGCTCCGGCGGTAGAGCGCTTGACATGTCCTGTCATGACGATGAGGTCGATTACATGATGACCGCGGGGCATCGTACCGCCGCAATTGTCGATATAGAAATCTTCGCCCGAAGCGTTCAGGACGTGCATCACGGGGATGCGAGGCGTCACCTGAATCGTGACCTTGTCGTCGGCCGTAGCATAGCAGAGCGCCTTGTCGATATAAGGGCTGACGACGAGCAACGACTCCAGCTGTGCCAAGTCGATGTCCTTGATTGCCTTACCCTCGGGGAATACTTTTTTGTTCACCAGCAGTTCGCGGACCTCGTTCTCGTTGATGAAATTAGTGCCCTGCTCATCATTGACCACGATGTTAAGTCCCTGGCAAGCGTGAACCTCCTCCGTACGATTGAAGGTGGTCAGTGCGAAGACGAGATAAGCAGCCACGCCCAGCAGAATAGATACTTTCAGGAAGGTCTTGAACATGTGGATGATGATAATTGTAGGTGAATGAGTAATGATGCTTATTGGGCACTTTTGGACATCTCTTCGACAATAGCGGCAATGCGGTCGGCATAGTTGTCAAGATCGCCAGCTCCCAGCGTAATGAGAACGTCAAAAGAGGTTTCGCGAACGACGCCGAGGACATCATCCTTGCGAATCAAGCGATGAGCAGTGCCAGGATGGAGGTTGTCGAGGATGAGCTGACTGGTAACACCCGGGATGGGAGCCTCACGTGCGGGATATATCTCGGTGAGGATAACTTCGTCAAGCTGTGAGAGCGCATCGGCGAACTCACGATAGAAGTCACGGGTACGGGTGTAGAGGTGAGGCTGGAAGATGCCTACGATGCGCTTGCCGGGATAGACTTCACGAATGCTCTCGATGCTCTTGCGGATTTCCTCGGGATGATGGGCATAGTCGCTCAAATAGGCTTTATGTGCATTCTTTACGTGGAAATCGAAACGGCGATCAACACCACTGAAGGAGGCCATGCCACGACGGATTTCGTCGGCCGTAACGCCTGCAATCTGTGCGAGAGCCATGGCAGCGATGCCGTTCTCGATGTTCACTCCGACAGGAACGCCTAAGCGGATGTCGGCAATATTGCCAAGCGGAGAGACGAGGTCGAAGCAAATCTCGCCACCACCAATACGCAGGTTGGTGGCATGGAAGTCGCCTTCGTCGCGTGAATAGCTGTAGGTGGTCACGCCCTCGGGGGTGTTGGGCTGCATCTTCAAGCCCGTGTGCAGAATGAGATAGCCATTCTTCTGAATGAGTTCTGTATAATGGCGGAAACTTTCGAGGTAGGCCTCTTCGGTGCCATAGATGTCAAGGTGGTCGGGGTCGGTGGCCGTGATGACGGTAGCATAAGGTGCGAGCCAATGGAATGAACGGTCGAACTCATCAGCCTCGATGACTACATAATCACTCTCTGGCGCGAGGATATAATTGGTTCCGTAGTTCTTAGTGATACCCCCGAGGAAGGCATTGCAATCGACATGACTCTGGTGCAGGAGGTGTGCAGTCATGCTGCTGGTGGTCGTCTTGCCATGAGTGCCAGCCACGCAGAGGCCGCGGTGGGTGTGGGTGAGGGTGCCAAGGACTTGTGCACGCTTCTGGATGTCGAAATGATGGGCAAGAAAGTACTGCAATTCAGCGTGCTCAGCGGGTACGGCAGGTGTGTAGACGACCAGAGTAGACGTCTCATCGAGGCAGGCTTCGGGAATCAGGTCGACGCGCTCTTCGTAGTGGACGAGGGCGCCTTCGTGTTCCAACTCGCGGGTGAGGGGCGTTGGTGTCTTGTCATAACCGGCAACGACGAGGCCGCGCTGAAGATAGTAGCGTGCGATGGCACTCATGCCTATGCCTCCGATGCCGATGAAATAGACAGCTTTGAACATATTTGTCTTGATGCGTTATCAGTTATTTTTCAGTTAATTTGATGACCTCCTTGGCGATAATGTTAGCCGAGTCGGGAAGGCCCATAGCTTTGGCGTTCTCAGCGAGCTGCTTGAGTGTAGTTGTGTCCTTAGCCGTGGTAATGGCGAGGGGTAATAGCTGTTCTCTGGCATCGGCATCGCGTACGTAGAGTGCCGCGCCGCGATCGACGAGCGCCATTGCATTCTTGGTCTGATGGTCTTCAGCCACATTAGGTGAGGGAACGAGGATGGAGGGCTTGCCAAGCAGGCAGAGTTCCGAGATACTGCTGGCCCCGGCACGGCTGATGACGAGGTCGGCCGCACGATAGGCCTCGTCCATGTGATTGATGAAGTCTGTCACCTTCAGATTGGCAGGACAGCCTTGTTCAGAAAGTTGTTTCTTGATATTCTCGAAATAGTAGCCACCAGTCTGCCAGATAATCTGTACACGACTTTCGCTGATCAGGTTCAGATGCTGGAGAACGCTCTCATTGATGGTGCGTGCGCCAAGGCTGCCACCGACAATCAGAATAACCGGTCGTATAGGATCGAAGCCTAATTTTGCGATGGCTTCAGCACGGCTGAGCTTGCACTCGAGCAATGTCTGACGGACGGGATTGCCCGTGAGCATGATTTTCTCAGCAGGGAAGAAGCGCTCCATCCCTTCGTAGGCGACGCAGATCTTCTTGGCGGACTTGGCCAGCAGCTTGTTCGTCACGCCTGCATAAGAGTTCTGCTCCTGGATCAATGTGGGTACCCCCATTTTGGCAGCCATATTGAGGGTAGGGCCACTGGCATAACCGCCCACGCCTACGGCCACATCGGGTTGGAAGTCCTTGATGATACGGCGAGCCATACGGCGGCTCTTCATCAGTTTCCACAGCACGCTGATGTTCTTGAGGAGGTGCTTACGGTCGAAGCCAGCCACAGGGAGGCCTTTGATTTCGTAGCCTGCAGCCGGTACGCGCTGCATCTCCATGCGGTTTTCGGCCCCGACGAAAAGAATATCAGCCTCGGGACATAGGCTCTTAATGGCGTTGGCAATGCTCAGAGCGGGGAAGATATGGCCGCCCGTACCCCCACCACTTATGATGACTTTAAGAGGTTTTTCCATGCAAACTTCAGAAATTTTGTGCAAATATAGTAATAATTATCGTTCGATGAGTCTTTTGTACCTTTTTTTTCTTTGAAAAAAAGGTTTCACTTGCCTCTACGCCTCCTTAGGGGGCTATTTTGAACTCTCATCGGCTGTTACCATCGCTGCTGAACGGCTGATGGAAAGCATCATACCGATGTAAGCGCAGTTCACCATAATCGACGAACCGCCTCGACTGACAAGTGGTAAAGGCTGGCCCGTCACGGGGAAGATCCCGACGGCCACCATCATGTTGATTAGCGCCTGTGTGACGATGAGTAGCGCCAATCCCATGATGAGGAATGCAGGGAAATTCTTCACGCATCGTCCAGCGATACGCGCCGCTCGATAGAGCAAGGCAATATAAAGCAAAAGAACGAAAAGACCTCCGGCAAGGCCCAGCTCCTCGATTATGATAGCATAGATAAAGTCGGAGTAGGCTTGCGGCAGGAAGTCGCGCACCTCGGAGTTGCCAGGTCCTCGTCCAATCACATTGCATGTAGCGATAGCAATATGCGATTGTACGATTTGGGGATTCGTGCTGAGGTCGAAGCTATCGGGGTTGGCAGCGAACTCGCTGTGGTTGCGAACACGGTGCGCCCATGTGGGCAAACGCTTGAGCACAGGCACTTGCTCCAATTGAGTCAGCGTGTCGTCGGGGGTGAAACGCAGAACAGAATAGCCCAACGACCCCGCTATAGCCAGCAGTCCGATGAGGGCACCCAACTGCTTCCAGGGCACCTGTCCCACGAACATCATCATCAGCACGACCATGAAGGTAAGAGCTGCCGTCGACAAGTTCTCCGAAACAATCAGGCCGCAGATGACCATAGTTACACCCATTATCCACTTGAAGGCTGAGGTCGTGGCTCCGTGTTCATCACGCATCACACTGAGGATCCATGCAACGACGACCACCAACGAGCCCTTGGCAATCTCAGAGGGTTGGAACGAAATACCACCTATGGACATCCATCGGTTTGTGTCATTCAGGCTCCCAGAGAAAAACACCGCTATCAGTAAGATGACACTGAGCAACGGTCCTACAACCACAATCCAGCCGAAGTAATTGCATGGAATGCGATGGATGACCCACGCCACTCCCACGCCGATGAGCAGATAGATGCTGTGCATCAGCACAGGGCTCCAGTAGGCACCCTTCTCAAAAGTCATGTTGCTCGAAGCACTGTACACTTCGAGAATGGAGATGATACACAGGAAGAAGAGTACCATCCACAGCACTTTATCGCCTTCGAAGAGGCTGCTGAAATTGAAGGACTTGTCGCTAAGCTTCATTGCGGTTCTACGTGTTAAAGGGCGCGGGCAAGTTGCTTGAACTGCTCGCCGCGGTCTTCCATATTCTTAAAGAGGTCAAAGCTGGCGCAGCAGGGTGAGAGGAGCACGGTATCGCCAGGTGCCGCCATGCGGTAGCAGGCATCGACGCAGTCTTTCATCGAATGAGTCTCAGCCACGGGAATGCCGAGTTTATCGAAGAAATCGTGCAGTTTGCTGTTGTCCACGCCAAGATAGACGAGACCTTTGCACTTCTTGCTGACGAGGTCTTTGATTTGTTCGTAGTCGTTTCCCTTGTCCAGACCTCCAAGAATGAGAATGGTCGGTTGCGTCATGCTCTCCAGGGCATACCAACAGGCGTCGACATTCGTGGCTTTGGAGTCATTGATGAAGGTCACGCCATGCACTTTGCAGACGAACTCCAATCGATGTTCTACGCCCTCGAAGTCGCTGAGACTCTCACGGATGACATCATTGGAGATTCCACTGAGGTCAGCCGTAATGCCTGCAGCCAGAGAGTTATACATATTATGTTTGCCTGATAGTGCCAGTTCTTCCTGTTCCATATTGAAAGGTGTCGGACGTTCAATGACATATTCGCCATCGGCGATGTAGCCAATCATGCCTTCTTTCTTGAGGATGCTGAAGGGGCACATACGGCTCTCGATGTGGTACTTCTCCAGCTCACGGCTGATGATGGGGTCGTCGTTCCAGAAGACGAAAGCATCGTTTTTGGTCTGGTTCTGCAGGATGCGCATCTTGGCATCGGTGTAGTTCTGCATCGAATTGTCGTAGCGATCGAGGTGGTCGGGCGTGATATTTAGCAGCACAGCGATGTTGGCACGGAAATCGTACATGTTATCCAGCTGGAAGCTGGACAGTTCAATGACATAGTAGGCATGTGGATCCTCTGCAACCTGCAGGGCCAGACTGCGGCCGATGTTCCCGGCGAGACCTACGTCATAACCCGCTTTCTTGAAGATGTGATAGATGAGGCTTGTCGTGGTTGTCTTGCCGTTGGAGCCCGTGATACAGATCATCTTGGAATCCGTATAACGACCAGCAAACTCAATTTCGCTGATGATAGGGATGCCGGCGGCAATCACCTTCTGCACCATCGGGGCCTTGTCGGGAATCCCTGGGCTTTTGATGATCTCGTTGGCATTCAGCACGAGTTCCTCGGTGTGATGACCTTCTTCCCATGTGATGCCGTGGCTGTCGAGCATCTCTTTGTAGTGGGGCTTGATATGACCCATGTCTGTGACAAACACGTCGAAGCCCTCCTTTTGGGCTAAGATGGCTGCACCAACGCCGCTCTCTGCGGCTCCTAATATGACGATTCTTTTCATATCCTAATGATTCACTTTTAACGATTCCTCTTTTCTTCTTTCTTTTTACCTGATCTTCAGCGTGACGATAGCCAACGCGCACATCATGATGGTCACAATCCAAAAACGGGTCGTAATCTTCGACTCCAGCCAGCATCCCTTCGGCCAGTTGAAGATGATGTGGAGGTCGGGTGCCAGTTGGTCAGGTTTCACACGGAAGGCATCGTGGATAGGAGCGCGCTTGAACACACGGAGCTTCAGTCCCTTGCGGTTGCCATAGCGTGCATAATTGGTTTGTGCCAGCACGCTGACGCTCTCAATGAAGAAGATGAAGCAGATAAGCGGCAACAGCAGTTCCTTATGGATGATGATGGCCGTCACGGCGATGATGCCTCCGATAGCCAGCGACCCTGTGTCGCCCATGAAGACTTGTGCCGGATAGGCATTGTACCATAAGAAACCAATCAGCGCACCCACGAAAGCCATCAAGAATACAACAAGCTCTTCAGAGCCTGGAATGTACATGATGTTCAGATAAGCTGCAAACTGAATGTGCGATGATACATAGGCCAAGATGGCTAAGGCGAAACACATAATGGCCGAATTACCTGCGCACATACCGTCCATGCCATCGTTCATATTCGCTCCATTCGACACGGCCATGACGATGAAGATGGTCACCAAAACGAACAGTCCCCAACCTGCAGGACCTTTATATTTGCCCAGCCATGAACAGGCCTCGGTATAGCTGAGGTTGTTGTTTTTTACGAAAGGAATGGTGGTCAGCGTGCTCTTAACGGGTTCGCTCTTATGTACGATTTCTATGCCATTTTCCTTTTCGGAACTCACGTTTTCGCGGATGACAGCATCGGGACTGAGCCAAAGCACGAGGCCAACCACCAGCCCCAGAACAGCCTGACCGGCCAGCTTGACGATGGGGCGGATGCCGTCCTTGCTCTTGTGCATCTTGGTGTAGTCATCGAGGAAGCCCAAGAGGCCCAGCCATAGTGTCGTGCCAAGCATCAACAACATATAGATATTGCGCAGACGACCGAAGAGCAATGCGGGGACGACTGTTGCCACAATGATGATGATGCCGCCCATCGTGGGAACGCCTTTCTTCTCGACGCCATAGGGGTCGATACTGGCATCGCGCTGTTCCTCGCTGTAGTTGCGACGTTTCATCCATTTAATAAACCACTCGCCAAACCAGGCAGAGATGATGAGCGACAGCACCAACGTGAGCAGGGCGCGGAAGGAGATATAACTCCACATGTGTGAGCCGGGTATGCCGAACTCGCCAAGGTAGCGGAAGAGGTAGTAAAGCATCTTATTGGATTTTGCTGATTAATATCGAAATACCATAATGTCGAAATAACGAGATGTCGTAATATCGATAATGTCTTCACGCTTGAATGCCAAACGCTTCACGAACGACTTCGTGGTCGTCGAAATGATGTTTCACGCCGCAGACTTCCTGATAGTCCTCATGCCCCTTTCCGGCAATCAGGATAACATCGCCAGGTTGTGCCATCATGCAGGCCGTGCGGATTGCCTCACGACGGTCTACGATGCTCAACACCTTGCGCTTATCCTCAGCCGAAGTGATGCCTGCCAGCATATCATCGATGATGGCTTGGGGCTCTTCGAAGCGGGGATTGTCGGAGGTGATGATGACGCGGTCTGAAGCGCGAACGGCCGACTGTGCCATCAGCGGGCGCTTGCCTTTGTCGCGATTACCGCCAGCGCCGCAGACGGTGATGCACTGTCCTGGCTTCTTCAGGATCTCATTGACTGTCGTGAGAACGTTGTCCAAGGCATCGGGGGTGTGAGCGTAGTCTACGATGGCGGTGACGCCTTCGCGTGAGCGGATGGTCTCGAAACGGCCGTTCACGGGGCGCAGCGTGCTCAGGGCTACGAGAACGTCTTCGGGCTGTTTGCCCAGACAAATAGCAGCGCCGTAGACGGCCAGGAGGTTCGACACGTTGAATCGTCCAATGAACTGAACACAAACCTCGCGACCGCAGATGTCGAGGGTCATGCCCTCAAAACTTTCTTCCAGAATGCGAGCACGGAAGTCGGCCATGGCGCGTAGTGAGTAGGTCTTGACTTCAGCCTTCGTGTTCTGGGTCATGAACAGTCCGTTCTTGTCATCGGCATTCGTGACGGCGAAAGCCCCTTTGGGAAGCAGGTCGAAGAACCCTTTCTTGGCATCGCGGTAGGCTTCGAAGGTCTTGTGATAATCCAGATGGTCGCGTGTGAGATTGGTGAAGAGCCCTCCCCTGAACTTAAGCCCGCCAATGCGTCGTTGAGCTACACTGTGTGAGCTGACCTCCATGAAGGCGAAGCGGCAACCCTCGTCTGCCATCTGTCCCAGCAGACGGTTGAGGGTGATGGGGTCGGGCGTCGTGTGCTCGGTAGGGATGGCTTTGTCGTCGATGTAATTGCAAACGGTTGATACGAGCCCACACTTGTAACCGAAGATGCGGAACATCTTGTACAGCAGAGTCGCAATCGTCGTCTTGCCGTTGGTGCCGGTGACACCGATCAAATCGAGTTTCTCGGTCGGATCGCCGAAGAAATGGTGGGCCAACGGACCTACTGCCCCTTCGCTATCGGCCACCTGTACGTAAGTCACGCCTTCTGCGCAGGACGTCGGCAGGGTCTGACAGACGATGGCACGAGCGCCCAGCTCAATGGCTTTGGGGATATATGTGTGGCCGTCTACCTGTGTGCCAGGAACGGCAACGAAGAGCGCACCCGCCTGAATGCGACGCGAATCAATTTGGATGTCGGTGACATCAATGTCCGTAGTACCCGTCACTTGGATGGGTTGAACGGCCTTGAGGAGTTCAGAGAGTAACATATTGATCTTTTTTTATTCGTTCTTAACCTTGAGTTCCAGCGCGATGGTCTGTCCTTCGACGGCGGCACTGCCCGCAGGCAGGCTTTGGCTGTGGACTTGCCCCTGTCCGTGCAGCTTCACGCGGAGTCCCTGCTGTTCCAACAGGCTGACGGCATCGCGTGCACCGAGACCTTGCACATTCGGCACCTTCCCTTTTTCTACCTCGGGGATAGGCGTTGGTTCGGGTGCCTCGAAAATAGATGTGCTGTCGGCCGCAGCACTGGCTGGGCGGAACACACCTTTTGCCATCACGAACTGGGCAATCTCGCTGAACACCGGACCGGCTTGTCCGCCGCCGGAGGCAGGCAGACCGCTCTTCTTGATGCAGACGACGCATGAGTACTTGGGCGCCTCGCTTGGGTAGAAACCTGCGAAGCTGACCATATAGCGGGCGGGTGAGCTGTGGTAACTGCCGTGTTCGTCAGCAATTTGTGCTGTACCTGTCTTGCCACAGACCTTGAACTGCTTGCAACCAGCTTTCTTGCCGAGACCATGAGGGTCGTTGACCACGCGCTCCAGAATGTCGTGGATGTCCTTGAGCGTACTGGGCTTGCAGATGCGCTCTTTCACCGTCACCACGGGGAATTCCTTCAACGTGACGCCGTCGCGCTGAATTTCGCGCACGAAGCGAGGCTGAACCATGCGCCCATTGTTGGCGATGGCGTTGTAGAACATCACCGTGTAGATGGGTGGAATCTGTGTCTCATAACCAATGCTCATCCAAGGCAGCGCGGTCTTGCTCCAGTTGCTGCCGTCGGGCTTCGGGCGCCTGACGTAAGGCTTGCCTGCGCCGGGGAAAGGCAGGTCCACGGGAACACCTACGCCTTCGCGGTAGAGGCCGTCCACGTAGCGCTCAGGATGGTCGTGGTAGTGCTCATCGATGATGCGACTGACTCCGATGTTCGACGAGAACATCAGACACTCGTCCACTGAAATCTTGCGTCCGTAGCCGCCCTTGCGCCAGTTGTGGTCTTTCATCACGCGTCCGTGCATCAGCCATTGGCCGTTGCCCACGTCTACGCCGTCGGCGCGTGTCACCATACCATCCTCCAAGGCTACCATCATCGAGGCGGTCTTGAACGTCGATCCCGGTTCCCATAGGTCTGTGATGGCATTGTTCTTCACTTCTGCATAGACGCCTGGGGCGATGCGCGTCAGGTTCACTATGGCCTTGACGTCGCCTGTCTGTACTTCCATCAGCACGACAACGCCTATCTCCGCATTGATCTCTTTCAGCTTGCGTTCCAGAATCTTCTCGGCAGCGTCCTGCATGCCAACGTCGATGGTCGTAATCAGGTCGAGACCGTTCACGGGTTCAACGTCCGTCTTGTCCATCCATTGGCGGCGCACCTTCTCGCGGTGCATCTTGCCATTGATGCCACGGAGGATGCTGTCGTAGGCCAGCTCCAGCCCGTTGCGTGCCGAGTCATTGCTGGTCATCAGCGAACCCAGCGTGCGGGTAGCCATGCTGCCGTATGGCTTCTGACGCTGAGGGATTTCTTCGGCATAAAAGCCTGTCTTGATGCGCCCATAATGCACATACGGCAACTTCAGGAACTCCTTGTATTTGATGTACGATACGTTGTGCCTGATTGCCAAGTTGCGACGTCCGCTACGCTTGCCTTCAAGCAACTTGGTGCGGAAACCTTCCACCGACAGGTCGGGAAACAGTTCGTGCAGTCCCAGGCAGAGGCTGTCTAAATCGGCCTTGAAGGTGCTGTCGCGCCAGACGCGAAGTTTCTTCTCGGCAACAGGATCGTTGGGGTCCTTCACGACAAAGTCGGCACGGAGCGTGTACACGGGCATCGAACCTACCATCAGCTGTCCGTCGGCAGAGTAGATGTTGCCTCGGATGGCTGGGATGTCTTTTTGCTGCGAGGCCATACGCTTGCGCACCGCCTCCCAGTAGCTGTTGCGCACAAGCATCTCATAGGCTGCCTTGCCTATGATAGCTGTGCCCACCAACGTCAGTACGATGATGATGAACAGATAGCGTGGTATGGTCCTTTTATTGTCGAAGTTCATAAATCAGATACACAAGATGATTCGATGTTCTCATTCCTTTCTCACGATGAAGAATGGCGGCTCCTTGGCTGCCACGAGGGTGCTGTCGCCCATGCTCTTCAGCCGGCGTTCCAGGCTGCTCTGGCGCGTCTGCATGGTCAGCTCGGCATACTGCGTCAAAGCATAGTTCTTCTTCTCTAACAGCTCTTTGCGCAGATTCTCTTCTTCGATGATCTCCTGCTGTGCACCGTAACGGTTGCTGATGTAGGCGATGGCCAGCACCATCAGGAAGAGGATGAACCAGATCTGTCGGCGCAGGAAGCCCGCGATGAGGTAGTCGCCGCCCAAGATCTCGCGCAGCGATAGCTGGGGCATGTCCTCCGACGCGAACCGACGCCAAGTCGAGCGGCTTGACGAGGGCTCAATCGTTTCCGACGCATCAGCGTCCTCGTCGTCCTCGGCCGCGCTTGCCTCGTCAGTCAAGCTCTGCTCATCGGCGACCACAGCATAGGCAATCTCCGAGTCCTCAGGCACATTCGCCTCGATCTCGAAGGGCACCTCGCTGGGGGCGTCTGGACGTATATCCTCATTGAGGCGCACGTCCTCATCCAAGCCTTCTTCAGCCTTACGTTTCATGCTATTCTCACTTTTACCTTAAAATATATTACGCGCGAAGATGGTTTCTACTCCTTTTCTCTTTTTGTCCACCTCGCGTTGTCGTTTCATGTTGCTCAACTTGCCACAACTCTCTCAGTGTGTAGCCTTTGCGTTCAGCCAATTTTCTCGGCGATGCGCAGTCGCGCGCTGCGACTACGGGGGTTCTCTACCATCTCCACGGGCGTCGGTGTGATCGCTTTTTCCACTGCGCGCATGGGGGCTTTCGTGCGTCCGTACAGGTCGCTCTCCACTTTGCCGTTGATGTTGCCGGCGCGCATCATATTCTTCACGATGCGGTCTTCAAGCGAGTGATAGGAGATGACCACCAGTCGCCCACCAGGGCGAAGCAGTTCTATGGCCGACGCGAGCATCTCTTCGAGGGCACTCATCTCGCCGTTCACCTCAATGCGAAGTGCTTGGAAGGCACGAGCCAGATCTTTGCGCTCGCGGTCATGTCCCAAAAGAGGAATCAGCAGTTCTGCCAACTGGCTCGTCGTCTCGATGGGAGCCTCAGTACGTGCTCGAGTCACAGCCGACGAGATGCGCCCCGATTGTCTCAACTCGCCATAAAGGCGGAAGATGGAGGTCAGTTGTTCGCGTGAGTAGGTGTTCAGCACGTCGGCTGCCGTCAGCTGGGCCTGCTGGTTCATGCGCATATCCAGGGGCGCTTCCGAGCGGAAACTGAAACCTCGCTGCGGGGTGTCGAAATGGTGACTGCTGACACCGAGGTCGGCCAGGAGGCCGTCGATGGCATCTACGCCATAGTAGCGCATCCAGTTCTTCAGGTAGCGGAAGTTGGAGTGTATCAGCGTCCATCGGGGGTCGCCTTTCACGCGGTTGATGGCATCGGCATCTTGGTCGAAACTGAACAACCGTCCGCCTTTCAGGTGCTTCAGGATCTCGCGACTATGACCGCCACCGCCTAACGTCACATCCACATATGTGCCCTCAGGCCGAATGGCTAAGCCCTCCACTGAGGGCGTCAGGAGCACGGGAATGTGATATGTTTCGGGGTTCATGGCGCAAAAGTACATAGAAATCCCGAACCCACCAAGCATTCTTAGAAAAACTTTTAAATATTTTTTATAAGACGCTCTTTTACTGCCGTATTAAGCATTAAAGTATTACTTTAACTTGAATAATCCTTTGAAGGTAAAAAGTCGTCAAAAGGGGTTGTCCATCTTGTGGATTGTAAAGGGAAGTCGCTGCCTATTGCTACTCAATCCTTCTCCTATGCACTCAGCTGGTCAATGAAGCGCTGTAATTCTTAATCGTTATTCGACATTCATCGTTCATCCATTCGCGCAGCCCTTCACGTCCGTATGTGAGGCCCTTCACGTCCGTATGTGAGACCCTTCACGTCCGTTCGTATTGCTCTGCACATACAGACGTTAAGCCTTGAGCGACTATATGTATGCGTTATTCGGTCGCGACCGAATAACGAAGTTCTCTATATCAATTCATGAAGTCCTCCCGATGACGTACGCTTCACGACCAGAGCATTCTCCCCTGTTGTCCAGTCGCGTTGTCCCTGTTCTCCCCTTAACATATTCTCGTCCCCTATACATCTCCTCACGCGCACGCGCACGTAAAAAGTTTTTGAAACACCTACACTTTAGCACTCTTTTGTGTTCATTCGAGTGATTATCAGTAGAATAGTGTGCTCAAAAACAGTGTAGTTTGAGTGCTATTTAGGGTGTAAAAGTGTAGTTTGTGCTTCAAAAACGCCGAAAATGTCGTTAAAAATAGGCAAATGTCATCAAAAGTTGAGGCAATGTCTCCTGTTTCATTGCCTATTTTCCCGCTGTGAAATTAACAGTCGAATCAGTGACAATACTTGTTCTGCAGGATACGTGCGCCAGGCGCCACATCCTCTGTCACCCAGATATTACCACCGATAACTGCGCCGCGGCCTATCGTGATGCGTCCTAAGATGGTGGAGTTGGCGTAGACGATGACACCATCCTCGAGGATGGGATGGCGGGGAATGCCCTTGATGGGGTTGCCTTTATCGTCCACGGGGAAACTCTTCGCTCCGAGCGTCACGCCTTGGTACAGCTTCACGTTGTTGCCGATGATACAGGTGGCCCCTACGACGACGCCTGTTCCATGGTCGATGGTGAAGTGATGGCCAATAGTCGCTGCCGGATGGATGTCGATACCCGTCTCGGAGTGAGCCATCTCGGTGATGATGCGAGGTATGAGCGGCACGCCTAACTGCAAGAGTTCGTGGGCGATACGGTAGTTGGTGATGGCTTTGATGATAGGGTAGCATGAGATGACTTCGCCGTAGGTCTCGGCGGCGGGATCGCCTAAGTAAGCGGCCTCCACGTCCGTGGCCAGCGTCTGGCGCAACTGAGGCAGTTTCTTTACGAATTGACGTGCCAGTTCCGAGGCCTTATGCTTGCGCGTATCTTGTGCCGACGTGTAGCTCTCGCCATAGGCTTCGACTTCGCTCCAACCTGTAGCGAAGCAGAGTCCGGCTTGTATCTGTTCGCACAACAAAACATAGAGACGCTCCAACGCCACACCGATGTGAAACACCAGGTTCTGCTCGTTCACATTGCTTTTCCCGTAGAAACCTGGGAAGAGGATACTGCGACAGAGGTCCATTGCCTCGGCCAGTTCGGGCTGTGAGGGCAGAGGGTCGCCGTCACGGTGCTCGTGAAACAGGCCGCACAGCGACTCGGCGCTGGACAGCTCCGTGGCTATTGTTGTCAGAAGGGTTTGTGTTGAACGTCTCATAGTGCTATCCTTTTTTCTTTTCAGCTGCAAAGGTACGAATAATAACCGATATGCGGCCAGTTTTGCCAAAATATTTGATGAAATCGCCGTTTTTTGAGTTTTTTTGGTGCGCGAACCTTTATTGTGCTCTCATCTCGTCGAACGTTTTCTCAAACCATTGGCGTAAGGGCTCTTCAGCATCAATCATCTGTCGCAGTAGCTCCAACCGTTCGGCATTGGGCGAGTGGTCAAACCACAGATGGAGATAGCCGCCACGCCCGTATTTCTCACGCAAGTGTGCCACCATACGTTCGTAGTGCTGCTCGCGACTCAGCTCGGGGTAGTGGTCAAGGCCATATTGGATGGTCCGCTCAATGATGGTCGCGGGCTCGATGAAGCGGTCGGCCTCAGCTACAATCCGCCCATAGATCGAGCGCGGGGCATGGTTGGTTGAGGCGCGGTGGTCTTCAGCCGCCTCTGCCATCACTTCTATCTGTTCGTCGGTGAACCACTCCCGCAGGTGTTCGTCGCCACGGATGATGCGTCCAGAAACCTCATGGTGGTGCTCACGTCCTTCGCACAGGCCCGTATCATGGTAGGCCGCGATGGCATAGACCATATTGACATCCACGTCCAGCGTCTTTGCCAGTTCCAGGCTCTGATCAATCACCATCTGCGCGTGGTCGCGCCGATGTGCCTTGTCAAAATGGTCGTATCGTGGTAGAATATCCTGCTCGACGTAGTCCTTCAATGCTTTGTTCATCCTTGTCTTCGTGCTTCTATAGATTCTCTAGAACTTATAGATTCTCTAGATCTTCTAGAACCTCTAGTCTCTCTGGCCGCTGTTCTCTAAGAACCTTAGCTCGCGTTCCAGCATCTGCAATCGAGGCATCTCTGCACCAACACGGCGTGCTTCGTCTATCGGACGGGTGTAGATATAATCAATCTCCATAGGGCGCCTGAAGTCAAAGTCGAGGCGCATGCTCGGTGAATAGGGCACCATGACATCTGTCATCTCCATCATTTTCTGGGCGAATGATTCGTCCAGCCCCTCAATGCCGAGAGCATTGGCTGCATGGATGACCTCCATCATCTGCTCGTAGATGAGTTGTCGAGTTGAGGGGCAGGACAGCAGCCGGTCGGTCTGCGTGTGCAGCGCCACGGTCATCCCGTTGAACGGCATATTCCACACGGCTTTCTTCCAGCGTGCCTCAGCGTATTCAACCTCGTGAGCATCGATGCCTGAATCGATGAAATCGGCCAAAATTGCATTTATTCGCTCTTTGTCCGGGCAGGAGTAATTGCCGATATTGATGCTACCATAGCACTGATGGCGAACGTGTCCGGGCGCCGTCTTGGCAGAACAGATGAATGCGAGGCCGGCGGCGAGCCGAAGATGAGGGAACCACGACTGCACGTCGGCTTCCAGCCCGATGCCATTCTGGATAAGCACAACCACGGTGTCGTCCTTCAGCAGAGGAGGCAGCAAGCTACGCAGTAAGTGCTGGTTGGTGGACTTCAACCCGACCAGTACGACGTCTGCTTGCGGCATCGCGTGCGTGTCGGCATAGGCTTGCACATTCTGAAGCTCGAAGTCACCATCGCACGAGCTGACCTTCAGCCCGTGTTGACGGACGTGCTCGTAGTCGCTGTGCAACAGGAAATGTACGTTGTGCCCTGCATGTGCCAGCTTAGCACCATAATAGCCGCCAATAGCACCCGTGCCGATGACGGCGTATGTGAGCTCGTTCATTGCCATACAAAAGTCTTAGCTTACATTCTATCCATCGCCTGCTGCAGGTCGGCAATGATGTCGTCGACATTCTCCAGACCTACGCTCAGGCGGATCAGGTCGGGCGCTACACCTGCTTCGAGCAGTTGCTCGTCTGAGAGCTGACGGTGTGTATGGCTGGCCGGATGGAGGACGCAGGTGCGGGCGTCGGCTACATGCGTGACAATCGACACGAAGTCCAGATTGTCCATGAAGCGAATGGCATCCTCGCGCGTACCTTTCAGTCCGAAGGCGATGACGCCGCAGGAGCCGTTTGGCAGGTATTTCTGCGCCAGCGCATGGTATTTGTTGGAGGGCAGACCACAGTAGTTCACCCAAGCCACACGAGGATTCGCCTCCAGCCATTCGGCTACACGCTGTGCGTTCTCGCAGTGGCGAGGCATACGAAGGTGCAGCGTCTCAAGGCCGAGGTTCAGCAGGAAACTGTTCTGTGGCGAGGGGATGGAACCGAGGTCGCGCATCAACTGGGAGACAAGTTTCGTGGCGTAAGCTTTCTTGCCGAAAGCCTTTGTGTAAGTGAGACCGTGATAGCTCTCGTCGGGCGTGCAGAGGCCTGGGAACTTATCGGCGTAGGCATCCCAGTCGAAGTTTCCGCTGTCCACAATAGCACCGCCAACCTGCGTAGCATGACCGTCCATATACTTCGTCGTGGAATGTGTCACAATGTCGCAACCCCATTCAAAGGGACGGCAGTTGATGGGCGTAGCGAATGTGTTGTCCACGATGAGGGGCACGCCATGCTCATGTGCGATGCGGGCGAAGCGCTCGATGTCGAACACATTACCGCCTGGATTGGAGATGGTCTCGCCGAACAGACACTTCGTGTTGGGACGGAATGCTGCATGGATGCGCTCGTCGTCCCAGTCGGGGTCAACGAACGTACATTCGATGCCCAACTTCTTCATCGTCACGCCGAAGAGATTGAACGTGCCGCCGTAGATGGTGTTTGAGGTCACGAAATGATCGCCAGCCTGACAGATATTGAATACGGCATAGAAGTTGGCTGCCTGCCCCGAAGAAGTCAGCACGCAACCTACGCCTCCTTCAAGGGCGTTGATCTTAGCGGCAACCGCATCATTGGTGGGGTTCTGTAGGCGTGTATAGAAATAGCCCTCGTCCTTCAGGTCGAAGAGGCGGGCCATCTGCTCGCTTGTGTCGTACTTGAATGTCGTGCTCTGATAGATAGGCAACTGCTGAGGCTCGCCCTTCGTGGGGTGCCAGCCGCCATGAATACATAGTGTCTCTAAGTTCTTTTTCATTGTATTCCGTTTTTTTGACGATGCAAAGGTACGGATAATTTTTTAACGCGCAATGAATTTGTATGTTTTTTGGCTGTCATCTATACAACGAAGCCCCGCAGCGACTTGCTGCAGGGCTTGCGTGATGATTGGATAGAGATCATCAGCGGCCTTAAGGGTGTGCCGTTTAGTTCTGGTTGGCAGGTTGGGGTGTGATGCCGAGGGCACGTAGAACAGGTTCGGTGATGTTGACACCGACCTGGGGATGTACGAAGGGTACGGCGTTGCCGTCGGTATTAAGGACGAAGATGAGTCCGAGCTGACCGGCCACGCTGTAGATGACCTGGTTGAGGCGCTCAGTGACAGGCGCCTGTAGCTGTGCTTCGGCATCGGCGAGGAGGCGCTGTGTCTCCTTGCGGAAGGTGACGCTCTTCTCCATGAGGTCCTGCAACTCAGCCTGCCGCTTGAGCATGATGCTCTGCGGGAAGTCCTTCTGTCCGTTGAGGAACTCGGCGAACTTACGCTGGAACTCGTCCTCAGCTCGTGTTGCCTCGGCGTCGTACTTAGCCTTGAGGGCAGCGAAGTCGTCGCATGCCTTCTTGTACTCAGGCATCTGCTTGTAAACCTCGTTGTAGCTGAGGTAACCGAACTGTGGAACGCGCACGGCCGCTTGGTTAGCGGGTACGGCGGGTGCGGGATTGGCTACGGGTGCCTGCTCGGCTGTCTGTGTAGTGGCTTGTTGCGTAGGCTCTTGAGCATTGAGCGAGGCAACGGCAAGCAGGGCTGCGGTGAGAGTGAAGAGGATTCCTTTCATGGGTGATCGAGCGTTGGGGATGAAGGTTGTAAAAAAGAGGTTCAAGTCCTGCTGCGGGCTGCTGGTGTGCGACCCATGCAAGACTTGAACCTAAAGGTTATCAGCGATTAGATGCCAAGAGCTTTCTTGAGGTCAGCGGTGATGTCGGTGCTGAGCTTGGTGCTGATGTAGGGGATGCCGGAAGTGACATCCATGATGTAGACGTAGCCACCAGCCTCACCAATCTGCTTGACAGCAGTGGAAATCTTCTCGGAGATGGCTTGCATCTTCTCAGCAGTAGCTTTCTGGAGGGCCTGCTGGTTATCTCTGTAGGTCTGATCAAGGCGCTGGTAGAGGTCCTGGAGCTCTTGCTGGCGACGCTGGCGGACGTTGTCGAGGAGGTTAGCTTGCTCTTTCTCGAATTCTTCGCTCTTCTTCTGGAACTCGTCCTGCATACGCTTGAGGTCATCCTCATATTGTTTGCTGAGCGCTTGGATCTCGTTTTGAGCAGTAGTGTACTCGGGCATTGACGGCACGATTTCATTGGAGTTGAAGTGGCCGAATTTCTGAGCTGACATGGTCAGCGGTGCGAGCAGCATGAGGGCTGCGAATAGGATTTTTTTCATTTGTTAATGGGTTTTAATTATTGTTTTGTTATTTGTTTTTAGGATGGAGAAGGCTCTCGCTTGAAGGCGAGGGCGCTGCAGCCGCGGGTGATAGCCTAATGGGGAGAGGGCATTGCGGCTGTGGGTAAATGCTACGCGTGGAAGGCACAGTTGCGAGGAAAGGCAGGGGTTAGTAGCCGTAGCCCATCTTCTGGAGGACCTCGCTGGAGATGTCAATCTTGGGTGAGGCGAAGATGATGCCAGCGTCTGAAGCACGGTCGAGTACAAGGCTATAGCCCTTGGCTTCGCAGATGTCTTTGACGGCGGTGTATATTTCGTCGTTGATAGGCGTCATGAGGCTCTCACGCTTCTTGAAGAGTTCGCCTTCGGGACCGAAGTATTTCTTCTTGAGTTCGGCGGCTTCCTTCTCCTTGGCTACGATGGCACCTTCGCGCTCGGTCTTCTGTTCAGCGCTGAGGAAGACAGCTTCGCTCTGGTAGGTTTTGTAGAGTTGCTGTGCTTCGGCTGCAAGAGCTTCAACCTCAGCCTGCCATTTACGGGAGATCTGGTTGAGCTGCTCGTTCGCGCGCTCGTACGCGGGCACGTTCTTTAATATATATTCCATGTCGATGAGCACGAACTTCTGTGCGGAGGCAGGCAGACTTGTGCCAAGGAGGGCACAGGCTGCGAGGAGCGAGATAGTGAGTAGTTTTTTCATTGTCGTTTGATTGTTTGAGGTTGGATGATGGCTGCGTCTGTCGCAGCATAGTGAATAGGGCTGGTTGCTTATACCATAGCCCGAATGTGTGATTTGCTAATAGGACTCTTTTTTTACAGAGGGGTTTAAAATGGCTATTGGATTAGAACTCTTGACCGAGGATGAAGTGGAATTGGCTGCCTCCGTAGGTCTTGCTGCCGAATACTTTGTCGAAGCCGTAAGCCCAGTCAATACCGAGCAAGCCGACCATGGGAAGGAAGATGCGCACACCTGCACCTGCCGAGCGTTTCATGTCGAAGGGGTTGAAGTCCTTGATGGAGTTCCAGGCGTTACCACCCTCAACGAATGCCAGGCCGTAGATGTTGGTGGAGTTGCCGAGGATGAAGGGGTAGCGCAACTCGAGCGTGAATCGATCGTAGGCATAACCTGTATAGCCACGGGGGGTAAGCGAACCGTTGTCGTAGCCGCGCAGACCGATGGTCTCGGTCGCGTAGTTGTAGGAGTAGCCGCTCATACCGTCGCCGCCGACGTAGAAGGTCTCGAAGGGTGAGCGCTTGTTCTTGTTGTAGTGGCCGAGGATACCGAACTCGACGCGCGTCATGAGGACGGGGCACTTGTCATGGCCCGTGAGCGCGGTGAAGGTGCGGCTCTTGAATTTCCACTTGTGATACTCGATGAACTGATATTTCTTTTTGAGGTCGTCCTGATAAGTGCTGGCCTGCGGGTTGTTGGCAAGGTTGCCATAGTCGCGGCCGTCCCAGAGGGAGTAAGGCGGCGTAAGGCTGACCGAGAAGAGGAACTCTGAACCACGACGCGGGTAGATTTGGTTGTCGGTAGAGGTACGGGCGACATTGATGTTGAGGCTGATGTTGTTGCAGTTGCCGTTGGAGATCATGAAGTACTCCCAGTCCTTGAGGCTGTAGCGGGTGTAGCTGAGGTCGGCCGAGAGGGTGAAGTAGTCATCAGGCCAGTTGAGGCGCTTACCCCATCCGAGCGAGAATCCATAGACCTTGATGAACTTATCGGGGTCGTAGAAGTTCTCATAGTAGTTGCCGTAGTTGGAGCCGTAACCGTAAAGGTAGTTGTAATAGGAGTTGTAGTAGGCGGAGTTGTAGTAGCGGTCGCTGACGTCGGTCTGCTTGGAGAAAAAGGCCGAGAAGGAGAGCGAGTTGGGTCGCTTGCCGCCGAACCAAGGATTGAGGTAGTTGATGGAGTAGGCCTGATAGTAGCGTCCGTTAGTCTGTCCGCTGATGCTGAATGTCTCGCCGTTACCTTGAGGCATGACGCCGCGTCGTAGCCCGTTCTTGGAGAAGAGGTTGGCAAGGCAGAAGTTACTGAACTTGAGGCCGATCTTACCGATGACGCCCGTCTGTCCGTAACCAAGCGAGAACTCGACTTGGTCGTTGGACTTTGGTGTGAGGTCCCATGAGAGGTCTACAGTGCCGTTGTCGGGATCGGGCTTGAGGTCATATTTGATAGCTTCGGGGTCGAAGTGTCCCATGCTGGCAATTTCGCGGTAGGAACGTTCGAGAGCAGCTTTGGAGAAGAGGTCGCCGGGCTTGTTGCGCAGTTCGCGACGGATGACATTCTCGTAGACTCGGTCGTTGCCAGTGATGACGACGCGGTTGATGTAAGCCTGCTGGTTCTCGACGATTCGCATCTCAAGGTCAACGCTGTCGCCGACGATGTTAATCTCGTTGGGAGTGAGGTTATAGAAGAGGTAACCACGGTTGTAGTAGAGGTTGCCGATGGCATCCTCATCATCCTTGATACGCTTCATGAGGTGCGTCTGGTTGTAGACGTCGCCTTTCTTCATACGAAGTCGCTCGTTGAGTTGATCGGTAGTGTAGAGCGTGTTACCGACCCATTCGATGTTGCGGATGTAGTATTTTTGGCCTTCCTCGACCTTGATGGTGATGTCGACGGTACGGTCGTCGTGGCGGAGGACACTGTCATAAACGATGCGCGCGTCGCGATATCCGTATTCGTTATACTTCTCGATGAGGCGATCCTTGTCCTCCTTCCATTTCTCCTCGACAAACTTCTTGCTGCGGAACCAACTGCTGAGGAGACCGCGCTCATGGGTCTTCTTGAAGGCACCGTTCTTGATGAGCGAACCCTTGATCTGCTTCATCGTGAGGGCACTATTGCCGATGACGTTGATGCTGTTGACCTTGACTTTCTCCTTCTTGTCGATGTTCACGTCGAGGATGACATAGCCTGGTTGGCTGATGTCGTCCTTCTGCTCGAAGAGGATTTCAGCGTTCTTGAAGCCCTTGTCGTCGAAGTATTTCTTACCCCAGATACGTGCGCGGTCGAGCATATTGGGCGTGAGCTGGGCATCCTTGATGAGACCGAGCTTGGTTTCGAGGTCCTCGCGTTCGCTCTTCTTGACGCCGTTGTAGTTGATCGTAGAGATACGTGGGCGGGCGGTGAGCGTAATATGGAGGTAGGCAGAGTCGGCAACGAGGCTGTCGACGCGTATGGAAGCATTGCTGAACAGTCCGTTCTTCCAGTAGCGTCGAATGGCTTTGCTGATTTCCTCGCCCGGGATGCTGATGCGTTGTCCCTTGGCCAGACCTGAGAGTCCGATGAGTACGTAGTCATCATAAGTGGGCACGCCCTCTACGGTGATGCCTCCGATATAGTACTGCTGAGGCGTACGTGCGTAGTCGATGACGGGATTGACGATGCGCTCCTGAACCTGTGCGAATAGTTGCGCCCCTGTCCCTCCCGCAAAAGGCGAAGGGAGCATGTACCAAAGGAATAGGGCGGCCAGGAACTTATATGAGAAGAGTTTATTCATTTGCTAATTGGTATGTTTTGAAGCCTCGTTGTGCTCCTCGTCGATGGGAGCGTTGGGCTGAATTTGTTCGCTTGTCATGCCGTAGCGTCGTTCGCGCTGCTGGAAGTCGGCGATGGCTGTCTGCAATGCCTGCTCGTCGAAGTCGGGCCAGAACGTGTTGCAGAAGTAGAGCTCGGAATAGGCAATCTGCCAAAGGAGGTAGTTGCTGATGCGCTGCTCGCCTCCAGTGCGGATGAGGAGGTCGGGGTCGGGCATAAAATAGGTCTCAAGGTGGTTGGCGATGACCTCTTCGGTGATATCCTCAGGGTCAATGGTGGCTCGCGTGAGGTTGGTCTGCTTGAGTTCCCATACGATGTCCTTCATGGCCTTGGTAATCTCCCATCGTGCGCTGTAGCTGAGGGCGACAACCATAGTCATGGCATCGTTGTCGGCAGTATGTTCCATGACTTCCCAAAGTCGCTTCTGCACGTCGGCTGGCAGACGTTTGATGTCGCCGATGACGCGGAAACGCACGTTGTTCTTCATGAAGATTTCCTCCTCAAGGTTGGTCAGCACAAGGCCCATAAGAGCACTAATCTCGTCGGCAGGTCGGTTCCAGTTCTCGGTGGAGAAGGTGTAGAGGGTGAGGTACTTGACGCCTAAACGCACGCACTCCTCAGTGATGCGCTTGACGGCCTCCACGCCTTGAGCATGGCCTGCCGTGCGTGGCAGTCCGCGCTGCTTCGCCCATCGTCCATTGCCGTCCATGATGATGGCAATGTGTTGGGGAATGCGGTTTGTATCGAGCTCAACCATAGTGGTTTGTATGTGTGATTACAGAGTTACTTGTTTCTAATTATTGCATTTGCGGTACTTGGGCGAGATGTCGTAGGTGAGCATGAGAACGGTCTTCGTGTAACAGTCCTTGTTCTTGAACATCCCGCTTTTGATGCCGTAGGGGTCGCTCAGGTGCGTCGGTGCGCCACTGTCATCGAGGCGGTCGGACGTAGTGAAGTTCACGCTCCATTCCAGACCGATGTTGAGCCGGGGGCGCAACTTATAGCGGAAGCCAATGCCGAGCGGTATGTTGAGACCTGCTGTGGCGTCGGCTCCTCCGCTGAGTGCCATCGTAATGCCTGCTCCGCCGAGCAGATAGGGCGTCCAGCGATAGAGCCCTTTGTAGGCAGCTCCCATACCATAGCCGAGGAAGTTGAATTCAAACTGAGCGCCCAGGTCCAAGAGGGTGCGCCCGAAATGGATGTCGGGAGCGGGAGTACCTCCTTCGGGAGTCTCGCTGAGCGGGTCGGTAGGGACGAACTGCCCTTTGGTGTTGCCGCTGAGACGTCCTACGGCGAGGTTCGTCTTGACGACCATACGCGGGTTGAAGTTGCGTCGCCAGATGAGGGTGCCGAGGGGCGCGCTGAAGAGCTTGTTGCCCGCATCTGCGAAATAGCCTGTCATGCCGATGCCGCCACCAATCTCCTGCTGATATTCCAGCAGTTCGCCGTCTTGCGCTTTGACTGTTGTCGCAGCGAGAGTGAGGGTAGCAAGCAGGGTGACGAAGGACAGTCTCATCATTGGTTGTCAAAGAGCGTTCTTTATTCGCCGAAGCTGTTGAGGCGGGCGCGCCAGAGTTGGTTGTCAGCAGCGACGTAGATATATTCGTCAGCAGCGTAGGCTGATAGGGTGGCTGCGCCATAGATGGCGGCAGGCAGCACAAAGTTGGAGTAGTACTTCCACGTGATGCCGTTGTCGTAGCTGATATAGGTCTTCTCGTTGCCGATGGCAAGGAGTTCGCCGTTGTAGCAGACGATGCTCAGTTGCTGGGTGCGCGGCAAGAGATAGGGGTTTTTTGTCTCAGAGAAGAGCGTCCACGGCTGTTCGTACCCCTCGAGGAGGCTCCAGATGTAGAAGGACGTTGACGAGTTGTCGAGGACGTCGGCCACAAGGAGCACACGGTCGTTGCCGTTGGTCTGGGTGTAGGCCAGCGATGTCTTGGCCTCGGTAAACATCAGTTCGTCAATCGACATGGGCGTCCACGTGTGGCCGTCGGTGGACGAGGCCATCTGGCTCTCGTCATCGAGGAGGCTGGCTTCGCGGTTGCTGATGACGGCATAAAGCGCCAGACTTGATGCGGCGACGAGGCTGACGGCAGTATTATCGTCCTGTTCTACTTCGCTCCAGACCGAAGCGTCGTCAGAGCAGTAGAGGCGATGGTCGCTATTGCTCATCCAGTACTTGCCGCCAAAGCAACCTGTTGAGCTAATATTGGGCTGCGCGAGGAGTCCTGCGCACGGCTCATCTGTCCAGGCGGTAAGATCGGTGCTGCGCGTCAAGTAGGCATTGCCGTTGCCGTCGGCACTAAGGATGGTCGTGGGGTTGACGACCTTGATTGCCGTGCGTTGTGAAAGGGCGTCAAGGGTAGCGATGCGCGTCCATGAGAAACTGTCGGCATCGGCCTCGCGGACCGTAAGTGTGGTTGTATAGTCGCGATAGCTGCGGCCATCGGTGGCGACGATGCGGAAGATGACGGGTGAGGAGAAATCAATGCTGTCCTTTGCCGAGAAGGACTTCCATGTGGTCGTATCGCTGGCAGAGGCATAGATGACAGCGCCCTGTGCCGTGATGGTGGCCAGGATGGCATTGAGTTGTGCGCCTGTGGGGATGGGGGGTACGTTGGTGATGGTGCCATGGAGCTGGTCAATGGCCATCTTAAAAGCCGAACCTGTGAGGGTCGTATAATAGATGCTGTCGGCCCCCGTGGAACTGGTGGTGTGTAAAGCACGCTTGATATTGCCCAGCACGAATGACTTGATGTAGCAATCGCTGCTATAGACGATGTCGTTGTCATCGCTTTTGCAAGCCGATGCAACAAGCGCTACAAGTGCGCAGGCGATGAACGCGTATGTGATTTTCTTCATTTCTTAATCTGTGTGCGATGATAAGCGGGTGCAAAAGTACACATTAAATTCGCGCGAAAGAAATTTGAGGGTCTGAAAAGTGATGTAAAATGCCTGTAATTAGGCAAAATTAACGTGCATGGGGCGTCCTTTTAGGTCTGTTTTCATTTCAGGAGCCTTAATTCCGTCGCCTAAAACGATGTCTGTGCGCTCGATATAGACCTCATCCCATAGGTCGGCATCGATAAAAGATTGCAGAGTTTGAGCTCCTCCTTCAACCAGAAGGGACTGGGGCGGGACAAAGAGAGGGGACTGAGAATGTTCTGCAGGGCAGCTTGTCGGAAGCGCCGGGCTGAGGGATGAGAGATGAGAGATGAGAGTAGGGCGCATTGCGTCTTCAGCCGTTGGCTTTTCATCTTCCATCTTCGTCGTCAATACCAATCGTTTTGGGCTCTTGCCTGGCCATAGGCGTGTCGTGAGACTGGGGTGGTCGAGTTCCCATGTACGGCGGCCTACGAGGATGGCTTCGTGGGTAGCCCGCAGTCGATGGACGAGCATCTGTGTCCAAGGTGATGAGAAATGGACGGGCTCGCCGTCGTCAGCGTTTTTGCGCCGTCGGTCGATGAACCCATCGGCGCTCTGGGCCCATTTCAGCGTGATGTAGGGGCGATGAAGTGAATGGAATGTCATGAACTTGCGGTTCAGCCACCGGCACTCTGCCTCCAGCACCCCCACGACGACCTCGATGCCAGCCTCTTGCAAGCGGCGGATGCCGCGTCCCGCTACCTTCTCATTAGGATCAAGGCATCCCACGACGACGCGACGAAAGCCCTTCTCCGCCAGTAGTTCTGCACAGGGCGGAGTCTTGCCCCAGTGGGAACAGGGCTCGAGGCTGACATAAATGGTGGATTGGGAGAGTAGATGCTCGTCCTCGGGGCGTACCGAACGGACGGCATTCACCTCGGCGTGTGGGCCGCCGTAGCGTCGATGCCAACCCTCGCCGATGATACGGCCATCATGTACGATGACGGCACCTACCATGGGGTTGGGAGCTGTGGTTAGTTCACCGTGACGTGCCAGCTGCAGGCATCGCGACATGTATTTCTCGTCGGAAGTCATTCTTGTTGTTTGTTTACCGTTTCATGTCTGAGTCGGTGATCCTTTTTTGTGGCATGTAATGAATTTTATTCATCCAACGGCCAGCGCTGAACGAAAAAATCACTACCTTTGCGCCATGAATCACCGCGAACTCATAGCTGCGCTCACTCCGCTGCATGGCGAAGGCGAAGCCCGTGCCATCGTGCGGATGGTGATGGAAGAGCGCTTTGGCCTCTCCCAGACCGATTTTTTGCTCGGCAAAGGTACAACATTATCTGCAGACGACCGCAAAGATTTCGAAAAAATTGCACATCGGCTGTGCTCGGGTGAGCCTGTGCAGTATGTTTTGGGGTACACCGAATTCTTCGGGCATCGCTTCCGTGTGACGCCCGACGTACTCATTCCCCGTCCTGAGACGGAAGAATTGGTTCAGTATGCAATCGATGAATTATGCGCCCCTGTCTCTAAGCTGTTTGACCTCTGCACGGGGAGCGGTTGTATTGCTATCAGCCTTGCTCTGGCGTTCCCGAGTGCTCATGTCCAAGGCATTGACATTAGCGAGAGCGCCCTTGCCATTGCTCGCGAGAATGCAGCTGCCCTCGGAGCTTCGAACGTTGAATTCGTCCAGCAGGACCTCCTTTCGCCGTTATCTTTCGCTGTTGAAGAGGGCGCTGATAGCCAGTCTCTTGATCTTGTTATTTCCAATCCCCCTTATGTCCGGTCGAGCGAAGCTGGTGAGATGGCGGAGACGGTGCTGAAGCATGAACCTCACCTCGCATTGTTTGTTCCTGATGCCGATCCGTTGCGTTTCTATCGTGCCATTGCCGCTGTGGCCCTACGGTTGTTGAAAGCGGGTGGACTGGTCTTGGCAGAAATCAATAGCGCTCTTGCCGTAGAGACTTGTCGTCTCTTCGTGGATGCTGGTTTCTTGGATGTTAGTGTTCGCGACGATCAATATGGCCGTCCACGCATGCTCAAGGCAAGGCATCCATGATCTCGTCGGCCGTAAATCCCCTACTTGCCGCGAACCGCATCAACTTGCCTCGACGCGTGAAGCTGTCTTCGTCGCGCAGGGAACGTTCCTTTTGGGCAATCGTCTCGTTGAGTGCCTGCTGGTATTCATTCTCGGGCAACTCTTGAAGTGCATCGCTAATGTCGGCGTGGGGCAGCCCTTTCATGCGTAAAGCCTGTTGGATCTTCAGCCGTCCCCAACGGGCAAAGCGCAGGCGGTCGTGTGCAAAGGCACGACAATAACGAGCGGTATCGAGGTATTGCTCGTCGTACAACCGCGCTACAATCCGCTCGATGTCAGAATCAGACATAGCGGCCTTCTGCAGCTTCTCGCGAATCTCGCTCTCGCAATGTTCACTTGCGCTGCAGAGGGCCGCCATGCGACTGAGGGCCTGTTCAAAAGTCATATTAAGACTTGAAGGCCTGATTATTCGGCTGTGAATTCTTCTTTGCCTACGCCGCAGATGGGGCAGACCCAATCCTCGGGGAGGTCTTCGAATGCGGTGCCGGGAGCAATGCCGTTGTCGGGATCGCCCAGCTCGGGATCATACACATAACCGCAGGGGTCGCAAACATACTTCTTCATAGTCGTTCTTGGATTAAGAGAGGTGATTACTGAGTAGTCGAGAAAGCATATTGGCACAGACGATTCTGCGCCAATATGTTAACTGCTCATTCCCGACAATTAGAGGTTGGGGTTGATCTTATTCCACTCGCTGATGGGGGGCACGATGTTCAGCGTGACGAGTTCGTCGCGCATGTGGCAGAGGTGCTCATAGCTCTGGTCGAGTTTAGCCATCTCTTCGGGCGTGCCAACGGGCATCTTGTAGGTGCAGCCGTCGGGGCCGAGTGTGGTGTCCATGGCCATCATGATGTGGTTGTACTTCTCGTTGCAGACGTAAGTGCCAGCAGGCCAACGGAATGCTTCGCCGCCCATCACCGCACGAATCATCTCGACGGAGCAGTAGGCAGGGCTCTGCCATGAGCTGCGTCCGCGGAGCTCGATAATCTTGGCACCACCCTTGGTGACATCGACCTTCAGCTGCTCCCACTCCTCTTCAGTGCAAGCGGGTGTGCCGATGAGGTCGTGGAGGGGCTTGCCAGCCACCTTAACGGCGCTGCCGAAGACGGCCATCTGCTCGCCGTGGCCACCGTATGTGGCGCAACCTGTGACTTCGTACTGGCGTACGCCGAACTTCTTGGCCAGAGCGCTCTGCAGACGGGTGCTGTCGAGAGCGGCAAGCGTGGTCACCTGACCGGGCTTCAGGCCGCTATAGAGCAACGTGACGAGACCCGTGAGGTCGGCGGGGTTGAAGATGATGACGACGTGCTTCACGTCGGGGCAATAGGTCTTGATGTTCTTGCCGAGTTCCTCAGCAATCTTGCAGTTGCCAGCAAGGAGGTCTTCGCGGGTCATGCCGGCCTTACGGGGAGCGCCGCCGCTGGAGATGATGTACTTAGCATCCTTGAAAGCCTCGGCCACATCGGTGGTGGCAGTGAGGTTGACACCGTCGTAACCGCAGTGGAACATCTCTTCCATCACGCCTTCCATAGCGGGAGCGTAGACATCGTAGAGGCATACGTTGGGCGTCAGCTTCATGGTCAACGCCGTCTGAACCATAGTGGAACCGATGGCACCGCCAGCGCCCACAATCACAAGTTTGTCATTGGTCAGAAAATCCATAATTCTTGTAGGGTTTTAAGAGTGTAAGTTTATGTGTTTTTGAGTTAATGCAGGGCAAAAGTAATTAAAATTTATGGATTGCATCAACAAAAGAGGAGAATATTTTTGCAGGGAGCCGCAAATAGTTTACTTTTGCCATGCCGAACGGGCAAAATGGAGTGTAAAAGTCCTTCGGCAAATACTTTTTTCCCTCATTGAACGTAATTTTCTTTCGCTTAAATCAATCTTGATATGATGTCAAAAGCACAAATCATCACTCAGCGCGTGGAAGCACTTCGTGCGTGGATGCGTAAACATGGTCTCATGGCCTATGTGTTCCCGAGTACCGACCCTCACATGGGCGAATATGTTCCTGACCACTGGAAGACACGTGAATGGATTTCGGGTTTCAACGGGTCGGCGGGTACGGCTGTGGTGACCTTGACGCGCGTTGGGCTTTGGACGGATAGCCGTTATTGGCTGGCTGCAGAAGAGCAGACGGCGGGTACGCCTTTCGAGGTGATTCGCTGTACACGCAATGTCGCCACGGCTCAAGAGATAGCAGAATGGGTCGCTGACGAGCAAGGAATGGCCGACGGATATGAAGTGCCTGTCGTGGGCTACAGCGGATGGACAATGGCTGTTGATTATGCCGCTGATTTGGAACAGGCCATGAGTTCCCTCGGATGGCGTGCTGAAAGCAGCGCTACGTTTAGGGCTGAAATGCGTGAGGGCGTCGAACTCTCTGTTGAGATTCAGGATCAGGCTCCAGAGGACGTCCTATGGGATGAGCGCCCCCCTCTGCCACATTCGACAATTGAGATTCAACCCTTGAAGTATGCTGGCTGTCCTGCTTCAGAGAAGTTGGACCGCATACGCCGTTCGTTGAAGGATGCCGATGCCCTTGTCGTCACGCAACTTGATGAGATCGCATGGACGTTGAACCTTCGTGGTCGTGACATCCATTGCACCCCCGCTTTCGTCGCTTATCTGGTCATACTGCCCACGGAGGCCTTGCTCTATGTCGATGCAGCCCAGCTGACGGCTAAGGTGATAAACTATTTAAAGGAACTGCACGTCAGCCCTCGTCCCTATGAGCGTATTGCTGAAGACTTGTTCACGGGCGTCATCGACGAGACGCTCAAGCTGCAGTATGATCCTTCGGTGACCAATCAGGCCCTGTCCACGGCCATCAAGCAAGAGGGCGGAGACCGTGAGTACTTCATGGCATCGTCGCCCATCCCAGCCCTTCGTGCTATCAAGAACGAGGCCGAGATAGCAGGCTTCCGTAGCGCGATGCTGAAGGATGGCGTGGCGATGGTGAAGTTCCTACATTGGCTTCATACGGGGGAATGGACCAAGGAGAATGGCCAGTGGAAAATGAATGGAGAGCAGGTGAGCGAGATCACTGTCGACCAACGGCTTACAGCTCTGCGTGCCGAGCAAGAGGGCTTCCGCGATATCTCGTTCGACACGATAGCAGGCTATGGCGCTCATGGGGCTGTCGTACACTACGAGGCTACCCCCGAGACCGACATTCCCCTGGAGCCGCACGGCCTGTTGCTCTTGGATAGTGGCGCACAATATGTCGACGGCACAACGGACATCACGCGAACCATTGCCCTTGGCCCGCTGACCGATGATGAGCGGCGTGACTACACGCTTGTGCTGAAAGGGCATATTCGTTTGGCAACTGCCGTCTTTCCCGATGGCACTACAGGCACGCAACTCGATGTGCTGGCGCGTTATGCCATGTGGCAGGAGCATAAAAACTATGGTCATGGAACAGGGCATGGCGTCGGCTCGTACCTGAGCGTACATGAAGGCCCTCATCAGTTCCGCATGAACTGGATGCCTGCGCCGTTGCGAGCAGGCATGACGGTGACTATCGAACCTGGCATCTATATCGCAGGCAGTCATGGTTGCCGGACGGAAAACACGATGCTCATTGTGGCAGACGGTGAAGGGTGGCTGCGCTTGGATCCATTGACGCTTTGCCCCATAGACACGACTCCCATCGTCCGTGAGCTCATGACGGCAGACGAGATCAACTATCTTAATCATTATCACGCACGTGTGCGTGAGGCCCTACTGCCTCTGCTCGACGACGAGACGGATCGGGAGTGGCTTGTTCAAGCAACAAAAGTTTTTTAAGAAATGGCAATAGTCAAAGTAGTAAAGGGTCTGAAACCCAAATTCGGAAAACATTGTTATCTGGCCGACGGCGCTGTGATCATCGGCGAAGTGACGCTCGGCGACGACGTGACCATCTGGCCTTGTGCCGTACTCCGTGGCGACGTACATTACATTAAGATTGGCAATCGCAGCAACATTCAGGATAACTCTTGCCTGCATACGCTCAATGGCAAAGCGCCGGTTGAGATCGGTGAGGACGTGACGGTTGGACACAGCGTGACCCTGCATGGTTGCACGGTCCTCGATGGCGCACTCATCGGCATGGGCGCTACGGTGCTGGATCATGCGGTTATTGGTCGCGGCGCAATCGTGGCAGCGGGAGCGTTGGTGCTCTCCAATACGCATGTCGGTGACGGTGAGCTGTGGGGCGGCGTGCCTGCCAAGTTCATCAAGAAAGTTGACCCCGAGCAGGCGCAGGCCCTCAACAAGACTTATGCTGCCCACTACATTGAGTACTCCGATTGGTACCGTGAGTCGGACAAAGATCCATCCAACACTCAAGTGGTACTGAATGGCGAGGATTATGAGTAGTACTTCACCTGAACTTCAGTAAGTTCGCACAAGTCTACCCAAACAGCAGTACAAATGTATGTCAGCGTAGAGACGCGGAAATAGACTCGTCTGATTGTGCACCTTAGTCTTAATGGTCGCTTAGGGCTCTGCAAATAGAGATAATGCCCTAAGCGACTGTTTTTGTTGCGCAACGCCTGCGGCGGTATTGGTTGACCCATGCGCATTGAACAATGGACCCATGCGCATGGGTCAATCGTTCAATGCGCATGGGTCAACCATTTCATGTAGATAGGATGAGGAATGAATCAGGAAGCGTGAGCTGCGGGATATAACGACATGGAGGTCCTCGTATGTAGGTCGGTCCACAATGGTCAGTAGGGTTAAGCCGATAATAGCAATGCCGCCACGTTCGCAATCGTGACGGCATTGTCTGAAGTTTTGCTTGAAGAGAAGGCGCTTACTTCACCTCCCAGATATCGTTGGTCTCGAGGAGTTCAGCGAAATTATGGTATTTCTTCGTTTTCTTTACTTCTTCAATCTGTGCTTCTACGGCCTCGTCATAGGTCGGGGCCTCGACGTCGCGGATGACGCCGAGGGCAATGGGGAAGCCATCGCCATCGCCCATGAGGGCTAGCTTCAGTTGTAAAGTATTGTCTTCGCAATGAGCATCGTGAACGAGGATGTCGTCCAGCGTGTAGCCATCCTTACCGATCTCCACGACTTTCAGTCCGAAGCCTTGTTGCACGAGACCAAATTCGCTGTTCTCGCCGAAGACGAGTTTCTCGCCGTGACGGACATAGATGGCATTCTTGGCGCGGCCAGCTTTGTCGTAGACGCTGTCGTGCGTACCGTTGTTGAAGATCACGCAGTTCTGCAGAATCTCTGTGACGCTGGCTCCTTTGTGGGCGTGGGCTGCTTTCAGAACCTCGATGGTGCCAGGGGCGTCAGTAGCCACGGCACGGGCAAAGAAATGACCGCGTGCGCCGAAGCAGAGCTCTGCGGGGCGGAACGGATCCTCAACAGTGCCGTAAGGACTGGACTTAGAGACGAAGCCACGCGGTGAGGTGGGTGAGTACTGTCCCTTCGTCAGGCCGTAGATACGGTTGTTCAGGAGAATCATGTTCAGGTCGATGTTGCGACGGTTGGCATGGATGAAGTGGTTGCCGCCGATGGCGAGACCATCGCCGTCACCACTCACTTGCCAGACGTCGAGGCGAGGATTCGTCACCTTGGCGCCTGTGGCGATAGCGGCTGCACGGCCGTGAATAGTGTTCATGCCATAAGTGGCCATGTAGTGAGGCAGACGGCTGCTGCAGCCGATGCCGCTGATGACAGCAATATCTTTGGGCGCGACGCCGATTTCAGCCAAGGCCTTGTGTAAGCTGGCCAAAAAGAAGTGGTCGCCGCAGCCGGGGCACCAACGCGGCTGACCTTTTTTATAATCTTGTGCAGTATAAGCCATAGTTATTTGCAGTTGTAGTTAGAAAAGTTTTTGAAAGGCGTCTACCAATTCGCTCACCACGAACGGTTGTCCCTTCACTTCGTTGAACTGAGCGGGAACAAAACCGTCTACTTTCATGCGGAGGTAGGCAGCAAGTTGCCCCATATTCTGCTCAGCCACAATAACCTTCGGATACTTCTTCAGCACTTCGGCTGTGTTCTTGGGCAGCGGATTGAGGTAGCGGAACTGGGCGAGAGCTACTTTGTGACCAGCAGCATGGAGCTCGTCCATAGCGGCGTGGAGGTGGCCGTAAGTGCTACCGAAACCAACGATGAGCAGGTCGGCATCGTCCTTGTCGCCCAAAACCTCGAGGTCGGGAACTGGTATGCGGGCGATCTTCTCTGCGCGCAGACGGGTCATGAGGTCGTGGTTCTCGGGGTTTGTGGAGATGGCACCCGTCTTGTTGTCCTTCTCCAGTCCGCCGAGGATGTGCTCGAAACCTTCGCGACCAGGTACAGCCCAGTAACGGCTGCCTGTCTCTGCATCACGCATGTAGGGCGTCCATGTGCCGCGCAGTTCTTCTGGGACATAAGGAGGATTGATGGCTGGATATTCTTCCAGGTTAGGCAGCTTGAAAGCGCCTGAGCCATTGGCGATGAAGGCATCGGTGAGCAGCACGACAGGTGTCATGTGCTCCAATGCCATCTTAGAGGCATCGTAAGCGGCATCAAAGCAGTCGGTAGGAGAGAGGGCGGCCAGGACGGGCATGGGGCTCTCGCCGTTGCGGCCGAAGAGCACCTGCAGCAGGTCGGTCTGCTCTGACTTGGTGGGTAGGCCCGTGGCAGGGCCGCCGCGCTGCACATCAAGCACCACGAGTGGCAACTCCATGATGACAGCCAGATTCATGGCTTCACTCTTCAAGCAGATGCCAGGTCCGGAAGTACTCGTCACAGCCAGGGCACCGGCAAACGATGCTCCCACGGCGGAGGCAGCTCCCGAGATCTCGTCCTCGCATTGCACGGTCTTCACGCCGAGGCTCTTATGCTTGGACAACTCATGAAGAACGTCCGTAGCCGGGGTGATGGGGTAGGAGCCAAGGTAGAGTTGCAGGCCAGCCTTCTCGGCTGCGGCAATGAAGCCGTAGGCCGTCGCTTTGTTGCCAGTAATGTCCATGTAGCGACCGGGCTGCTTTTCCTTGGACTCGATGCGATAGACGTTCATGGCCGAAGAGTGCGTGTTGTGGCCATAGTCGTAACCAGCCTGAATGACTTTGATGTTCGCTTCGGCAATAGCCGGTTTCTTGGCAAACTTCTCGCGGAGGAAGTTGAAAGCCACGTCAAGGTCGCGGCTGAAGAGCCAGCAAACTAAACCCAGGGCGAACATGTTGCGGCACTTCAGGATGGCCTTCATGTCCATGCCTGTGTCAGCAAGTGCGTCCTTCACCATCGTGGTGAGGGGGCATGCGATGACGCGGTCGGGGTCAACTCCCATCTCGGCAATGTAGTCGTCGGTCTTGAACTCAGCCTTCTGAAGGTCCTTCTGTCCGAAACTGTCCGTGTCGATGATGATGGTGGCGTCAGGCTTAGCATAGCGCAGCTGCGTCTTGAAGGCAGCGGCATTCATGGCAACCAGCACGTCGCAGAGGTCGCCGGGCGTGTAGACCTGCGAAGCACCGATATGCACCTGGAAACCAGAAACACCCGTCAGGGAACCCTGCGGAGCGCGGATGTCGGCGGGATAGTCGGGGAAGGTGGAGATACTGTTGCCCACGGTGGCAGACACCGTGGAGAAGATGTTACCGGCGAGCTGCATGCCATCGCCGCTGTCGCCAGAGAAGCGGACCACCACTTGCTCTAGCTCTTTGATGTCTAACTGTTCTGCCATTACTCTGTTGAGAGTTGAGGGTTTTAGAAGATGGTTATTCGATGAATTTCGGCCGCAAAGTTACACATTATTTATGATTTAGAGTTTATAAATCGTTTTTTTGTTGTCGTGTTCGAAGAAAAATTCTACCTTTGCGCCCGAAAAATCAAAATACTCGGATTATGGAAACAAAAAACGTTACTTCGGATATCCACTACATCGGCGTCGACGACCCCGAACAGCATCTTTTTGAGAGCCAGTATGTCACCCCCGATGGCATGTGCTACAACTCTTACGTCATCCTCGACGAGCATATCGCCGTCATGGACACCAGCGACGGCCGTACAATGGACGAATGGAAGCAGAACCTTCGTGAGGTCCTTGGTGACCGTCAGCCCAACTATCTCATTGTCCACCATTTGGAACCGGATCACGCAAGCGGCATCGCCGATGTCTGCGCTATGTACCCCGATATGCAGATTGTCTGTTCAGCCAAGGCCAAGCAGATGATGCCTCAGTACTTCGAGGATAGCGCCCTCGAAAGTCGCGTGATGACCGTCAAGGAAGGCGACACGCTCTCGCTGGGCCGCCACACGCTGCACTTCGTGATGGCCCCTATGGTCCACTGGCCTGAGGTAATGGTGACTTATGACGATGCAGATCGTGTCCTCTTCTCGGCCGATGGCTTCGGCAAGTTCGGCGTCTACGATGCTGATGCCGACGACTGGGCATGCGAGGCACGCCGTTATTACTTCAATATCTGTGGCAAGTATGGTGCGCCTGTCAGTACCCTCCTCAAGAAGGCTGCAGCCCTTGATGTCCAGCAGATTCTACCATTGCATGGCCCTGTCCTCAAGGGCGAACAGCTGGCGGAAGCTTTGCGCCTTTACACCATCTGGAGTGCCTATGAGGTAGAGACAGAGGGCGTGTTCATTGCTCATGCCAGCATTCATGGCAACACGGCCGCAGCGGCCGAGCGACTTGTTGAAATCCTGAAGGCTAAAGGCTGTCCTAAGGTGGCTATCAGCGACCTCTGTCGCGATGACCTCGGTGAAGCTATCGAAGATGCTTTCCGCTATGGGCGTATGATCTGTATGGCTTCAAGCTATGACGCAGGCGTCTTCCCGCCGATGTACGATTTCCTCCATCATCTTGAGATAAAGGCTTATCAGCGCCGTCGTGTCGGACTTGTCGAGAATGGTTCGTGGGCGCCCAGCGCCGCCAAGACCATGCGCCCGATGCTCGAGAACATGAAGCAGGTGGAAATCGTTGAGCCGGTAGTAACCTTGCGCGGGCGCATGAAGGATGCTGATATCCAGCAGCTTGAGGCGTTGGCCGATGCTATTTTGGCCTAAGCAGAAGACGTTCGGCAATCCGCGTATATTCGAATGAGCAGATACGTATATTCGTGTGAGCCGATGCGACCATTCGTGTAGGTCGACACGTATATTCGCGTGAGGCCTTGCGAATAAAGATTTGCAATCTGGGCATCAATGCGGAAAGACGGAAAGAGCAAAGTCTTCTAATATAAATAATGTTCGCATGCGTGCGCGCAAGAGCGTAGGCATGCGTTCTTCATTATCCTCATTTATAGCTTAAAAAGCAATTTCTCTCCGTTTTCTTTGGTCGGAACGGAAAAAAGTTGTACTTTTGCACCGCTTTTCGACTCCGTCGAGGCAAAATGAACATTATTTAATCACTTAATCAAAACTAAATCACATGATTGTAGTACCTGTTAAGGAAGGCGAGAACATCGAGCGCGCGCTGAAGAAATTCAAGCGTAAGTTTGAGAAGACTGGTGTCGTGAAGGAACTCCGTCGTCGTCAGCAGTTCGACAAGCCCTCCGTGCTGAAGCGTCTGGCCAAGGAACGTGCCATCTACGTGCAGCAACTGCGCCGCGTGGAAGATTAAAGCGGCTCGCCTTGAGGCCTGGCGAGGTCTCGAAAGGGCGTAAAAAGCGAAATTTACTTAACTTTTGCTGAATTTATTTGGCAGTCTGAAGAAAAACCTCTATTTTCGCATCGCCGAACACAACAAGAGGTACTTATGCTGCTTGAGACTTTCCTTGATAATCTGCGCTATGAGCGCAACCTGTCTGAAAGGACGGTGAGCGAATATCGGGACGACTTGAAAGCGTTTGAGTCGTATTACAAAGGTCTCGACAGCACCCTTTCCTGGGAATCTATTGACACGGATATCGCGCGCGATTGGATGGTTGCGATGATGGAGCGAGGCAATAAGGCCAGTTCCGTTCAACGGCGACTATCGGCTCTGAAGACGTTCTACCACTTCCTGCATCGGCGCGGACTCGTGAACCACGATCCTGTACGCAGCTTGGTTGCTCCGAAAAAAGAGCGCGTGCTGCCTGCTTTCGTCCGCGAGGACGATATGGATCGCCTGCTCGATCAAGAGGGCATGTTCGCCGACACGTTCGATGGACGACGCGACCACCTCATCATCGAAGTGCTTTATGAGACGGGCCTGCGACTGAGCGAACTGATTTCGCTCGACATGGAGAGCGTCAATCTTAGCACGCAGACCATCAAGGTGACCGGTAAGGGAAACAAGCAAAGGCTGGTGCCGTTTGGCGGCGGACTCCTACACCTTATTAATATATATATAGGTGAGCGGGCTCAGCAACTGCTGGTGGACAAGGATGCATTCTTTGTCAGCCGCAAAGGCACTCGGATAGCAGAACACTACGTCCGCAGGATGGTGAAGGCCAAACTCGGCCTGGTCACGATGCAGCGCAAACGCAGTCCGCATGTCCTACGTCACACCTTCGCTACCTCTATGTTGAACCATGATGCCGATCTGCAGTCTGTGAAGGAACTGCTCGGGCATGAACGGCTCTCCACGACCGAGGTCTACACGCATACGACCTTCGAGGAGCTGAAAAAGGCATATAGCGAGGCCCATCCAAGGGCATAACAGAATACTCACACTTTAAACAAAGGAGGTTACTTATGGAGATTAACATTCAGGCTATCCGTTTCGAACCTACAGAGAAGCTGCAGGACTTCGTCCACAAGAAAGTGGGCAAGCTCGAAAAGTTCAGCGATGAAATAAGAAAGGTAGAGGTGTCATTGAAGCTCGTCAAACCTGAGACGGCAATGAACAAGGAAGCTGCCATCCGCGTGTTCGCAGGCAGTGAGCTTTTTGCCAGCAAGGTGTGCGACACTTTTGAAGAAGCAATCGATAATTGTATGGACGCATTGCTCCGGCAATTGCAGAAAAACAAGGAAAAAAGCCAGAACCGATAAAAAAACGTCAAAAAGTTTTTGTGGTTCAAAAATAATGCGTACCTTTGCAGCCGTTTCGAGACAGTTTGCCGTCAAAAGCGGCTGCAAAGGCTCCTGAAAAGGGCGGATACCAGAGTGGCCAAATGGGGCAGACTGTAAATCTGCTGGCGCACGCCTTCGGTGGTTCGAATCCATCTCCGCCCACCGTGAAGAAGGAAAGCCTCGCAGTAAATGCGGAAGTAGCTCAGTTGATAGAGCACTAGCCTTCCAAGCTGGGGGTCGCGGGTTTGAGCCCCGTCTTCCGCTCCACGTCGGAGAAACACGACATGCTGTTGTAGCTCAGTGGTAGAGCACTTCCTTGGTAAGGAAGAGGTCACGAGTTCAATCCTCGTCAACAGCTCACTTGCTTAAGTAGTTTCATTGAATATTCTATCACAACTTTATAAAACGAAAGAATAGCTATGGCTAAAGAAAAATTCGAAAGAACAAAACCTCATGTCAACATCGGCACCATTGGCCACGTTGACCATGGTAAGACTACTCTTACCGCTGCCATCACCCTCGTGCTGTCAAAGCGCATCGCTGGTAACGCCGACAAGGTAAAGAGCTTCGACGCTATCGACAATGCTCCCGAGGAGAAGGAGCGTGGTATTACAATTAACACCGCTCACGTTGAGTACGAGACTGAGAAGCGTCACTACGCACACGTCGACTGCCCGGGCCCCGCTGACTATGTGAAGAACATGGTAACTGGTGCTGCTCAGATGGACGGTGCTATCATCGTAGTTGCTGCTACCGACGGTCCTATGCCTCAGACCCGTGAGCACATCCTGCTCGCCCGTCAGGTGAACGTTCCCCGCCTGGTCGTGTTCCTCAACAAGTGCGACATGGTCGACGACGAGGAGATGCTGGAGCTCGTTGAGATGGAGGTTCAGGAGATCCTGGCTCAGTATGAGTTCGAGGACGAGACTCCTATCATCCGCGGTTCTGCTCTTGGCGCCCTGAACGGTGTTGAGAAGTGGGAAGACAAGGTGATGGAGCTGATGAACACCTGCGACGAGTGGATTCAGGAGCCCCCGCGCGCTACCGACAAGCCCTTCCTGATGCCCGTTGAGGACGTGTTCTCAATCACAGGTCGTGGCACCGTGGCT
>JAFROT010000030.1 GCA_017429525.1 Bacteroidaceae bacterium | reverse complement strand
CAACCCACTGATTTTCAACAGTAATGTAAATAGTCAGTGGGCTTGTTGTTCCCAAAATGTTCCCATATAGCCAAGGTGGTGATGATGTATAGATGGTATATGGCGCAGTATGTCATGAATGGATTTCGGGAACTCTCATATGATAAGAACCATTTGTTTGTCCATTTTGGCTTGTAATCGCCCTACATCGCCTCTGATAGTGCTGTAAGTTTGGCTTAAAATAGTTAATGGTAATATAAACGGCTGATAATCAATATAAAATCGCCGAAAAACAAGTTTTCAACGAGGATGAGTATTAAGGCTTGTATCTAAGCCTAAACCATTTAATACTAGCGAGATGAACAAGCATTGTTTGTTTGTCTCGCTGGTGTTTATACCCCCATATAGTTTGTATGTCTGTCTGAGTAAACGTGAGTTCGGTGAGAATGGTTAGGAAATAAACGGATGATTAATCATTGCTGAACCCCTGAGCTACGACGCCGAAGGGCGCATACACCTCATTAGGCCCACGGCAGAGGGCGTCCCAGGCATCCCAAGGGCGAAGAGCAGGTGCTGTGAACGCGGAATCGCAGGGACATGCGAGTGAACGTGCGACGGAAAAACAGCCTCTTGCGACAGCATACGAGGGCATGAGCGCCTTTTGTCGCAGATAGGGGCGGCTGTCGCATCAACCGGCAGCTTTTTCAGAAAAAATGTTTGGAATGGGGCGTGGAATACCCTTACCTTTGCAACGTCGAAAGACAAGAACAGCAAAGTCGGACGACAAAACATCAACGTCGAAAGACAAGAACAGCAAAGTCGGACGACAAAACATCAAAGAAAAAGAATTCCATAAATTCCATAATTACTCACTAAAAACATTACAACTATGAAAACGAACAAATTCTTCCTCGTAGCCTTCGCAGCTATGTTCATGCAATCCGCAGTCAGCCTCGCCGACGATGTGATGATCGCCGCCACGCAGCTCCCCGCCGCCGCACAGACCTTCGTCAAGAAGACCTTCCCCAACGCCACCATCGCATACGCCGAGAAAGACGGCTTCGTCAACCCCTCCTATGAGGTACACCTCTCCGACGGCACGAAAGTGGAGTTCGACAGACGGGGTATCTGGAACAAAGTAGACGCTCAGCTGCAGCCCGTGCCCGCACATCTCGTCCCGACCGCCATCGCCAACTATGTCAAGAGCAACTTCACAGACGTTCAGATTGTCAAGATCGACAAGGAGCCCTATGGCTACGAGATTGAGCTCTCTAACGACTTGGACCTGAAGTTCAACAGAGCTGGTGCGCTCATCGCTATGGACGACTAAGAAGGAGTGAGCCTGTCCTGCCACCCCGTCGCCTACGGCAGCCCCACGCCGCCTGAATCCGAGGCACGAGACCCATCTGCATCCCATTGGAAATCCCCGCCGACGCATCCCTTTCTCGTCGGCGGGGATTCTGCGTGTACGCGCCCTTTGCCCATTCAGGCCACGCAAGAACGGAGGCACTTGTATTTTATCTTGGCAATTTGCCTAATTTTCCTTTCACGCCTTCACCAGCACTCCCAAATAATTAATCTTCAGGGGCGTAGAAGGTGAAAGATAGGGTGAAAGATACTCCAAAAGGTGAAGGATTTAAACTTTATTAACGCCAACTTTAGCAAACACGATCGCACAGCAGTTCGCGCATACAGCTTCTCCGCTCTTTGCGCCCACGGGCACTTTCGCCCGTTCGACGCCGTTCTTTCGCCCGTTCCGATTTGTCTCATTAATGAGACTCGTTTGTCTCACTCATGAGACAACCCTCAACAACAGGTCGTGAGGCCTCACCCGACCGCTCCACTCGCCCTCATCGACTGCTCTGCTCACCCTATCCGACCACCCGACTCACTCTCTCTGTATGGTCTGCGGCACTCGGAGCTTGGCGTTCGGGCTCTGTTTGCTTTTGAATTGTCAAGCGTTTTTCCAGCCGAGGGCGCTCTGCGAAGAACGATGCTCCGCATATTCCTATGGTCGAGTTTTGAGTCTTTGCCCTAAAAACGGCGTTTATCTTTCACATTTCACCCTATCCTTCACCTTATCCTTCACTTGTATTCCATTATTATTCAATCGAATAGGGTCGAGGTGAAGGCGTGAAGGCAAATTCGGGCAAAAACGAAAACGATAACGCGGAGCATTTCAGAGAACTGAGTGTTCTCGGAAAGCGCACGGGTGCAGCCATCGACTTGTGCAAGTCGCGGAGCGAAGTGACGGGACGCCGCAGAAGGCGGAAATGGCAAAGGGGTAATAACGAAAACGTTAACGAAAACGATAACGATAACGAAAACACTCGTTTGAGTTTTGCTTTACAAAGAACTCTCAACTCTCCGCTCGAGCTTGCTCGCTTCTTGAAGTGTCAAGCGTCACCCTTCGGGATGCCGAGCGCGCTCTGCGAAGAACCCTCAACTCAATACGCCCCATTAGGCCCCGGCTACGAGATCGAGCTCTCCAACGGCTTGGACCTGAAGTTCAACAGAGCTGGTGCCCTCATCGCTATGGACGACTAAGAAGGAGTGAGCCTGTCCTGCCACCCCGTCGCCCATGGCAGCCGCACGCCGCCTGAATCTGAGGCACGAGACTCATCTGCATCCCATTGGAAATCCCCGCCGACGCATCCCTTTCTCGTCGGCGGGGATTCTGCGTGTACACGCCCTTTGCCCATTCAGGCCACGCAAGAACGGAGGCACTTGTATTATTACGCACAGAGCAATTGGGGTAGATGTTACATTTTGCAATAATTTCAATGAAATGATAAGGATGTAAGTAATTTCCTTCAATAATAGTCGTTCCATTAATGGATTTTTTATACCTTTGCCAACAAATTATTAGGTATTCATATAGAATAAAAGCTGCGTTAGCTGTGAAAAGGCGAACTGGAGTTTGGCTTGTCGAACAGTTAGGCGTTTCTCCCTTAACGAACGGCAAATGGTGGTCAGGCACGATACAGTTTGGTGACTCGCTATTTATTCAGAAGACACTATAAATGGATATGAAGAAAATCAGTTTCATATTACAGGTCATGGCATTGTGGCTATCTGTTTCTTCGACAGTCAGCGCCCAACGTAAACAGTCTTTTGATGAAGGCTGGCGCTTTCATCGTGGTGAAGTCGTCAATGCAGAGACCGTGAATGGTGACGACTCCAGTTGGCGTGAGGTCATTGTGCCCCACGACTTTAGTATGGAGCCGGTGGCTTACACTCACGACTATCGCGAGCAGACGCCGGAATGGAGCAACTGGCAGGTGGGGCCTTTCTCCCGACTCAGCATCGGCGACTCCGATTCGGGTCAGACGGTGGGCGGTACGGGTTGGTATCGCAAGACATTCCGTCTGCCTGGCGCTTCCGTCGACGAGGCCATCCGGCAGAAGTTGTTCCGCCTGCGTTTCGATGGCGTCTACAATCAGGCTGAAGTGTGGGTGAACGGCAAGAAGGCGGCGATGAATGTCTTTGGATATATGCCCTTTGTGGTCGACTTGAATGCCATCCTTCAGGACGAGGCCAACCGCAACAAGCATGACGAGCGGCTGGTCACCATAGCCGTGAAAACCACCAATGAGGGGGTGAACTGCCGCTGGTACACTGGCAGCGGCATCTACCGGCATGTGTGGCTGGAAACGACGAACAGGCTGCATCTGGACGAGTGGGACACGTATGTCGATGCCTCTGTGGTAGAGGGGAAAAGTGCTAAAGTCAAGGTGTCGGCAAAGGTTTTCAACGAGAATTCCGCAGAGGTAAATGGTGAGATGAAAGTGGAGATTGTCGATGCTGCCGGAAAGGTGGTGGCTACTGCTGGCAAATCCCTCGGCGAGGCCGTCGTCGCTACGGAACTCACGGTGAAAGCTCCACGCCTGTGGTCGGTCGATTCGCCTTATCGCTACACCGCCCGCATCAACCTTCACACCGCTGCCGGCGAACAAGATGCGCTGGCCATCCCCTTCGGCATCCGCAGCATAGCTTTCTCGGCCGAGAAAGGTTTCTTGCTCAACGGAAAGCCGACGAAGCTCCGTGGCGGCTGCGTGCATCACGACAACGGCTTGCTGGGTACCGCTGCCATTGACCGCGCAGAGGTTCGTAAGGCCGAACTGCTGAAGGCTCAGGGATTCAATGCCGTGCGCACCAGTCACAACCTGCCTTCCGAGGCCTTCCTTTATGCCTGCGACAGTCTTGGCCTCCTGGTGATCGATGAGTGTTTCGACCAATGGGAAGAACCTAAGCGCCGTGACGACTACAGCAACTACTTTTCAAAGGAGAAGCAAGTGATTGTAGATGGCGAGCCTGTGGGCTGCGGCATCACGAATTTCGAGCATGATGCGGCGCTGATGGTGCGCCGCGACCGCAACCACCCCTCAGTCATCATGTGGAGCATAGGCAATGAAATAGCCCAGCGTTCTGACGTTCCGCGTGGCAAGGAGATAGCCGATGCCATCACCAGAGCCATCAAGCATGAGGACACAACGCGCCCGACGACCCTCGCCGTGAACGACTATTGGGATCGCCAGCCGCAGAAGATGACGTGGGACAAGGACTCGCCAAGGGCATTCGAGCTGGTCGAAGTGGGTGGCTATAACTATGAATTGCGCCGCTACGAGAACGACCACAAGCTGTTCCCAGAGCGCATCATGTACGGTTCTGAATCCTACCCCAATGCCGTGGCGGACATCTGGAATACCGTCGACCGTCTGCCATACGTCATCGGTGACTTTGAGTGGACGGCCATCGACTACATTGGCGAGGCAGGACTGGGTCACGCCCTTGAACGCAGCGACCGCGGACGGTGGATACAACTGCTGGCATGGCCGTGGTTCAACGCCTGGTGCGGTGACCTCGATCTGACTGGAGTGAAGAAGCCCCAGTCTTATTATCGTGATGTCGTCTGGGGAAATCGACCGATAGCCATTGCCGTGCGCCCGTCGGTGACCGACGGCGAGCATGAGGACGCATTGGGCTGGTGCTGGACAGCCGAGGAGAACCACTGGAACTGGCACGATTACGCCTACTACGACGGGCCGAACGCCTGCGGCTACCTGCCCGTAGACATCCGTCCGGAGAAGTATGACAATGCTACGCTCAGGACTGGTGTCGTGCACGACGTGAACGGTCATCGCAGCGACTCCCTGCGTGTGAACGTCTATACCCGTGAACCTCGCGTTCGTCTGTCGGTCAATGGCCATGTCATTGGTGAACAGGACGTCAATCCAAAGACCTATACCGCCACCTTCCGCGTAGCCTACGAGCCAGGTGAACTGAAGGCAGAGGTCGTGAAGGGAAGGCACGCGGCGCAGACGTTGCGCACATCGGGCGCCCCAGCAGCCATACAGTTTGTGCCCGCGGGAAATGACCGGCCCGCGGAAAGCACCGTCATCTCGTCGTCGCATAATGACCTCGCCTACGTCTATCTCCGCGTGGTGGATGCCGACGGCCATCTCTGTCCGACGGCCGAGCTTCCCCTCAACATCAGGACTTCAGGTGCCCGACATATAGCAGTGGCCGGCACAGGCCATCCCTACGACCTACGTTCCTTCCGCTCACTCTCGCCCACGACCTTCCGCGGCCAGGCCCTCCTGATTATCCAACCACAAGAAGAACATGGAGTGGTCGACGTCTCCGTTTCCTCGCCTAAGTTCAGTTTAAAGGGATCGTTCAGAGTTGTCATGGAGTGATGAGCAGTCACGGACTCATATATATAAATCAAATTTCAGCCTGAGTTCGGGGGGAGGGCAGTCGGCACAAAGGAATACATGCAAAAGCAGACCGTTAGCGCCTGCTGAATAAAAGCTATCCGTATGATGATGAAATGGAAACAATTCTTTCTGCTGTTAGTCAGTACGTTGATGCCGACCATGCTCATGAGCCAGGAGTGGGACGAGGAACGCTATCGGCAGATTGAGCAGAGCATTGCGCAGCCACGATTGTCAACGACCGAGTTCCCTGTGGAGCGCTATGGCGCAGCGCCGGGACAGACGGCGGCCAAGAACCAACGGGCTATTCAGCGGGCTATCGACCAGTGCTCAGCTCGTGGAGGCGGCAAAGTGGTGGTAGCTTCAAATATGCATCTGCTGACGGGCGCTATCACGCTCAAGAGCGGGGTGAACCTGGTCGTGGAGGATGGTGCGCATCTGGAGTTTGCCTTCGAGCCAGCGCTCTATCCTATAGTAGCAACCAGCTGGGAGGGCCTGCACTGCTACAACTTGCAGCCCTGCATCTATGCCTGCGAGGCCGAGGATATCGCCGTTACGGGTCGAGGCACCATCGACGGCGGCGGCACGCGCGAAACGTGGTGGGCATGGTGCGGCAACCCAAAATTTGGATGGCACGAGGGCGTGCCCAGTCAGCGATTAGGCGGGCGCGACCGTCTGCTCAGAGCGGGCGAGGATGGCGTGCCGATGACGGACGAGCAAGGGCAGAGGCAGCCACAGCGTATGTTCGGACCGTCGGACGGCATGCGGCCTCAGCTGCTGAACTTCAACCATTGCCGACGTGTGCTCGTGCAGGACGTTACGCTACTGCGCTCGCCCTTCTGGGTCATTCATCCGCTGCAATCCACGGATGTCACCATACGTGGCGTCAGGATCATGAACGACGGTCCCAACGGTGATGGTTGTGACCCGGAGTCGTGCAACAGGGTGCTTATCGAGGATTGCTACTTCAGCACGGGCGACGACTGCATAGCCATCAAGAGTGGGCGCAACCGCGACGGGCGCGAACGAGGCGAACCTGCGCAGAACATCATCATACGGCGATGCGAGATGCGGAACGGCCACGGCGGCGTGGTCATCGGTTCTGAGATCAGCGGCGGCTGCCGCAACGTCTTTGCCCACGATTGCACGATGGACTCGCCTAATCTGGACCGCGTGCTGCGCATAAAGACCAATACGTGCCGGGGTGGGATAGTGGAGAATATCAACGTCCGCGACATCCGCGTGGGACAATGCCGTGAGGCCGTGGTGAAGATCAATCTGAACTATGAGCCGCGCGAGCAATGCTGTCGCGGCTTCCTGCCTACGGTGAGGAATGTGAATGTGAGCCATGTCACCTGCCAACGCTCGCGCTACGGCGTGTTGATTGAGGGGCTAGACGAGGAGACTTGTGTAGAGGACATCAACGTCAGCAACTGCCGCTGGGACGGAGTGGCCGAGGGCAATCAGATTAAAGGACGCACGCGCGACGTCCGTTTTCACGACCTCGTCGTCAATGGCAGCCTCGTGCTGCAGCAGTTGCCCTATGGCGGTCGCTACTCTGAGTGGATGACGCGCTCCGAAATGCGGCGCACGCCCGAGTCGTACCTCCTTGACTTCTCTGTGCGCCCCAAGTGGAGCTACGTCATGGGTATTGAGCTCGAAGCGATGCTGGACACTTACTTGCGCTATGGCGGAGCGGACATCCTCGACTATTGCCAGGCCTACACCGATACAATGATAGACCAGCAGGGCCGTATTCGTGGCTATGAGTTGAAGGATTACAACCTGGACAACGTCCGCACGGGACATTTCGTAGCTCGCATGTATCAACACCACGCCGAGGCCAAGAACCGACGAGCCATGCAGACGCTGATGCGGCAGCTGGACCGTCAGCCCCGAACACGAGTGGACGGCGTCTATTGGCACAAGGCCATCTATGCCTATCAGGTGTGGCTCGACGGCATCTTCATGGGGTTGCCCTATCGCGTGCTGGCTGCTCCGATGCTGCTGAAACAGCGGCAGGCACAGCGCGTCTACGATGATGCCGTCAGTCAGATCGTCGCCACTTACCATCGCACATTAGACCCTGCTACGGGCCTGAACCGCCATGCCTACGACGAGAACCGCAACATGTTCTGGGCCGACCCCTCGACGGGCCTCTCGCAGCACTGCTGGGGGCGCGCCCAAGGCTGGTTTACGATGGCGCTGGTGGAATTGCTCGATGCGCTGCCCGAGGACTACGCCCGCCGCGGAGAGCTCCTTGATGTGCTAAGGAATGACCTCGAAGCCGTAGTCCGCTGGCAAGACAAGAGCAGCGGACTGTGGTATCAGGTGATGGATAGCCCCGGCCGCAAAGGCAATTATCTCGAGAGTTCCTGCTCGTCGATGTTCGCCTATGCGCTACTCAAAGCCGCCAATCGCGGTTGGGTGGGGGAGCGGCAGCTCCGCGATGCCGGCGTCAGGGCCTACGATGCTATCGTCAGACGCTTCATTCGCGTCAACCCCGACCGCACGATCTCCCTTACCGATGGCTGTGCCGTGGCCGGTCTGGGCCCAGGCGCCAGTGCTGAAGTAGTGGCAGCGCTCAAGAAACTCAACCCCAAGGCGCAGGTCAAAGAGAACCGTCGTCGCGACGGCTCTTACGCCTACTACCTGAGCGAGCCCGTGCGCGACAACGATGCCAAGGCCGTAGGGCCCTTCATCTGGGCGTCGCTCCAACGCGAGATCATGGACGACTGTCGTGTGGCCGAGCAGATGCTCCTCTACCAGCGTGTCACGGGCGGCTGGCCAAAGAATATCGATATGGCACGCCCACTGACCGAGGCTGAGCGTGCCCGGGTGGTGCTCGACAAGCAGCGGCGCGATGACTCCACTATCGACAATGGAGCCACCACGAGCCAGATGAACTTCCTGGCGCGCCTCTTCCAGCAGACCCGCGATGCCCGGTACCGCGATGCCTTCCGCCAGGGTGTGGAGTACTTGCTCAGCGGTCAGTATGACAATGGCGGCTGGCCGCAGTTCTGGCCACAGCCGCGCGGTTATCAACGCCATATCACTTTCAACGACGATGCTATGGTCAACACGTTGAGGCTGCTGCGCGACATCTATTTGCAGCGCCCCCCTTACCAGGGCGACCTCATCGACGAAGCCTTGCGACACCGTGCCTCTGCGGCTTTCGACCGCGGTATTGATTGTATATTGAAGTGCCAGATTGTAAGCAACGGGCAGCCCACCATCTGGTGCCAGCAGCACGACAGCGCCACGCTGGAGCCGGCGGGCGCCAGGGCCTATGAGCTGCCTTCCTACTGCTCGCAGGAGAGCGCAGCAATCGTGCAGCTGCTGATGGAACTGCCCGAACCCGACGAGCGCGTGCGTCGTGCCGTTCGCGGTGCAATGCGCTGGTTCGACGACCACAAGATTACGGGCTACCGCGTGGAGCGCGGCTCTGCCCGTTCCTCTTCGCCCTCCGCCGCCTCCGCCGCTTCCTCTTCCCCCTCCGCCGCTGGCGATTCCTCTTTCCCCTCTTCCGCCGCTCCCGACACCCGCCTCGTGCGCGATTCTTCAGCTTCGCCCATCTGGGCGCGCTTCTACGACCTTACTTTCGCCGAGCCCTTTGTCTGTGACCGCGACGGCGTGCCGCGCCGCCGCCTCGAGCAAATAGGCAGTGAGCGGCGCAACGGCTATTCGTGGTATGGCAACCGCCCGGCCCGCCTCTATCCTCTCTACGGGCAGTGGGCTGCCCGCCACGGGCTCGCCGATGCCGGCTCCGACATCAGTCTGAACTCTAAGGGAGGCAACGAGCGTGGCATAATCAATATGTTTCGCGCACCGCAGGTGCAACCCTCAGCCTTCGATGTCGTAGTGAATCCCGGCGAGAGCATTCAGCAGGCCATCGAACGCGCACCGGCTCAGCCCGCGCAGCCTTTTAAGATTCTCATTCGTAAAGGTGTTTATCACGAGAAAGTCATCATCGACCGTCCCAACATCGTCCTCGTGGGCGAGCACCGCGACAGCACCGTGCTCACCCTTGCCGAGGCGCGCGAGAAGATGGGCGACGTGCGCTATCGGGGCAAGCCTGTGGGCAACGGCGTAATAGTGCTGCAGGAGGGTGCCGACGACTGCGTCATCAGCGGACTGACCGTCTACAACAACTACGGCACCGCCGTGGAGCCGGGCAACACCACGCACCAGATGGCCATATATGGGCGCGCCACGCGCACCATAGTCATCAACTGCAATGTCTGGGCCGACGGCAACGACGCACTCTCGCTGTGGGCTCCGGGCGGTGGCATGTACTACCATGCCGACCTCTATCTGCGCTGCCTCGGCGTCGATTTCCTCTGCCCGCGTGGCTGGTGCTATGCCACGCGCTGCCGCTTCGTAGGCGACGGCCACGCCATCCTTTGGCACGACGGCAGCGGTGTGAAGGATAAGAAGCTGGTGGTCAAGGACTCCTCGTTCGATGCCCTCTCGCCCACCACGCTCGGCCGCTATCACCATGACGCGCAGTTCGTGCTGCTGAACTGCCACCTGACCTCGCAAATCAAGGACTCCAACATTCGCTATGCCTACATTAGCAAGCAGCCCGACCCCAACACTTGGGGCTTGCGCGCGTACTATTATAACTGCTACCGCGATGGCGGCGACAGTGGGTGGCTAAAGAACAATCTGGAGCAGATGGAAGGTGCGCCGCAGCCGCACTCCATCACAGCCCGCTGGACATTCAACGGACAATGGGACCCGGAAGCTCGCATCCGCGACCTCTGGCACGTACTGGCTTACTGAGGACTTCAGCGCAATCCTTAATTCATCATTCATCATTCATTTTTCACTTTTCATTCCTCATTTATCATTCGTCATTCCTCATTCGTCATTCCTCATGTCGCGTCGTTTCATACTGTTTATGGTGCTCAGCATAGTGGCTGTTATGTGCCGAGCTCAGGCCCAGGCGGCCATAGTACCTCTGGCCGACCCTTATATCCTTGTCGGCGACAGCCTCTACTACGCCTACGGCACTCATGCTGCCGACGGCATTGAGTATTGGATCTCCACCGACCTCCTTCATTGGCGCTGCGGCGGCTTGGCCTTGGAGAAAAGCAATACCACCGAGAGCCGTTGGTTTTGGGCGCCTGAGGTGTATAAAATCGACGGGCGCTATGTGATGTACTACTCTGCCGACGAGCACCTCTTCGCCGCCGTGGCCGATTCGCCCACGGGTCCTTTCAAGCAAGTGGGAGGCTATATGCTGGAGACCCTGTTGGGCGACGAGAAGTGTATTGACTCCAGCCGTTTCCGCGACGACGACGGCAGTCAGTACCTCTTCTTCGTGCGCTTCACCGACGGCAACTGTATATGGATGTGCCGCTTAGAGGCCGACGGCATAACGCCCGTGGCAGGCACCTTGCGCCATTGCCTGAGCGTCAGCGAGCCATGGGAGTCGAAGCTGGGGCGCGTGTGCGAGGGGCCTTTCGTGGTCAAGCACGAGGGCCTGTACTATCTCACCTACAGCGCCAACGATTTCCGCAGTCAGGACTATGGAGTCGGCGTAGCCGTGAGTTCTTCGCTGCAGGGCCCATGGACCAAGAGCGCCACCTCGCCCATCCTCTGTCGCGCCGACAGCCTCTTGGGCACCGGCCACCACTCCCTGTTCACCGACCGCGCCGGTCGCCCCCACATCGTTTTCCACGCCCACGACAGCCAGTCGAGTGTACAGCCGCGCAGGATGCATATTGGCAGCGTAGAATTCCAAGGGCAGGAAATTGTGGTGCGAGGGCGAAGCCATCCGGCCTGGGTGAAAGGCCCTGCGCAGGGCTCCGGTGAATGAGCCGGCAGGGCGACGGTTGTAGTCCCGGCAAGGCGACGGATGTAGTGACGGCAGGGTGGCGGTTCGTCCGTCATCCTGCCGTTTCGTTCCGTTTCTTATAAAAGCATATTATGCTTCATTCTTGTTCAAAAGTATCCATTAAATTTGGCAGTTACGCAGATTCATCGTACTTTTGTAGCGTTGAAAAGTCGAATAAATTTAACCTTTAATTCTTTATCACATGAAAGATCTGAATTTTGACGAAGTGCCCCGCAGCTGGGCCATTTGTTTCCAAACCGATTGTCCACTGGCAGCTAAGTGCTTGCGACGTCATGCCGCAACCATCGCGCCAGCAACCCTTACGCAGCACACCACCGTGCTGCCTGCTGCGCGCACCGATGCGGGCTGCTCGCTCTTCGTGGCCGACGAGCCTGTCGTCGTGGCGCGAGGAATGACTCGCCTCTTCGAGGGCGTGAAGAGCTGGGATGTGCCACGCCTGCGTAATGCCCTCGAGGGCTGTTTTGGCAGCCGCGCCCAGTTCTACCGCTACCGGGCCGGCCGCTACGATATCACGCCGGCTCAACAAGCCCGCGTGGCCGAGATATTCCGCAAGAATGGCTATACGCAACCGCCCGTGTTCGACCATACCTTCGTGCGATATTTCTTTAAGGTATAGTCTCAAGGGGCTGTCTCACCAGTGAGACTCGTTTGTCTCACCAGTGAGACAAATCCGTCTCACCGGTGAGACAGCCTCGCACTCCCGTGCTAAAAAAGTTTGTTATCATTTACTCAACTTTCGCAAGCTCTGCTTGCATCGGCGATATCGACGTCAGCCAAGCGCCCAATCACGAGCAACTGTTTGCCCAGGCGCTCAATGAACTCGACCACGGCGCTAGCTCCAAAGTATCGAAGGCATAGTGCATAGTATGGTTCCTATTTCAGCAATTCGTCAAGTTTTGCTGCAGTGGGTGGAACATTCTTCTCTATAATATTACCGTTCCTGTCAATAAGAAGTGTGAAAGGAATGGCGTTAAACTGGAACTTGTTGGTGAGGAGATTCCATTCGTCGGATGAGAGGAAGATGTGTTCGCCCTGGATATTGTTATCGGTGAGGAACTTCTCGCTTGGCTCACGTGGCGAGTTTTTTTCGTTGCAGATGTAGAGGAAACGGACTGGAGCGTCTTTGTATTTATCGACGAGTGTACGCTGGTCGAGCATCCCCTTGCGACAAGGTCCGCATCCGATACCCCAGAAGTCCATATAGATGACGTTGCCGGCATATTTTTCCTTCAGCGATTGAAAGAGCGAATCTCCCGGTGTAGAATTCGAAGCATCAATGCGAGCACTTCCTTCGCGCTCAATGACAAAACGGCGGTAGGCGTCCACGGCATGGTGGCAGATGGAAGGGTCGGTAAACTGTGGAATAGCTCCAGCCAATTCCTCTGCCTTGCGAGTGAGGAACCAGCCGTCAGAGCCCTCGAAGTCGAAGTCAAGGACGCGATGAAGCAAGCAGAGCTGCATCATGAAACCTGTATGGTCAAGCTTGAAACGCGAGCGGATACTGTCGCTGCACATGGAATAATAGTCTGCCACGGGAATCAAGCGTCCTTTATCGTATTCAAGCATCTCGCGGTGAAGCTCAGGGTCGTAGTTGTGTGGCAGGATAAAATTCTCCTTGTAAGAGCCCAACTCGTCGGAGTCGGTCGTCTTGCTCCACCTCTCCATATCGTTTGCCAGAAACAAGTATGCGTTGAGTACCTGGAATTCCATATTGTTGACGACACCACCGCCATCAGCAGCAAAAACCATCAATGGGTTGTCCATAAGATAGGACTGCCTTGCCGAAAGGAAATCGAAGAAGGAAGCGGCGGAAATCGTCAAGGCAGGGTTGGTTTTTCCCTCCTCGTTTCTTGTTCTCCACCACCACTGATGTAATGCCACAAGTGCTTGTTCCAGCGGCATGGCCAGGAGACTTGTTTTCAACACGTCCTTTGCGTAGTCTGAGCAGCCGTTTAGCAAGGTGATGGTGTCGGCATCTATGGCACTGGCTATTCGGTCGAGTTCCCAGACCTTGCGGTTTTTCCACTCCAGCATGAATTCACGGTTCATTCCCTCCCATGGCGTTCGTGTTTCCTTCGAAGCGAACTGAGTCTCCAACCGTGGCCAGACGCTGTTCACCTCGCCAGTGGCGCCACTGCCCGAGATTGTTGCTTCATCCCCTGTGACATTAATTAATAAATCCAAGGTGTCACCAACAGCGATAAAAGCAGGCGGAATTTCTGCACCATCGAAGTAAACCCATCCTGAATGTGGCAGACTAATCAGTTCAAGAAAAGAACCATCGGGTTCGATGTTAATCGTTCTGACGAAATCTTGATTCGAGAACAGGTCTGTTCCTGTCACATTGAAAGTAGAGAAGTTGTTTCCCGTACTATGGGTAAAACGCCCCTTGACTACCGCTTTTCCTGCATGGAAATGGTATTCATCTATAGTTCCTGAAGGGTAGCCCTTGAGCGTTGTAATTGCTTTCGACCTCACTTTTGCAATGCAGCAAGTAAGGGGTAGCACAGCGAGCAGTGCGGTGATGATAGTTCGCTTGTTCATTATTCTTTTCGTTTATGGTGGGTTCTATAAATTAGCTTTGAATTTGCTCTAAGGCGATTTTCGAGCAAATTTTGGTTTAATGACCATTATCTGCGTGTTCTGTACTGTTTTCTTTGCCATATTGTCTGCTGTTTTACAAACTTTGCGATGCAAAGTTATAACTTTACACCAATTGAAGTCAACTTTCCATGTTAAATAAGGTAAAGGCTGCGTTTTAACCTCATTTTTGCATCAAAACGTCACCTTCATCTTTCTTTACCCTTCTTTTTAGAATCAATTTTTGTCAAAAGCAGCCATATAATCGCAAGGAGCGACGTAGCCTTGAGGCTGCGCCGCTCCCGTTGGTTTCATGTATAGTGGTGAAGTTCTTGATTCTATCGAAGCTCAGACTATCTTATGAAGAGCAGTTCGCGATACTTAGGCAGTGGCCACTGAGTGTCGTCGACGATGAGTTCGAGCTTGTCAATCTGGCGCCGGATGGTGTCGAGGTAGGGTGCTACGGTGTCGTGGTAGGCGATGGCTTTTGCGTGCTCGTCGGTAATCTTGTTTGCCACCTTTCGTGCTTCTACGAGTTCGTCGACCTGCGTCTCGATGCTTGCCGTGCGCATGGCAATCTCTTCAATGAGCTTCAGGTTGCGTGCATTGAGCTCGCCGGCCTTCTCATCGGGGAAGATTGCCTGCATGCGTTCCACGTTGCGCAGCAGCTTGGTCTGGTAGTCGGTGGCCACGGGGATGATGTGGTTCATCGAGAGGTCGCCGAGCACGCGGGCTTCAATCTGTATCTTCTTGGTGTAGGTCTCCCATTTCACCTCGTTGCGTGCCTCGAGTTCCTTGCGTGTCATGATGCCGAGGCTCTCGAACATGCGCACGCTGTCGTCATCGATGTAGCGCTCGAAGATGACGGGGCACGAGGTCTCGACGTCGAGCCCGCGGCGGGCGGCTTCGGCTTTCCACTCGTCGCTGTAGCCGTTGCCGTCGAAGCGGATGGGGCGGCAGGTGCGGATATCGTCGCGCAGGATGTCGAGGATGGCATGGAAGACGGGATTGTGGGCAGAGGACTTGCCGTCGGGGGCGGTGGCGAAGAGCGGGTCGCCCTTGATTTGTTCGAGGCGTGCGTCCACGCGCTGTTTGAAGCTGACGAGAGCCTCGGCCACGGCGGCGTTGAGGGCAATCATGGCGCTGGCGCAGTTGGCCTCGGAGCCCACGGCGCGGAACTCGAAGCGGTTGCCGGTGAAGGCGAAGGGCGAGGTGCGGTTGCGGTCGGTGTTGTCGATGAGCAGCTCGGGAATTTCGGGGATGTCCATCTTCAGCCCCTGCTTGCCGGCCATGGCGAGGAGGTCGTCGCGGTCGGCGGCTTCGATATGGTCGAGCAGTTCGCTGACCTGCGTGCCAAGGAAACTGCTGATGATGGCTGGCGGCGCTTCATTGGCCCCGAGACGGTGGGCGTTGGTGGCGCTCATTATGCTGGCTTTGAGCAGTCCGTTGTGCCTGTAGACGCCCATGAGCGTCTCCACGATGAATACGGCGAAGCGGAGGTTCTGCTCGGGCGTCTTGCCGGGGGCGTGGAGCAGCACGCCGGTGTCGGTGGAGAGGCTCCAGTTGTTGTGCTTGCCGCTGCCGTTGATGCCGGCGAAGGGTTTCTCGTGGAGCAGCACGCGGAATCCGTGTTTGCGTGCCACGCGCTTCATGACGGACATGAGCAGCATGTTGTGGTCCACGGCGAGGTTGGTGTCCTCGAAGATGGGAGCGAGCTCAAACTGGTTGGGGGCCACTTCGTTGTGGCGTGTCTTCACGGGTATGCCCAGTTCGAGGGCGGTGATCTCCAGTTCGCGCATGAAGGCTGCCACGCGCTCGGGGATGGAGCCGAAGTAGTGGTCGTCCATCTGCTGGTTCTTGGCCGAGTCGTGGCCCATGAGGGTACGGCCGGTGAGCAGCAGGTCGGGGCGGGCGGCGTAGAGTCCTTCGTCAACGAGGAAGTACTCCTGTTCCCAGCCGAGGTTGGAGGTCACCTTCTTCACGGCGGGGTCGAAATAGTGGCAGACCGCCGTGGCAGCCTCGTTGACGGCGCGTAGGGTCCGGAGCAGCGGAGCCTTGTAGTCGAGGGCCTCGCCGCTGTAGGAGATGAACACGGTGGGGATGACCAACGTATCGTCGATGATGAAGACGGGCGATGTGGGGTCCCAGGCCGAGTAGCCACGAGCCTCGAAGGTGCTGCGTATGCCACCGCTGGGGAACGAGCTGGCGTCGGGCTCTTGCTGCACGAGCAGCTTGCCGCTGAACTCCTCGATCATGCCGCCCGTGAGCTTCGCGTCATTCTGCTCTCGCTCAGTCGCAGCCTTGTGGTCATGCTCGATAAACGAGTCGTGCTTCTCGGCCGTGCCGCCGGTGAGGGGCTGGAACCAGTGGGTGTAGTGCGTCACGCCGTTTTCTTTGGCCCATTGCACCATGCCTGCGGCCACAGCGTCGGCCACGGAACGGTCGAGGGTGGCGCCGCCGTCGATGACGTCAATCATCTTCTGATAGATGTCCTTGGGCAGGTATTTGTACATCTTCTCGCGGTTGAAAACCTTCTTGCCGAAGTATTCACAAGGGCGCTCTGCGGGCGCTACAACGTCGAGAGGCTTCTTCTTGAAGGCCTCGCCGACCATCTGAAATCTGAGATTGCTTGTCATTGTCTTGTCTTGTGTTTATGAGGTTAATCAGTTAATGTGTTAATTCGTTAATCAGTTAATCAGTTAATTTGTTAATCAGTTAATCAGTTAACGTGTTAATAGAATTTTGCAATGCGTTCGAGTGCTTCCTCGGTGCGCTCGTGCGAGCCGAAGGCGGTGAGGCGCACATATCCCTCGCCCGATGGACCGAAACCTACGCCAGGTGTGCAAACAACATGAGCGTTGTAGAGCATCTGTTCGAAGAAGCGCCAAGAGGTCATGCCGCCGGGTGTCTGCACCCAGAGGTAGGGGGCGTCGTTGCCTCCGTAGACGTGGAGGCCAATGGCCGTTAGTGCTTCCTTCATGTGGGCGGCGTTCTGCATATAGTAGTCGATGGTGCGCTGCACCTGTTGTCGTCCCTCGGGCGTGTATATGGCTTCGGCGGCACGCTGACTGAGGTAACTGGTGCCGTTGAACTTGGTGCACTGACGGCGGTTCCATAAAGGGTTCAGCGCTATGCGCTCGCCGGTGAGCGTGGCCACGGAGACTTCCTTGGGCACCACGGTGTAGCCGCAGCGCACGCCGGTGAAGCCTGCCGTCTTGGAGTAGGAGTGGAACTCGATGGCCACATGGCGGGCGCCCTTAATCTCATAGATGCTGTGAGGTACGTCGTCGTGACGGATGTAAGCCTCATAAGCAGCGTCGTAGAAGATGAGGGCGTCGTTCTTGATGGCATAGTTGACCCATAGCTTGAGTTGGTCACGCGTAAGTGCGGTGCCGGTGGGATTGTTGGGATAGCAGAGGTAGATGACGTCGACGCGCTGGCTTGGCAGTTCGGGCACGAAGCCGTTCTCTGCGGTGCAGGGCAGGTAGATGACATTGGACCATCGACCATCGTCGCCCTTCACTCCTGCGCGGCCGATCATCACGTTGGAGTCGATGTAGACAGGGTAGATGGGGTCGGTGACGGCGATACTGTTGTCCCAGCGTATGAGTTCCTGAAAATTGCCTGTGTCGCTCTTGGCACCGTCGTTGACGAAGATCTCATCGCGGTCGAGATGTATGCCGCGGGTGAGGAAGTCGTTCTTCAGGATGGCGTCGCGCAGGAAGTCATAGCCTTGCTCTGGGCCATAGCCACGGAAACCGGCGGCGGTGCCCATTTCGTCGGTGGCACGGTGCAGCGCTTCGATGACGGCGGGACAGAGCGGCTGGGTGACGTCGCCTATGCCGAGCGAGATGATGTCGGTCTTGGGGTGCTGTGCCTTGAAGGCATTCACCTTCTTGGCGATATCGGCGAACAGGTAGTTGTTCGGCAGCTTGAGGAAATGATCGTTGACGAGAGCCATAGTATGATTAAGAGTGAAAAGAGCAGATATTAATGCCTTCTACTTTTTGAAGTAACAGCTCCCTCCCTTAGGGAGGGCGGGGGAAGAGTCCTTTAATTGTCCTTTGATATCTCACCGTCAAAGACGAAGGCGGCAGGGCCGGTCATGAGGACGTGGTTGCGGGCAAAGGTGTGATCATGGAAGGTGCGGTCGGCGTTGAGCCATTCAATATCGAGCGTGCCGCCGTCCATGATGATGCGGGAGTGGCGTGGCGCACGGCCCGTTCGGGCCGCCGCGACGGCTGTGGCACAGGCGCCTGTGCCGCAGGCTAGCGTGATGCCACTGCCGCGTTCCCAGACGCGCATGCGAATGCCGTCAGGACGCATTTCGGCAAATTCGATATTGCAGCGCTCCGGGAACTGCGGGTGGCGTTCAAGGCGTGCGCCTTCGGCTGCCACGTCTATAGCCGTGATGTCGGCCACGAAGATGACGTAGTGGGGATTGCCCATGCTGACAAAGGTCCCTTCGGGTAAGTCGCTGCCTTCACTTGGCAGGAACTGCGATGGCACATCAAAGACGGGCTCTTCCATATCCACGGTGACGCTCGCCACTTCGCGGGCCGACGTCCTGGCGGTGTTCAGCACCAGCATCTTGATGCCCGAGGCGGTGAGCAGCCGCACGAGCGTCTTGTCCGTCAGGCCACGTTCGTAGACGTATTTGCCGATGCAGCGGCTGGCGTTACCGCACATCAGGGCTTCGGAACCGTCGGCATTGAAGATGCGCATCGTGAAATCGGCCTCGGGGATGGGACTGCGGCCTATGAGCACCAACCCGTCGCTGCCGATGCCAGTGTGTGGGCTGCTCCATCGCTTGGCTGTATCTGCGGGGGCGGCAATAGGGTAGCGCGAGGCATCCACGTAGATATAATCGTTGCCGCAGCCGTGCATTTTGGTGAAAGGAACCATGGGATTTACCATTTACTATTTACTATTTACTATTTACCATTGAACATTGATTATTGTCCATCGTCCATTATCCATTGTCCATTATCCATTGTCCATTATCCATTGTCCATTATCCATTGTCCATTATCCATTGTCCATTGTCAATTTACTCAAATAGTCATGCACCTTGAGTGCAGTCTCTCTTCCGCTGGCCATTGCGCGTACAACGAGGCTGGCTCCGTTGGCAGCATCGCCGCAGACGAAGACGTTTTCGGGGTACTGCGGATGCTCGGGCTTGAGGAAGCCCATGGCCAGCAGCACGAGCTCGGCCTTGATCACCTCCGGCTCGCCCTTAGCTACCATCAGCGGTCGGCCGCCTGCGGGGTTCGCCTGCCATTCGATTTCCTGCACCTTGACGCCGCTGACGTGTTTGCCGTCGGCTGAGAGGAACTCCAGCGTGTTGATGTTCCATCGGCGCGTGCAGCCTTCTTCGTGCGACGAGGTGGTTTTGAGTGTGCGGGGATAGGCCGGCCAAGGGTTCTGCGGGTCGTCGGGGCCTTCTACGGGGCGCGGCATGATCTCGATCTGCGTGACGCTGCGAGCGCCCTGGCGATGGGCTGTTCCTATGCAGTCGCTGCCCGTGTCGCCTCCGCCGATGACCAGCACGTCCTTGCCGCGTGCGGTGATGCGCTCTTCTTTTGAGAACTCCTGCCCTGCGAGTACACGGTTCTGCTGCGAAAGCAGTTCCAGGGCCAGGTGAATGCCGCCGAGCGAGCGGCCGGGGATGTCGAGGTCGCGGGCCGTAGGGGTGCCGGTGGCGACGATGATGGCGTCGAAGGATATATTGTGCTGCGATGGAATTGCAGCGGAAGAGACGGGACAATTATACTTGAACTCAATGCCCTCGGCCTCCAGCACATGGATGCGGCGATCGATGATGGCCTTGTTGAGCTTGAAGTTGGGAATACCGTAACGGAGCAGGCCGCCGGGGGCCTCGTCCTTCTCAAAGACGGTGACGGCGTAGCCCATCTGGTTTAGGGCGTCGGCTGCAGCCAGTCCGGCCGGTCCGCTGCCGATGACGGCCACGTGCGTGCCATTGCGCTGCGGTATGCGCGGCTGTATGAACCTCTCGCGGAAAGCACCCTCGGTGATGGCTGCCTCGTCCTCGCGGTTGGTGGTGGGCTCGTGGTTGAAGCGGTTGAGCACGCAAGCCTTCTCGCAGAGGGCAGGACAGACGCGCCCCGTGAACTCGGGGAAAGGATTAGTGGCAGATAGTAGCTGGTAGGCCCGTTCCCATTCGCCACGGGCAAGCGCGTCGTTCCATTCAGGTGGTTTGTTGCCCAGCGGGCAGGCCCAGTGGCAGAAGGGTACGCCGCAATCCATGCAGCGCGACGCCTGCAGCTTGCGCTCACGTGTGTTCAGCGTCTGCTCTACCTCGCCGAAATCGTGGATGCGGTCGTGCACAGGGCGGTAGCCCGCCTCCTGGCGGTGCACATAGAGGAAGGCAGACCCTCTACTCGCCTTGCCCTGTAGGGAGGAAGTGGAATGTATTTGAGATAATGAGTTTTTTTCCATCGCGTTTAGTTGCTCTTTACTGATTTTCTGTTTATCTGCAATATAATCCCGTCAGTATTCTCCTTGCACGTCGGCAATCTTCTGTTTCAGCCGTAGCATCTTTTCCTCTTCGAGCACGCGCTTGTACTCGATGGGTGTTACTTGGATAAAATCTTTGACGTAGGCACTCCAGTCGTCGAGCATACGTCCGGCAAGGGCGGAGCCGGTGTGCAGGTAGTGTTGGCGAATGAACTCCAGCAGCTCCTTGCGGCTTGTGCTGTCCTCTATGAGCGAGAGTTCCACCATGTCCATATTGCAGAAGTAGTCGAAGGTGTGTGATGGGTCATAGACGTAGGCCAAGCCGCCGCTCATGCCCGCTGCGAAGTTGCGCCCCGTAGGTCCGAGCACGATGATGCGTCCGCCCGTCATATACTCACAGCAATGGTCGCCAGCGCCTTCGATGACGGCTGTGGCCCCACTGTTGCGCACACCGAAGCGTTCGCCCACGCGACCGTTCACGTAGAGCTCGCCGCTCGTGGCGCCGTAGAGCCCTGTGTTGCCGGCTATCACGTTGTCCTCAGCGGCAAAGGTCGACTGCCGGGGAGGCAGAATGATTATGCATCCGCCCGACAGTCCCTTGGCAAAATAGTCGTTTGTCTCACCTTCGAGCCGGAAACTGATGCCGCGCACGAGGAAGGCACCGAACGACTGGCCGGCAGAGCCCTTGAAGCTGACACTGACAGAGCCTTCGGGAAGACCGGCCAAGCCACACACTTCGGCTATCGAACCCGCGAGACGGGCGCCTATGGCACGGTCGGTATTGTGAATCGTGTAGGCGAGTACTGATGAGGCTTTGCGATCCTCCATGATGCGCTCGTCGAGGCTGTCGGACTGTTTGCCCAACGGCGCCTGAGGCTGACGGGCGTCGCCTGTGAAGTGGAGGTCGCCCGTTTCTTGATGAAGCAGACGGCTGAAGTCGAGTGTGACGCCATCTGCGACGGTGCAGCACTGCTCGCCGTCAGCATCCCCCCTGGCTCTGAGCTGGATAAGGTCGGTGCGCCCGATGATCTCGCTGAGCGAACGGAAGCCCATGGCTGCCAAGAGCTCGCGCACCTCGCGGGCGAGGAAAGTGAAATAGTTGACGAGGTATTCGTAGCGCCCCACGAAATGGCGGCGGAGCTCGGCATCCTGTGTGGCTACGCCCATCGGGCAGGTGTTGAGGTTGCACTTGCGCATCATCACGCATCCCAGCACGATGAGCACCGCCGTGCCGAAAGCAAACTCGTCAGCCCCCAGCAGTGCCATGAGCACCACGTCGCGTGCCGTCTTCAGCTGGCCGTCGACTTGCAGACGAACACCGCCACGCAACCCGTTGCGCACCAGCGTCTGCTGCGATTCCGACAGACCTATCTCGGGCGAGATGCCCGCAAAGCGCATTGAGCTGGCTGGTGATGCACCCGTGCCGCCCTCGGCGCCGCTGATGACGATGAGGTCGGCCTTGGCCTTAGTCACACCGGCCGCTATCGTGCCCACGCCGCTCTCGGCCACCAGCTTCACGCTGACAGCTGCTCTGGGATTTACGCTCTTGAGGTCGAAGATGAGTTGTGCCAGGTCCTCGATGGAGTAGACATCGTGATGGGGTGGGGGAGAGATGAGCGATATGCCGGGTATGCTGTGGCGCGTGCGGGCAATGACCTCATTCACCTTGAAGCCCGGCAGCTGACCGCCTTCGCCTGGTTTGGCGCCCTGGGCCACCTTGATCTGTATCTCCTCGGCGTTAGCGAGATATTCCGTCGTGACGCCGAAGCGCCCGCTGGCCACTTGCTTCGTCTTGCTGTTGAGGCTGATGCCGTCGACGGTGGCGTGGAAGCGTGACGGATCCTCACCGCCCTCGCCGGTGTTTGAGCGTCCGCCGATCTTGTTCATCGCCAGGCAGATGGCCTCGTGTGCCTCTTTGCTCAGGGCACCGAAACTCATGGCGCCAGCCACGAAGTGCTTCATAATCTCCTCTTCCGGTTCGACCTCGTCAAGGGGTATGGCACCTGCCTTTCCATCAGTGGTCGTAACAGGAACCAACAGGTCGCGGAGGAAGATGGGCTGCTGCTTCTCGTCGACCAGCCGCGCCCACTCCTTGAACTTCTCGTACGAGCCTGTGCGGCAGGCCAGCTGCAGGCGTGCTATCGTCTCGGGGTTCCAGGCATGCCGGATGCCATCGCGCCGCCAGTGGAACTGGCCGTTGTCCTTTAGCGCTTCATTCCCTTCCTTCCTGCGGACGGCATCGCTGGCAATTTTCTCGAGTCCGGCACCGCCAATCGTGCTCACCTCCGTACCGAAGTAGGTTCTCAGCACCTCTTCGCTCAGGCCTACAGCCTCGAAGATCTTGGCGCCACGATAGCTGCGGATGGTCGAGATGCCCATCTTGGCCATGATCTTGAACAGTCCTTTCTTCACAGCCTTGATGTAGTTGGCCTCGGCGGTGGCGTAGTCCTCCTGAATCTTGCCGCGCCTGACAAGGTCGTCGAGAATGGCGTAAACCATGTAGGGGCACAGGGCTGATGCTCCGTAGCCCAGCAGCAGGGCAGCGTGCATCGTCTCGCGGATCTCGCCGGACTCTACGATGAGTGCCGTCTGCACACGCTTTCCGGCGCGGATGAGATAGTGGTGGACGGCTGAGACCGCCAGGAGCGAGGGGATGTAAGCCCACCCCATCCCCTCCCCAGCGGAGGGACATTCCTTGTCCGTCAGAATAATGTAGTTATAACCATCATCCACAGCCTGCTCTGCATCCTTGCAGAGTTTGTCCAATGCTATCCTAAGGTTTTCACCAGCCAGAGACCAATCTGTCTCCCCTCCCTTGGGGAGGGGCTGGGGGTGGGCTAATGTCAACTTAATTGTCTTGAACCCCTTGTAGCCGATGTTACATAGCATGTCCAGCTGCGTGTTGCCCAGGATGGGGTGGGGCAGACGCACCATCTTGCAGTTCGTCTCGTCGGGGCTCAGTATGCCCGTTCCTACGCGTCCGATATATTCCGTGAGGCTCATCACCAGTTCCTCGCGGATCGAGTCGATGGCCGGGTTCGTCACCTGTGCGAATTGCTGGCGGAAATAGTTGAAGAACACCTGTGGACGCTCGCTCAGCACGGCCAGCGGCGTATCGTTGCCCATCGATGCCGTGGGCTCCTGTCCCTTCGTCGCCATGGGTATGATGGTGGCGTCTATGTCTTCGGCACCGTAGCCGAAGAGCGCCAGCTTCTGTTGCAGGTCGGGGAGCCCATTTTCCACCTTACGTCCGCTCTTCAGCTTCTCCAGCTGGACGCGGTTCGTCGAGAGCCACTGCCCGTAGGGGTGCGCCGCCGCCAGCTGTTGCTTCACCTCGCCGTCGTAGTAGACGCGGCCCTCTTGGGTGTCGATGAGCAATATCTTGCCTGGTTGCAGGCGCCCTTTCTCGGCAATATCGGCAGCCTCAACATCCATCACGCCGACCTCTGATGCCACGATCATCATGCCGTTCTTCGTGATGGCGTAACGTGCCGGCCGCAGACCGTTGCGGTCGAGCATGCCGCCGGCGTAACGTCCGTCGGAGAAGAGCAGGGCCGCCGGGCCGTCCCACGGTTCCATCAGGATCGAGTGGTATTCGTAGAAGGCCTTCAGTTCGGGGCTGATGGGGTTCTTGTCGTTGAACGACTCCGGCACAAGCACGCTCATGGCATGTGGCAGCGACAGGCCGGCCATGACGAGATACTCCAGCACATTGTCCAGCGAGGCCGAGTCGCTCATGTCCGGTTCGATGATGGGTGCTATGTCCGACGCCTCGCCCAAGACCGTGGAGTGCAGCACACTCTCTCGCGCCTGCATCCAGAGGCGGTTGCCGCGGATGGTGTTGATCTCGCCGTTGTGTGCCAACAGGCGGAAGGGCTGGGCCAGTGCCCACGTAGGGAAGGTGTTTGTGCTGAACCGAGAGTGCACCAGTGCCAGTCCGCTGGTCAGATAAGGGCTTTGCAGGTCGGTGAAATACTGTCGCAGCTGCATGCTGGTCAGCATACCTTTATAGATGATGTTTGTGTTGCTCAGCGAGCAGATGTAGAAATCGCTGTAGGCGGGACGTTGTGTAGCGAGTTCACGGACGCGTCGCTCCACGTGCTTGCGTATTATATATAATGTACGCGCGAGGCTGTCGGTCGCTTCGTCGGCCACTCCCGTAATGAACAGCTGCTTGATGGCGGGTTCGCTGTTGATGGCGGTGGTGCCGAGACAGTCGGGATTGGTTGGCACGGTGCGCACATGGGCGAGCTTCAGTCCTTCGCGCTCCGTCTCTTCGCTGAAGATGGCCAGCAGTTCAGTTTGCGCCGTTTCGTCCTTCGGCAGAAAGACCAGCCCCGTGCCATAATGTCCTTTCTCGGGGACAGGGATGCCCTGCAAGAGTATGAACTCATGAGGTATCTGAATCATGATGCCGGCACCGTCGCCCGTCTTGTTGTCGGCGCCCTCGGCACCGCGGTGCTGCATGTGCTCCAGCACCCGCAGCGCCTGATCCACCAGTTCGTGGCTCTTGCCACCATGGATATTTACGACCATTCCCACACCGCAGGCGTCGTGCTCCATGTCGTGTCTGTATAGTCCGTTATCCTTTGTCATTTTGTTATTAATACAATGTTTGCGCTTTCTTTTTGTAAAACGATGCAAAGGTACGAACTTTCGCTTATACGGCAATGGAAGGGTGCCTAATAAAGTATAAATATTTTGTTGTAAGTTACAAATTGTATATTATATTGTGTCTTTTCTTTCGTTTAATAGCTGCTATGTACTGCGATAGTTGTGATTTGTAAGCTAAGCTTAATTGCAACGAACAAACTTACCCCGTACTCTTCTCTGTGTTTACAAAATGACGTACCTTTGCCGCCGAAACATTGCAATGTGACAATAGGACGCTAACACTTATTCTTTATAAAGTATGAAGAAGATTGAAGCAATTATCAGGAAAACAAAGTTTGAGGAGGTGAAGGAAGCGCTCCTCAGTTCGGACATCGACTGGTTTGAATATCACGACGTACACGGGATTGGCCAAAGCCGTCAGGAACGAATCTACCGTGGCGTGCAGTATTCGACGGATGTCATTGAGCGCGTGGCCATCACCATCGTCTGCCGTGACCAGTTCGTAGAGCCTACCGTGAATGTCATCATCGAGACGGCTCATACGGGTGAGGTCGGCGATGGCCGTATCTTCGTCAGCGATATGATTGACACCTGGAGCATCCGCACGGGTGAGCACGGCGATACGGTGCTGCGCGACAAGAAGTAAACAAATAGTCAGGATAACACAAGAAACAACAACAACACACAACACATCTATTATAAATATGAAAGACATTGCACTATCGCTCGATACCGTATGGATGCTTCTTGCAGCCATGCTCGTTTTTTGGATGCAGCCGGGTTTTGCTCTGTGTGAGGCCGGCTTCACGCGTGGTAAGAACACCGCCAACATCTTGTTCAAGAACTTCGTCGACTTCATGTTCGGCTCGCTGCTGTTCTGGTTTGTGGGCTTCGGCTTCATGTTCGGTTCGGACGGGGCTGGCTTCATCGGTGCCCCCAACTGGGGCGACCTCTCGTTCTACAAGGGCGAGCTGCCTGTTGAGGGCTTCCTGATGTTCGAGACAGTTTTCTGCGCCACCTCAGCCACCATCGTCAGCGGTGCCATGGCCGAGCGCACCAAGTTCTCGATGTACGTCATCTACAGCGCCGTCATTTCGTTGCTCATCTATCCCGTCGAGGGACACTGGACTTGGGGCGGCGGCTGGCTCTCAGATGCCACTGCTGACAGCTTCATGATGCAGACCTTCGGCGACGTCTTCCACGACTTCGCAGGTTCTGCCATCGTGCATAGCGTAGGGGGTGTACTGGCGCTGATCGGCGCTCTCGCGCTGGGACCTCGCCGCGGCAAGTACGCCAAGGACGGCAGCAGTCGGGCCATCCCCGGTCACTCGCTGACGCTGGCTGCCCTGGGCGTGTTCATCCTGTGGTTGGGATGGTTCGGCTTCAACCCCGGATCTCAGCTGGCCGCCTCGGGTGAGGTGAACCGCACGGCCATCAGCCATGTGCTGCTGACCACCAACTTGGCTGCCGCAGCGGGCGGCGTGGCCACGATGTTCCTCACGTGGTGGAAGTACGGCAAGCCCTCGTTCTCGCTGATGCTCAATGGCGTGCTGGCCGGACTGGTGGGCATCACGGCCGGTTGCGACCTCGTCTCACCTGTCGGAGCCGTGGTCATCGGCCTCCTCTGCGGCCTCGTGCTGGTCTATTCCATTGAGTTCATCGACCATGTGCTGCACATCGACGATCCCGTAGGCGCCTCTTCGGTGCATGGCGTCTGTGGCATCCTCGGCACGTTGCTGACAGGTCTGCTCTCGACCTCCAACGGCGCTCTGTACGGCGGTGGTTGGGGCTTCTTCGGCGCTCAGTGCTTAGGCATCATAGTCATCGATCTGTGGGCCGCCGTCTGTGGTATAGTCTTGTTCTATGGTATCAAGAAGCTGCATGGCTTGCGCGTGGATGCCCGCATCGAAGACGAAGGACTGGACGTATATGAACACGGAGAGACGTGCTACAACTGAACCATCAATCAAGTCATATTAAGCATAAAGAAACGATGAAAAAGATACTATTCATATTCCTGTGTGTAGCAGGCATGGCTACAGCAGAAGCTCAAGATAAGTTGCAGGCGAGTCTTGGCGCCGACCTCGTCAGCCAATACATCTGGCGCGGTCAGGACTTAGGCGACGCGAGCCTTCAACCCTCGTTGGGTATCGGCTGGCAAGGACTCAGCCTCTCTGCCTGGGGCAGTGTAGGAATCACCGATCCACGAGATACCAAGGAACTGGACCTGACGCTTGGCTATACCTACGAGGGCTTTAATGTCGGCGTTACTGACTATTGGTTTTCCAACGGCAGCTATTTCAAATATAAAGCCCATCAGACTACGCACGTATGGGAGGCCAACTTAGGGTATGACTTCGGCTTCCTTAATGTGCAGTGGTACACCAATTTCGCAGGAGATGATGGCGTAAACAAAGATGGCAAACGTGCCTACAGCAGCTACTTGGAGCTGTCGGCGCCTTTCCGTCTGGGAAACCTCGACTGGACGGCCACGCTCGGTGCCGTGCCCTATGCCACGACACTCTATGACGCCAACGGCTTCTGCGTAACCAACGTGAGTCTGCGTGCCACCAAGGACTTCGTCATCAAAGAGAGGTATCACCTTCCTCTATTCGTCGGATTGACCGCCAACCCCAGGTCTGAGAAGCTCTATCTCCTGTTGGGCGCCTCATTCTCCCTATGATTATCGGTTGCTTCATCATGATAAAGCAATTGCTGCATCATGATGAAGCAATTGCTGCATCATCATCAAGCAAAGAAAACAGTTATGAATACAAAGTACATCTTCGTGACAGGCGGCGTGGTTTCCTCGCTCGGAAAGGGCATCATAGCCGCGAGCATCGGCAAGCTGCTGCAAGCACGTGGCTACAAGGTCACTATCCAGAAGTTCGACCCTTACATCAACATCGACCCGGGAACGCTGAACCCGTACGAGCATGGCGAGTGCTACGTCACGGCCGACGGCATGGAGACGGACTTGGATCTCGGCCACTACGAGCGCTTCACGGGCATACATACCACACGTCACAACAGCATCACGACGGGGCGCATCTACAAGGCTGTCATCGACCGCGAACGCCGTGGCGACTATCTGGGCAAGACCATCCAGGTGGTGCCACACATCACGGACGAGATAAAGCGAAGGATGCTGAGAGAAAGACCCACCCCCGCCCCCTCCCGTCAGGGAGGGGATAAGGCTGGCGCAGTGATGGCCTGTGGAAAGGAAAGTCTCCCCTCACGGGGAGATTTAGAGGGGTCTCTCGATTTCGTCATCACAGAGGTGGGCGGCACCATCGGCGACATAGAGAGCGCGCCGTTCATGGAAGCTATCCGTCAGCTTCGATGGCAGTTGGGGCGCAATGCCGTTTGTGTGCACCTGACATTCGTTCCTTACCTGAAGGCAGCCGATGAACTGAAGACGAAGCCCACCCAACATTCCGTCAAGGAACTGCAAGGCATGGGCATCCAGCCCGACATCCTTGTGCTGCGCACCGAGTGCCACCTCGACGACGCATTGCGCATGAAGGTGGCTTCGTTCTGCAATGTCAACCTGGAATGTGTGGTGCAGAGCGAGGATATGGCAAGCATCTACGAGGTGCCGGTCAGCATGCAGCGTCAAGGCCTCGACGCCGCCATCCTGCGCAAGACAGGCATACCCGTCGGCGAGACACCCGCCATGGCACCCTGGCACGACTTCCTTGAAAAACAGCGTTGTGCTACCCGCGAGTTACATATAGGTCTAGTCGGTAAATACGACCTTCAAGATGCCTACAAGAGCATCCGCGAGAGCCTGAACCTGGCGGGTGTTTATAATAATGTAAAGGTGAAGCTATACTTCATCAGCAGTGAAGAGATAACCGAGGGAAACGTGGCGGAAAGGCTGGACGGCATGGCGGGCATCATCATCTGCCCGGGCTTCGGGCAACGTGGCATCGAGGGAAAGATCATCGCAGCAGAGTACACACGCACCCATGACATCCCGACGTTCGGCATATGCCTCGGTATGCAGATGATGGTGGTAGAGTTCGCACGAAACGTCCTCGGCTACAAAGATGCCAACAGCACGGAGATGAACCCCGACGCCGCTGCCGGCGTCATTGACCTCTTGGAAGAGCAGAAAAGCATCAAGGAGAAGGGAGGTACCATGCGACTGGGAGCATATGATTGCCTGCTCAGAGCAGGAAGTCGTGCCTGCGAGGCATACGGCGGTGTGACAGAGATCAGCGAGCGTCATCGGCATCGCTATGAGTTCAACAACCAGTATAAAGAGGAATATGAGGCAGCAGGTATGAAGTGCGTGGGCATAAATCCCGGCACGGGCCTTGTCGAGATCGTGGAGATACCGACTCATAGATGGTACATCGGAACGCAGTTCCACCCTGAATACTCGTCCACCGTGCTCAGCCCGCATCCCTTGTTCATGTCGTTCGTGAAAGCTTGCATCTGATATGGAACAGTTAAAACATGAATGCGGTGTGGCATTGATAAGGCTGCTGAAGCCGCAAGACTATTATAAAGAAAAGTATGGCACAGCGTCCTATGGCCTTGGCAAGCTCTATCTGATGATGGAGAAACAGCATAACCGCGGACAGGAGGGTGCAGGCATTGCCTGCGTGGACATGAAAGCACCCGTTGGTTCGGAGTACATGTTTCGTGAGAAGGCAATGGGCAAAGATGCCATCACCTCGGTCTTTGACGTCATCACACCCGAATGGGCCGAGGCACAACTCTTCATGGGCCACCTGCGCTACAGCACGACGGGCAAGAGCGGCCTGCAGTATGTCCATCCCTTCCTGCGCCGCAACAACTGGCGGGCAAAGAATCTCTGTCTTTGCGGCAACTTCAACATGACGAACATCGACGAGGTGTTCGAGAAGATGGTGGCGCAGGGGCAGTCGCCTCGCATCTACAGCGACTCCTACATCACCCTCGAACTGATGGGACACCGGTTGGACCGCGAGGTGGAACGGCTGTTTGTCGAGGCCAAGGCCAGAGGGCTGGAAGGCACCGACATCACGCGCTACATTGAGGAGCACGTGCAGATGGCCAATGTGCTTCGCACCACGATGGCCGATTACGACGGTGGCTACGTCATGTGCGGCATGACGGGCAGCGGCGAGATGTTTGCTATGCGCGACCCTTGGGGCATCCGTCCCGCCTTCTTCTATCGTGACGATGAGGTGGTGGCCGTGGCCAGCGAACGCTCCGTGCTGCAGACGACCTTCGACCTCTCCTGCGACGATGTCCAGGAACTGCCTGCAGGCCAAGCGCTCATCGTGCATAAGGACGGAGCGTCAGCTTTGGAGACCATCTTGGAGGCCCGTCCGCAGGCGCGCTGTTCATTTGAGCGCATCTACTTCAGCCGAGGCTCCGACCGCGACATCTACCGTGAGCGCAAGCAGCTGGGGCAGCAACTCACGGACCCCATACTCCGAGCCATCGACGGAGATACCGAGCACACCGTCTTCTCCTTTATCCCCAACACGGCCGAGGTTGCCTTCTACGGCATGATGGAGGGCTTGCGAAGCCGGGGCCTTCATGTGCGCAGCGAGAAAGTGGCGTGGAAGGACATCAAGCTGCGCACCTTCATCACCGAGGCAGGCTCGCGCAACGACCTCGCCTCGCACGTCTATGACATCACCTACGGTTCCGTGCGTCCTTACGAGGATAGCCTCGTCATCATCGACGACAGCATCGTCCGGGGCACCACTTTGCGGGAGAGCATTTTCAAGATTCTGGACCGCCTGCATCCGAGGAAAATAGTCATGGTCAGCAGCTCGCCGCAGATCCGTTACCCTGACTACTACGGTATCGACATGGCACGTCTGGAGGAGTTCTGTGCTTTCCGTGCCGCCATAGCGCTGTTGCGGGAACGCGATATGGATTCGCTCATTGAAGCCACGTATCGCGGCTGCAAGTCAGAGCTGACGAAACCAAAAGGAGAGCAGAGGAACTGCGTCTGTGCCATCTACGAGCCGTTCACCGTAGGGGACATCAACCGTAAGATGGCCGAGATGCTGCGTCCGGCAGGGATGCAGGCCCCCGTGGAGTTCGTATTTCAGACCATCGATGGCTTGCATGCCGCCTGCCCTGAGCATCGTGGCGACTGGTATTTCACGGGACATTACCCGACTCCGGGCGGCACACGCCTCGTGAACAAGGCCTTTGTGGAATATATAGAGAATGAGATGGACAATGGATAATGCTAAATGGTCAATGTTCAATGTTCAATAGTAAATCGTTAAATAGTAAATAACATTATGTGTGGTATCGTATCAATCTTCAACATTAAGCAGCAGACTACCGAGCTACGGCATAAGGCTCTGCGCATGAGCCAGAAAATTCGTCATCGCGGCCCGGACTGGAGCGGCATCTATTGTGGCGGGTCGGCCATCCTGGCCCACGAACGTCTCTCCATCGTGGACCCCGAGAGCGGTGGTCAGCCGCTGTTCTCGCCCGACAGGAAGCTGGTGCTGGCCGTCAATGGCGAGATCTACAATCATCAGGAGATTCGCCGCCAGTATGCAGGTCGCTACGACTTCCAGACGGGCAGCGACTGCGAGGTCATCCTTGCACTCTATCGCGACAAGGGCATCCGCTTCCTGGAGGACATCAGCGGCATCTTTGCCTTCGCCCTCTATGATGAGGAGCGGGACGAGTTCCTGATAGCCCGCGACCCCATCGGCGTGATACCCTTATATATAGGTTATGACAGCGACGGCACGGTGTACGTGGCCTCCGAGCTGAAGGCGCTCGAAGGCCAATGTGAGCGCTATGAGCCTTTCCTGCCTGGGCACTATTATTGGAGCGGCGAGCTTGGCATGAAGCGATATTACCAGCGCGACTGGTTCGACTACGCTGCCGTCAAAGACAACGCTGCCAGCAGCGCCGCCATTCGCGATGCGCTCATGGCCTCCGTGAAGCGCCAGCTGATGTCCGACGTGCCCTACGGCGTGCTGCTCAGCGGCGGACTGGATTCTTCTGTCATCTCTGCCATTGCGGAGCAGTTCAGTGAGCATCGCATCGAGGATGACTCGCAGTCGCGCGCCTACTGGCCTCGCCTCCACAGCTTCGCCGTGGGTCTGAAGGGAGCGCCCGACCTGGCAAAAGCGCGTCTCGTGGCCGACCACATTGGCACCGTGCATCACGAGATCAACTACACCATTCAAGAGGGCTTGGATGCCATCCGCGACGTCATCTATTTCATCGAGACATATGACGTGACGACCGTCCGTGCCTCCACGCCGATGTACCTGCTGGCGCGTGTCATCAAGTCGATGGGCATCAAGATGGTGCTCTCGGGCGAGGGCGCCGACGAGGTGTTCGGCGGCTATCTCTATTTCCACAAGTCTCCGAGCGCAAAGGCTTTCCACGAAGAGACCGTGCGCAAGCTCAGCAAGCTGCACTACTACGACTGCCTGCGGGCGAACAAGAGCCTCTCGGCCTGGGGCGTCGAAGGGCGTGTGCCGTTCCTCGACAAGGAGTTCCTCGACGTGGCCATGAGGACCAATCCCGAAGCCAAGATGTGTTCCGGCTCGATGATAGAGAAAAAAATCCTCCGCGAAGCCTTTGCCGATATGTTGCCTGCGGAGATTGTCTGGCGGCAAAAGGAACAGTTCAGCGACGGCGTAGGCTATTCGTGGATCGATACGTTGAAGCGGATAACCTCCGAGGCCGTTAGCGACGAGCAGATGGCACACGCGGTAGAGCTTTTTCCCATCAATCCGCCGCTCAATAAAGAGGAGTACTACTACCGCAGCATCTTCGCTGAGCATTTCCCCAGCGACTCCGCAGCGCGAAGCGTAAACCAGGAGGCCAGCGTGGCGTGCTCCACGGCCATCGCACTCGAATGGGACGCAGCTTTCAAGAACATGAACGACCCCAGCGGCCGAGCCGTCAAAGGCGTTCATGAACAAGCTTATTGACACCATTTACTATTTACTATTTACGATTAACTATTTATCACAAAGCTATCAATCAGATGAAGGACGCAATATTGATATTGAGTGATGGAACTCAGTTTCACGGCAAGAGCTTTGGCTACGAAGCAGATGCCGTGGGCGAAGTGGTGTTCAACACAGCCATGACAGGCTATCCAGAGAGCCTGACTGACCCAAGCTATGCAGGTCAGATACTGGTGACGACCTACCCGCTGATCGGGAACTACGGCGTTCCGGAGACCGGTGGCGAGCCTTTGCCAAAGTTTATGGAGAGCGAGAAGATTCATGTGAGAGGACTTGTTGTGGCAGATTACAGCGAGGACTACAGCCATTGGAATGCTAGGGAGTCGCTCTCCGATTGGCTGAAGCGAGAAAAGGTGCCAGCCATCACAGGCATCGACACGCGCAGGCTCACCCGGCGGATCAGGGAGTGCGGCGTGATGAAAGGCCGCATCATAGTTTCTGAGCATTCAGATTATTCAGATTATTCAGATTATTCAGAGTCTTCAGAGTCTTCAGATTACTCCGAACTCTCTGATTATGGCTCGGTCAATTGGGTAGAGCAGGTGAGCTGCAAGGATGTCATCCGCTATAACGAGGGAGCCGGCAAGCGGGTCGTACTGGTCGACTGCGGCGTCAAGGCCAATATCATCCGTTGTCTGGTAGATCGGGGCGTAGAGGTCATCCGGGTTCCGTGGGACTACGACTTCAACCAGCTGGACTTCGACGGCTTGTTCCTGGCGAATGGCCCTGGCGACCCAGAGCGATGCAGCAAGACCGTGGAGCACATATGCACTTTCCTTGACAGGCCGAATGTCCGCCCGCTCATGGGCATCTGCCTCGGCAACCAGCTCCTGGCACGTGCCGTAGGTGCTAAGACGTACAAGCTGAAGTATGGTCATCGCAGTCATAATCAGCCCGTGCGGCTCGTAGGCACAACCCGTTGCTTCATCACGAGCCAGAATCATGGCTATGCCGTTGATGCCTCTACGCTTCCTGCCGACTGGGAACCTTTGTTTGTGAACATGAACGACGGCTCCAACGAGGGCATCCGCCACAAGACCTTGCCCTGGTTCTCCGCACAGTTCCATCCCGAAGCCTGCTCCGGCCCTACCGACACGGAATGGATGTTTGATGAGTTCGTCTCTTTAGTTGACGAGTTGACAAGTGGACAAGTAAACAAGTTGGATGAAAATGCTAACAACTCGTCAACTTGTCAACTCTTCAACTCGTCAACTATAAAAGAAGGAATCAACTCGTCAACTTGTCAACTCGTCAACTCGTCAACTATAAAATCCGTCCTCCTCCTCGGCAGCGGTGCTCTCAAGATAGGGCAGGCCGGCGAGTTTGACTACAGCGGCGCCCAGGCGCTGAAGGCTTTGAAGGAAGAGGGAATCCGCTCCATCCTCATCAATCCTAACATCGCCACGGTCCAAACCTCGAAGGACGTGGCAGATACCGTCTATTTCCAACCCGTTACGCCCGAGCTCGTGGAGCGTGTTATAGAGAAGGAGCGGCCTGATGGCATCCTGCTCTCTTTTGGCGGGCAGACGGCCCTGAACTGCGGCGTGGAGCTCTACAGGAGAGGCGTCTTCGAGAAATATGGTGTAAAGGTGCTGGGCACTCCTGTGCAAGCCATCATCGATACGGAAGACCGCGACCTCTTCGTGAAGCGACTCGACGAGATCGGCGTGAAGACCATCAAGAGCGTAGCCTGCAGCACCGTGGAGGAAGTGCAGAAAGCCGCTCGCGAACTGGGCTTCCCCGTCATACTTCGTGCAGCCTACGCCCTCGGCGGCCTTGGCTCGGGCTTCTGCGACGATGACGAGCAACTGCTGGCGCAGGCAGAGGAGGCTTTCGCCTTCTCGCCGCAGGTGCTGGTGGAGAAGTCGCTCCGCGGCTGGAAGGAGATAGAGTACGAGGTGGTGCGCGACCGCTACGACAACTGCATCACCGTCTGCAATATGGAGAACTTCGACCCTCTCGGCATCCATACTGGCGAGTCGATAGTGGTGGCGCCATCGCAAACGCTTTCGAACAGCGAGTATCATAAGCTGCGCGCCCTCGCCATCAAGATCATCCGCCACATAGGCATCGTCGGCGAATGCAACGTGCAGTACGCTCTCGACCCTGAATCCGAGGACTATCGCGTCATCGAAGTCAACGCCCGTCTCAGCCGTTCCTCCGCCTTGGCGTCAAAGGCCACGGGCTATCCCCTGGCCTTCGTGGCTGCCAAGCTCGGTCTGGGCTATGGCCTCTTCGAATTGAGGAACACCGTCACCACGACCACCAGCGCCTTCTTTGAGCCTGCCCTCGACTACGTGGTGTGCAAACTGCCGCGCTGGGACCTCTCGAAGTTCCACGGTGTCAACCACGAACTGGGTTCCTCCATGAAAAGCGTAGGTGAGGTGATGGCCATCGGCCGTACTTTCGAGGAAGCGCTGCAAAAGGGACTGCGCATGATCGGACAGGGCATGCACGGGTTCGTGGACAACAGGGCACAGCACGTAGCTGACGTACCAGGGGCGCTCCGACACGCCACCGACACCCGTATCTTTGTCATCGCACGGGCGATGCTGATGGGCTACACGGTGGAACAGATTCACGCTTGGACAAGGATTGACCGTTGGTTTCTGCACAAGCTTAAGCACATCATCCTTATCAACAACCGACTGATGGAGAATGACCAGTTGGCAGAGGCGGCAGCATTCATGGAAACGCTGGAACTGATGGAATACGTCGAGGAATCAGCGTTCGCCTCACTGTTGTGCGAAGCCAAGGTCTACGGATTCTCCGACTTCCAGATAGCCCGCGCCATAGGGCTCGAAGGCAGCATGCATACAGAATGTCTACGGGCTACCGGCGGGACCTCGGGAATGCAGGCTGCACTCATCGTGCGCCGATGGCGTGAGGAATTGGGTATACTGCCGAAAGTCAATCAGATTGACACCTTGGCCGCAGAATATCCCGCCGCCACCAACTACCTCTATCTCACCTATCTCTGAATCCTGGCAAATCTTTAAAGGTGGGTTCTAATAATTAGCTTCAGATGTTTTGTCGCTAATTTTCGAGAGGATTCACACTTTAGGCCGCCGAAGCATAGCGAGCTATGGTTCAAGGCTTAAAGTGCGAAGCATCCGAAAAGGAGCACAAAGCATCGAAGCAGATGAGAGACCTGCCAATGACATAAATACTAATTTTTAGAACACACCTAAATTGTAAATCTTAAAATCTCATCATGTGTGGAATTGTAGGTTACATAGGCCATAAGAAGGCCTATCCCATTCTCGTCAAAGGACTCCAGCGGCTGGAGTATCGCGGCTACGACAGTGCCGGCGTGGCGCTCATCAGCGATGGCGGCCATCTCAACGTCTATAAGGCCAAAGGCAAGGTGGCCGACCTCGAAGCCTATTGCGAGGACAAGGACACGACCGGTTGTGCAGGCATTGCACATACCCGTTGGGCTACGCATGGCGAACCCAGCAGCACTAATGCCCACCCGCATTACTCTGCATCGGGCCGTCTGGCCCTCATCCACAATGGCATCATCGAGAACTATTTGACGTTGAAGGAGAAGCTTATCAGCTTTGGAATACCGTTCAAGAGCGTCACTGATACGGAAGTGCTCGTACAGTTGATTGAGCACGTCATGCTCAGCAACAGTCTTACGCTACTCGAAGCCGTACAGGTAGCCTTGCATCAGGTCATCGGTGCCTATGCCATCGCTATCCTCGACCGCGAACACCCTGACGGTATCGTCTGCGCACGCCAGAGCTCACCGCTCGTCGTGGGCTTAGGGGCCGATGGCGACTTCTATCTGGCCTCAGATGCCAGTCCCATTGCCGAGTACACCGATACGGTGGCCTACCTCAACGACGGTGATATCGCCGTGTTGCAACTAGGGCAGGAACTGAAGGTCGTGAACATTGACAATGAGGCGCAACACCCCAAGGTGAAGCAAATTGATGTGACGCTCGGGCAGCTGGAGAAAGGTGGCTACCCATTCTTTATGCTGAAGGAAATCTTCGAGCAGCCAGCCTGCCTGCGCGACTGCATGCGAGGGCGTATCAACGTAGATGCCGACCGTATCACGCTTTCGGCTGTCATCGATTATCGTGAGTGTCTGGTCAGCGCACGTCGCATCGTCATCGTAGCCTGCGGCACTAGCTGGCACGCCGGGCTCATCGGCAAACAACTAATCGAGAGTCTCTGCCGAATACCCGTAGAAGTGGAGTATGCATCAGAGTTCCGCTATCGCGACCCCGTTATCTACCCTGATGACGTAGTGATAGCCATCTCGCAGAGCGGTGAGACGGCTGACACCTTGGCAGCCATAGAGTTAGCTCGCCAGGCAGGAGCCTTCGTCTTCGGCGTTTGCAACGCCATCGGTGCCAGCATACCTCGTCAGACGCAGACGGGCGTATACATCCATGTGGGGCCTGAAATTGGCGTCGCTTCCACCAAGGCTTTTACGGGGCAGGTTACTGTCCTCTCCATGCTTGCACTCTGTATAGCTCATGAACGCGGCACCATTCGCGATGACCAGTACAGGGAGATGGTGCGCGAACTTACGCTCATTCCCGCCAAGATGGAGGAGGCACTGCTGCGTAACGAGCAGATAGAGCGGCTAGCACCCATCTTCACTTACGCCCGCAACTGCCTCTATCTGGGACGCGGCTACAACTATCCTGTAGCACTCGAAGGAGCTTTAAAACTAAAGGAAATCTCCTATATCCACGCCGAAGGCTATCCCGCCGCCGAGATGAAACACGGTCCCATAGCCCTCATCGACTCAGAGATGCCCGTCTTCGTCATCGCCACGCGCGACCACCTTTACGATAAGGTTATCTCGAATATCCAAGAAGTACGCGCACGTGGAGGACGCATCACGGCAATCGTCACTGAAGGCGATACGCAAATCCAGAAGTTCGCCGACCACATCATCGTCCTGCCCGACACCTTCGAGTGTTTCCAACCACTCATTGCCAGCATACCCCTCCAGCTATTGGCCTACCATATCGCCGTCTGCAAAGGTAAAGATGTTGACAGACCACGTAATCTCGCCAAAAGCGTCACCGTAGAATGAACGAAGAACGTCCGGAAAAGCACTGAGGGGTTATCGTTTTAGAGACTAATTCCAACAAAACTTTTCGGTGGACCACCCTTATTGGATCGTAACCGTCTGTCCCTTCTGCAGCGTTACCTGCCAGATGCCATCGCGTTGCTGCAAGGTGTCATTGCCGAGGGTGGCGGCATAGGCGCCATGACGCGGAACCTCGATGGCAAAGGTGCCTGATGCTGTGGCCGTGAGCGTGGCTCTGACGATGCGGCCGTCCTTCCACTCGCAGGCCACTTCCGCTCCGCCACGGATGCAGAGTCCGCTGAAGCTGCCCTCGCTCCAGGCTGCGGGCAGGGCGGGCAAGAGCTGGAGGTAGCCGTTCTGAGTCTGAAGAAGCATCTCGGCTATGCCGGCAGCACCAGCTGTGTTGCCATCAATGGCGAAGATGTCGTCCTCGGCTCCGGCTATGCCTGCGGGCGAGACCGTCAGCAGGTTGCCGCGCGAGAGGTAGCCCTCAAGCATTTTGAGGCTGCGGTAGGCTTCGTCGGCATCGGCCAGACGGGCATAGACACCGATTGCGTTGGCACGGCTCCATTCAACGTCCTCCCAGCCTTCGGCGGCGAGGCGCAGGTCGAAGGTGCGACGGACGGCCTTGGCGAGGCGCGGGTCGTGCTGTAGGGTGATTTGCGCGTAGGGCCAGAAGCTCATGAGGTGGCTGGTATGGCGGTGGTTGGGGTAAGCCTGGTCGTAGTCGTCGGCCCACTCTTGCAGGCCGCCGTCGCGACCTATTTTGAAGTCGGGGAAGAGGCGGAGGGCGTGCTCGAGGTGAGTGCGGAAGTCGGCGTCGATGCCGAGGATGCGTGCACTCTGCAGGCAGGCATTCAGGATCTCCCACGCGAAGACGCGGTCGCAGGTGGGCATCATTGAGGCTGAATAGTGGCTTCCCCCGTAGCCAAAGGCATTCTCGGGCGAGATGCTTGGGCCGGTGACGAGGGTGCCGGTGCGCGGGTCGATGGTCATGTAGTCAAGCAGGAACTCGGCGTTCCCTTTCAGCAGGGGGTAGGCTACGGTACGCAGGAATTGGCTGTCTTGCGTGTACTGGTAGTGGGTCCAGAGTTGCGAGGCTATCCACGAGCCTGCCGTGGGATGCAGGCCCCAGGCGATGCAGCTGCTGGGAGCTGTATAACCCCAGATGTTGGCCGTAGTGTGAGCCGTCCAACCTTTGCACCCATAGACGATTTGCGCGGTGCGCGAACCAGGCTCTACGAGGTCGGCTATCCAGCGGAAGAGGGGTGAGTTGCACTCGGCGAGGTTGGCGACGTTGGCAGCCCAGTAGTTCTGCTGGGTGTTGATGTCGAGGTGGTAGTCGTTGGTCCATCCCATGTGGCACGCGAGGTTGTCGTTGAAGAATCCCTGCAGGGCGATGGGTAGGGGCGAGTCCTCGCGCGAGGAAGCGATGGTGAGGTAGCGGCCCATCTGGAAGAAGAGGGCGTCGAGGGCTGGGTCGGGCGCACCTTTCAGGGCTGCGAGGCGGCGCTCGTCGGTGGGTTTTGTTGCGACAGAGTCGCAACCTACAGAACTGCGAAGTGAGAGGGTGACGCGGGAGTAGAGGAGGGAGTAGTCGGCGACGTGGCGGTCGTGGAGAGTGGTGAAGGAGCGTGCGAGAGCTGCGCTGAGCTCATCGTCAAGTTGACGTTCGAAGGCCGGTCGCTTGTAGTCGGTACGGAAATCGATAATGACCAGCGCCTCGTTGGCGCCAGCGATGGTAAGCGTGGAATCTGTTGTCGTGACTTTGCCGCCATCGGCTTTCACGGCGATGCGACCGGCAAAGTGTACACCTCCGGGACCGTGCATAGGGAAGAGTGCCTGGCCCGAGAAGGTGATGGCTGAGGGCTGATGGCTGTGGGTTGAGGTCTTGCAGGGCATCTCGTTGGCTACTTGGAAAGCAGTAGTGAAGCTGACCTTCCCTCGCTTGCTGGCTGTGAAGCGATAGACGATGACCTCGTCGGGATGTGAAGCAAAAGCCTGACGCTCGTAGGTTACACCGCGATGACGGAAGGTTGTTGTGGCCATTGCTGTCGAGAGGTCGAGCTGTCGGCGATAGTCCGTGACGTGACGCTCATCGATGCCTGCAAAACGGAAGGTAACCTCTCCTGCAGGCAGATGAGTGCCGAAAGAGGTTTGGTTGCCGTTGAGCTGATTCCATGCGATGTCGTTTGCCTCTTTGATTTTCCCGTCGAAGAAGAGCTGGCGGAGGCTATCGAGGCGTTCGCGCCCGAAGGGCTTGTCCTGGTCGGGGTTAGGCTGTCCGCTCCAAAGTGTACTCTCGTCAAGTGCGAAGCGCTCCGCGGCCGTGCCTCCATAGACCATGCCTCCGAGACGTCCGTTGCCGATAGGCAGGGCCTCCATCCATTTTGAAGCTGGTTGTTGATACCATAAAATGTCGGAGGTCTTCATTCCGGACATCGGAGCCGCAAACACGATTATGGCGAAAAAAAAATGAACGATCTTCTTCATAACGGGAATGTGAGGAAAAAAAAAGAGAGGTAGATACGATTGAATGTTCAAACTACCTACCTCTCAAAGAAACTAACTAACTATTATTTACTGATGATTGTCACTTCACGACCTTACGTACGGAACCGTCGGAATGTTTGACGACGAAGATGCCATGGCCACGGCCGTTGCTGCTACGTCCATCAATAGAATAGAGCTGAGCGGGAGCGTTCTTCGGGTTGACGGAGCTGGCGGCATGGATGCCATCGGCAATTACGTCGGCAACGACAGTGAAGGCACTGCCCTGATAAGCGTAGCTGACAGCCTGAACGCCGACTTCATAGTCGCCAGCCTCTACGTTGTGATAGATGTAGGTGGGCTCTTCGCCGCCAAGGATGTACTGAGCAAAGGCAGCATAGCCGAGGGGCTTGCCTGTGGAAAGGTTGGTGGGTACGATGGTGAAGGCCTTGCCCGTGCTCTTGTTCTTGAGATAGAGGTTGTACATGGGTTGGTTGCCGTTGTTCATATAGACAGGTGCCCATGTAACGGTGATGGTCTTAGCCTCAGCATCGTAGTCGGCCTTGACGTCGGCGGGAGCTTCAGGTGCAATGATCTCGTAGTCGGAAGTGTTGAAGGACATGAACGAGTTGTCACCATCGAAGTGGTTGCCGTCCTCTTCGGTCTTCCAGGGAGCACCGCACCATGATGAGACGAAGTAGTCGAACTGACCATCGCCATTGAAGTCGCCGAAGGTGCCTTGCTCACTGCCACGCCACAAGCCATTCTCGGTTGGCTGGCCTTCGTGGGTAGCCTCCATATGGTAGTTGCCGCCTGCATCGCTGAGGATGTAGTCGACGCCCCAATCGCCGAGGAAGATGGAGTGGCCAGAGGTAACGATGTCGGGATAGTCGTCGCCGTTAAAGTCGGCCAGGAAGAAGAGACGGTTGCCGGGATCGCCGATGCCTTGCTCGAAGTCGACGGTCTGGAACTTGACGCCCTGGTCGTCACTGACGTTAAGGAAGAGGATAGAGCGTCGTGCGCCAGCGATGTCGCCAGCGATGTAGAGATCCACTTTTCCGTCCTGATTCCAGTCGACGGGATGAGTGATGATGTTCTCGGCAGCGAACTGCGAGAGCAGCGTTGCATCATGCGCTTGTTCGCCATTGATGACGAGCGTGTGAGTGATGTCCTGGAACTCCTCGCCTGCGATGTTGCGGTAGATGTGCCAGTGGTAGCCGCCACGTCCTTTGCCTTCAGGAGCATTGTCGAGTCCATCGCGCCATCCGTTGACGGTGATGTCGAGCCATCCGTCGCCATCAAAGTCGGCGAAGCCCACGGGGCCGTGCGACATGTTGATGATGGCCTTGGTGGGGTTCTCGAGGTCCCAGGCGCCGCCTATTTCGATGCCATCCTCGTCGTACTCAGCTACGTACTGGTATTCGTCGCGGAGGTTATCATCGTTCTCAATAGGCATTGGTGTGAAGATGTTATTGACGATCTCAAATCCCTCGCCTCCTTTGTTGCGGAGCAAGCGAATGAAACGTCCGATGTTGGATGCCCCCTCGATGAGTAGGTCGGGGTAGCCGTCGAGGTTGTAGTCGCCCACGGCGATATGGTAGTTCTCCTGACCCTCGTTGAGGTTGCCGTCGCCGTTGTTGTAGCCCAGGGCAGCGAGGCCCTCATCGGGCACCACGCTGAAAGTGCCGTTGCCATTGTTGTGTACGAGGACGATGTCGCGCTGCGTGCCGGTGTCGTTGCCGCCAGCATTGGAGACGAGTATGTCGAGCAGTCCGTCCTGATCGTAGTCAAGCGTCACGCTACCTCGTCCGTAGGCGAAATTGGGTAATCCATTCTTCATACCCGTGGCGCGTGTCTTGGTTTCGGTCTTGATGCTACCATCCTCGTTGAGTTCGGGTAGCCAGTTGCCATCCTCGTCGGTCTTGATGTTACCATCCTCGTCGCGCTGCCATACGGTGTCTTCATAGTCCTCGTAGGTCATCTCGGTGTCCATCTCGAACTTGCCATTGCCGAGGTTCTTGAGGAGCCATCCGCCAGAGGTCCAGCCGTTGGCCCATGAGGTACCACTATAGTAGACGTCGTAGCAGCCATTGCCTGTGAAGTCGCCCCAGATAGCCACCGTACGATGTGTCTGGCGCAGTTGTTTTGACATCTCTTGATCGAGTTGGAAGTTGATGCTGTAACCATCCTGCGCATTCATAGCTGTCGAAGCCATCAGCGCGGTTCCGATCAGCAAATACTTAAGCGTAAAGTTTTTCATAAAGTGAGTTGTTATAAGTTATGATTATTGATGATTTCGTTGCAAAGGTAGGGATTATCATGAGAAGATTAATGACACGTTTGCACCTAAGATTAGCACAAATGCTGAAAAAAGTCGGATTCTCGATGGAATCGGCCCTTTTCACTCGTGAACCCACCAGGAATCGGCATTACAGAGTCTGTCTTTAGCCTTATCCGTATCACTGAAACGTCGACTGACGCGCTCGGCTGCATAGGCTGGCCATTGGTCGCGATGGCGCGCCACGCGCAGCAGGTCGAAGAAGCGGTTGCCCTCGAAGGCCGTCTCGGCGGCCATCTCATCGACAATCATGTCCTCCACGATGAGAATGGAGTCCTGCAGCGATGGTTGCTCGCCGATGATGAAGTCCTCCTTGTCGAAGGGCAGGCCTCGGCCTCGGCCACGACGGGCCGTGCCAACGTTGCGATTATTTCCATTCGTATGTGCCCATGAGAAGTTGACATAAGGTTCGCCTGTCTCGATTTCACTTGGAGCCACCTTCTGCGGGTCGGTAAGCGTCTCGTCGGTCAGTCCGTATTTCAGCACGGCGAAGGCAAGTGAAGGCTTCCCCAGGCGGTTCAGCGCCTCGGCCAGACGGAGGTAGAGGTGAGGCGTGCGTAGGAGAGGCAGCTGACGTGTAAAGCTGAGCGTTGTGACGGCCTCGTTATCGGGGTCGTAGCCGCCCACGATGTTGGCAGCGGCATAGTTGTACTTGTTGATGAGCAATTGCTCTTTTCGACTCTGGAACGTAAACTGGCCAAAGGACGCAGGGTAGATCTTGCCGCTGCGGTTGACGGCTTGGCCGCGCAAGTCGCTGAGCAAGTAAGCGCCTATTGTCTGTCCGTTAATGGGCGTGAAGAAATATAGGCGTTCAGCCATCTCGTTGATGAACGAGGTGGTAGGTCTGATGTCGGGAACCGTGTTGTAGGCCAACCGTATGAGCGAAGGATGATAGTCGCGGGCATCGCTGCTATAGGCCATCTGAAACAGCATCTCACCTGTGTAGCTGGCTGTATGATTCATGGATGCGTCCGTGCGTGTGTTCGTTGTCCAGTCGTTGCTATACCCCTCGCTGATGGTCAATTGGTGAGTGTAGATATAGTCGTAGTACAACTGGGCAGCCTCGGCATAATGGTTGAGATAGAGGTGCAGATCGGCAAGGAAAGGCTCGAGCGGCACGAAGAGGGTGCTCGTCTGTATGCCGTCGACCGAGCCATAATCCAGGTGGCGGGTGCCCAGATAGGGCGTGAGGTCGTCGATGATGAGTGATGCCAGCTCGTCGATTGTCTTGACGGGGTAGTTGGTGAGCGTGCTCTCCAGGCTGATCAGTGGGCGGTCTATGAAGTGGGCGCGCCCGAAGGTGAGTGCCATCTGCCAGTACGTCCAGTCGCGGATGGCGCGGATGGCTACGTACTCGGGCATCATGACGCGTGTCTGGTAGTCGACAACCGACGTGTCTATACGTTCAAGGGCGAAGTTGCAGTTGTTGATGACAGCGTAGTAGTCCCTGCGGTCGGTGTATGCATTCCCCTCTTCGATGGTGAAATGGGCCACGTCCTGTAGGTCTTTGTCGGCATCGGAGGTGGTCGTCATCAGGTCGCCGCGCAGTTCACCCAGCAGGACGTAGCGCTCGCCCAAACGCTGGAACTGCGCCAGGATGCCCATCGCGCTGTAGAGCGAATCGCTCGGATGCTCAATGCGAGCGCCGTTGTCGATGACTACGGTGGTTGAATCGGTGTCAAAGACATCTTCGCAGGAGGAAAGGACCAACAGGCTGGTAAACAAATATAATGTATAGCGTCTCATAGGTGCATGATGAATGATAGATTCCTCATAGAGAATGTTGAATTAAAGATTAATCTTCACTCCAAGTTGGAAGGAGCGGCTGTTGGGCACGAGACCAGCATCGACGCCTTGATAGAGCACCGAGGTCGAAATGGAGAACTCGGGGTCGGCACCGAGATAGCGTGTCAGCGTGAACACGTTGTTGGCCGAGGCCCACACCTTGATGCCTTGTATGGCCGCAAATCGAACGGGCAGATCATAGGTCAGCCGCAGCGTGCGCAGTTTCAGGTACGAGCCGTCCTCCACCCATCGGTCGCTGGCACGGCTGTTGCCCATCGGGTCGCCGAAGGTGGCGCGCGGGATGTCTGTCACCTGCCCGTCGGCCGTCCAACGGTTCTCCATGGCAGTGGTCTGGTTGAAGAGGCTGCTGCCCGATTCCAGCTGCTGGCGCAGGGCGTTGTAGGCGTCGGCTCCCAGGCTGTAGGCGAGACTGCCGTCGAGGGTTATACGTCGCCATTTCAGTTGCAGACTGAAGTCGCCATAGATGTCGGGATTGGGGTCGCCGAGCACTACGCGGTCTTGGTCGTCGATGATGCCATCTTGGTTCTGGTCAACGAAGCGGACGTCTCCTGCGCCAAAGGCCACCTTGTTGCCATTGTCGCTGACAACGCTGAGGCCGTCGGCAGCTGCAGCCTGTGCGTCAGCGTATACGCTGCGCGTCTGCCATCCGTAGAAGACGCCCGCTGCCCGACCTTCCGTGGTCAGGATGGTGGCGCCAGCCACGTCCGTAGTGAAAGCTCCGTTCGCGAGTTCTTCAATGCGATTCGTGTAGTGGCCGAGCGTAGTGCCGAGAGTCAGCTTCCAGTCCTTGTGCTCAATCACACGTGCAGATGTCGCAAACTCGAAGCCACGGTTGGTCAGGCTGCCGTCGTTGTCCCAATAGTAGTTCATGCCCGCCACGTCGGCAAGCTGCTTGCGCGTTACGAGGTCGTTGGTGCGCGCCCAAAATACGTCGGCGCTCAGCTGCCAGCGGTCGTGCCATAGCGCGAGGTCGAGGCCTATGGAGGCGCGTCGCGTCGTCTCCCACCGCAGCTGTTCGTTGCCGATGTTGGCTAGTAGCATTCCTGTCGCATCCTGTATGGGCGCGGCGGTCTCGCGGTAAGTGCGGTTGGACAGGATGGGCAGGCGGTCGTTACCCGTCTGACTCAGAGCCGCACGCAGGCGGGCCGTGTTCACTGCGCTGAACCCTCGCATCCACCGTTCGCCCGAAATGAGCCACGCTGCCTGCAACGACGGATTTACCGACCAGCTGACGCCGCATAGGTTGAGACCTCCCGCCTCGCGGCCATAGCGCGAGGACGTAGCGAGCTCCAGGCCGAGCCCTACGCTGTATCGCCTTCGAAAAGCATAGTCGGCCGTCAGGAACCATGACGCATGGCGCTCTTTGTAGTTGTCGCCGTCGATCCAGCGGAGGCTGCTGTTGGTGTTCGAGAGTGCACGCATGAAGTCGGAGCCCGTGTTGTAGCCGAGGCCCGCGTTCCATTTATAATAAGTATTGTAGAATCGTCCCCCGGCGGCAAGGTCGAGCGCGTGGCCATAGTCCTTCACCACGGTCCAGTCAAGTCGGCCCTCGGCACTCAGCGTGCTCTGGCGCGCCATCAGGTCGGAAACCGTGTTCAGCGCTGTCGCATAGACTTCGCCCTGCGCGTTCCTGAGAGGCATGTCGGCCACGCCATGATCGGGCAGGAACACGTCCTCGGCCGTCTTGTCCCAGCTGAAGCCCAGCGTGGCACTCAGCTTCATGCGGTCGGTGAAGGCGTAGGAAGGCCGCAGGTTGAGGTTGAAGCGGTAGCGGTCGATGTCGGGGATATTGTCGCCAATCAGGGCAATAGGGTTGCCCACTCCCAGTTCGTCGGCGTCGTTCATGCGGTTGGTAGCCTGCCCCGCTAGGTTGTGCTGCCACGGGCCGTAGAGCGGCGATTTCACCATGGCCAGATAGGCAGGGTTATGCACGTCGTTGAGCCCGTCGAAGTTTACACGCGTCATCGTCTGGGCGTAGGCGATGTCGGTTGCCACGAAGAGTCGATCGGTCAGGCGAATATCGCTGTTGAACCGCGCGTTCAGGCGCCCGAAACGGGTGCCGTCCACGTTGCCGTCGTTCTTGCCGTAGCCGAGCGAGAAGCGGTAGAGCGCCACGTCGTCGCCCCCCGCCACGTTAATGCCGTAGTTCTGCATGAAGCCCGTCCTGTTCACTTCGCTGAGCCAGTCGGTCTGTTGGTGCGTGTCCCAGTAGTAGGAGCGCGAGGGGTCGTTCTGGATGAAGTGCAGCGCGCCCACCTCATCGGCTTTCATGCCGCGCATCACGTCGGTGGCGTAGCGAGTGTAAGCGCCAGCCTGCATCATCGGCAGCGACTTGTAGGGCGTCGTGAATCCCATCGAGATGTTGGCCTCGATGCGCGTGGCCATGTCCTTGGCACGTTTTGTCCTGATCACGACAATTCCCGCAGCACCCTTCGAGCCCCAGATGGCCGTACCGTCGCGCAGGACGTCGATGCTTTCGATGTCATCAGGGTCAATCAGAGTCAGCGGGCTGCCAGCGTAGCCCGTGACGGTCGTGCGCGCCTCCTCCTGCATCTGCCACTCCACGCCGTCGACGATGAACAGCGGTTGGCTGCTGAGATTTATGCTCTGGAGGCCGCGCACGAAATAGGTGTCGCCGCTGCCAGGCTGTCCACTCTGCCGCGTGGCTCGCAACGGGCCCGTAATCTGCAGGTTCAGTCGGGAGGGAGTGGTGTCGTCGATGGCGTCGAGCAGGCTGACGTCGATGTCAGTACGCCCCTGCACAGCCACCTCCTGCCCGTCGTATCCCGGAGCCGTGACCTCGAGCAGAACGTCGGTCGACGGCAGCTGGATCTCGAATCGGCCATCGTCAGCCGTCATCGTGCTCACCCTGAGTCCGGGCGAAGTGATGCTTGCCCCAGCCAGACCCTCGCCCGTTGCGGCCCGCTCCACGCGGCCACGCACCCTGACGTGGTGAATCGAGGAAGCCTGCCCCGTGGCCTGCGTCCGTAGGCTGTCGGTCTGCTGCGCCGCTGTCATCGCGCTGCTGCATGCGAGTAAGAGGGATAGGATCGGAAGTTTCATCGTAACGTTATCGTTTCTTTAGTTTTTGTTTTCGTTTTCGTTAACGTTTTCGTTAACGTTATCGTTATTAGTTATCGTCCACCGGCACCAGCCGCACGCGGTCGATGCGGAACTTGCGGACGTAGCCGTTGCGGGCATCGGCGGCGGTGACGCGCGTCTGCACCTTCAGCGTCGTTGTCGGAGTCGTCTCGAAAGCGGCATGCGTAGGGTCGGCGTGCCACATCCCGTCGTAGAAATCGCTCACGGGCAACGCCACCGCCTCAAACGCTTTCACGCTGATGATGCCGGGCTGCAGTACGCCGTCAGCATCGATGCCCGTGATCTCCGTGGGCGTGTTCTGGTTCTTGGCCGTGGCGCGCCCGTTGGCGCCGCGGTACATCAGCTGGAACGTGACCTTAGTGCGCTCGGCCGCTACGTTCTCGCCATCCACAACGGGGTTGACGAAATCTACGTAGACGTCGTACGTGGTAGCCAGCGACCCCGCCACGTAGAACGTGCTGCCGCCATCAACGTTGCCGCTCGTCACCTCAAGGTAGCTGTTCTCGCTCACGCCCTGCACGCGGCTCACGGCGTTCGTGTTGCGGACGTAGCAGTTGGAGCCCGCCATGGCTACGCGGCTGTCCAGTTCTTCGGCCTCGGTCGTCAGCACGTGGCGCCACACGCAGGCGTCGTTCCTGTTCAGGGCCGTCGAGGCCACGTAGACGATGCCGTTGGAAGCCTGGATGCGTTCGTAGCCTTCCAGATAGGCTTTTACGGGCTTGATGGTCCTGCCCGTGACGGTGACGAGGCTGTCGGCTGCGTCGTCGGCGATGCCACGGAACGTGAGCCCGCCCAGCAAGGCCTGTGCGGCCTGCACGTGCCGCACGCTGTCAGCAGCTCTGGCATCAGCGCTATAGGGCGTGAAGGCCGCCCCAATACGTTCAAGCTCCGTCTGCCAGACGGCGTCGGTCGGGAGAATCATCGTGAACAGGGAGTCCTCGTCGGCAAGGTCGCCCACGCCGTATTTAGGGTCTTGAAGCAAGGCGTTGTAGTCCACGAACACGCTGTCGCGGCTTGTCGAGCGGCGCTCGTCGTAGACGCGCTGATCGAAGCGTGCCACGAAGGCCGCGAGCTTAGCGAAACGACTGTCGGCATCCATGAGTTCGCGCAGATTGTAGCGATAAGGAATTTGCGCCGAGAGCTTGTGCAGGAGTCCGTTGGCCGCTGCAATATTGGCCTCGGCGATGGTGGCCTCGTTGAATACCGCGGCGCTCGTGTAGCGCATCGTCTTGCCGTTGAGCATCACGACGTTGCCTGTCGTGGATGTAGGATAGCTGAAGCGCGCTATGTGGTTCATGACCGTGCGCCGTATGGCGGCATCGTCGGCGAGGTCGAGCGCTGCAAGCGCTTCGTCGGTCGGAGCCCACACGGTGTAGGTCTGGTCGGCGCGTAGCACGCTGTCCATGCCCGTCCGCTTCAAGGCCATGCTGAAGCGGCTGAGCTGAGCGTCGGCCTCTATCACGTCCATTAGGCTCTGGGCGTTCACGCCTGCCTGGCGCCCATAGTGGTCATCCCAGTCGGAGGTGCAGGCTGTCGAGGCCCACATGCCTACGATCGCTGTTAGAACGACAAAGATCGTGTCTCTTCTCATAGTTCTCTTTTCGCTTTATAGTTCATTCTTCACTCTTCATTCTTCACTCTTCACTCTTCATTCTTCACTCCCTATCCTCATCTCTAATCAAGTCGACGGGAATGTACTCAATGTAATCGGCATGAAACTGACGGCCACCACCCTTGTCATCCATGTTCTTCGCGCGGAAATAGTGGGGGCCGTAAGATTGGAAGAGGTACTGTCCGATGATGATGCGGAGGCAGGCTGACATATCGCGCAGGCTCTTGCCGCCCTCCTGCCCGGTGTACATGCTTGTGGGGGCCTTCATATAGCCGTGGTTGCGCATCATCTTATCGTTCTCGATACCGTCGTCGGAGGTGTCCTCATCGTGGACGTAACCGATACGGGGGTCGTTCTCAGCACCGTTGTAGCCTATTGTGAGGTCAACGGGGATGCCGGCAATCTGACCATCGATGAAGAGCTGTGCTATACCGCGCCAGTTCTCGGCTCGGTAGCCGAGGCGTATTTCGTAGTTGCCAGGGGGGACAGGCAGCATGCGCAACGTGAAGTCGTACATGGGACCGGCTATGAGCATCTCATCGCTCTGGTAGTTGGTCCAGCCGTCGGAGGCCCAAAGTGTCAGCGTAGAGCCCGTATTGTACTTGAAATAGTCGCCACAGAAGTCCTGCGGGAAGGCGTGTGCGTTCGAGAGGTAGTCCCAATTCCAGCGGATGTGGTTGTTGGTGAGTTGTGGCGGCACGGCATAGAAATCGAAGCGGATGCGCTTGTGCATGACGTCGGAGGTCATGATGTCTTCGTCATAGACGAGCAGATCGCGTAGAACGTGGATGTAGCCGTTCATGGTCTCCATATTGCTGGCCTCGTCGTCGAGATGTACGCTGTGGCCGTTGCGTTGTCGGTTGATTTCGGGGCCTGCCTTGACCTCTATCATGCGATAGGGGAGCATGGTCTCGTAGTATTCGTAGGCTTTCGAGCGATAGGTCGGAGCGCAGGCAAAACCCGTGTAAACCATGGAGCCCGTATTCATCTGGCGGTTGAGAATGTGGTAAGCCACGAACCGATGCAGAGGGTTGCGCTCATCGGTGTAGCGGCCGAGGGCCTCGGTGCCGTACCACTTCTCGGCGAAGCGTTCCACGGCAGAGAGCGTGTCGGAGTCCGTGACGATGAGGCCAGCCCGATGCAGCACTTCGTCGGTCTCGGCAAAGACGGTCCATCCCAGTTTGCAATGCTCGTAATGGCCTTGCGACGGGTCTTCACTGTCAAAGCCTGCAGGCCCGGTATAGTTTGGGTCGTAGAGGTCGGACATCTGATCATTGAACCCCGAGGCAGCAAAGGCTCGTGCGAAGATGCTGAGTGACGGCTGCTGGCATAGGCGCTGGAGGGAGGTGGCCTCAGAGGGCTCTATGACGTGGTCTACGATGTGTACGACGCCATTGTGAACCTCGTTGTCGGCACTGACGATTCGTGCGATACTATTGACGAGAATCTCGCGTTGGCCCTTGTCGTTGGTGACGAAGCTGATCTGTATGGTGCGATCCTGCATGCTCAGCAGCGAGGTCGCATTGCCTACGAAGTCGGTGGTAAGGAATTCCTGGGCACCCGTGCGGATGGTGCTGCTGTAGACCACCTTCTGCATGTCCTCTATCGTCAGGTCCTCCCAACGCTGTCCGCGCTCACTGAGCCATGCGTCGATAGCGGTGTTAGTGGGCGGGAAGAGGGTGAAATGGCCATAGATGCCGAGTAGGCTCTCATCGCCTGTGGCCACGAGCATCTCGTAGAAACGGCTGAGCTCGGGCGTGTGCTGGCAGAAACTGGCTGCCGTTTCGCCCGTGAAGGTGTACATGGCATCGTCCTTGATGTCGTCGCTATTGCAGGCAACGAACGACAGGGCTGCTGCAACAATCATGGTGGCGTTTCTGACTATCTTATTCATGGCTTAACGTGTGATGTCTGATGATGTTTCGTAGAATCGGTTCTGCCGCAGCAATGGATTGGCGCGGAGTTCATCATTGTTGACGGGCATGTAGATGGCATCGACGTCATTCAGCTTCGGACGCACATCGGCCCACATACTGACAATCTCTTCGTATCGCTTGCGCAGATAGGTCTCAAGCACCTGCGCGGGCGTTCCATCTCGGCGCATCCGTCGCATAAGGTCAAAGTAGCGTTTGCCCTCGAAGAGGAATTCGCGCTGCCGTTCGGCCAGCACCAGGTTGCGCACCTCCTCCTGGTTGCCGATGTTGGCGATGAGCGTGCCCGGTTCGAGGTCGGGGTTGGCGCGGTCGTAGGTAATGCCGCACAGGCGTACAGCTTCCTGCAGGTTGTCGCTGCCTCCGAGTTCGGCCAGTGCCTCGGCTTTCATCAGGTAGATGTCGGGCAGGCGGTAGAGAATCCAGTTGCAATTGGCATCGCCCCACTGGAAGTCGGCTTCGCGGCCGTCGACGTTGGTCAGATTGGTGCGTAGCGCTGTATATTTCTTGATGGCATAGTAGGCACCTGCGCTGACGAAGGCATTCATACGGCGCAGGTCGCGCTGAGCGAGGAAGAGGTCGCTGGAACCGCCCACGCTAGAGAAATTGTAGCTCGAGAGGCAGGCATCAGTGCCGCTCAGGCCGAAGAAGTCGCGTACGGCGGCGTTCTGGTTGTTCTGGTCGAGTTGCAATTCCCAGATACTTTCACTGGAATTGCCTGTGAGGAAGACGTTGCGGAAATAGGTGGAGGCGCGCTCCAGCACAAGCGGGTTGGCCGTTGTGGAGAGCACCTTGTCACAAGCCTCGACGCAGTCGTCGTAGCGATTCAGCCAAAGAGCGATGTCGGCCTCGAGTGTCCATACGGCTTTTTGGGTAATGCGTCCGCGTGTATAAGGGATATTTTCGGTCCATAGCTGCGGGGCCTGCGTGTCGATACTCTTGAGGACGGCCAGTTCTGCCGCCAGGATTTCGTCGCCCGACGTCTGCGGCATCACGAAGGGACGGCTGTCGTCTACGTAGGGTTGGGTGACGTAAGGCACGTCCTTGAATGTCCGCACCAACGTGAGATAGCAGAAGGCGCGGATGGCTTTGGCTTCGGCCAGATGGGCATTGAGTTCGGTGGCAGCGTAGTCGGGGTCGGAAGCTTGCACATCGGGAGCGTTGGCAATGAGCGTGTTGCACTGGTTGATGCATGCGTAGAACTGGCTCCAACGCGTGTATTCGTTGTCCGCTGTGATGTTAGCCGTGAGAATCTTGTAGACGTTGTCCTCACGGTTGCGGCCGTCGAGTACGTTGTCGCTGCGCAATTCTCCCCATACGAGCAGACGCTTGATGACGCCTTGGTCGGCCAGCGTGCGGTAGCAGGCACCGATGGCTCCCTCTACATCACTCTTCTTCTTCCAAAAGTCGTTGCGCACCATCTCGCTCTCAGGAGGCGTCGAGAACCAGTCCTCGCACGAGGTCATCAGACTCAGAAAAGCTAAGGCTGTGATGAAGTATTTTGCTTTCATAAGATTATTCATTGTCCATTTTTCATTGTTTCAGAACCCTACTGTCATGCCAATAGTGAAGTAGCGCGAGCGCGGCGTTCGGTTGTTGTCCTTGGCAACGCCGAAGTCGCTGCCACGCGGCGATATCTCGGGGTCGGCACCAGTGTACTTGGTAAGGGTGAGCATATTGTTGAGGGTGAGGCTCAGCATCAGGTTGTTCAGTCCTGCACGCTTAATGAGGCTGGGGTTGAAACTGTAGTTGGCGGTCACTTGTTTCAGCCGCAGGAATGAACCGCTCTCGACGAAGCGGTCGCTGGCTAGCCAATTGTATCCGCTCTGGTAAAGGGCACGAGGCATCTCGGTCAAGTCTCCGTCCTTGCGCCAGCGCCAGTTGGTGGCGATGCTCTGGTTGTTGGTAGTGTACATGTTCTCGTTGTACATACGACCATAGTTGATTACCTTGGAGCCCAAACGGAAGTTGGCCCATGTGTTGATCGTCAGGCGTCGCCAACGGAGCGTGAAGCCGAAACCGCCGTCGAGCTTGGGGTTGGAGTTGCCCAAATAGACGATGTCCAGCTCGTCGATGGTGCCGTCGTGGTTGACGTCCTCGTAGATGGCGTCGCCGCCCCGGAAACGGTAGCCGGTGCGACCGTAGTCGAAGTACATCGGTATGGTCTCGCCCTTGCTGTCGAGGACGGGATGTCCGTAGGCATCGCGTACGACGGGGGCGTTGGGCCCCGACACACCTACATTCTCCTCGGCGCTGTACTTGTCGTACTGGTAAACGCCGTGATAGCGGAAGCCATAGATGCTACCGAAGGAGTTCTCCACCTGGATGCGGTTCAGGTAGTTGCCACCCGTGGGCGTGAACTCGGCCTGATAGCTGCTTAGCACCATGGGGTCGAGCTCCTTGATGGTGTTGCGGTAGTTTGAGAGGTTGACACTGACATCCAGTTGCCAGTCGCCCCGCTTGACCATACGGTTGGTCGAGAACTCCAGCTCCCAGCCGTTGTTGTCCATGGTGCCGGCATTGATGTAGCTGATGCTACCGAAGCCGGTGCTCGAGGGAATGGTCTGATGGGCGAAGAGCAGGTCGGCCGTGCGGCGATGGTAGGCATTCATGACCAGGCGGTAGCGGAAATCGAAGAAGTTGAGTTCCAGGCCTACATTGACGCTTGACGAGCGTTCCCACCGCAGGTTGCTCAACTGCAGGCTGGCGGGCTTGATGGTGGGGAGGTCGATATAGCTGGATCCGTAGCTGTCGTAGCGGCTGAAGTAGAGGTATTCGCGGTCGGGGCGATTGCCTGTTACGCCCCAACCTACGCGCAGGCTGCCCTCGGAGAACCACTTTTCCGTGGCCCGTTGCATCCATGCCTCGCTCGTGAAAATCCATTTCGCCGAGACGGAGGGGAAGAAGCCCCAACGGTTGTCCCGGCCGAAGCGGCTGCTGCCGTCCCAGCGTGCGCTGGCATCCAAGATGTAACGGTCCAACAGCATATAATGTCCATTAACGAGGTAGGCCATGTTACGGCCTTGGTTCTTGGCGCTGTAGAACGACTCTGGCACCATATGTCCGCCCGTTGCAACGTCTGTGGCAGCTGTTGAGGGCAAGCCGTAGCGCTCGAACTGCTGTATCTTGCTGTGGCTGACGTCCATCTGCCATGAAGCGTAGAGCATGAGGCTGTGGTTGTCGCCCAAGCGGGGCACGAAGGTCAGGTTGTGGTCGGTGTAAATGGTCATGGCCTCGCTCTCGCGCTGGTAGCTGCGTCCTACGGCGCTGTCGGTCCATGGTCGTGTAGAGGTCTGTCGCGGCCGGAACTTGGCGTCCTTGACGTTCTCGCTGTCGAACTTGACGTAGCCTTGGTAGCGCAGGCGCCCCTCGGCGTCGGGGTCGAGGAAATCGTAGCGCAGGCGCAACGTGGGCATGATGCGCATGTGGGTCTGCTGGTAGGCGGCCAGACGAGCGATGGCAACGGGGTTGGCCAGCTCCTTTTGGTCGCTGTTGAGGACCGAGCTCTGGGCGATGTTGAAGAATTCGTCCGTGGCCTTACCTTCAGCATCTCGACGGTAGACGGTGGCATTGGGCATCTTCTTGTAGGCGATGCTCAGCAGGCCGTCAACGGAACTATCGTTGTAGTTCTTGTCGTTGTCGGTGTAGGTGAGACCGAATTCTGATGCGAACATCAGACGGCGCGAGACGTTGTATTCGAGGTTCACGCTGCCTGTGAAGCGGTGCAGATCTTGCCCGATGACGGTTCCCGTCTGCCGATAATAGCCGAGCGAGGTGCGGAAGCGGGCGCGCTCGCCGCCGCCTTGTATGGAGATGAGGTGGTCGTGAGTCCAGCCTGTCTGGCGGACGGCATCCACCCAATCGGTGTTCTGCGTGAAGTTGGTGTAGTCGGCCGCCGTGCCGTAGGTGGCAAGGAACTGTTGGCGGTCGTAGCTGTACTCGGGGATGTTGACGTCCTGTCTGTAGGCGTTGAAGTATGCCTGCTTCATCAGCATCGTGTATTCGTCGCCGCTGAGTAGCGGTGCACCTTTGGGCTGCCAGTTGCCCGAGAGGCGGTAACTGTAAGTGACACGGGTGGGACCTGTAGCGCCGCGCTTCGTGGTGATGTTGATGACACCGTTGGCCCCGCGTGAGCCCCATATGGCGCAGGCTGCACCGTCCTTGAGAACGGTCACCTCGGCGATGTCGTCGGGACTGATGCAGAGGAGGTTGGCAAACTGCTCGTTGTCGGCATTGGCGAAGTCGAAGCCTTCGGTGTTGCTCTCGAATGGGATGTTGTTGACCAGAATGAGCGGCTCGTTGCCCGAGTTGATACTGGTGATACCGCGAATGCGCATCGTCGTGCCGCTGCCGAGGTCGCCCGAGTTTGCTACGATGTCGAGGCCTGCGATGCGTCCCTGCAGAGCATCGTCGATGCTGGTGACAGACATACCCTCGAGCCTTTCGGTTGAGAAGCGTTGCATGGCACCCGTGTACTCGCGCTCGGGCACGGCCAGGCCGCCCGAGGAAACTGTTCTTGTAGCCTTCACGATGACCTCCGAGAGCTGGTTCTTGGCTTTCAGCGTCACGTTAATCTTGCGCTGTCCGCGAATCGGGATGAGTTGCTTCGTATAGCCTACGTAGCTGAATAGGAGGTCGTTCGCGGTTGACTTTACGGGGATGGAGTAGTTGCCGTCGAAGTCGGTCTGCACAGCCGTGAGGATGCGCCCGTTTTTGTCCTGCTCGGCCACAGAGGCGGCAATCAGACCATCAGGCTCATCGTCACCGATGACGCGGCCCGTGATGGTGGTCTGTGCACTCAGACGAAGCGTGAATGCGGCAAGCAGTAGCATGAAAAAGAGTTTGTTCTGCATGGCTGTGTTTTATTTATTGTAGGGCGCTACGCGGTCTACGACGTGGATGACGGCGCGACTGGAGGCGAGGATGTTGCCTGCCCGCAGGGGGTCCTTGTTGTCTACGATGAGGTCGCGAGCCCAGACGTTATACAAAGTGGGGTCTGCAGTGACCACGTGTGCTGCAGCATCGGTCCCGAAAGCGAGATCGTCGCCAGTTGAAGTGATGGCGATGGGAACAAACTGTCCGTTGGCCCGACGTGCAGCAGTATAGTAGGTGCGCGTCCACGAACCAGTGCCTACGGGTATGGCGCCATCGATGAAATGGAAGCGCAGGAAGTTGAGCAGGTAGAGGCAGCGGGCTTTCTTTACCGTGGGATTGTCCTCCATCGAGATCTGCTCCCACGTCCACAGATTGGCGTCGGCACGGAAGGCGGCGTCGATGGCTTCGTTGGTGGGCACGAGAACGGTATAGCGGTAGTTGTTGAAGGAGGTTACAATCTGCCCTACGCCACTGGACTGCTCGGTAGTTTGTGCATCGAAGATGGCCTGAACGTCCTTGTCGTCCTTGAAGTAGGCATAGACGGCAGGGTCACCCAGCAGGAGTTCGAAGAAGCGACTGTAGGCGGCGTTGTCGCGCAGGGTAGTGTAGACAGAGCGCATGGGGTCTTGAAGAATGCGGTCGATGAAGAAGGTGTGACTGTTCGTCGTCACGTAGATGCTGTCCTCGAGGCGTGCGGCGGGCAGCCCGAGCTCAGCATCGCCGACTCCGGCGAATTGGGTCGTGAGGCCGCGGCCACTGTCGCGACGGATGATGCTTCCACCCTTGGTGAGGTAGAAAGTCTTATCGCCAGTGTCCATGAAGCCCGACATGGGTTCATCCTCGGTGTCGGCCACGACGATGTGCATGTCGATGATGTCGCGCAGGCGGTTCTGGATGCGATCCTGGTCGGCTGAGGCGGTGCCGATGGTGCGCAGCAGCGCGCCGCGCGTGCCGTCGGGGTTGACGGCGTAGACGTCGGCCAGGATGCGGTCAGCCCCCATGCGAAAGCCCCAAATCTCGCGATTGTCGACTCCCGTGTTGGCATAAATGCTCCATGAAATGGGCTCGGCGTAGTAGCGCACGGCTGAGTCGGTGGGCACGAGCAGGTTGTACTGGTTCTCAAGCGACCGTAGGTAGAGATGGAATTTCAATTGATCATTCTCGTCGATAGCAGCCTTCATGACGCGTGTGAAGGGCGAGGTCAGCGTGGGGGCGTAGGCACACTTGTAGTCGATGGGTGGGAAACAGGTATTGGTGAAGTACACGAGCCCGTTGCATCCTTGCGCCGTGCCGACGATGTAGTCGCGCTGCATGTACATCAGGTTACCCTTCTGGTCGGCCAGATGCGCCCAGTCATTGGGCAGCGAGCCCACGAACGACTTCAGCTGGTGGTTCTTGATGAACTTGCAGAGGACGTCGACGGGCACGCGGTCCCACTCGCCGTAGACTTTGCGCAGGAAAGCGCCGTCGTTGCCGTTCCAATAGGCGCGCATGGCCTCGTCGGTAGGCACGAACATGACGCCCATGTCGGTGGGCGCTCCGAGGCGGTTGTAGGCGGGGTCGAAGTAGAGCATCCTGTCGTCGGTCAGCGTCTCGGCCTCGCGACCGGGCTGGCGGGGTGTCTGCGTGCAGGCACCCGTGCTGTTGTCGTTGAAATAACGGCGCACATAGACAGAGTCCGAGACGTAGTCGGTCATCTCGTCGGCACGCACGGTGGCATCGATGGCGGCATCGTAGTAGGGAGCTGAGAATTTGTTCATCAGCTGGGCGAACAGGCTTGTCGAGGCATTGCCTTCGATGAGCTCGGCCATATTGGGCAGCGCCGTCACCACGTTGTCGGCGAGGTGGAGGTAGCCGTTCTTGCAGGTGACGTTTTTGGCATCCTCGCGTACGCGTGAACCATTAATAAAAAAACCTTTCGTCTCGTAAGGAGCTCCGCCGCCGATGAGTGCCCAGTCGGCCTCGGTGATGCCGCGTTTCTGCATGAAGGCAGGCGTGAAGATGACGTCGGGGCGTGGCTCGTTGTCCACAATCCATGCGCCACCACGTGCGGCCAGGCGCGTCCACCATTCAGTGGCGGGCAGGTGGTCGGCATCGAAGTGGCGGATGCGGTCATAGATGGTCGACGAGGCATTGCGCAACACGGCCATGCCCTCGCCGTCGTCGTCGCTGTTGGAGTTGGGCACGTTGGCCAGCATATTGTCCAAATAGGCCATATTGAGCATCGACGCGTTGAAGAGGTAGCTGGCCTCAGCGCGCGAGAGTCCTTTGGCTACGACCGAAGGTGAGGAACCGTTGAGGCCCTGTGCGCTGAAATAGCGGGCGTAAGCCTCGTCGGTGGCAGGAAAGAGCGTCTTGCTGCCCGTTCGGGCGAGCGTGCCGTCGAGGCCCAGGCGGTCGATGAGCGTCAGGTAGGTAGTGTAGTGGCCGTCGGCCTTCAACCACTCATAGACGTTAGCCCCTAACCACGTAGGCTCCTCGTTGTCGTAGGCGTAGTCGTCGCGGCACGACGTTATGCCCACCATCGTCAACGCCAATAGCAGACAGCCTCCGAGCTTTCGGAAGCGCCAAGAGCGTAGGTAGCGAAGATCGAGTTGTTGCATGGGATATAACCTTTTTTGTGATTTCGTGGGGCAAAGATACTGCTAATTCAGTCTTATACGTAAATAATGTTGAATTATTTTTTGCCACAAATGCACCAAAAGGGCAAAACACGCTGAGCGAAGCGAGATCCTTCATTCTAATCGGAGTGGCAGTAGGGGAACCACCAAACCTGAACGTGAGCTCGAAACGGAGCGTCGCGCCTTGCAGTAAAGGGTAGTGCAAGAGAGCGGGGAACTTCAATTTTCGCCCATTCCATCGATTTTCCTTGACAAATTTGGTGCCCTTTCTTACCCTCAGAGGCAAAGCCGCACTTTTTTCGGTCTCGGCTGCTGAAACAGCGTAGCCAGGATGCTACAAGTGAGGTGACTTGCGTCACCTTTTGCCACAAATACGGAAATCAGCGCCTATGCAGCAGACATATTTGGCGTGAAAGTCTGATTGATTTATTTTTTTACGTATATTTGCAGCGAAAAACAATTCACCATGCGCCTAAGATATTTATTTACGCTATTGTTCGGTTTTGTTGCTGCCTGCGCAGCGGCGGTCTCGCGACAGGATGCTTTCCTGATTGTAGACAGCCGTTCAGGCCTCTCGCAGAACAATGTGAAGAGCATCGCTCAGGACGATTTCGGCTTCGTTTGGCTGGGCACCAAGAACGGCCTCTGCCGCTACGACGGCCGCTCGCTGCGCACCGTTTACGTGGCCGACGCCACCTCAGGGGCTGCCAACCAGAACATCTCAGCGCTGGAGCAGGAGGCAGGACACCTCCTATGGGTGGGCACGGACCAGGGACTGTTCCTCTACGACCTGAGTGCCGACCGTTTCCGCCACATCGAGATGGCAGCTGCCGACGGACAACGGATGACCAACTGGGTATCAGAGATCTGGCACGACCGCGATGGCGACGTCTGGGTGGTGGTGCCCGACGAAGGCATCTTCAGGATAGCCTGCGGGAAGAGAGGGGGCGCTGAAGCCATGGCCACGGCGATGCTGCATCACTATGCCAACCCTGGGCAGACGAATGTCAGCCACTACAGCTGCCTTACCGTAACACCCAGTGGTGAGGTTTGGGCCAGCGGGTGGAACATAGGTCTGTGGCGCTACCTGCCTCAGGCCGACCGATTCGAGCAGCTCAGCGAGGATGCCACGGGCCGCTCGCTCTTGGGCATACAGACGAACACGCTGACGACGCTGACCGATGGTTCGCTGGCGTTGGCGGTGCAGAACGGCCATCTGATGCTCTATTCGCCCATCAGGGGTGAGCTCACCGAGAATCCGTGGCAGGACTTCAGCGCGACCATCGTGCGCGGTGCAATGGCCTACGGCGATGCGCTGCTCGTGGGCACCTACGATGGGCTCTACCGCATCCGAACCTCTACGGGCGACGTCGTACACTATAGCCACGACCGCAATAACCGCCTCAGCCTGTCCGACGACATCATCTACACCATCTTCCGCGATCGTGAGGGCGGTTTCTGGGTCGGCACCATGTTCGGAGGTGCTGCCTACCTACCCGCACGCGAACAGATGTTCACCGTCATTCAGAGCGACGACGAGGGCCACACGCTCTCGAGCGACCGCATTCGCCAGCTCACCACCGATGGCGACCGCAACCTATGGCTCTGCACCGAGGACAGGGGCATCAACCACATCGACCTCGTCACCGGACGCATCACGCCCGACATAGGGCTGACGGCCAGCAATGACGACTATTACACCATCTGCCTCACCTACTTCCAGGGCCGACTCTACGCCGGCATCAACAAGGTGGGCATCAAGGTCGTCGACACGCGAACGGGACGGACTCACATGCTCACTAACGCCCAACTGGGTCTCCCCGAGGGCGTCAGCACCTACGACATCAGCGTCGACCGCCAGGGCCTCTTCTGGTTGGCTACTGATCAGGGCGTTTGGCGGGGGCGCCTCGAACAAGGCACTGCACTCACTACCGTCAAGGGCATCGAAAACCTGTGGGCCTACCAGCTGCTTCACGACCGTCGCGGCGACGTCTGGGTGGCACTCATGGGGGGTGGACTGGCACATTTAAACACGAGGAATGCGCGCGTGCGACGCTATCAGCCCGAGCCCGGCAACCCGCACAGCCTCTCGTCGGCCAGCGTCAGTGCCGTCTTCGAGGATAGCCAGGGGCGTATATGGCTGAGCACCGACCGCGGTGGCATCTGCCGCTACCGCCCCGAGAGCGACGACTTCGAGCGCTTCAACACCGAGCAGGGCCTGCCCGACAATGTAGCCTACAATATCCTTGAGGACAGCCACCATCGCCTCTGGTTCGGCACCAATCGCGGCCTCGTGCAGCTCGATCCTGCCACGGGACGGCTCCACCTCTTCACGACCGCGCAAGGCCTGCCCAGCAACCAGTTCAACTACAAGGCAGCGCTGGCGCTGCCCGCTGGCACCTTCTTCTTCGGCACCATCAACGGCCTCGTGCGCTGCCATCCCGACCAGCTCTCTTCCGACGGCGAGGCGCAACCGACCACCGTGGCCGCCGACCTGCTCATCACGCGCCTCAGCATCGACGGCCAGGAGGTGACACCGCAGACGCCACATTCGCCCCTCAAGCGCAGCATCATGCAGACCGACCGCATCACGCTGCCCTTCAAGCATTCCAACATCAGCCTCGATATCGCCCTGCTCTCCTACGGCGACCGCCTAGAAACGGCCTACGAGTACCGCCTTGAGCCGCTCGACGCCGAGTGGCATCCTGTTCCCGACGGTGGTCTGACGCTCGCTAACTTGGGTTCGGGGAGCTATACGCTTCGGCTCCGCTCAACAGGGCTCACTGGCGAAAGCACGCCCCACCACGAACGCACACTCACCATCGTCGTGCGTCCGCCCTTGTGGCGTGGCTGGTGGGCTATCCTGCTCTACGTCCTCGCTGCCGCCGCCCTTGCCAGCTTCTGGGCCCAATGGTATCGGCGTCGTAAGGAGCGGCAGTTCCAGGAGCGACAGCGCATCTTCGCCATCGAGAAGGAGAAGGAGCTGAACGAGAAGCGCATCCACTACTTCACCGAGATTGCCCATGAGATCCGCACCCCCCTCACCCTCATCAGCGGCCCCCTCGAAGTCATCGAGCGGGCAGGCATCGACGATCAGCGCGTGGCCCACAACCTGAGCGTCGTCCGCCAGAACACCAACCGCCTGCTCAACCTCGCCTCGCAACTGCTGGACTTCCAGAAAGCGGACTCGGGCGAGCTGCACCCGCAGCTGGAGACGGTCAACGTCAGCGAACTGCTGCGCGACACGATGGAGCGCTTCGAGCCCACCTACGCCCTGCGCGGCAAGAAGCTTCAGCAGCTGCACATCGAGCCTGCTGTGCTCGCCCAGATTGATCGTGAGGCTGTGACCAAGATTCTCAGCAACCTGCTTAACAACGCGCTGAAGTACGGCCGCTCACGCTGTCAGGTCTCGCTGACATCCGACCGCTCCGTCCTGCGCCTCGCCGTCTTCTCCGACGGCCCCGCCATTCCCGCCGAGCGCCACGAGGCCATCTTCGACCCCTTCGTGCAGTTGCGCAACCGCAAACCCGACACCGACGACACGCCTGGCGGCGTGGGCATCGGCCTGGCACTATGTCGCTCGCTGGCCAAGATGCACAACGGAACGCTCGCGCTCGAGACCGTTGCGCCCGATGGCACCGTCCAGCCTGAGGGCAACCGCTTCGTCCTGACGCTGCCCCTCGGCGAGGCCGCCATCACCGACGACGCATCCGATGCGCCAGCCCGGCAGACGCTGCCCGATGCTGCCACGCTGCCCGAAGAACGCCTGCTCACGCAGAGCCAGGTGCGCGGCGCCACCATCCTGCTTGTGGAGGACGACGACGGCATACGTGATTTCGTCGGCGAACGCCTGCGTGAGGATTTCATCGTCGAGACAGCCGCCAACGGACAGGAAGCACTGGAGAAAATACGTGTTGCCCACATCGACCTCGTCGTTGCCGACATCATGATGCCCGTCATGGACGGCGTGGAGCTCTGCCGCACCATTAAGCAGGACATCGAACTCAGCCACATCCCCGTCATCTTCCTCACCGCCAAGAACGACACCGAGAGCAAAATAGCCGGTCTGCAGGTGGGCGCAGAGGCCTACATCGAGAAACCCTTCGCCTGGGATTTCCTGCGGATGCAGATCGTCTCGCTGCTCTCCAACCGCCAGAAAGAGCGCGAGGCCTTCGCCAAGCGGCCCTTCTTCCCCATGAACGGCATGCAGATGAGTCGCGAGGACGAGGAGTTCATGGCGCGCGCACTGGCCGTCATCAACCAGAACCTCTCCGACGAGAGCTTCAACGTCGAAGCCATGGCCTCGGCCCTCTGCATGAGCCGTAGCAGCCTCCTGCGCAAGATCAAGACGCTCTTCGACATGCCGCCGCTCGACTTCATTCGCCTCATACGCCTGAAGCGGGCCGCCGACCTCATCCAGGAAGGGCGCTTTCGCATGGGCGAGATCAGCACGAAGGTGGGCTTCAGCAACCACAGCTATTTCTCCAAACTCTTCTGCCGCCAATTTGGAATGACGCCCAAGGATTTCGAGAAGCAGATACAGGAACAGCGGGCCAAGACGAAAGATCTGCGTCAAAAATAGCACATTCCATCGCGCCTGCATCATTTGTAGCAGAAAATGGAGCACAAATATTTTCATAGTCAACAGGGTTAGCCTACCTTTGTAGCGCAAATCCTGTTCTTGGCTATTCAAAAACTACTCATATATATGGCTCTCCAGAACCAACGCATCGCCATCCTGACACTCCTCGTGGCCATCTGCGGAACAGCTGCCAGCGCTGCCACGCAGCGTACGCTGCACGACGGCTGGCGCTTCCGTCAAGACAACTCTGAGATATGGCATCCAGCCCACGTACCAGGCAACACACATCTCGACTTGATGCGCGAGCGCATCATCGACGATCCCTTCTTCCGCCTGAACGAGCGCTCAGTCCAGTGGGTGGATAAGGAGGACTGGATGTACGAGACGCATTTCACACCTACGGCCGAGGAACTTGCCGCCGTACACCAGACCATCGTCTTCGAGGGGCTGGACACCTACGCCGACGTCTACTTGAACCACCAGCGCCTCATCGAGGCCGACAACATGCATCGCACGTGGCGCAGCGATGTACGCGGCATCCTGCACGAGGGCGACAACCTGCTGCAGGGCAGCTTTTCTGTTCGTTGGCGAGGCAAGCTGCGCCCTGTCATCAGTGGGAGGTATCAGTTCTGCTTCACGGCAGCGGGTGGTGGCGAACGCTTGTTCGTTGACGGGCAGAAGGTTATCGACCAATGGTGGAATCACCCTGTGGAGAACGGTATCGGCGAGGTCGAACTCGTGGCCGGGAGGGAGTACGACCTTCAGGCCGAATATTTCTACGACCGCGATTTCAGCATGGCACGACTGCAATGGCGAGTGCCGGAATCCGAGAAAGCCACGCGACTGGAACTATATGGCGATGCGGGGCGTGCTGTCCGCGAGTGCGATGTCGTGGTCGCTGTCATGGGTACGAACAAGACAATCGAGCGCGAAGGGCAGGACCGTGAGCGCATCGACCTGCCTGCTGACCAGCAGGAATTCTTGCAAGAGATACAAAAGCTGAACCCCAATATTGTGCTCGTCCTTGTGGCTGGTAGTCAGTTGGCATTGAATTGGGAGGATAAGACCCTGCCGGCCATCGTCAATGCGTGGTACCCCGGCGAACAGGGTGGCCGTGCCGTGGCCGACGTGCTCTTTGGCGACTACAATCCTTCAGGGCGGCTGCCGCTGACCTACTACAGCACGCTCGATGAGTTGCCGCCGTTCGGCGACTACGATCTCAGCAAAGGACGCACCTATCAGTATTTTCAGGGGCATGCCATTTATCCTTTTGGCTATGGCCTCAGCTATACGCGTTTCAGCATTGGCCGGGCCACGCTTAATGGACGGCACCTGCTCGTACCTGTCAGGAATACGGGCCGACGCGAGGGTACTGAGACGATTCAACTCTACCTGCGCAGTCTCGATGACCCCACGGCTCCACTGAAGGTGCTACGAGGTTTCACGCGCCTGACGCTACGCCCCGGTGAGCGGCAGACGGCGTCGTTCGAGCTGACGGACAAGACTTTCGAAAGGTTTGACGAAGCTTCTGGCACCATGCGCCCCCTGCCGGGCCGCTATCAGCTGCTCTACGGCACCAGCTCGGCCGATAAGGACCTTCAAAGCATCGATTATACGTTTATTCCATAAATAGATGATGATATGAAAAAAGCAATTTTCCTTTTAGCATTGAGCTTTGCCGCCTCAGCTGGCGCAGAGGTGCGCCTGCCGGGGTGGATGACCAGCAACATGGTCCTGCAGCAGCAGACCACCGTCCACCTTTCGGCCACGGCCAAGAAAGGGGCTGCCGTGAAAATCACCGCGTCATGGGACGGCCAGACCCGCAAGGCGCAGGCCGACCGACAGACGGGGGCTTTCAGCTTCGACCTCTCTGTTCCCAAGGCCGGAGGGCCGTACACGCTGACGTTCGATGACGGACAGAAGACCGTCCTGGAGAATGTCATGGCGGGCGAAGTCTGGTTTTGCAGCGGCCAGTCGAACATGGAGATGCCTGTGAAGGGATGGGGGCGTGTGAAGGACTTCGAGCAGGAAGTGGCAGCTGCCACCCACCCACTGGTGCGTCTGTTCCAAGTAGAGCATACTGTTGCCCATCAGCCGCAGACTCGCGTGCCGCTGGGCCATACGCGTGGGTGGGCGGTCTGTTCGCCCCAGATGGTCGGGGAATTCTCCGCTGCTGCCTATTTCTTTGCTCGCGAGGTGTCGCAGCGATTGGGCATTGCCGTGGGCGTGGTCAACAGCAGTTGGGGCGGCACGCCTGCTGAAACGTGGATAAGCCACGACGAGCTAAAGCACGTGCAGGGCTTCGAACAGCAGCTGGCTCGTATTGAAGAAACTGGCTTTGACGACGCGAAGATCAATGTGCTCTACGAGACGGAGCGCGAAGCTTGGAACCGCCAGTTCTTCGCAGCCGACCAGGGACTTGCTGACGGAGACATCAACAGTCCGCGTTGGACAGCTGTCGACGCCAGCGATGGCCAGTGGAAGACCATCAACCTGCCGGGTGAATGGGAGATGTCCGCACTGCCGGGCTTCGACGGAGTGGCCTGGTTCCGCAAGAGCGTTGAGGTGCCTGCCCAGCTGGCAGGAAAAGACTTGACGCTGAAGCTTGGACAGATAGACGACGAGGACATTACTTATTTCAACGGTGAGAAGATAGCTCAAGGAGCCGGCTGGACAACCCCGCGCACCTACACAGTGCCGGGAAGGTTGGTCAAAGAGGGTCGCAACGTCATCACCGTCCGCGTGCTCGACACGGGTGGCGAGGGCGGTTTCCGCGGCACCGACAAGGACATGAGTCTCAGCCAAGGACAGACTGTCTTGCCGCTGGCCGGAGAATGGCGCTTCGCCATTGGCTTGGATGGTAGCCAAGTAGGGCCCGCACCTAAGGCGCCTGATGATTCGTGGTATCCCTCGAACCTGTTCAACGCCATGGTGGCTCCCTTCCTGAGCATGCCCATTCGCGGTTTCCTCTGGTATCAGGGCTGTGCCAACGTGGGACGCGCCGTTCAATACGAGAGCCTCTTCCAGACACTGATTCACGACTGGCAGGCGCGTTTCAACCGCAACGCCAACGTGGCCACCTTCCCGAAGCCTGCGCCATCGCAGAACGAACGTCGCCGCTTCCGGCAGCAGCAAGACTCCAGGGTGTTGCCCTTCTATTTCGTGCAGATTGCCAACTACCTGCAACGCCACGACTTGCAGCCACAGTCGGAGTGGGCTGCCATCCGCGAGGCTCAGCGCAAGGCGCTGCAACTGGACGGAGTGGGCATGGCCGTCAACATCGACATTGGCGAGGCCAATGACATCCACCCGAAGAATAAGCAGGAGGTGGGACATCGCTTGGCGCTGTTGGCGCTGAATCGCACCTATGGCCGCGATGAAGCCTGTGCCGCGCCGGAGTTCTTCGGTATGCGCATCAGCGAGGGCAAGTGCATCCTCACGTTCCGTCCCACTCAGGGCAGCGGGATGCTGGCTGAGAATGCTGATGTCAAAGGTTTCAGCATCGCTGGCCCCGACCATCGCTGGCATGTCGCCAAAGCTCACACCGAGGGGCAAGGGGGCATGCAGCGCGTCGTGGTGGCGTCGCCCGACGTACCCCATCCCGTAGCCGTCCGCTACGCTTGGGCTGATAACCCCGAATGCAATCTCCAGAGCACCAATGGTCTTCCCGTAGGTCCCTTCCGCACCGACGATTGGCCAGACTTCAAATAAACGAGGCATACCTTCAAGATATAATACTCTTCCAATATGAAAATCAGAACTCTCTTCTATTGGTTGTGCTGCTGTGCAGCAACCTTACTCCCCGCCTCTGCCGTGGCTGATGAACTCATACGCGTGCAGACCCGCAGCCTCGACCTCATCCTGAAGGTTAAGGATGACGGCCGCGTCACACAATCCTATTTCGGCAAGCGCCTGCGCCACGAGAGTGATCTCGGCTGGCTGGAGGATGGTCGCGAGGCCTACCTCACACGTACGGCTGACGTCTACTTCGAGCCTGCCCTCGACATCATGCATGCCGACGGCAATCCCTCCACGCGTCTGCGCCACACCGGCCACTCGACCCTCCAACTGAATCAGGGGGTGCAGGAGACCGTCGTCACGCTTGAGGACGACAAGGAGCCTACGACCGTGCGCCTGCATTACGTGGCGTATACTGAGGAGGATGTCATCAAGGTCTACACCGAGATTCAGAACCGCCAGAAGAAGCCTGTGCAACTGCGCAAGTTCGCCTCCTCTGTGCTCCACTTCGACCGCGCCGCCTACTACCTCACGCAGTTCAATGGCAACTGGGCCGACGAGGCTAAGATGACCACCACGCCCCTTGTCTTCGGCAAGAAGACCATGGACAGCAACCTCGGCACGCGCGCCGACATGTACGCCTCGCCGCAGTTCATCGTCTCGCTGGATAAGCCCGCAACGGAGACCACGGGCGAGGTCCTCCTCGGCCAACTCGGTTGGACGGGCAACTTCCGCTTCGTTTTCGAGGTGGACGAGCAAGGAGGCCTGCGCATCCTCTCCGGCATCAACTCCGACTACTCCGAGCGCACCCTCGCGCCTGGCGAGACATTCCGCACGGCCGACTTCTACTTCACCCTCAGCCAGAACGGACTCCAGCAGGCGTCGCACAACCTGCACAACTGGGCACGACACCACCAGCTCAAGGACGGCGCGGCCGACCGCATGACGCTCCTCAACAACTGGGAGGCCACCTATTTCGACTTCAACGAGGAGCGTCTGGTCGCCCTCATGGGCGATGCCGTGCGCTTGGACGTGGACATGTTCTTGCTCGACGATGGCTGGTTCGCCAACAAATACCCGCGCAGCTCGGACAACGCCGGACTGGGCGACTGGGACGAGACGCGCACGAAGCTGCCTAACGGCGTAGGTCGCCTCTGCGAGGCTGCCCGCGAGAAAGGCATCCGCTTCGGCATCTGGATCGAACCCGAGATGGTGAATCCCAAGAGCGAGCTCTACGAGAAGCATCCCGACTGGGTGCTGCAGACGCCGGGCCGCGAGCCTGCTCTCTTCCGCAACCAGCTCACCCTCGACCTCACCAACCCGCGGGTGCAGGATTTCGTCTTCAGCATCGTGGACGGGCTGATGACCAAGTACCCGGAAATCGCCTTCTTCAAATGGGACTGCAACGCGCCCATCATGAATCCCTATTCGCCCTACCTGAAGGGCAAGCAGTCGCACCTCTACGTCGACTACGTCCGCGGCCTGTACAGCGTTCTGGAGCGCATCAAGCAGAAGTACCCGCGTCTGCCCATGATGATGTGCTCGGGCGGCAGCGGGCGCATCGACTACAAGGGACTTGAGTACTTCACCGAGTTTTGGGCATCGGACAACACCGACCCCATCGAGCGCCTCTTCATCCAATATGGCTACAGCTTCTTCTATCCCTCCAAGGCCGTCTGTGCACACGTCACAACCTGGAACAGCCGCGCCAGCGTCAAGTTCCGCACCGACGTCGCTTCGATGGGCAAGCTCGGCTTCGACATCAAGCTCACCGACATGACCGAGCAGGACATTCAGTACGCGCAGCAAGCCGTTAAGAACTACAACCGCTTGAAGCCCGTCATCATGGAGGGCGACCTCTTCCGCCTCGTCTCGCCCTACGAGGGTCAGCATGCAGCCAGCCTCTACGCCACGGCCGACCAGAGTCATGCTGTACTCTTCACGTTCGACGTACATCCCCGCTTCGGCGAGCAGCGTCACAACGTCGTCCTGCGTGGCCTCGACCCCGACCGCCACTACCGCATTCAGGAGATCAACCTTATGCCCGGGCAGGACACGTGGGTCCACGACCGCACCTACAGCGGCGACTATCTGATGACCATCGGCCTCGACCTCTTCACCGGCAACCAGCTCAACAGCCGCGTCGTAGAGCTGGTGGCAGAATAGGAATACTTATGAGAACCAGAATCTTTGCTTTCCTCATCTTCATCGGCAGCGCGCTGGCCGCTGCAGCCAAGTCAGACGCTTACTCTGTCCGCTTCGACAAGCGTGCACACGCCTTCACCCTCCTGCAGGGCCGTCAGCCGCTGCTCTCTGATTTCGTGCCCGAAGCCCGCTTCGGCGCAGAGATCATCACGGCTGCCGACCTGCCCAAGGTCGACCAGCGGACGATGGGCGTGGAGCATCCCACTTTCGGACGAGGGAGCATCCGCCGCTTTACCTTCACCGACGGCAGCAGGCAGATGACACTCTTCGTCAGCATCTTCGCCGATGCCGTCGTCACGCAGCTCACCCTCTCCATGGCCGATGGCAGCCCTCTCGAGAGCAATTACCTGGCTCCCATCCGAGAGCAGGGCGCAAACACAGATAATAAAGGTACGCACGTGCGCGATGCTTCCGTCCGCTTCCTCAAGGTGCCCTATGACAACGACAGCTTCGTGCGCTACCATCTGCTGCCCCTCGACACCATAGGCACCAGCTATGAGGTGGCGGCCCTCTTCAGCCCTCTTACTCGCGAAGGCATGACCATCGGCTCCATCGACCACGACCATTGGAAGAGCGCTATTGCTCTGGAGCGCGGATGCATCACCGCCTTCTCGGGCGTTTCCTCTCCTGAGACCCACGACATCCTGCCCCATGGCGCGCTCGTCGGTCAGCAGGTCAGCAGCGCTCGCTTCCTCATCACGGCACGCAACGACTGGCGCGATGCCATGGAACAGTTTGCCCGCGCCTGCGACAGCGTGCAGCCAGGTCGCAAGCACTGGACTCACGGCACCCCCTTCGGCTGGCAGAGCTGGGGCGTGCTGGCCGAGAAGAACAGCTTCCAGACCGACCTCGACGTCAGCGACTACATGGCCCAGTCGCTCCGTCCTGCCGGCTACTGCTCGGCCGACGGAACGCAGGTCCTCAGCATCGATGCCTGGGACAACCTCAATGCCCGGCAGAAACGTGAACTCTGCCTCCATGCAAAACGCAACGGGCAGGTGCCTGGCACTTACGTCACGCCGTTCTGCCTCTGGTGGAACGAGGGCGACCTCGACCGCCCCCTCTTCGAGGGTTGCGCCTACACGGGCCGCGATGCTTGTGCCAAGGTGAAGGGCAAACCCTATAAGTACGACGGCGCTTTCTGCCTCGACCCTACTCACCCTGCCACCATCCAGCGCTTTGCCCGCGAGGCGGCTACGCTGAAGGCCGCCGGCTTCGAGTACTTCAAAATAGATTTTACCAGCAATGGCATGATTCAGGCCGACAGCTACTACGACCCCGCTGTGCGCACAGCCGTCGAGGCCTACAACTACGGCTTCACCCGCTTCCTCCAAGAGCTGGACCGTGGCGGCCGCGTCTTCACGGCCCTCTCCATAGCCCCGATCTTCCCCTACCACTATGGCAACTCACGCCGCATCGCCTGCGACACCTGGGGGCGCATCGACCAGAGCGAATACGCCATGAACGCCATCAGCTACGGATGGTGGACGGGCGAGTTCTATCAGTTCAACGACCCCGACCACCTCGTCCTCATAGGCAAGGATGCGGCTAAGGGCGACGTCGAGACGCTCGGCGAGAACCGGGCGCGCTACACCACAGGCGTCTGCTCCGGCATGGTCCTCCTGCCCGATGTATGGAGCCTCAGCGACAGCAGCGGGCGTGGCGATGCCCGCCTCTCGATGGAGCGTGCCCGGCAGGTCGCCATGAATGTCGATGTCAATGCCGTGGCACGCATCGGTCGTAGCTTCCGTCCCCTCTACGGAGGGCGTCAGTGGCGAGCCCAGACGGGTGCCGCCGAGAACCTTGTCGTCCTCAGCACCGACAGCGCCATCTACCTCGCTGCCATCAACTATGCCGACGAGCCCCTTCACCTCACCATCCCCCTCGCCGACCTCTCGGGCCGGACGCTCTCTGAAGCCAAGGAACTCTGGACAGGCGAGCATTTCGCCATCGACCAGCCTCAATTCCCTGTCTCCGTTCCTGCCAAGGACGCCCGCCTCTATCGTTTCACCCTGAAATAGACCTTCCTTATGAAGAGAGCCATCTCATTTCTCATCGTGTTTATTACAGCCCTGCAGCAACCTATCCTCCTGCGCGCCGATGACGTCACGGTCCAGAGCGGTAACCTCACCGTCGTCTGGAGCGAGGCTAACCGAGCCTTCTCAGTTCGAGGCACGTTGCCCGACGGCTCGTCCAAGAGCATCGTCACTCGCAGTAAGCCTAAAGCCACTTATGTTAACGCCTCCGGCACCGATCGCGGATATTTCACTACCGACCGCTACGCCACCGTTCGTTACGCTGCCGAGCCAGTGAGCGACGAGTTTGGTGAGGGCACCGCCCACCGCTTCACCTTCACCGAGCCCACCGCGGCGGCTGAGGACGGCGTTGTCATGCAGGAGACCTTCTTTGCCTATGCCGACCGCCCCTTCGTGCTCGTACAGCTCGCCCTCATCAGCACCGACGGCACTCCCCTGCGCTCCAACCACCTCGAGCCCGTCAGTTGTGAATCGGCTACTTGGCGCTTCCTCAGCACCACCGCCGCCGACAACCGTATGCTGAAAGTGCCCTTTGACAATGATGGCTTCGGTCGATATCACACCTATCGTCTCAGCCGCTCCATGACGTCCTACGAGGTCAGCTGTCTCTTCGACGGCACCGCCCGCTATGGTGCCGTCTACGGGAGCGTCGACCACGACCATTGGAAGAGCGGCATCTGCGTCGACGCCTCCAATGGCACCAGCGTCAGCCGTCTGCAGCTCATCAGCGGCATGGCCGACGGCGAGACGCGCGACCACCTCAGCGGCTATGCCCGTCAGAGTCACGGCTCACTTGTCGGCGACACCATCAAGAGTGCGCGTTTCCTTATAGGTTTGTACGCCGATTGGCGCGACGGCATGGAAAGCTTCGCCGACGCCTGCGCCACCGTGCGCCCGGCACGCAGCGACTGGCAGCACGGCACCCCCTTCGGCTGGCAGAGCTGGGGCGTGCTCGCCGAGAAGAACTCCTACAAAGCTGACCTCGAGATCAGCGACTACTACGCTCAAGTGCTGCAGCCCGCTGGCTTCTGCAGCAGCGACGGCTCCATCGTCTTCAGCCTCGATGCCAGCGACAACGTCAGCACAACACAACGCAAACAACTCGTCGAGAACGGCGAGACCACCCGTCAGCTCATCGGCAGCTACTGCACGCCCTTCGCCCTTTGGTGGGACGAAGCCAGCATCAACAACATCAGCGCCACGTGGATGGTCGACGGGCAGCAGGTGACGCGACCCTACGCCGAGACGCTCATCAAGATCAACGGCAAGCCTGTCAAATACGATGGCGCCTACTGTCGTGACCCGTCACACCCCGTCACCAAGCAGGACATCGTCAACTACGTCCGTTCGCGTGCGGCCGAGGGCGTCAAGTGGATCAAGGCCGACTTCCTCAACTGCGGCATCATCCAGTCCGACAGCTACTACAAGCAGGGCATCACCACTGCCGTCGAGGCCTATAACGACGGCATGCGCTACCTGCAGCAGCAATGTGAGCGCTACGGCATCTTCCTCGACCTCAGCATAGCACCCCTCTTCCCTCACGGGCATGCCAACGGACGACGCATCGCCTGCGACACCTGGGGGCGCATCGACCAGACCGAGTACGCCATGAACGCCATCTCCGGCGGTTGGTGGACCGACCGCCTCTATCAGTATAACGACCCCGACCACCTCGTCCTCATAGGACGTGGCGACCAGCTCAGCGCCAGCCTCGGTGAGAACCGAGCGCGCGTCACCAGCGGCGCCGTCACCGGCATGATGCTCGTGGCCGACAACTTCAGCCCCAGCGATCAGAGCGGACGCGGCAACAATGCCTTGAGCCGTCAGCGCGCACAGGCCGTGCTGACTAACGCCGACGTCAATGCCGTAGCGCGACTCGGCCGCAGCTTCCGCCCGCTCTATGGCCATAAGGAATACGACCTCAACGACGATCACGCTCAGAGCCTCTTCGTCCACGAGGCCGACTCCTTCGTCTACCTCGCCGCCTTCAACTACACCTCAAGGCCCACCACCTACTCCCTCCCGCTTGCCGACCTCGGCCTCAGCGAGGGCGAGGAGATAGCGGAGTCGAAGGAGTTGTGGACGGGTGAGGCCGCAGCCATCAGCAGTAGCACGCTCACCATAGCCGTCCCCGCCAAGGACGTGCGCCTCATCCGTCTGCGCCTCGCTCACCCTCACGTCGATGTTGTTAGCGCACCCACGCAGCAGGCTGCCGTCTTCAGCACACAGGACTTCGACCTCCTTGGGCGCCAACTACCCTCCGACACCCACCACCGAGGCCTCGTCCTGCGCCGCACCCTCTATGCCGACGGCAACGTCCGCACCCAGAAGATCCTCCTGCGCTGATGTCATAAAGGTTTGGTCGTGATAAGGCTGAGCCCACATCACGACGCTGCGTTCCAGCTCAGCTCGCTCCTTGAACTATCATAGGGAGGGGGGCCTGATGTTGACAGCTCATCCTCCTATACGATTCTCCGCAAAAAGGTTTTAGCGGACAGCAATAATTTACCTATATTTTTTGTGCTATTTATCTTTCACGCCTTCACATGGGCACGTATTCAACTAATATACAGTGATATATAAGGTGAAAGATTGGGTGAAGGATAGGGTGAAAGGTGAAGGAATTAAACTTTATTAACGCCTGTTTTAACAATTCCGACCCACAGCGGTTCGCGTATGCAGCTTCTCCGCTCTTTGCGCCCACGGGCACTTTCGCCCGTTCGAAGCCGTTCTTTCGCCCGTTCGACGTCATTCTTTCGTCTATTCGATCCGACTTGTCTCATTAATGAGACTCGTTTGTCTCACTGATGAGACAACCCGCCATTACTGGTCGTGCGATTCCACTCGACCGCTCTGTGAAGAGCTATGCTCCGCATATTCCTATAGTCGCGTATGGAGTCTTTGCCCCAAATAGCGGGTCTTGCCTTCACCTTTCATCCTATCTTTCACCTCATCCTTCACCTGTATTCCATTATGATTCAATTGAATAGAGTCGCGGTGAAGGCGTGAAGGCAAATTCAGGCAAAAAACATAGAGAAAATACCCGCTCAGTCAGAGAACGTATCCATTATTCACTCTTCAATTAAGGCGATAATATAGCAGTTGGCACAAAGCCCCTTGGGGCTTTCTTCTCCGTTCAATGTGCCAACTCCTATATCATTGCATTCATTTATCATTTCCCATTTATCATTTCCCATTTATCGTTTCCCATTTATCGTTTCGCATTGTACGTCTATTCTATACAAGGACATCATTTCAGCGCATCGAGCCAGCAGAGGAGAGCTACGAGGGAGGCGTTCCAGTTGATGGCAATCTCGTTGGAGGCGTAGGACTCGGTGGCGTCGAGGTAGGACTCGTCGGGATAGTTGGAGGGGTAGGTGAGATTTCCTGCGATGCGGTCTTGCTGACCAGGGTTGGGCCCTCCGACGAGCATGCCGGGGAAAGGTTTCTCTACGGTGTCGGCGGCAGATATGCGATGATGGGGATGGAGAGGTGATTTGTCGCCAAAGCCTGTTACGTAGCAGTAGCCTGTAGCGTTGCGCCCCAGGAGATAATCGACATTCTGCAGGGCATAACGGCGATAGGCCGTTGTGCCTTGTAGCTTATCGGCAAGCAGTAAGACAAAGGCCTGACAACAGCAGTTCTCGGCCAGACAGCCCCAGCCGAAGTCGCGCGGCTTGTTGCCGAAGGGCGATTGAAAGCAGGAGCTGTCGACATCCTGCACGGCGTTCTCGCAGTAGGCGAGCAGCTGACTGAGTTGCGGGGCGTAAAGTTCGGACGTCTTGCCTTCGGCGAGCCACTCGAAGGTGCCCAGTGCTGCCACGTTTGCCCACGAGGGCGTGGAGAAGCGGGAAGGCAGGAACTGCTTGGCCTCGTCGAGATAATATGGTTTGCGTGTGAGACGGTAGAGGGCTGATGCTGCCCAGAAGAACTCATCGCGCGCATTGCGGTCGCCGTAGGCGCCGGTGCTGATGGCAGGGTCGCGCAGTTGCTCTTGATGATAGAACGCATCGGGATGCGCCTTAGCCCATTGATAGGCAAGCTCGGCAGCCGCGGTGGCTTGGTAACAGAACTCCGGATAGTCGTGCTGATAGGGAGCGAGGTGACGTGCGGCATCAGCCATTACGGCGGCAAAGTCGAGACTGGCCGTCACGCTCTTCGCCACTACGCAACGTGGCTGGCGACAGGCCGTAGGCATGATGAACCCTTCGAAGTTGGGCGTGGTGAGCTTGTGGTAGACTCCGCCGTCGTCGGGGTCCTGCATGGTAAGGAGCCATCGCAGGTTGAACATCATCTCGTCGAGCAGGTCGGACGTCTGGTTGCCACTCTCGGGGATATCGGTAGAGAGGGCGGTGAAATAGTCGCGCTGCTGCTCGTAGGCTGCCAGAATGAGGCCGATGCTGAAGGCGGAATTGACGACATATTTATTGTAGTCGCCAGCGTCGTACCAGCCGTAGGGCGAACTGATGACGGTGCCGGCAGGGCGCTGCTCGGTTGCCGCCGATGGATGCACCAGCACATGGGTGTCGGGGTGACCAACGGGACGGTTATACTCTTCGCCAAGTTCAATGGCTACGCCTGAACGGATGAGATAGAACAGGCGTAGCGATGCCTTGGCGATAACCTGATAGGGGCGCTCGGTAACCAAGAGGTCGCATTGCTGATGGCCTATGCTGATGCGGTAGCGGCCGGTGGCCGTGAGTTGTCCGAGGTCGACGACGTAGCGCTGTTTCCCCGACCACGGCGACACGGCAGCGCGGATTGCGGCGGGCTTCAGCGTCTTTCCCGTAGGCGTGGTAACTTTAATCTTGCCTTGGGGATTTATGCCTTCTACCACGACGACTTTCTCTTGCGAAGGGGAGCTGCCAACCTGGTTGCGGCGGATCTCGATGCCATTCTGGGCATGAACCGCAAACACTGAGGCGAAGAGGAGACAGAGGAAAAAGACCAAGACCCTCTCCCCGCTCCCCCGTAAGGGGGAGAGCCTCGCTTCGCTCGAGAGGCTGCGCGCCGACGGCCTTGCATTGTCCATTATATATTGTCCATTATCCATTATCCATTGTCCATTATCCATTGTCCATTAACTTGTCAACTCGTTAACTCGTCAACTGACTAGTCTTTGAATATCTTCTGTGCAAAAAGGGTCAGATAGATGCGCCAGTTGCGCCAGATGTGCCCTCCGTCGTTCTCGTAGTACTCATAAGGGTAGTTGTGGGCGTCGAGGTATTGACGAAACTGGCTGTTCATCTGCATGAGGAAATCCTCCTTGCCGATGGCTATCCAGTAAAGTTTGGGCAGTGAAGCGAAGAGGCGTGCCATCTGCTGTTCGAACTGGGCGTCGCCAGCACGGAAGCGGACGGCTGCCGACTGTAGTCCGTAGTAGTCGAACATCTCGGGGTAGAGGCGCGAGATGCCGAAGGTGTGTCCGCCGCCCATGGAGAGGCCCGTGACGGCGCGAGCGGAACGCTTGGCGATGGTGAGGTAGTGGCTGTCGACGTAATGGACGATGTCCATGAAACTCTCCTCCATTGAGGCTTTGGCGCCACGGTCGCGGAAGGCATTGCCATCAGGCGTGTACATACCTTCGTGCCACCATCCGGGGGCTGCATTGCAGGTGGGGTTGCCATTGGGCATGACGACAATCATCGGGACGGTTTTGCCCTCGGCTATCAGGTTGTCCATGATTTGCGAAGCGCGCCCCAAGTCGCCCCAGGCAGTCTCGTCACCGCCATGGCCGTGGAGTAGGTAGAGGACAGGGAAGCGCCGTTTGCCATCGTAAGCTGCGGGCAGGTAGACTGTCATGCGTCGCTGCTGACCGAGGGTGGGGCTGTCGTACCACACGCGGGCGAGGGTGCCGTGGGGAACGTTGTTGACCTGATAGAGATGTCCGCGGTCGGTAGTTTCCTTAGAGAGGATAAAGATGTTGCTGAGGGTGGAGATGTCGCGGTTGACGTAGCTGTTGGCGGGGTCGATGATGCGCTGTCCGTCGACGTTGAGGCTATAGGAATAGAGCTCGGGGCCGAGGGCCTGTGTGGTAACAGTCCAGACACCATTATCCTGTAGGGCCATGGGGAGCGTTTGCCAGCGGATGTGCTCGAAGTCACCCGTGACACTGACTTGTTGTGCGGTGGGGGCATAGAAGTTGAAGGTTACGGTGCCGTCTGCATGGATGACGGGCGACTGGACCTTAGGGCGCTGCCCCAGGGCTTGCTGGGCGTGGCCGTTCAGGGAGAGCAGCGCTAGGCATACAAGCGCCAGCAACCTTCTGATTAGGGCCCCTATCTGAATCACTTGCCTCTCGTGTGCTGCGGTGAAAGGCAAAGATATTGACGGGAAATAGGATAGAACGCTCATTTTGACGATTTAACGATTTAATGATTTGCTTGCTATCATATACTTTTATTATGATCCATCCAAGGGGGATAAGTCTTGTGTCTGAGCTGAAAAGGGGGGAGTGGCAACTGGATTGCCATTCTCCCCCCTTTGGCGGGTAGTGATTGTACTTACTCGAAGTAGTAGAGCTTCAGCGGAGTGTAGCCCTCACCGGTGAAGAGCAGGTGCTGGTCGTCGAGAACGTCCTGAATGGCATCGCCGGAGAAGTTGATCTCGAGCGTGAACGTGCCGTCGCCATTATCTACGAGGCGCTCGTCGCCCTTGCCGATGTCGGCACCTGTCCAGGTGGTGCTCCACCAGCCTGTGGTGATGCGCAGGTTGTACCAATCGGCGTCCATAGAAGCTGTCAGATAGAACGTTCCGCCCTTGATGATTTCCCAGGCATCGGCAGGGAAGGCATAGATTTCCTCACCTGTGGATTTCTCTTCGCTCGAGAAACGGTAGTCGCCGCCCCAGCTGATTGAGCCCTTGGAACCGTCGTTGGTCCAGAGAACCACTTCCTTAGGAGTGCCGCCGGGAACGATGTCGATGAAATAGATTTCCTCTACCGAGTAGCCAGCGCCAGTGAAGAGGAGGTGCTGGGCATCGACGACGTCAACGAGCGGGTCGCCCGCGAGGTTGACGGTAAGACGCCATGTGCCGTCGCCGAGGTCTTCGAGCAGTTCGTTGCCCGGCTGGATGTCGGCGCCCGTCCAAGTGGTGCTCCACCAGCCAGAGGTGACGCGGATCTGCGGGTTCTCGCCCTTGACGGTGACGTAGAAGGTCTCAGTCTTCAGGCGTTCCCAGACGTCCTCGGGCACGGTATAGCATTCCTCGCCCGTGGAGTTGAAAGCAGGAGCGAAGCGGTAGTCGCCGCCCCAGCTGATCTGGCCGAGTGAGCCGTCGTTCTTCCATACGGATACGGGTACTTCCTGGTCGCCAGGACCATCGATCCAGATTTCTTCCTCGAAGTAGATCTCTTCGACGCTATAGCCAGCGCCCGTGAAGAGGAGGTGTTGGGCATCGACGACATCAAGGAGCGGATCACCTGCGAGGGTTACGGCCAGTTTGTAGGTGCCGTCGCCAAGGTCTTCGAGCAGTTCGTTGCCCGGCTGGATGTCGGCGCCCGTCCAGGTGGTGCTCCACCAGCCGGAGGTGACGCGGATCTGCGGGTTCTCGCCCTTGACGGTGACGTAGAAGGTCTCAGTCTTCATCTTCTCCCAGACGTCCTCGGGCACGGTATAGCATTCCTCGCCCGTGGAGTTGAAGGCAGGAGCGAAGCGGTAGTCGCCGCCCCAGTTGATCTCGCCGAGCGAGCCGTCGTTCTTCCAGATGGTGGTCTTCACGATTTCCATGTGGCCGCCGTCGGCTGTCGGTTCGTAGGCCAGCTCTGGCAGCGGGAAGGTCTTCCCGTCGTAGGTATGGAGATAGCCAATGAAGGTGCCTTTGTAGATATCCTTAGGCGGAACACGGAAGATGAGGTTGCTGGTGCCTTTGCGGTAGAAATCCTTGTGGTCAATCAGCTGAGGCACGGAGTCTGCGTTGAGCAGTTCGACAGCATTGATAAACTCCAGGTCGGAACCATAGACCGTGATGAGCTCGCCACCCGTGGCGCCGTCACCTGGCTGCTTGGAGAATCCCGTCACGTTGGTGTGGCCGAGGGTCAGTGCGAGGTCGGAGGTGACTTCGTCGTCTGCGGAGCGCACGATGATGTGGCCGCCCTCCTCGGGAATACCAGCGGGTGCGTTGACGCGAATCATGTCGCCCGAGACGACTTCGAAATCGGTCACTTTCCCTCCGCCGGGAAATTCAATCTCTGTGGCGCTGAAGAAGCCCGAGCCGTTGATGGTCATCGGCTGGTTGGTGACAACCTTGGTCGGGAAGAAAGTCTTGATGCCTAGCCCGAGGTTGGCTGAAAGGGCTTCGTCTTCATCCTTACAGGATGTGAAGGCCGTTCCGATGATCGCCACAGCCAGCAGCGCGCCTAAATAATTAAATATATTCTTCATAATTCGTTACTGTTTTCGTTAACGTTATCGTTTTCGTTCTCATTTACCATCCCGGGTTCTGGGTGAGGTTGACGTTTTTCTTCAGTTCCGACTCTGGAATGGGATAGAAGTAGAACTTGTCGTCCCACTGACGGGTGATCGTGGAACGTGTGAGCTGCAGGCTGGGGCTAATCGTAGCGACCTGGATAGTCTTGAAGTACTGCGGGCCTTTCTTCCAGCGGCGCACGTCCCAGAAGCGATGGTTCTCGAAAGCCAGCTCGACGAGGCGCTCGCGTTCGTAGCGGGCCACCCATGCATCGCCGTCCTCGGTGAACAGCGGCATCTGGATGTCAGGACGATTGCGCAGCACGTTGACAGCCTCGTTGGCGGTCATGCCGAAGGTGGCGTCGTTGGCGCTACCCGTAGCATTGAAGACAGCCTCGGCATAGTCGAGATAGAACTCGCCCAAGCGGAAGACAATCCACGTGTGGCGGCGACGGGTCTGGTTGTCAGCTGTAGTGACGCAAGAGCCGTCGACATACTTGCGGAGGTAGTAGCTCGTGGGAGTGGCGCCGTACTTGGGAGCTGCATTGAATCCACCAGTGAAGGTCTCGATGGCCTTCTTCTGAGCGCCATTGGTAGGCCATTCGTCGCCATTCTTGACGACGGTGAGGGCGAAGCGTGGGTCGAGGCCCTCGTAAGGGTTGACGGCACTGAGGTCAATGCTGCCGGGATAGCGCTGACCGAAGGTCTCGCCATTGTCCACGAACTCATACTGGTCGACCAGACTCTGAGTGGGGCAGTTGCCCGACGAGCCGTTCTCCACGCCGATGGGATAGTTGGCCATCTCGAAGGCGTTGTCATCGCCACGTCCGAGGCCGAAGATGAGCTCGGAGTTGAAGAACGCATCATGTCCCCAAAGGGAAGCGTAGGTGCTGAGCTTCAGTCCCCACCCGGAGGCATTGTCGAGGATATACTTGCAAGCCTCGGCAGCCTTGGCCCACTTAGCTTTGTCGCCATCGGGGTTGTGCAGCGGCGATGCCGCATAGAGAAGTGTGCGGGCCTTGAGGGCGAAGACGGCGATGCGCGTGGCACGACCTATCTCGGCGCCAATCTCGGTGCCGTAGGATACGGGCAGGTAAGGAGCGATGGCGTCGCACTCGTCGACGATGAATTTCACAATCGTGTCGGCCGAGGTGCGGGGGATCGTGTTGGCCTGTGCATTGGTCAGTGTCGTAGTCACGAGGGGCACGTCGCCATACGTCTTGAATAGCTCGAAATAGAAGTAAGCGCGGAGGAAGCGCAACTCGTAAGGGAACATTTCCATCTGGGCAATCCAGTTCTGATAGTCGCTGTTGTACTTCCAGTCGGAGATGTCGGTCTGCTGGATCTTCTCCAGATACATGTTGACGTCGGCAATAGCGGTGTAAGCCTTCGACCACGTATTGGAGTAGGGATTGGCTGGGCTCCAGCCACCATTGACGTAGTTGTTGACGTTTCCCGTCTCGAGGGCATACTGGGCCTCGTCGGTCGCTCCGGCGAGGAAGTAGGCGCTGTTGTCGGTGAATTCATCATTATAGATCTGCGCGTAGACATCGAACACCAGGTTCTTGATGCCTTCGCCGAAGTAGTCGTAGGTCCACTTCTCGTCGCGCGTTGTCTCCTCGGTGTAGTCGAGGTCAGCACACGAGACACCGAGAGCGCAGAGGACACAGAGGAGACAGAGGTCACGGAGCCTGCCTTGAAGCAACTTTATTTTCATTGTATTCATAATCTTTAGATTCTTTAAAGTTCTCAGAATTGAACGGAAAGGCCGAGACTTACACTCTTCATGACCGGATAACCGGTGTTGAGGTTTTCAGCATCCATCGTGTCGATATTGTCGAAAGAGAGGAGGTTCTGTCCCTGCACGAAAATGCGGGCGCCGGTCATCTTCAGAGGTTGAATGACGCGTGCAGGCAGCTTGTAATAGACCTCGCAGTCGCGCAGCTTCAGCCACTGGACGTTGCGGTACCAGAGGGTGGAGTTCTGAGCGTTGTTGGCCACGTTCTCGGTGGAGAGGCGGGGATAGAGGGCTGCTGCGCCGGCGACGTCGAAGCAATTGTCGTAATATTCACGCGAGAGGTTGCGGTTGTCGGAGAGTGCACCCCAGACGCCATCGACGTAGCGCAGGTTCTTCACCTGGTGGCTGGCGCCCTGGAAGGTGGCATTGATGCCGAAGCCTTTGTACTCGAGGCCGAGATTGAAGGCGTAGTTGAGGGCGGGGAAGGCGTTGCCATAGTCCTGAGTCACGTAGTCGTTCTCGTTGATGACGCCGTCTCCGTTGACATCCTTATATTTAATGTCGCCCACCTTGACTTGGCCGAACTGCTGGATGGGGCTGTTGTCAATCTCCTCCTGGTTCTGGAAGAAACCAAGGGCGACGAGTCCGCGCTCAGCATCGGCAGGGCCATCCACGACTGAGAGGTTGGGGTAAGCAGGGGTCTCGATCCACTCGAGGATCTTGTTCTTCACCATCGAGACGGAGGCACCGGCATTCAGGTTGAGGCCATTGTTGAAGGTCTTGGCATAGCGCAAGCCCATCTCCATACCGTAGCTGGCTACGCGCCCGCGGTCGTCGTAGGACGACTGGATACCGACGATAGCCGAGTTCAGGTTGCTGGCGCTGACGAGGATGTCGCGGCGCTGCTGGTAGAAGAGGTCGACGGTGAAGTCGAGCGACTTGGCGATGCGGAGGTCGGTACCGATGTTGGCCTTGTAGGCCGTTTCCTGGTGGAAGTCGCTGGTGGGGAATTGCGTCAGGAATGCGCCCCACGAACTCTGGAAGTTGTTGCCATACCAGAACTGCCCGTGGCTGTTGTTCCAGGCTGCGAGCCAGAGGCCGGCCTGCGGTACGTAGTCGGTGTGCTGGATACCACCCGAGAGGCGGAGCTTGCCGTAGTTGAGGAAGCCGCCGTCGGGATTGTTGGCGTAGATATAGCCGATACCGATGGTGGGCGAGAAGGCCCATTTGGCGGGATAGCTGCGGTTGGAGCCGTTAGCGGCCAGCACGATGTCGGTCATGAATCGGTTGAGGTGATCGTAGTGGAGGGCCAGCTGCCAATTGGCTCGATACCATGTATTGCTGCGGTTGTCGCGAATCTCGCTCTTCATGTTGTAATTGGCGTTGGCGGCCAGGTTGTCGCCATTGGCCAGCTGGACGCCGTACTTCAGTCCGGCGTTGAAGGTAGCGATGCGCCACTGAGTGTCAACCCAGTGGTTGAAGAGCAGCTTGTCCTCGACGGTACCCATGACTGTCTCTTGCATGGCGCCGTTGGCGTCGTAGTAGTTCCAGCCATACTGATAGCCCTTTGAGCGCGTCTCGATGGTATTGGAGGAATTGTCGTAGGAACCTCCGACATAGAACTTCAAGCCCTTGGTGATGACGTCGAGGTCTTGCTCCAAGGTGATATTTGCCCAAATCTGGCGCTGATGCGTCTTCATGAAGCCTGCGCCCTGCGACTTGGCCAGGAGGTTGAAGTCGCCATAGGTCTGGCTGCCGCCCCATACGCTACCTGCGGGGGTGAGTCCTGCCGTCGTGATGGGGAAGGAGAGGGCCGGCACTTTGTAGAGATGCCACCACGCGTCGTTGGAGTCGACGTTGGGCACGCCGTTGGTTTCCATGAGGATACCGAGGATGTTCGTGCTCACGCGGGTGGTCTTGCTCACTTCGAAGTCTACGTTGGCACGGATGTTGGCCTTGGAATACTTCAGCTGTGAGTTGAAGTCATCCTGCTTGGGATTCTTGTAGAGGCCGCGTGCATCGGTATAATCGAGCTGAGTGTAGTACTGAATCTTGTCGGTGCCGCCGAAGAACGAGAGGTAGGCGTTCGTCTCGTGGGCCGTGTTCTTGAACACTTCCTTCTTCCAGTCGATGTTCGGATAGACCTGTGGGTCGCTTCCGTCGGCGAACTTCTGGAGCTCGGCATCGGTGTAGGCAGGTGCAGCGCCATCGTTGGCACGAGCGCGGTTGAGCGCGTTGGCATAGTCGTAGGCGCCTACCATGTCGGCCATCTTTGGGTCAAACTGGAACTTATGGGAGACGCCGGCCTTGAAGTGGTATTTGCCATCCTTGTTGCCGTGCTTGGTCTTGACGAGTAGCACGCCATTGATGGCTTCGTGCCCGTAGAGAGCTACGGCAGCAGCATCCTTGAGCACTGTGACGCTCTCCACTTCCTCAACGGTGAGGCGGTCAATGGGGCGTTCCACGCCGTCCACGAGAATCAGGATATCGCGCTCACCAGTGGTCTGGACGCCACGGATGTTAAAGGTTGCGCCACGGCCTTCCTCGCCTTTGAAGCCTGTGTTCTGGAAGGCATTCAGGCCAAGGAGCTTGCCATAGAGGGCATCGGCCAGGCTGATGGCTGAGGTGCGTCGTAGCTCTTCAGCTGTAATAGTGGTCGTGGCAGCGGTGGTCATGAATTCCGACTGCTCAACGCCATAGCCTAAGTCTACCTTCTGTGCAGTCTTGTCGCTGAGCGTCACCTGGGCATTCATCGCCATAGGGATGCCGCTGAATACTGCGAAGGTATATAAGAATATGTTTTTGACTTTCATAGTTCGTTACTGTTTTTAGTTGACGAGTTGACGAGTTAACGAGTTGGCCAGTTCTTCGCAAGCGAAGCGAGCAGAGCTCGAGCGGACGAGTTGTTAGTTTTCGTTGCCGTTACCGTTTTCGTTAACGTTATCGTTTTCGTTATCGTTTACCATCCAGGATTCTGAGTCAGTCCGTATCCCTTCTGAATCTCGTCGCGAGAGACGGGGTCGAGGTACCACTTGTTGGTCCAGTAGCCAGGCTCCCACCAGCGGCGGGCGCCATTGACGATTTGCGGCTTCTCGTATTCAAACTTAGGCCACGGTGTGCTGGGATCCCAGTTCGTGTCGCCTTCGGTCATGCGGTTGCCGTTTTCGTCCAAGCGGTAGATCACGATCTCATGCAGCGGCTTGGTGAAGAGGTCCTGACGCTTGCGGCGGATCATATCGTAGACACGGTCGCCACATTCAGCTCCGATCTCGCAGTTGCGCTCGCGAAGAATCTCGTTGATCAGGTTGTCCTTGTTGGACGTCAGGTTCAGCGACGGGTTCATCGTCTCCAGTCGTCCCAGGCCTACGCGGCTGCGGACCACATGGAGGTCGTCGAGTGCACCGCGAAGGTCGCCGGTCTCAGCCTTGGCCTCTGCACGGATGAGGTACATCTCGGCCAGACGGATGTAGGAGACGCCGATGTATTCGTCGTTCATCTTGTCGTTGGAGTAGTCGAGCATCCACTTGAACTTACGGTAGCCTGAAGCGACGTCGTCGTTGCCCTGAGCGCCGAACTGATCGGGAGCCGTGCGCATAGCGCCGTTGTACCAAGTATCAATATAGGTATAGCCGTTGTAGTCGCCGACGACTGCCGTCGGGAACGATGGACGAGGTACCACCATCGTCTCATACAGGCGCGGGTCGCGGTCGGCGAACATGTCAATGCCATTCGGGTTCTTGCCTGCGCCGTAGAGGTCAGCGTAGGGGAAGACACGGCCATCCTGCATGCCGAAGCACTCCATCAGCTCGTTGGTCGGGACGGCACCACCCTGACGGTAGCAGTCGAGGGCAAATCCGGCCCATCCCCATCCCCAGGAGTTCTGGCGCTCGCCATTGACGACGGCATCGCTGAGGTACTGGGTCGGATGAGCGTCGAAGATTTTCTCGTGGCGCGACTCGTTGTTGCGATAGCGATAGGCACGACGGTAGGCCATGCGATAACCGCCTTCGTCTTGAGTCTCAGGCTGGATGAGCTGATAGTAGTCGCCATTGGCCGCGTTGTCGGTGAAGAAGTCGTTGCAGTACTGCAAGCAACGCTGCCACAACGTCGGATCTTCCTTGCCGAACCATACGTGTTCTTCGCTTTCCAGACCCGTAGGTGTCTTGTCGTATCTCATGTAGGGCTCATTGCTGTTGAACAGCGGCGAGGCGGCAAACATCCAGACCTTGGCACGCAGTGCGCGAGCCGAGGCGCGGGTCAGACGGCCTGACCACTGGCCGATGTCGGCATTGGGGATATTCCAGATGTATCCAGGCTCGTTGATGGCGCACTGGATGAGCGAATCAATGAACTCAACGGTCTGCCAAGCGGTGGCACGCCCTTCGGTGAAACCTTCGCCAACGGCGAACGCTTTCTTGACGAGGCAAAGGCCGCCGAAGTTGCGGAAGGCGTCGTAGTAGCGGCTGGCCATAATCGTATAGGCCTCGCCGCGCAGACGGCTCTTCTCATCCTCACTCATATCGGGAACACGCTCGATATTCTCAATCAGCTGCCAGCACTTGCGCACGGTCTCATAAATCGAGACGCGGCCGCCGGCATCGCTGTCCAGACCACCGGGCTTCGTAGAATAAGAGAACTTGCCTTGATAGTTGCCATTATCCGTATCTTGGGCATCCTCAGTCAGACCACCAGGATAGTAGCTCTGCTTGGGACCGCCCCAGCTGACGTAGCAGTGATAGGAGTCGGACAGCACGTCGATGGGCGCGCCATTCATCATATTTCCTGCTGTATAGGTGCAATAGAGCTGTCCGTAGGCGCTCCACAGGAAATTGCGGGCATATTCGGCTTTGGAGAACACGGTGTCGATGTTCACGTCGACGCCGGGGGCTTTCTCGAGGAAGGCGTTGCCTACGTTGAAATCGTCGACACACGATGAGAAGAGGCCAGCCGACATACCCAAAGCTATTATATAATAATGTATCTTTTTCATAATCTTCAATTATTGAATCTTGAATCTTGAAACTCCCCTTCAGCCTGAAGGCCCCCCTCCATGACGGGAGGGGACGGGGGTGGGTCTTTAGAAGTTCACTTGTACACCAAAATTATATACGCGCGTCATAGGATAGCGCAAACCATAGTCAAGTCCTGAGCCGGGAGCCTCGGGGTCGTTGCCTTTGAAGTCTGAGAAGGTCAGCAGGTTCTGGCCTGAAGCGTAGAGTCGGATGTAGTTGAGCAGCGGCAGGAAACGAATCTTATTGAACGTGTAGCCGAGTTCAACGTTCTTCAGACGCACGTATCTTGAGTTGACGAGCCATGCCTGTGAGTCGTGGTTGTTGTGGACACGGTTGGTAAATGAGATACGCGGCAGGATAGCGTCGGGATTGTCCTCAGTCCAGGAGTTGTCGGCAACCCACTGGACGAGGGCCGAGGTGTTCGTAGAGCCGAACTGGTCGCGGAAGTAGCCATTGAGCATACGGCTCGTGCGTTCTGCACCTACCCAGAGCATAGAGAGGTCGAAGCCCTTCCAGCTCAGATTGCCATTTACGCTCCACGTGAGTTCCGGGACGTCGGTGTAGCCGATAGGCTTCTGGTCGTTCTGATCGATGAGGCCGTCGCCATTCAAGTCGACATAGACAGCGTCACCATATTTAATATCGTACTGCTGGTTGGGCATGTCGACGCCGAACTTAGCCTTATAGCGGTCCTCGGTGCCGGGCTGATAGAACTCGAAGAGATCGTAGCCGAAGCGCTGACCTACGGGCAGGCCTGTGCGGCTGAGGTAGTCATACAAAGGCGGAACCTCGAGCATCTCGATAATCTTGTTGCGGGCATAGGCTAAGCTTGGGCTGATGCTGTAGCGGAATTTACCGACTTTGTCGGACCATTTCAGGGTCAGCTCGTAACCGTGGTTCTTCACGCGGCCCTCGTTGACGTAGCTGCCAGGAAGGCTGGTCACGGCAGGAAGCAGCGAGGCGTTGGAGACGAGGATGTCCTTGCGATCTTCCCAGAAGATATCGAAGTTGATCATCAGGCGGTCGCTGAAGAGGGCGGCATCAACACCCAGGTTGACCTTTGAAGCGGTTTCCCAAGTGACGTTCGGGTTACCAGCCGTCAGCTCCTTCACCGCTTGCAGCCAGTTGCCGCTCGTGCCGAAGTTGGCGCCGCGGTTCTGCGGGTTGCCCGTCATAGAGCCCTGATAGAACTGCCATGCGCCGGGCAGATAGAGGAAGCGGGCACCGTTGGTGTTGTCGTTACCGACCTTACCCCACGATCCACGGAGTTTCAGGTAACCGATAACGTTCTCCAGGGGCTGCCAGAACTTTTCGTTCGAGATGATCCAACCTGCGGAGAAGGAGGGGAAGGTGCCGTAACGCTTGCCCTCGGCGAAGTTCTCGGAGCCGTTGTAACCGATGTTGAAGTCGAGCAGGTAGCGCGTGTCGTAGTCGTAGGTGACGCGACCCACAAGGCCGACATATCCCTTAGGAATCGACTGGTACAGGCTGTTGTCGGAGTCCCAGGGATAATAGGTCTTGCTCTGGTTGTACAGCAGCAGGGCGCCCACGTTGTGCTTGTCAAACTTGCGGGCGTAGTTGAAGCTGGCTTCTGCATACCAGTTGCGGTTGCCCCACTTGCTCTCGCTGTAAGGAATAGGCCAGGTCACGCCCTCTTTGCGAAGCACTTCTTCGCCGTCGACGAGGGTGGCCACGTAGGTCACGCCCGTGCCGAAGCCATTCTGGCGGTTCTTACGCGCGGTATAATCGGTATTGTAGGATCCCTTTACCTTGAAGTCCAGACCAGGGGTGAGGAAACTCATGTCGAGTTTGTACTGGAGGTCCAGGCTCAGCACGTTGTTGCTCTGATTGACGAATCCCAGGTCGTAATAGTTCGAGAGGGCATCGCGGTCGTAGGGGCCTACGATATTCTCATCGGCTACAATGTGGCGGCCCTGATCGTCAACGCCGATACCGGCGTAAGGCGTAGCGCCTTGCAGGTAGCGGAAGATGAAGCCCTCGCCACCGCCCATTGTGGTGCGATTCTGTACGCGGCCGCCCAGCGTCAGCGACAACTGGCTGTATTTCGACACGTCGATGTCCAAGTTGGCGCGATAGTTGAAGCGTCTGTATTTGAACGTCTCATCGTCATTCTGCGAGAACGTCTTGAAGAGAGAGTTCTGATTCATGAAGCCCGCTGAAACGAAGTAGCGAACACGGTCTGTGCCGCCTCGCACGTTCACGTTGGCCTGCTCCTGCCACGCGGCGTCCTTCATCATGTAGTTAATCCAGTCCGTGTTGGGGAACGTGACGGGCATGTCACCCGTGCGGAAGTGCTCCATCACGTCTTGGCTGAAGCGGATGCCGGTGTCGCTGTATTTCGAATAGTCGGGAATAACAGTCGTTCCAGGCCATTGATCCATGGGCAGAGCGTCGGTGATGGCCGTGTAGTTCCACATCTTTCCATAAGTGTAGGAGTCTGCGAAGTCCACGAACTTGGAGATCGTCTGTACGGCTGTGCTGGCCGAGACGGTCACCTCAGCCTTGCCGGGGGCACCGCGCTTGGTGGTGATGAGAATGACGCCGTTAGCGCCTCGCACGCCGAACACAGCCGTCGCCGAGGCATCCTTCAGGATGGTGATGTCCTCAATTTCATTGGGGTCGATCTGACCGAACGACTGCGACGGACGTTCAACACCGTCCACCAGCACGAGGGGGTCCGCGCTGTTGAGAGAGCCGATACCGCGCACACGAATCGTGTTCGATTCTTCGCCTGGCATACCTGAGCCTTGAACGACCGAGATACCGGGCAGGCGGCCCTGAAGGGCGTTCTCGACGTTAGGCACAGGAGCCTTCAGCAGTTCCTCACCACCGACGGCCGAGACAGCACCCGTGATGGTGAGCTTCTTCTGTTGACCATAGGCGATGACTACCACTTCTTCGAGAGCCTTCGTATCGGGCTGAAGCGTGATGACGATGGCGCGACCGTCAGCCTTACGCGTCTGGGTCAGGTAGCCCATGTAGGAAAACTCAAGTGTTGCTCCGCGCTTGACTGGTGTCAGGCGGAAATGGCCGTCGATGTCGGTGACAGTCCCGTGACCACTTCCCTGAACTTTAACGGTGGCGCCGATCATCGGTTCTCCCGTCTCGTCGTTCACCGTTCCTTGTACCGTCAGATCCTGGGCAAACACTACATTAGGCAGGAGGCACAACAGCGCCACGATGCCTAATAGATAACATTTACTTTTCTTCATCTGAGCATTTTTTTAAGTTAGTAAGTAGGTAAAAGTTTCGATTTGCTTGCAAATTTAATCGAGCATGCAAATTCGCATTTGTTTTAAACGTCCTTTTTTCTTCGCTCCTTGTTTCATTAATACATTCTGGGCGTAAAAAGATACAAATTGAACCTTCCTTTTGTCTAAAATTAACGGTTCTCGCCCTAAAAAAGACTTTTATTTGCACAAAAAAGTCGTTCACGTGAACGTTTGTTTCGGATAAACACTATATTTGCAGGGCGAAAACGAAACATTTTTACCATACTCATATATATTTGTTACCTGCGCTCATGTCTATCTTGGCTGTAATTCCCCTGTCGTCAGCGATGGCAACTCATTCAGATGCCATTGCCGCCTTGTTTTTTATTGCGGCTGGAATTGTATCTGTCGCGTGGATCGCCTCGCGCCGACATGGGCGCCAGCGGGCAACCTCGGCAGAAGGGGCGGTGACATCGTCGTCCACGAGCCTTCGTGAAGCGTCGGGGCCTCTTCAACCGACGTTCTCCGTCCTGACTTCAGATGCCGATGCGGGTCAGGGGGCAGACGCCGATGTCGGTCAAAGAGTAGGCGTCGATTCAAGTCAAAGAGACACGGGTCAAGAGGAAAGCGCAAATGCGGATCAGCGAACAGCTACCCATGTCGGTCAAAGGGTGGCCTCTCACGATGTTCAAAAGGCGACCTTGGACGTGAGTTCCCGGTCTGCGCCCCTTGAAGTAGAGCCTACGCCCGTCGCCGTCAGTTCGATTGACGATGAATTGCTCAGCCGTGTTATGGCGACTATTGAGGCTCACCTCTGCGATAGCTCCTACTCGGTGGCCGAACTCAGCAGAGATGTAGGACTCACGCGCGGACATCTTTATAAACGTATGGTCGCGTTGACGGGTCGTGCCCCGCTCGACCTCATCCATCACCTACGGCTCAAGCGCGGCAAGAGTTTGCTGGAGCAGGGGCGTACGAATGTCTCTGAAGTCGCCTACAGTGTAGGTCTCTCGGCAAAGCGTTTCGCCCACTACTTCAAGCAAACCTACGGACAGACACCCACCGACTACCTGAGAAGCCTGAGAAAGTGAAAGCGATTCAGATAGGTGTAAAGCGTTGAAAAGTTGTTTGTTAAGGCTTTTGAACTTAATGCCTAAGCGCTGAAGTTATCACTATTCAGGCCAATGCGTATATATGCATCGCCCTTCACGAACGTTCGCATCGCCCTTCACGACCGTTCGCGTTGCCCTTCACGACCATTCGCATCGCCCTTCACGAACGTTCGCATCGCCCTTCACGAACGTTCGCATCGGCCCTCACGACCGTTCGCATCGGCCCTCACGAGCGGACGTGATGGGGTGAGGCAGCTGCAGGCGGGATGCCGACAAGCCGGGGAAGAGTTGAGACGAGCGGTGCGAGCCTGTTTACGTGACTGCAAAAAAGTGGGAAAAAAGGTGGACGCCTACGCAATAATCGCGCGCGCCGGTACGTTATATAGATGTGTTCAGACACCTGAGAGTCTTCTGCCTATTGGCGGCTGTGAGCCTGTGCGTGGGTGCAGGGGCCCAGTACGATGCTGCGTTCAATCATTATTGGACGCTGCAATCGCTGTATAATCCAGCCGCTTCGGGGTTGAAAGGTCAGTTGGATGTGCAGGCTGCCTATGCGATGCAGATGATGGGCTACACGCACGCCCCGGCCACGATGACCATCACGGCCGATGTGCCGCTATGGATGATCAGTCCGGCTCATGGTGCGGGCGTGGGCTTCGTGAACGACAAGATAGGTCTGTTCGAGCACAAGCGCTTCTTCATTCATTATGCCTACCACCAGAAACTGTGGGGCGGTCGCCTTAGCGTGGGCGTCCGCGGAGGTTTGCTTGCTGAATCGTTCGACGGCACGGGCGTAGATGTCATCGAGACGGGCGACCCGGCCTTCCCCTCGTCGGAGGTGAATGGCACGGTTTTCGACCTCGATGGCGGCTTGCGCTACGACGGGCGGCAGTGGTATGCCGGCTTCTCGGTGGCGCATGCGCTGGCTCCGATGGTGTCGCTTGGCGATGCCAAAGTGAATGAATTTGAGGTGCCTCAGACATTTTATTTGACGGGTGGATACAATATTCGGCTCCGTAATCCGTTATTATCTATGCAGACCTCTGCCATCGTGCGCACGGACTTGAGTGCCTGGCGTGGCGATGCGACGGTGCGTCTCTGCTATAATGGCCCGAAAGGGAAGATGTACGTGGGAGCGGGCTACAGCCCGACAATCTCAGCCTCTGTGCTGATTGGAGGTGACTTCCATGGCATTCAACTGGGCTATTGTTACGAGATCTATACCTCGGGCATAGGTGCCCTTCAGGGGACGCATGAACTGTCGATAGGCTATACTACTGACCTGAACCTCTTCAAGAAGGGCAAGAACCGCCATCAAAGCGTCAGAATCCTGTAATGGATAAGCCTCATGACAGGCTCCTGAGCCTCTCCCCCAGTCCCACTCCAAAGGGCGAGGGGAGTGAATACGAAAAAAGAAATCACTAAGAACGTAAACGAATAACGATAACGGGTGAGCATCGCGCAGAAACTCATCAAATCTACGACAGAATCTGACAAAGACACGTGCGCTACGCGCTTTGCTTGTTTTTCTGGAATTGTTCGAATTCTCGCCGCAAGCGACCCCAATAGGACGAAAACGTAAACTGATAACGAAAATCATAAACTATGGCAACTAATAGTTCACAAAAGCATTATACCCCCTTCTTCAAGGGTGGAGCAGAGGCTTGTTCTTTGCTCCTCTTGCTTTGTCTTGTCGTGCTTTCTTCTTGCGCTGGTGCCAAGTCCAATGCAATGGCTGCCGGTGGCGAGATCACGGGCGTCCGTGGTACGGCGCTGGGCGAGTCGACGCCCTTCGGCATGGTAGCTGTCCCCAAAGGCTCGCTGCGCGTGGGCTTTGAGGAAGGCGACACCCTCTGGGGCGCTGGTTTCCCCTCGCGCGACATCTCGGTCGACGGCTTCTGGATGGATCAGACTGAGGTCTCCAATGCAAAATATCGCCAGTTCGTGCACTGGGTGCGCGACAGCATCATCCGTGAGCGTCTGGCTGACCCCGCTTTCGGCGGCGACGAGACCTACAAGATCGAGGAGGACAAGGAGGGTAACCCCGTGACACCGCATCTGAACTGGAGCAAGGCCATTCCTTGGCGTAAGGCCAGTGAGGACGAGGCCCGTGCCATCGAGAGTGTCTACGTGACGCATCCTATCGACGGCACCAAGATGTTGGATGCCAGCCAGATGAACTATCGCTATGAAGTCTATGACTACGCTTCAGCAGCTTTGCGTAAGTACCGCCTCAATCCCGAGGAGCGTGACCTGAATACCGATCACGCCGTCTCGACTGCCGAGGTGATGATCTCCAAGGATACCGCTTATATTGACGATGACGGCAAGATTGTGCGTCAGACCATCACCCGTCCGCTCTCCGGCCCATGGGACTTCCTGAACACCTATATCGTCAATGTCTACCCCGACACAACATGCTGGGTCAACGACTTCCAGAATGCTGAGAACGAGCGCTATATGCGACTCTATTTCTCCAATCCAGTCTACGACGACTATCCTGTCGTGGGCGTGACGTGGGAGCAGGCCACAGCTTTCTGCCGCTGGCGCACGGAGTTCCTCGCCAAGGGCCTCGGCTCCAATGCTGCCGACATCCAGCCTTTCCGCCTGCCCACTGAGATAGAATGGGAGTATGCAGCCCGTGGCAAGGACGGCAATCCTTTCCCCTGGGAGTCCTCCGACGTCAAGAGCGACAAGGGCTGCTTCTATGCCAACTTCAAGCCCGACCGCGGCAACTATACCAAGGACGGCTCGCTCATCACGTCGAAGTGCGGCATCTTCTCGGCCAACTCGAACGGCCTCTACGATATGGCTGGCAATGCGGCCGAGTGGACCAGTACCGTCTTCACCGAAGCGGGCGTTGATGCCATGAGCGACATGAATCCCGAGTTGCGCTACAACGCGGCCAAGGAAGATCCCTACCGACTGAAGAAGAAGAGCGTCCGCGGTGGCTCATGGAAAGATCCTGAGTCGATGATCCGTTCGGCATGGCGCTCCTACGAATACCAGAATCAGCCCCGTTCCTACATCGGTTTCCGCTGCGTCCGTTCTATGGTACGCGATGGCTCGGGAATCAAGAATAAAGGAAAGAAATAAAGGTTCGAGGATTTAGGGATTGCAAGGAAACCTTTTATTACTTGAAAGCAAATCATAGTACAAATAATCAAATCATATTATAAATAGATGAGTAGATTCAGCCTTATAGCCCGCTTACAGCACTGGATGGATTCCGTTCCGGGCCAGACATTTATGAATTACGCCTACAGTTGGGGTGCCGCTGTCGTCATCCTGGGCACGCTGTTCAAGCTGACGCACATCCCTGGCGCCAATTTGATGCTGTTCATCGGTATGGGCACGGAGGTCTTCGTGTTCTTCATCTCTGGCTTCGACCGCCCGTTCGATGCCAAGGCCGACACCGAGTTGGCCGATGACTTCGTAACGCTCGACGAACTCGAAGAACTGAAGGAAGCCGCTTCGCGTGCAGCCAACATTGATGGTGCTCCTCAGGTGGTGCCCGTCGGTGGCACGGTCGTCGCTGGTGGTCCTGTGTCTGCAGGCGCTACAGTGGCTGCTGAGGGTGCCGTCGGCAGTGGCACGGTCGTTGGCGGCGGTGGTGGCACGGTCATCATCGGTGGCGGTGGCGCACCTGCGGGTGGCACAGTGGTCATCGGTGGCGGTGCACCTGTGGCAGGCGAAGGGACTACCGTCGTTGCAGGCGGTGGCGGTGTCGTCGGCGGTGCCGGCCTCTCGGCAGAGGATGCTGCCAACCTGGCCGCAGCTGCACAAGCGGCAGCCAGCGCTGCTCACATCGGGCAGGATGCACAGGGGCTGCTCACCAACGCACAGGCTGCCAATGCTCCCGAGGTCGAGGATGCCATCGAAGCCTACGTCGACCAGTTGCAACAACTCACGGAAGTGCTTACTCGTGTGCGCGAGCAGGCCAGCCGCATGACGCAGGACAGCGAAGAGATGGTCAACCTCAACCGCACCCTTACGGGCATCAACACGATTTATGAGATGCAGCTCAAGAGCGTCAGCCAGCAGGTCGGCACGATCGACCAAATCAACGACCAGACGCGCCGAATGGCCAGCCAGATCGAAGAGCTCAACGGCGTCTATGCCCGCATGATCGAGGCGCTCACCGTCAATATGCCTAAAGCCGCTCCGCAAGCATAAATTGTAAATCGTAAATTGTCTAATCGAAAACTGCAATTATGCCCGTTAAGAAAAGACCCATATCTCCTCGTCAGAAGATGATTAACCTGATGTACGTCGTCCTCATGGCGATGCTCGCGCTCAACGTGTCGAGCGACGTGCTCAATGGCTTCTCGTTGGTCGACAAGAGTTTGCAGACCACTACGAAGAACGCCAGTCAGGTGAACGAAGGCATCTATGACGACTTCGAGGAGCAGATGAAGGCTAACCCGAAGAAGGTCAAGGAGTGGTATGATAAAGCGCAGGTAGTCCGTCAGATGTCCGACTCGCTGTTCAATTTTGCTGAGGAACTGAAAGAGCTTATTGTCAAGAAGAGCGATGGCAAGGACGCCGACGTCACCGATATCAAGAACCGCGAGGACCTTGAGGCTGCCACCAGCGTGATGCTCGCCCCAGGCACAGGACGTGGACGTCAGCTCTACAATGGCATCAACAACTATCGTGAGCGCATCATTCAGATGGTGACTGACTCCGCACAGCGGCGCATCATCGCCTCCAACCTCTCGACCGATGTGCCCACCAGCGTTCGAACCCTCGGCAAGAACTGGCAGGAATACATGTTCGAGTCGATGCCTACGGCTGCCGCCGTGACGCTCCTGACCAAGCTGCAGAGCGACGTCCGCTATGCCGAAGGCGAGGTACTGCACGGTCTGGCCTCCAACATCGGTGTCAAGGATATCCGCGTCAACGAACTCAATGCTTACGTCATCCCCTCGGCGCAGACTGTTGTCCAGGGCGGCAAGTTCTCGGCACAGATTCTCATGGCTGCCGTCGACACGACAAACCGTCCTACCATCTATATTGGTGGTCAGAAGATTAACAGCGACCGCGGCATCTACGAGACCGTCTGCTCGCGGACGGGCGACTTTACCCTCGTCGGATATATCGAGATGATGAATGCTCAGGGCGAGCTCGTGCGCCGCAACTTCGAGCAGAAGTACAGCGTCGTGGCTCCCTCCGCTACCGTCTCGGCCGACTTGATGAATGTTCTCTATGCAGGTTATGACAACCCAATGTCGGTGAGCGTTCCCGGCGTCTCAACCAGTCAGTTGCAGGTGACCATGACTGGCGGCGGTCTCACGGCCAAGGGCGATGGCAAGTTCATCGCACGTCCCACTCAGGTTGGTGGCGAAGCAGTCATCACCGTGGCAGCGAAGACCGAAGGGCGCGTGCAGGAGATGGGCAAGTTTACCTTCCGCGTGCGCAAGCTGCCCGATCCGACGGCCTTCATCGCCTATTCCGACGGGCAGGGAGGTGAGAACCGCTTTAAGGGAGGCAAGATCTCCAAGCAAGTGCTGATGAGTGCCAATGTCCTCGGCGCTGCCGTCGACGACGGACTACTCAATATCCCCTTCCGTGTGACGGGATTCGAGACGGTCTCCTATGACCGTATGGGCAATGCCTTCCCCGTCGTCTCGGAGTCTGCTGAATTCACGGATAGACAAAAAAGTATGTTCCGTGGCCTCACGCGCGGTAAACGTTTTTTCATTACGCGCATCAAAGCTATAGGGCCTGATGGCGTAGAACGCACCCTCGACGGCGCAATGGACGTGACTGTTAACTAAAAGAAACCTAGAGCATCTAGACCATCTAGAGCATCTAGAAAATCTAGAGCATCTAGCAAATCTGCAAATAAACGATAACGATTATGAAAAGACTCCTTATCATATTAACGGCAGTGCTCGTGGCTGGCATCACCGCCAATGCCCAACCTGCCAAGCGTCGCACAACGACCTCCACGACGGCCAACCGAGGTGCTGCGGCTCAGAGACAAGCAGCTGCCGAGAAGAAGCCCGACCGCGCGTCGCTCATGTTTCCTACGTCAGCCGGGATGCCCGAGGACGTCGTCTGGCGTCGTGACATCTACCGCCAGCTGGACTTGCTGAAGGATGCCAACGCACCCCTCTACTATCCCGTCGAGCCGCATGGCAAGGAGCAGAACCTCTTCACGTTCATCTTCCGTCTTTTCGTGTCGGGACGCATCAAGGGCTATAAGCCCGGCGATGATGGCGGCGAGTCGTTCGACGAGAAAGATCGTCTCGAGATCAAGGACTTGCTGACTGACCAGCGCATCTACTTCGAGGAGGAGGGCGGTAAGATCACGGTTCCCGAGAGCGATATCCCCTCGGCTTTCGTCAAACGTTTCTACTTGAAGGAAAGCAGCTACTTCGACCAGCGTTCCGCTACCTATAAGACGCGTGTCGTAGCCCTCTGCCCAGTGCTAATGGAAGAGAATGAGTTCGAATCGATTGACAACGAGCCCGGAACCGCACAGTCGAGACCTTTGTTCTGGGTGAGATACGACGACATCTCCAGCTACCTCTCCCGTATGCCGGTGATGGCTTCCAACTTCAACAATGTCACCAATATGACTGTTGACGACTATTTCACGCTCAACCGCTACGAAGGCAAGATCTACAAGACCAACAACCTGCAGGGGCGCTTGTTGTCGGACTATGCTAAGAACGATACGGCTATGGCGGCCGAACAGAAGCGTATCGAGCAGCAGCTCGTAGACTTCGAGGAGCATATTTGGCACACCCCAGTTCCCGCTGACTCCCTCGACAGCGTTTCCGTAGCCGACAAAGCCGACAAGGCCGACAAGAAGGTCGCTCGCGCCTCCCGCAGGTCAGGGAACTCCAGCAGCGACGAAAAGAAATCTACGGGACGTCGCGGTGCTTCGGCTGCCTCCAAGCGCACTAAGACACCTTCGTCCTCTTCCTCCTCGTCCGCTCCCCGCGTATCCGCTCGTCGCCAACGGAGATAACGAATCAACGAAAACGTTAACGAAAACGAAAACCTCCTTCCTGGTGTGAACACCAAAACGATCTACTCGTTACCCCTCAACGCGCAGCTAGTTAACGTTTTCGTTTTCGTTCCCGTTACCCCTCCCAACGCGCAGCTAGTTAACGTTTTCGTTATCGTTCCCGTTAAATAAAATCCTCTCATGAAACGCCTACTGATTTTTCTCACGTCCGTCTTCGCCCTAACAGCCACGGTGTCTGCTCAGACGCAGTTCGGCGTTGAGGCTGGAGCCATCATCAACAAGATGTCCTTCTCCAAGGATGTCTTCAAGTCAGACAACTGTTCGGGATTCTTCATCGGTCCTAAGCTGAAGACCACTATTCCCATCCTCGGCCTCGGAGCCGATGCGGCCCTGCTCTATGCTCATCGCACAGCCGAGATTAATGATGCTGAGCACAAGCACATGAGCTACGCCCGTGTACCCGTCAACGTTCGCTGGGAAATAGGCCCAAGGCAGTTCGGGGCTTACGTCAGCACCGGTCCACAATGGGACTGGCTTATCGGCAACTCCAACCTCTCCACGCGCGAGGGCTTGCGTGCAACCTTCAACCACAGCGTCTTCAGTTGGAACGTAGGCTTCGGCTTGATGCTTTTCAGCCACCTGCAGGTCGGTGCCAGCTATTGCATCCCGCTCTCCAAGGCTGGCAGCGTCAAGGATGTCTACGAGGAAGTCACGGATAACATCAGCATGAAGAACAAGGAGTGGCAGGTGCGCCTCAACTATTTCTTCTGAGTAAAGACTCTCTCCTTTGCGCATGGAAGCGACCTTCGTCGAGCGCATGGAGAGTGTATTGATTATTAAGGTACATCTTTAATTACGTAAGCTCGGATGTCGCATTTCGCCGACGTCATCATACCTGTCCCGCTTCAGGGACTGTTCACTTACGCTCTGCCCGACGCGCTGGCTACTCCGCCGCAGGCAGGGTGTCGTGTTCTCGTGCCTTTTGGCAATCGGCAATCGCTCGTCGGACTCGTCGTACGTCTTCATGATCAAGCCCCTGTTGGCATCGAAGTCAAGCAGATATTGGAAGTCGTTGACGCCACACCAGTCATCCTGCCGCAGCAACTCAGCCTCTGGCAGTGGATAGCCGACTACTACCTCTGCTCCATCGGCGAGGTCTTCAAAGCCGCACTGCCAGGGAAGTTGAAAAGAAGGCCCACCCCCCTGTCACGCTCTCGTAGAGAGGGGAGTAAATACTCTGAAAGACAGGCTCAAGGAGACAAGGAGGCGGATGCCTACTCAGTACATCTTGCGACTTTTCCTACAGCGGAGGGGCAGGAGGGTGGGCCTTCCGTACCCGCTCTCTCCCCCGCTCAGTCCGCAGCCCTCTCGAGCATCAGGAATCAGTGGCAGCAGCATCCCGTCTGCCTCTTTCATGGCGTCACGTCGGCAGGCAAGACGGAGGTCTATATTCATCTGATTGCTGAGGCCATCGCCCAAGGCAAGCAGGTATTGTATCTGCTGCCCGAGATTGTCCTCACGACGCAGCTCACCGACCGCCTGCGTGCCGTCTTCGGTGAGCGTATGGGCGTCTACCACAGCAAGTTCACCGACAAGGAGCGTGCCGACGTCTGGTGGCGCCAACTCTCGACTCAGCCTTACGATATCATCGTGGGCGTCCGTTCGTCAGTCTTCCTTCCGTTCCAGCGCCTCGGGCTCGTCATCGTCGACGAGGAGCACGAGGTCAACTTCAAGCAACAGGAGCCAGCACCGCGTTACAGCGCCCGTAGCGTTGCCATCCTCATGGCTTCGCGAGCCAAGGCACTTACCCTCCTCGGCACCGCTACGCCCTCCTTCGAGAGCTATTACAATGCGCGCATGGGCAAGTATGGCCTCGTAGAGCTCAGCGAGCGTTATGGGCGCGTGCAGTTGCCCGAGGTTGAGGTCGTCGACGTGAGCGAACTGCGCCGCAAACGTCGCATGACAGGCCCTTTCTCGCCGCAGTTGCTCGACCGCACGCGTGCGGCTCTCGAGGCAGGCGAGCAGGTTATCCTCTTCCAGAACCGTCGTGGTTACGCCCCTCATGTGCAGTGCCACGTCTGCGGTTGGGTACCGCGTTGCCCTCATTGCGACGTCCCACTGACGCTCCACAAGAAGTCGGGCCGCATGACGTGCCACTACTGCGGCTTCACCACCGAGATACCGGCCCAGTGCCCTGCTTGTGAGAATCCCGACCTTCGCAGCCGGGGCTTCGGCACGGAGCGTATCGAGGAGGACCTCCAAAAGCTATTCCCTGAGGCACGCATTGCTCGTCTCGACCTCGATACGACGCGCACACGCACGGCCTACGAGCAGATCCTCGAAGACTTCGCCGCCCACCGCACCGACATCCTCGTGGGTACGCAGATGGTAGCCAAAGGGCTCGACTTCGGCCGCGTCAGCGTCGTAGGCATCCTCTCGGCCGATACGATGCTCTGTCAGCCCGATTTCCGCGCCTACGAGCGTTCGTTCCAGATGCTGACGCAAGTGGCAGGGCGTGCCGGACGTCGCGACAGCCGTGGCTACGTCCTCTTGCAGACGCTGACGCCCGACCTCTCGCTAATCCGTCAAGTCGTGGCCGACGACTATGCCAGCGCCTACCGCGAGCAGATGCTCGAGCGTCGTGAGTTCGCTTATCCTCCTTTCATGCAGATGATTATCGTCTATGTGCGGCACCGTCGTGCTGCCGATGCCGATCTGCTCGCCCGCGAACTGACCCTCCGCCTGCGTCAGCTGCTCGGAACCCGTGTCCTCGGTCCCGATGAGCCGCCCGTGGCTCGTGTTCAGGGCCTCAGCATCAGGCGCATCATCTTGAAGCTTGAGCGCAGCCTCCCCATCGCTCGCATCAAGCAGAACCTCCTTAGCATGCGCACCGACCTCCTCGCGCAAAAAGCCTTCGCCTCCGGCCAGATCCTTTTTGACGTCGATCCCTTGTAGAAGAATCAGCCTGGCGAAGGAAAGCCCTCATGGTCCAGGACGTACACAAAACAAACGCGGCCCTTCTCACGAAGAGCCGCGCCTTAGCTATGAACAAATCTTTGTTGAATCTCTCAGAATAACCTTTTGGAATACACATCCGATGATGCGTCCTTTTGCTTTTTCTATCGCATCACTGCGACAGTTGTGCTTGCGTTATTCTGCGATTCCCACTTGGGGAATCCTGCAATCAACTTACCTTAACTAACTTACCTAAAGATGAGTAGCAATGCTACTCGGTGATGAAAACCTTTAAAACTAACCTAATACCATGAAAAACCGTATATCTTGAGTCTCTCGCGAGACGTCTTGTCATCTCTTTGACGCTGCAAAGGTACGGCGAATATGTGTAACCTGAACACTTTTTCTTTTCTTTTTCTGTAAAAATATATCCTTTATTGATATAAATCAAAGTAAATGAACAAAAAAGCAGCCAGAAATGCTTTCAATTGTAGCTCCTGGCTGCTATTCAGTCTTATGGTTAAGGGCTTATTTCTGGTCGTAGGCGTGCTTGGGATAGTCGACGGTGTAGTGGAGGCCGCGGCTCTCCTTGCGCTCGATGGCCTGCCGCGTGATCAGGTAACCCACGTTGACCATGTTGCGCAACTCACAGATGTCCTTCGACGCCTTCACGCGTTTGAACAGTTCTTCAGTCTCCTCGTAGATGATGTCGAGTCGTGTCCAGGCACGGTGCAGGCGAAGGTCGGAGCGTACGATGCCGACGTAGTTCGACATGATTTGTCCTACTTCCTTCATGTCCTGGGCGATGAGCACCTTCTCCTCGTTGGTCATCGTGCCCTCGTCGTTCCATTCGGGCACCTGCTCGTTGAACGTGTAGTCGTCGATGTGGGCAATCGAGTGCTCGGCAGCCTTGTCGGCATAGACCACGGCCTCGATGAGCGAGTTGGAGGCCAGGCGGTTGCCGCCGTGCAGGCCCGTGCACGAACATTCGCCTACGGCATACAAGCGGTGGATGGTGCTCTCGGCGTTGAGGTTGACCTTGATGCCGCCGCACATGTAATGGGCGCAAGGCACGACGGGGATCATCTGCTTCGTGATGTCGATGCCTATCGAGAGGCACTTGGCGTAGATATTGGGGAAGTGATGCTTCGTCTCCTCGGCATTCTTGTGCGTCACGTCCAGACAAACGTGGTCGATGCCGTGGATCTTCATCTCCTTGTCGATGGCACGTGCCACGATGTCGCGCGGCGCCAGCGAGAGGCGCTTGTCGTACTTCTGCATAAACTCCTCGCCGTTAGGCAGGCGCAGGATGCCGCCGTAGCCACGCATGGCCTCGGTGATGAGGTAGGCGGGATGCGTCTCTGCCGGGTTGTAGAGCGCTGTGGGGTGGAACTGCACGAACTCCATGTCCTTGACGATGCCCTTGGCACGATAGACCATGGCGATGCCGTCGCCCGTGGCGATATTCGGGTTCGTCGTCGTGGCGTAGACGGCACCGGTGCCGCCCGTGGCCATCAGCGTGACGCGCGAGAGGAAGGTGTCGATCTTCTGCGTGTCGGGGTCCAGCACGTAGGCGCCGTAGCACTCGATGTCCGTCATGTGGCGGTTCACCTCGCGGCCCAAGTGGTGCTGCGTGATGATCTCCACGGCAAAGTGGTTCTCCAGAACCGTGATGCGCTTGTCGGCACGTACGGCGCGAATCAGTCCCTGCTGAATCTCGTGACCCGTGTCGTCGGCGTGATGAAGGATGCGGAACTCCGAGTGGCCGCCCTCTCGATGGAGGTCGAACTCGCCGTCCTCGTTCTTGTCGAAGTTGACGCCCCACTTCACCAGGTCGGCGATGCCCTTCGGCGCGTTCCTGACCACCTGTTCCACGGCTGCGGGGTCGGAGATGAAGTCGCCAGCCACCATCGTGTCGTGGATGTGCTTCTCGAAGTTATCTACCTTTAGGTTGGTCACCGAGGCCACGCCGCCCTGCGCTTTGTCCGTGTTGGCCTCGTCGATAGTTGTCTTGCAGATGAGCGCTACCTTGCCCTTGCCGCTTTGAGCGACCTTCAGGGCATAACTCATTCCGGCCACGCCCGAGCCGATGATGAGGAAGTCGAATTTGCGAATCATCGATTTGTTGTAAGTTAAAGGAATTGACTTTTTACGGCACAAAGGTACGCATTATTTTCAAAAGTGAATTAGAAAACGCAGAAAAAAGAGTATAAAGATGGAATGGGGTCGTCTGCGGCGAGCGCTCGGCCGACCCATGTAGAACAACCGAAACTTGAATAACATCTATTTACTGAAATCATTTACTGCGCATTCCTGCGTATTTACTTTCTTCGTCAAAAATAATCTTTGTTTGATTTTGTTATCGATTTTGTTTGATTTCTTCGTCGAGGTGAATCCCATTTACTTTCCTAAGTCAAAAAACGCATTTATTTTCCTCATCAAAACGTTTGCGCGATTTCTGCGCAAAGCACATTCCCGTTTTTCTTTTTCGTTCTCATTCTATCTCTTCAATCCATTCGTCTAAGGCTTCGGGCGTTGGCGGGTTGGTGCCGAAGCGCTTGGCGTAGAGGCGGGTGCGTGCCATCGAGATGCTGGAGGGCGACTTGTCCATGAGTACGGCAATCTCGCTCGGCTTGAATCCCATCTTGATGAGCAACGCCAGATGGAGGTCGTTCGCCTGTAGAGGGTTGATCTCCTTGCGCAACGTCTTGACGAAGTCGGGGTGCAGTCTGACCACCTGATGCTGCAGTGCCTCCCAGTTGCGGATCGAGGCATGCTTCCCGCTTTCCAGTTGCTTGCGCATCTGTCGTACGCCGTCGCCTAAGGCATCTAACGACCGCACCTCTTCACGGAACTCCTCGATGGTGGCCTGCATCCCTTCCATCTTCTTCTGGTAATCCAGCAGTTTCTTCATCCTTCGGTTCTCCTCCAGCGCCAACTGCTTGTCTTTTTCTGCCAGTTGTGCCCTGATGGCTTCGTTCTTCGCCTCCTCCTGGAGCAGTCGGCGCCGTTGTCGGTCACGGTAGGTGCGGAATGCGAGCAGGGCAGCCAACGCGGCTACTGCCATTGCCATCACGATCCATCCTATTGTCCACCTCATTCGCTGTTGTGCCATCTCGCTGCGCCGAGCCTGTTCCTTCGCTGCCTCATAGTTATAGACGTGCTCCATCTGTATGATGGCATCGGATACCTTATGGTAGTAGTCGCTGTCTACGGCATCACATTGCAAGGTTGCATATTTCAGCGCCGAGTCCGCTTGATGCCGCTGCTCGAACACCTTCTTCAGTCCTCGATAGGCTGTTTGCCTGTTGTTCCAGTCCGTGGCCTTCAGCTCTTTGCGGAAGCATCTTTCAGCCGAATCCACCTGGTGACGAGCCAGATAGAGTTCTCCCTTAGTGCCGTAGTAGATGGGATAGGGGGTGCCATTAAATTGGTCATAGAAGGCAACCAACTGCTCTGCTTTATCTACAATTCCTAATTGTAGGTAATACCAAGCCCAAGCCTTGGCGTAGCCGAGAGCAATTGCTGTATCACCAAATTCCAGGCATTTTTCCATAAGGAGCGGTGCTTCCTCCAATAAAGGTTTGGGGTTCCCATTGAGCATTGATAAACCTATAGTTCCTAAAGCGAGTTCAAACACATAGGAAGTGTCTTTTGCCATCCTTGCGTAATATTCTGCACGATAGGATGATTCAATAGCTTTTGGCAGAACACTTTGGGCTGATTGCAGATTACTTTTCTGCGCCTCTGCTCTTGCCATCAGTCTGTAGTTGCAGTCCTTCCGTGTGGTGTCTGCGACCTCAATCACTCTTGTGAAAGCCTCCACGCCTCGTGGCGCATCCCCCAAGTCCCGGTAGATACTGCCGAGAAGGTAGTACCCCAGCATCACCTGTTCCGTGACGCTGCGTCTCTGGTAATAGTCGATGGCATCTAAGATAGCGATGGTATCTTTCCCCTCCAACGGGATATAGGCCAAGTTCTTCGCCTTAATAGTCAGCAAGGCGTGGCGTGCGCGGTCTCCATCGTTCGTCGGTTGTAGGCCATTCAGGATCTCATAGATGGCCTTCGGAGTCTTTTCGAGGTTGCTCTCGTAGACATCAAGATCGCTCTTGATGGAGCGTTCCTGACATCCTGTCAAGAGAAAAACACAACAAAAGATAGATATAAAGCGGTTCATGATCGAAACTTTTTTGTGGATGCGCAAAGATACATAGAATTCACGGAATCCCAATCTCTTACGGCCACTTTTTTCTCTTTGCGAGTGAAATATTGTGAAATCGAAAAGTGAGAATTGAAATATTGTGAAATTTTTTTTCGTCGCATCGCTATACCTTTGCAACGGATTGCGGAAATCCATTTAACTTAAAATCATTATTTACCTATTTCAAACAAACTCATCAAAACTATGAAGAGACTTTTCCTATCCCTCTGCCTCACTCTGGCAGCCCTGAACACCTTCGCAGGTGATTCAATTGATAATCGTATACCGTTGGTGCTCGATGGCCCCATCACTTATACAGATCCAGAACCTGGTTATAGTCGCGCTCCTATCCGTGTTCCTTCCGTCAGTCTTGAAGACCATACTCTCTACTTCTGGGATTCCTGCGCGTTCACGGTATATATTAAGGAGGAAGATGAGAATGGTGACGAGCAAATCGTTTATACCACCTATGTCCCCGCTGACGAGACGTATATCATACTGCCGTCAGAACTTTGTGGCACTTACCTCATTGAAGTCGTACGTGGTGAACAAAGTTTCATCGGAGAGATCGAGCTATAGAAGCTCGGTTTCTCCCAAAAATTTATGTAAAAGTGTTTCAATCATCATTAGGAATAGCTATAGAAGTTTGCAATGAAACATGCCATTTTGATATTAGCGCACAAAGACTTTGGTCAGCTTCGCCACTTGATAGAGTATTTTATTAAGGACTGCTCTATTTATGTACATATTGACAAGAAAGCTGTTATTTCAGATGAAGAATTATCTTCAATAGCTTGTATATCACAAGTTCGTGCAGTGTATCGAAAGTATAATGTTCACTGGGGGGGACATAGCATTCTTAAAACAGAAATTTTTTTACTTCGACAAGTGGTGAAGGATGGTGGCTACGATTATATTCATCTCATAAGTGGGCAAGATTACCCAATTAAACCACTTGATGAATTTCTCTCTTTTTTTGAAAAGAAACAGGGCAAAGAATTTATTCGTTATGCAAATATTCCAAATCCTCGTTGGGATCAATATACGTTTTCTAGATTCCAATACTATTTCCCTTATGATTATATAAATAAAGAAAGCAAAGACGCTATAAAGTGGATGCAAAAAATAATTAACTTAGAACATAAGTTGGGAATCAAACGGCGTATTCCAGATCAGTTTGACCATCTTTATGGAAGTACACAATGGTTTTCTATAACTTATGAAGCAACCAAAGCAATTATTCACTATACATCGCAACATCCTTCTTTTTATCATCGTGCTCGTTGGACTTTTGCTGCAGAGGAATATTACATTGCAACGGTATTGGTAAATATTGTTGGGAAAAGTAGAATCGTACCCTCAGATCTTCGATTTATCATTTGGAGAGAAGAGAATGGGAATTGTCCTGCAAATCTGGGAATGAAGCATTTTCATGCGTTGGCATCATCCAAAGATTTCTATTTTGCACGAAAGATGGAGTATCCAATTTGTGCGGACTTAGTCCACAATATAGATACCTACTTACTAAAACAGTCTGCATACGAAGTTACTAAAACTGGTGGCTGGAGATACGATGGTCTTATGCGGTATTCTTATGATTATAATATTCTTCGTGAGATCTATAAAACGTGTCGCTCCTTGAAAATACTAAATGTGCTGGATATTGGATGTGGAGCAGGTTTCTATACAGCAGCTCTAAGAAAAAGAGGGATCCCAACGGCTGGTTATGATGCAAATCCATATACTCCAAAGTTGTCATCTTTGTTACTCCCCAAAAATGATGAGTTGTGTGGGGTAGCAGATTTAACAGATAATATAGAAGTAGATTCCCCTTTTGACCTCGTATTAAGTATGGATACACTGAGCTGTATTCCTATGCAGTTCAGGGATAAAGCGGTACAAAATATTGCTCGTCTTTCAAAACGATATATCTTGATTATAGAGGCTTTTCAATCTTTTAAAAAGGGTTTAAAAAGCATTAATGAATACGAAATATCGTTTCAAGAGTTGGGCTTCAAAAAAGATGAACTTGGCACATCTATTTTGAATCAGAATTTAGTAAGAAATCATAAACTCTCGCTGCTATTGGCGAGGTAGCTATTAATCATTTTAAAATAATAAAATTATGAAAATTAAAAGCTATTCATTGGAGCAACTCGCAAAGAACTACAAAGTTGTAAGCTCTACTCAGAGTAAAAGTCTGGTAGGTGGAATGAGCTTAGACGGGGAGGATGCTTATCTCTCTTATGAGGAGATGATTGCACTTTATGGTAATCCTTCTTATTTCCCAAGTGACTCTTATCCTGATATTGATGAATTCCTTAATTATTTTGAAGACTATTCTGGAACATCATCAAGTGTAAATTGGGGAACAGTGATGTCTGACATTGACTATCAGATTGCTTATGGTGTTTCAGATGAGAATAACTACTATCAAGCATTGATGTCTTTTTATTCAGATAAGCAATTCAAAGTATCTTGGGATTATGTGTCTGAATATTCAACATTATTCGGTTTTAGTACAGATGATGAACCAAATGTGAATCAAGTATGGTTGGAACAAATTGTGAATGAAGCTGCTGGTCAATCAGGCTTAGAAAAAAACTCTATTGAAATGACGAATTTCTTTAATTGGGCTAGAAGTACTATGCTTAGTCAACATGTAGGTCTAATGTATATTGCCTATCATTTTGAAGAAGTAGAAGGAGGTATTAAAGTAATAATTCGAAACACATCTAATCAACAAGGGGCTGAATATACTTTGCCTACTGTGTAATTTCATTGTGTGGATTATTCTATATATTAATTTTAATATAATAATCAGTTCTGCTGGGTTAGGCGTGAGTCACTTTTATCGGAAAAATGTAAATTATGATCATTGTTCAAATGCCTCGGCCAATAGTCTATTCCTTTACTACAGATAAGATTTGGCTTTTAATGTCCTATACCTGAACTCACATACAATCCAGTAGGACTGATTTTTCCAATAATATGAGCTATAATAAAGATACGATTTCCACAGTATTAATGTAAGCATACAAGGATAATTGATAAAAAAAGAGCGGCTTAAATAACTTTTCTTTCATTTCATTTTTCCACACTAGATGCTTGACGGGTGACTGAAAAGTCCGTACCTTTGCCGTCGAAATCATGTCTAACCAATCTAAAAAGCCTACGACTATGAAGACTATTTTCGTCAGTATGCTGACTCTACTCAGCACATTCGCGGCCTCCGCAGAGAGCTGCATGGACAGCCTCACGCAGCGGTTGCGCCTCTTTGGGGAGCGCATTCCGCAAGAGAAGGTTTATGTACACATGGATAATACAAGCTACTATCTCGGCGACACCATCTGGTTTGCTGCCTACACGCGGCGGACGAATGGCGACCGCCCAAGCAAGATCTCGCGTGTGTTGTATGCCGAACTATGGAACCACGATGGCTACCTCGTTGAGCGTAAGCTGATCGAGATGCAAGACGGTCGAGGGCATGGCTTCTTCGCCTTACCCGATTCGCTCTATAGTGGGTATTTCGAATTGCGTGCGTACACACGCTGGCAGCTGAACTGGGGCCAGACGGAGCATGCGCATCGCTGGACACGAGAACTGAGCTTTTACAACAAAGGCATGGCAAAGGACTATTACCGTGACTACGACAAGCTTTACTCGCGCGTGTTCCCTGTTTATGACAAACCTAAGGAAGCGGGTGATTTCTACAAAGATATGACACTTCGCCCGCTACGCCGTTACTTCAAGGATGCCCCTTCGCAGCCCCAGCTGCGGTTGTCGTTATTCCCCGAGGGTGGTAACCTCGTAGCAGGTGTGCCGTGCCGCGTCGCTTTCGAGGTGGCAACGAACGAGGGTGAGGTTCGCGAAGGCTCACTAGCAATCAGGGTGAAAAATGAGAATCAGAAAATAGAAAACAATCAAGGTGAGACCGTGGATTTCGTGACGAGCGAAAACCGTGGGCGAGGTACATTCACGTTCACACCTGAAGCGGGACAGAACTACGAAGTGGTGTTCACTGCGAGCAACGACGGCGCGCAAGTTCGTCAGGAAATCAAAACTGTTGTGGCCGAAGGCGTAGCACTGCAGTTGCATCAGCACAGCGGTGAGTGGCAGGCTGAGATCTATGTCTGCGGCAAGACGCAGGAGAAACAACTGGGGGTGACGGTGATGCGTGAAGGTGTCCTCGAGCATTTCGAGACATTAGGCAATGCTGACACTCAATCGTCTAACTCTTTTGTCTTTCAACTTCCCACTACTTCCCCTGGTGTCCACCAACTGACGGTCTTCGATGCAGACGGCCGGGTGTATGCCGACCGTCTTTTCTTCGTCACGTCCACGGATATGATGACGCCAACGTTGGCCATCAACGGCGTAAAGGATCAATACAAGCCATTCGAAAAAGTAGCGTTGACGATAGCGAAAACGAAGACATCCTCAGCCAATGCTTCTCATTCAGCGTCTTACTTCTCTCTCGCCGTCCGCGATGCCGCCCACACGGATGTGACATTCGATAGCGGCAATATCATGACAGAGATGTTGCTGGCATCGGAAATCAAGGGCTTCGTGCCACAGGCGGAGTGGTTCTTCGAGAAGGACGACGAGGAGCATCGTCGTGGGCTCGACCTGCTGATGCTGACGCAGGGTTGGCGCCGTTTCAACTGGCAGGACATGGCTGTCAGTGGTGCCTTCGAACTGACACATCCCGCAGAGCAGACACAGATGGTGACGGGTACCGTCAACCGCTACAATACGTATGCTGAGGAGGATGAGGACTATGCTGCAGCACTGGAGTCCCACTATCTGCTGCTCGATGGCATTGGAACTGAAAAGCAATATGATGGCGAACGAACGTTTGGGTTACGTCCCTCCAGTAGCGTTGTGGAGCGGAGCCGTGTAGACAATGACGGTTTCGGAAATCAGGCGATTGACAATCGGTCGTACAATGCGCTGACGCATGAGTCATCCGAGCAGAGGGAGCGCGTCAGGGAGAGTGAACGTCGCTTCATCGAGCGGGGCAATCTGAGACGTGAGGTGCGCGTACATGCTGAGTTCTTCCATCCCGATGATCCTAAGAATGGCATCGTGGGCGATGTGGAGACACGCGGTGGTGCCTTCCGTATGGAACTGCCTCGCTTTGAGGGCGAGTGCGTCTTCTTCCTCGCAGCCAGCGACACGGCAAAGTGGAGCAAAAACAAGACGTTCAACTGGGTGGAGATGGAGGCAGACGAAAACGATCGGCTGAAGACATTTCCCGAATACTATGTCCGTCTGAACTTCCCTTATCCCCGTTTTGTCAAACCTTACACTTACTATCAAGTACATAATGCCTCATTACGTGAAGATGTCCTCCCATCAGCGCTCACGACAGATGGGGATCATCTACTGGAACAAGTCATCGTACGTGCCAGTCATGGAGGTAAGCGGCGCATAGACCTCTCCAAGCCCGCCTATGTGAAAGATGCTTATGCCGTGTTCAATGAAATTATGGATGCCGGGCTGATGACGCACTATTCCAATTCCGACGACCTCGGCACGCAGACTGCCAGCCTCTATATCGGTGATATGGGTATGAACCGTTTCTACGACTTCAAGCTCTACTTCGACTCGTTGCCTATGCGTTTCGTGAGCAAGGATGAGGACGCAATGAGTAGATTTACGCCACCGTTCATGCCGCGTGGCGACAAGAGACGCTACCAACGTCTGGAATATCTGGATAAAGTGTATGTCTACTCCGATTACTCGCCTCGTCGCGAGGGTGATGAGCGTTACGAACAGGGCAACCAGCCCAGCGTGGAGGTGTCGCTTCACCGCTACCCTGACTGGGCACGCCGGGTAACTTATCGTGACCGCCGCTACATCCTGCCAGGATTCGCTTATCAGGAAGACTTTTACCATCCCGACTATCAGCGCAACCCGCCAGTGGAGGGTCAGAAGGACTACCGTCGCACGCTCTACTGGAATCCCGACCTGCAACTCGACGACGATGGCCGAGCGAACGTCACCTTCTACAACAACAGCCAGCAAACCAGCATCCTCGTTGAGGCTGAAGGCCAAGAGGCTGACGGACAACTGCTGTATAACAAATGAGTATGGCGAGTTAATGCGGACTTGATTATGGATAAAGCGACTGGATAAAGTTATCATTTTTAATGTTGTTTTATGGATCGTTAAATAAATGATTGATTATTGCAATATGGGTGCCAGATTTGGGCACCCATATATAGGATTTTTTTGAACATTTCCTTATTATTCCAGAACTTAGGGAGTATGTGATGTAGAAAACGTTATTATTGAGTACAATAAAAATGGATAGGCTTTTTGTTGCTATAATATTGATGATGTCATGCAGATTTAATCTGATGTCTAGTGAAACGGATACGAAGTCGTTTGCTTATTTGGTAGAAAAGCAGGCTCTTCTCTCTCCTCGTTCGCGTTCAGCTCGATTGCATTATGAGAACTCTGTCCTCAAATATGAGAACTACAAGAAAGACTTTCTGCCGATGATTGGACTTAGCGTGAACCCAATAAGTTTCAATCGCTCTTTGAGACTTCTACAAGACCCACAGAAAGGCGAGTATCACAGTGTGGAGGATTATGTCAACACATCAGTTGCTACATTGACCCTTTCGCAAAGGATTGGGCCTTTGGGCGGCATATTAACGGCAAGTTCTGGATTAAGTTATCTGCGCGAATTCACGGGCTCACGAAACAACTTTAGTTCTACACCATTCTCTTTAAGTTATAGCCAAGGTCTTCGTGGTGGCTATAAAGACTACATCATAGAGCGTTCCATCAATCGCCTGCAGTACAAAGTAGCTGTGAAGACGCTTTGCACTGCTCTAGCAAACGAGCAACAAGATGTAGCTCGTCTTTATCTGAAAGCTTATATGGCTCAAGTTGAGAAAGAGCAGGCAGAGCAGGATGTTTCTGCTAGTGATACCTTGTTGGCTTTTGGCCAGTTGCGTCGTAAACTCGGATATGTCACAGACTATGAATTAAACGTGATTCGTCTTGAGCGATTTGAAGCAGAACAAGCCTTGGTGGCTTCTCAGACAGAGTTGAATGATGCCTTGTTTTTGTTACGTTCTCGTTTGGGCCTAGTGGAGTTGGATGTCAACGTAGTGAAACCAGATGCTGCAGCCCTACCACTTTTGCTGGACGAAAATGAGGTGTATGCTGTTGCTCAGGCCAACACCCCGAAAGTTCTAGCTTTGGAACTTCAACGACAACAGGTGTTGCAGACTTTGAGGAAACAGCGTTTGTCGACTCGGCTCGGAGGAGAACTTTCAATTAATTATGGACTTAATCAATTTGCTCACACATTCAGCAATGCCTATCGACATCCTAATCATCGACAAAGTATAAGCCTGACACTGAGTATTCCATCTTTTGACTGGGGTATTAGTCGTAATCGTCGAAGGATGGCTGAGAATGACTACCAGCAGGCACAAATAGGAATAAATGAATCTCTACTAAAAGCAGAACAAGAAATCCATAAAAGCATAAAAGTTTACAATCAATCGTCAGCCAGTTATCGTTTGGGTCTAAAACAATACGCCTTAGCTCAGGAGCAATATCGTCTTGCCATGCTTCGTTTCAGCCAAGGTGAGTTTTCACTTGCAGAGGTTATAGATGCACACAAATCTCTGCGCGAATCTCTCAAGAATATGCTCTCAGCGCTACAATCTTTGTTCAGTGAATACTATCAGCTACGCACAATTACACTGTATGATTTTGTAAAAAAAAAGAATCTTGAGGAGGAATACTTATGAATACCGTACGAAATGAAGAAAACCTGATGTTCCGTTCAGAAGAAGTCCAAGATATAATTGAACGTATGCCGACAGGATGGACACGCTATGTATCGCTTGTGGTGACAGCTTTATTAATGGTGATGGTTGTATTAAGCGTCCTTATCACATACCCTGATACCGTGATTGGCGAGGTTACTTTAACATCGGAGGTCGCACCTGTCCGTCTTGTCGCAACTTCGACAGGGCGTTTACATCTGTTGCATGCCGATGGTGACTCTGTTTGTGTAGGGGATATTATTGCATTTGTAGATGATGGTGCGTTGTTGCCAGACATTTTGTTACTGGACTCCCTTTTAGGTCGTAATGCTATGAGTAACGAGCCCTTGCCGTCATTGGTATTAGGCAATTTAAGTAGTATGTACAATGAGGTCGTATTTGCTCGCCAGCAACTGGAACAACTGCGTTCGACAAGTGTCTATAAGAATATGCTGCAGTCGCTTGATGCACAAATACAGGTTCATTATGCTTTAGCAGAGATTCAGAAACGCCAATTACTAATGAATGAAGGTGATTTGCAACTATCACGTTTGCGCTTAGTGAAAGATAGTATATTACATAATGAGGGTGCCATCAGTGATGAAGACATGGAACATCGGTATAGTGCTGTGATAGCTTTTGAGCAGAGGCAGATAAGTCAAGAAAGTAATTTCCTTTCAACTCAGTCGGAAATTCAGCAAAATCAAATTGAGAAAGCTCGAGTGAGCATAAATGAGAAAGAAGAACTCAATAAGGCTTTGAATTATGTACGGGTGAAAGAAGACGAATTGCGGAGTTCATTGCGACAATGGAAGGAACGTTATCTTCTGACGTCTGCAATAAATGGGCGTCTTGAATATCTGGGATTCTGGCGAGAGAATGAAATGGTGACGCCTGGGAAGATATTGTTTACTGTACTCCCTTTCCGTGGTAATATTTTCGGTGAAGCACATATATCAGCCTTAGGTTTTGGTAAAGTGGAAGTTGGACAGCGTGTAAGTGTGAAACTAGAAAACTATCCTTATGATGAGTTTGGCCATTTGGAAGGTCGAGTGAAGCATATCTCGCACTTAAAGCAATCAGTGCAGACTCTGAACGGTAATAGGGAAAGTTATTTGGTATTGATGGATTTCCCAAAAGGACTTCAGACAAATTACGGTGTTACGTTGGATGTTGGGTATGAAGCTCATGGTTCAGCAGAGATTATTACGGAACCAAAACGACTCATCGAACGGCTATTTGATAATCTAAAATCACAACAGGGAAAATGAACTTTTTTAGACGCTTTCCAATAGAATACCAAATGGACTCTCAAGATTGTGGTCCTGCATCATTGAAGATGGTGGCGAAGTATTATGGTCGCTATTACTCTTTACAGTATCTGCGTGATCTTTCAGGAATCACGAAAGAAGGTGTTTCGTTAGCAAATCTCGCTACTGGTGCAGAAAAGATAGGATTACATACGTTGGTAATACGTTGCGCATTGAATGATTTGGTGTATAAGGTTCCATTACCAGCTATAGTATTCTGGAATGAAAGCCATTTCGTAGTTGTCTATGATGCAGACAAAAGATTCGTCTATGTGGCAGATCCTGCTAAAGGTCATATCCGATACACGCATGAAGAGTTTCGTCATGGATGGTATCTGAGAGGTGAACAAACAGGTGTCTTGATGGCAATAGAACCCACTGCTGATTTCAAGGCAACAGAATTGGAACGCCGTCAGCAGAAGGATAGTATAGTGAGTTTGTTGCGCTATTTCAGACCATATCTTCGTGAGTTTGCACTTATCTTCTGTATCATGACAATTGTGACAGCTCTGCAAGCTATTCTGCCTTTTATCTCGAAAGCCGTAATAGACGTGGGTATAAGTACCTCGGACATTAATTTCATAAACATGGTACTTATCGGTAATGTCTGCATATTGATAAGTGTGATGTTATTCAATGTGATGCGGGATTGGATACTAATGCATATTACTGCGCGTGTTAACGTGGCTCTGATTTCGGACTATCTGATAAAATTGATGAAACTGCCAGTAACGTTCTTTGAGAATAAGTTCCTTGGAGATATACTTCAGCGAGCGCAGGATCATGAGCGTATAAGGGCGTTTATCATGAACAATTCTTTGTCGATGATTTTCTCATTGTTGACGTTTGTGGTTTTCTCACTCATCCTCTTGGTATATAATGTAACCATATTCTTCGTATTTCTTGCTGGCTCGGTTTGCTATATAGCATGGGTACTTCTGTTCTTGAAAATCCGCAAGAGATTGGATTGGCAGTACTTCGAACTTGTCTCGCGCAACCAAAGTTATTGGGTTGAAACGGTGTCGGCCATACAAGATATTAAAATCTACAATTATGAGCGTTCGCGTCGTTGGAAATGGGAAGGCATACAAGCAAGCCTGTATCATGTAAACAAGCGAGTTCTTGCTGTTACAAATATGCAAAATCTTGGAGCACAATTCATTGATAGCATTAAGAATATGGTGATAGTCTTTTTCTGTGCTACAGCCGTTATCAAAGGAGATATCACCTTTGGCGTAATGATTTCCACACAGTTTATCCTTGGGATGCTCAATGGCCCACTTGTGCAATTTATCAATTTTGTCGTTTCTGCTCAGTATGCTAAGATATCATTCTTGCGGATGAATGAGATCCGGCAATTGGAAGACGAGGAGGAATTGCTTTCGCTTGGGGCTACAACTATTTTGCCAGAAAAAAAAGACATTACGTTTGAAAATGTTGTGTTCCAGTACACATCAAATGCCCCATTAGTTCTAAAAAACATCTATTTGCATATTCCAGAAAACAAAGTGACTGCCATTGTGGGTGGAAGCGGAAGTGGAAAGTCCACACTGTTAAAACTATTGGTACGTCTTTACAAACCATCTTTCGGTGAGATTAAGATGGGAGGAATGAATGTTTCGAACATAAATCTGCGTAAATGGAGAAGTATTTGTGGTGTTGTAATGCAAGATGGAAAGATGTTCAGTGATACTATTCTAGGAAATATTGTTCTGGATGATGAACATATAGACCATGAACGAGTCTTGGATTGCTGCCGAACAGCACAAATTCTTGATGAAATTAATGCAATGCCCAAAGGATTTAAAACTATGATTGGCGAACGTGGCAGAGGCCTCAGCGGAGGGCAAAAACAACGTTTATTGATAGCTCGAGCCCTCTATCGTAACCCGCAATTCCTTTTTCTTGATGAGGCTACCAATGCTCTTGATACAATCAATGAACGTAAAATTGTCAATGCATTGGAAAGTGCTTTTGAGAACAGGACAGTTGTAGTTATTGCTCATCGACTTAGTACAATCAGAGGGGCCGATCAAATCATTGTAATGCATGACGGGCATATCGTTGAGGTCGGGAATCATATGACACTGATGGAGAAGAAAGGTTTCTACTACAGCCTCTATGCTTCTCAGGGAATTCCAGAATTGTAGTTTTATTATATGTGAGTGTAGGTCCCGACATCTTTAGTATACTTAAGGCTTAAGGATTATATAAAATTTGTATATAACATTTAATAATCAAAAGAAATGGGAGCAAACAAGAACAAAAAAATGTTGTGGGATCACAGCGAGAAAAAGGAGATGTTCAAGTGGAACACTCCGAAATGGACTTTACGCTGTTGGATGGCCTTGATGACTGTCATTGTGGTGGCGTTGCTGACAGCGGGCTGGTTTACTCCGTGGCCGGACACGTTGGTGGTACACGGGACGCTGGAAGTGACAGGTATACCGAACGAATGGTACTTTCGAACAAACGTGGAAGCATCGAATTTGAAGCAATTGCGGCCAGGGATGGAGGCACACATCACCCTGGACGTGAAGGACAGGAGTTGGGGCTACTACACAGCCAAACTTCAGTCGCTCCCTCAGCATTCAGACTCCACGGGACTCTATCCCATTGAGCTCTGCGTAGGAGATTACCACACGAGTAAAGGTGGTTTTGAACTCGAGCTATGGAGCCTCGATCGTCGCGAAGATCCTTGGTTGATGGATGCCACTGCCACCATAATCTTGCGTGAACGCCACCTACTGCCTCGTGTATTGGGGATAGAGTGAGCAGGAAGCCTCGAAGAGTCTGGGAAACTGGTACGACCTCTCTGGTCGCCGCCTCTCTGTGCCCTCTGCCTGCTCCGTGCCCTCCGTGCTCCCGAAAGGAGTCTATATCAGGGACGGTAGGAAGGTGCTGATGAAGTAACGTATTGATTCACTTGACAATATTAGCATCATTCCCGTACCGATTAGTATTCATAAGTTTGACGATATGAGCTCTACGCTTGAGTTTCCAAGCTCTATAAAGGACTTAACTTTGCTATCGACGGTGGCTGTTGATGATACTATAATCCAGTTACTCTTTTGATTTATCCCATACCAATGCGGCTGATTTTATCGTAACTGTTACTAAACCTAATTATGCAGCCTTTACGACGGAGGTTCATAAAAATATCGGAAATAATGTATATGTGCAGAATCGAATTTTTTCAACCAACTCTACTATCACTGGCGATAACATTTATGTTGGAAATGACGTAACAGACTTAGAAGCAGAAGGGAATGTGATTGTCAACGGAGGCAAGTTGACTATTCAAGGTAATCACAGGGTTTTCATAAAGAATGGTTTCAAAGTAAATTTAGGCGCTCAACTTAAAATAAATTGACATCTTAAACGTTATACCAATATAACCAGGAATAGCAATACAATGTCAAGAGTTTTGATCAAACCCTTTTTCTGTCTCCTGATTGCGTCCTCTTTCTTCGGCTGCACTGTAGACGATATCATCGTCCCCGACAGCGAGCGGGTGGTTCCAGAGGATTATCACAGTTTTGCAGAAGAGGGAAAAGTATGGGTTTACGCAGCTGCGGAAAACACCGACGATCTGCACGAGAGATATCGCTATCAGATTGCAGGGGACACGCTCCTTAAAGGCAAGAATTATAAAAAGATGTACTTGCGCGAGGCGGCCACCTATGGCGACTCCGAATGGCACTACATCGGAGCCGTGCGCGACACACTGATGAAAGTGAAGTTCGTCGACAGAGGCAAGCGGGATGAACGGCTGCTCTATGATTTTGGTCTGGTATCGGGCAATATCTTACGCTGGTACGGCTACATCCTCCTACCCACTAATCCCCCTCGCAAATATATAGAGGGAATCATGCGTAATGTCGTAGACGTCTATACCTCTGACAACAAGTTCAAGGACAGCTGGGTGGAGGGTATCGGAGCCGCCATGGGCGTTTGCGTTTCCTTCGACCCGATAAGAAAAGAGCGGAGCATCCTCGTCAAATGCCTGGATCCCAAAGGCCTTTGCTATGATTGCAGAACGAATTACCCAGAAGAATATTGAACGACTATGAAACGACTACTGACAATTATTTCGTCCTTCATTCTCGTCCTCGGCGTTTCGGCACAGGAGAGATCGGACGACAGACTATATCGCCATGAGGTTGCCTTAGGCACAGGCTACACCAGCTTCGCATCGATAGTGTACTCACATTGGTGGGGCACGTGGGGCGAAGGACTGGAAGCACGCCATCCCTTCCCCGCTCCAGTTTCCGTTCACTATTTCTACCGTCTGAACGACAAATGGGCATTAGGCGCAACCGCCCATTACGAGCAGTATGGCAGGCGGGAGTTCTACTACGGCTTGATGCCTCAGGCAAAGTGGTCTTGGCTGAATCGCGAGAAGGTGAGTTTGTATTCCCGCGTGGGAGTTGGTCTCATGTATGCCTATTATATCAACTACGACAACAGATTTTTCGTCGATTTTCAGCTCTCGCCTGTCGGCGTTGAGGTCGGAAAGAAACATTGGCGGGGCTATCTTGAGGCAGGCGTAGGTATGCAAGACTTCGTGCAAGGCGGTGTCCTGTATAGGTTCTAAAGATATTCCGAACGTGTCTTTTCCGCTAAAAAAGGTAATGACATTAGTTGATTTGTGAACGACTTTTGTGCATTTGTGAACGACTTTTGACGAGATTTGCCTGTTTTTGACGACATTTTTGGCGATTTTGAGGCACAAACTACACTTTAGCACTGTAAATTACACCCAAACTACACCGTTTTTGATATGGTTATTTCATTGTTAGTCAAGTGAATGGGTGTAAAAGAGTGCTAAAGTGTAGGTGCTCGCAAAAGTTTTTACGTGCGCGTGCGCGCGTGAGAGCATAGAAGATGGGCGCTCGGTAGCGGGAGGACGAAGGCTGGTCGATGGGAGGACGTAGATTGGTCGAGGGGTCAACAATGGTGAATGCTTTGCTCGTGCAGGGTCAGTTGACTGGTGGAATCGGTGAATTGATATAGGTGACTTCGTTATTCGGTCGCGACCGAATAACGAACACATATAGTCGCGTAGGGCAATGCGTCTGTATGTGTAGGGCTGTGCGAGCGGTCGTTCAGGGCTTTACGACTATATGTGCAAGGCGATATGTCGGTTGGTGTAATGTGATGGGAATGGTGGAACGGGCGACTGTTGGAATAGTAATGGACTGCTTCCGAGGATGTAGGGAGGCACAAGAAATGAGGCGTTTTTTTGTTGATTTGGTCGTAAAATTAGGTGGGTTCGTGAGGAATTGTTATCTTTGCGGCATGAAACGAAGGAAACTCCTTTTGGTGCTCGCCGCTGCGCTGGTGTTGTGCGGTTGCGGCACGACGAGCCGCGTGCAGCGGCGTCAGGCTCACCCCGATGCGGGTGTCAATCCGATCGCTCTCTCGGCGCAGGGCGATCAAGTAGCCCAGCCCAAAGTCAGTAAGCCCGCTAAAGACGAGGCGCGCAGTCAGCTCTCGCCCCTGCAACAGGGGCTTGCGGCGTTGGTGGCTGATACGCTCTTCGAGAGTACGCAGCTGGGACTCAGCATCGTGGATCTCACGACAGGCGAACAGCTGTTTAGCCACGGCGCGCGCCAGCGAATGCGGCCGGCGTCGAGCGAGAAGGTGGTCACGGCCATTGCCGCCCTCGACCTCTTAGGGCCCAACTATCCGCTGCGCACTACGCTCAGCACGACGGGCGCCGTCGATGGCAGCGTGTTGCGTGGCGACCTCTACGTGCGCGGTGGCATGGACCCGTTGCTCAGCGTGGCCGACGTGCGCTCGCTGGTCAACCAGTTGCGAGCGGCCGGCGTGCGCAGCATCACGGGTCGCCTCGTCACGGACGCTTCGCTGAAGGATGCCGACGAGTTCGGCTGGGGCTGGTGCTGGGACGACGAGAATCCCACGCTCTCGCCGTTGCTCTGCGGCGGCAAGCCCACGTTGGTGAGTCAGTTGCAGGCCGCCTTGAAAGCGGCAGGCATACGCGTCGGCGCCGTCAGCGTCGGCACTACGCCTGCGTCGGCACGTACGCTGGCCGTGGTCAGTCGTCCGCTGACCGCCGTCCTGCAGCCGATGATGAAGCAGAGCGACAACCTCTGTGCCGAGAGCGTCTTCTATCAGATGGGACGCACGCGCAAGCAGGTGGTGGCTCGCATCCAGGACCTCCTCATCCGTGCTTACAGCGGGCAGGCAGCCGATGGCTCGACCATCGCCGACGGCAGCGGCCTCTCGCTCTACAACTATCAGACGCCGGAGGCGTTCACACGTCTGCTCACCTACGCCGCTCAGCGCCCCGACAGCATCTGCACGCCCTTGCTGGCGGCCCTGCCCATAGCGGCCGTCGACGGCACGCTGAAGAGTCGCATGGCAGGCACGCCGGCGGCGCAGAACGTGCGGGCCAAGACGGGTTCGGTCAGTGCCGTGTCGACGCTCGTGGGCTATACGACGCAGCGCTCCACGGGCCACCTCATCGCCTTCGCCATCATGAACCAGGGCGTGCGGCGCATGGCTGAGGGCCGCGACTTCCAGGACCGTGTCTGCGTGTTGCTGAGCCAATAGGTAACGAAAACGATTCGCCAGCTGCGACCTACTTGTCCGCTCGTCAAAGGCTGAAAGTAAGATGAATGTTGACACTGAAAGTAAATGCGGAGTAAATACGCAGTAAATTTCATCCAGAAAAGATACAATCTATTTACCGAAATCATTTACTCCGCATTTACTTTCAAAGTCAAAAACGAATAAATCGATAGACGCTCATGAGATACCGCTCTTTTGCCCGACGCCTGACGTGGCGAATCATCATCGTACTCTTCCTGAGTATGACGGCGGTGACGCTGCTCCTCTCTTTCTTCGGGCTGGGGCTGATGATTGCTCACATGCGCGACCGCTATTTCGATGTGATCGACGTGACGTCGGAGCGCGTCGAAAGGACGCTGTCGGCCGTTGAGGTTTCAGCAGTCAACAACGTCGACGAGGTAGAGCAGTCGCTCGGCCGGTCTGAGCAGGTGTTTGATGCCCTCATCAAGGAATTGAAGCTCAACAGCCACTTGGTCGGCTGTGCCGTGGCTTTCGCGCCCGACTTCTTCCCCGACCGCGGCCAATGGTTTGAGCCTTACGTCATGCGTACCAGCGACGGGTCTATCCGCCGGATGGACATCGGTTCTGCCAGCCACGACTACCACAAGTCGCCGTGGTTCGTGCAGGGCATGCAGGCGGACAGCGCTTTCTGGTCGGAACCTTACGTGGACGATGCTGGAGCCAAGGCTGTGCTCTGCAGCTATATCGTGCCTGTGCACGGCAAGGACGGCCGCACCGTGGGTCTGTTCTGCGCGGATGTGTCGTTGGAATGGCTCTCGGAGCAGGTGCAGGAGTACGACCAGAAGACCAACGAGCGCACCCTCGACGTGTTCGACGCTGACGACGAGGAACTCCCGACCTACAGCTTCATCGTGGGGCGGCGTGGCGAGTACGTCGTCCATCCCGAGCGCCGTCGTATCCTCCGCGACAGCCTCGTGCGACATCTCGACCTGACGCAGGGTCCGGGTGCCGAGAATCTGCTCCACGGCCTGCGGCAGCAGCAGGAAGGATATGCCCGGGCGGTGGTCGACAGCCTCTCGGCTTACGTCTTCTATAAGCCCCTCAAACATTCGGGATGGTCGATGGCCATCGTCGTGCCCTGGCAGACTATGGCCTCGCCGGGCGTCGTGTTTGCGGTCTGCGTGGTCGCCTTGATGCTGCTGTGCCTGCTCATCATCTTCCCCCTCTGTTATTTCATGATCCGACATGCTACGCGCCCCTTGCACATGCTGGCCCAATCGGCGGGCGAGGTAGCGCGGGGACACTTCGACTCGCCACTGCCCATCATCCGCCACCGCGACGAGATCGGGCACTTGCGCGACTCCTTCAGCGATATGCAACAGTCGCTCGCCCGCTATGTCCAGCAGCTGCAGACGACCACGGCGCAGCAGGCTTCGATCGAGAGTGAGCTGGCCATCGCGCGTGCCATACAGATGGCGATGCTCCCCAAGGACTACCCGCCGTTCCCCGAGCGGACGGACATCGACATCTACGGGCAACTCACGCCCGCCAAGGCCGTAGGCGGCGACCTCTACGATTTCTTCATCCGCGAGGAGCGCCTCTTCTTCTGCATCGGCGATGTCTCGGGCAAAGGCGTTCCGGCCTCGCTCATCATGGCAGTCACCGGAGCGCAGTTCCGCACGCTGGCGGCAGCTGAGGACAGCCCCGAGCGCATCCTCGCCACACTGAACGACGCGGTCACGCCGCGCAACGAGTCGAATATGTTCGTGACGCTGTTCGTGGGTGTGCTCGACCTCAGCACGAGCCGTCTCGACTACAGCAACGCTGGTCATGACGCGCCTCTCCTCCTGGCTGCCGACGGCACGCTCCGCCACCTCAGCTGCGATGCCAACCTGCCTGTAGGCGTCATGTCGTCATGGGCTTACACGCTCCAGCACGACACCCTGGCTCCCGGCGATATCCTCTTCCTCTACACCGACGGCCTCACCGAAGCTGAGGATGCAGAGCACGCTCAGTTCGGCCTTCAGCGGCTGCATGAGAGCTTAAGCCAATGGAAGATGTCGGATCGCACGGCAACAGCGAGTGCGTCGGCAGAGGCAGGCGCTGCCGCTTGTGCGCCAGAGCGTCTCGTTGCGGAGGTGGTGGCAGCCATCCACCGCTTCGTCGGCACAGCCGAGCAGAGCGACGACCTCACGATGCTGGCTATTCAGGCGAAGGGGGCGGTCTAGAAGCTCTAGATGCTCTAGAAGTTCTAGAAACTCTATATGCTCTAGAAGTTCTGGACTATCGGGAAAACAAGGCAATCTTTACTTTTTTTGAAAAAAGATGTGAAAAACTGACGCAGTATGTGCTTTTATTGCTATCTTTGCAGGCAGAATCATCAAATGTTAAACATTAAAATCTAACTAACAAAGATGAACCCCTATCTGAATTTTTCGCTTGAGGGTAAAGTTGCCCTCGTGACAGGTGCCTCCTACGGCATCGGTTTTGCTATTGCCAGCGCGTTCGCTGAGCAGGGTGCTACGATTTGCTTCAACGACATCAACCAGGAGTTGGTGGACCGCGGCCTGAAATCCTACGAAGAGAAGGGCATCAAGGCCCATGGTTACGTCTGCGACGTGACGGACGAGCCCGCCGTACAGGCTCTCGTGAAGAAGATCAAGGAAGAGGTGGGCACGATTGATATCCTGGTGAACAATGCCGGTATCATCCGTCGCATCCCGATGCACGAGATGGAGGCCTCCGAATTCCGCAAGGTCATCGACATCGACCTGAACGCTCCGTTCATCGTTTCGAAGGCCGTTCTGCCCGACATGATGGCCAAGGGTCATGGCAAAATCATCAACATCTGCTCGATGATGTCTGAGCTGGGCCGTGAGACGGTCAGCGCCTACGCAGCTGCCAAGGGCGGTCTGAAGATGCTGACGCGCAACATCTGCTCGGAATATGGCGGGTACAACATCCAGTGCAACGGTATCGGCCCGGGCTATATCGCCACGCCCCAGACGGCTCCCCTGCGCGAGCGTCAGCCGGACGGCAGCCGCCATCCCTTCGACTCGTTCATCTGTGCCAAGACGCCCGCTGGCCGTTGGCTCGACCCGCAGGAACTGACAGGTCCCGCTGTCTTCCTGGCCTCAGAGGCTTCGAACGCCGTGAACGGTCACATCCTCTACGTCGACGGTGGCATTCTGGCTTACATCGGCAAGCAGCCGAAGTAAGTGGAAGAGTAGACGGCTTCTTTGCAAAGCAAAGCGAGCGTAGCTCGAGCGGACGATTTCTTCGCAGAGCGTAGCTCGAGCAGATAAGCTAACATCTAAGATTCAATTCTCAAATTAAAATTAGGAGTTCCATGCTTCGTTAGCAAGGAACTCCTAACTTTTAACTATTAACTATTAACTATTAACTTTTAACTCGTCAACTTGTCCACTCTTTCACCTCATCTCTCTCTGCTCGTCAGGCGCCAGAGGGGTTGGGCGATATTCTCTTTCCATTTAGAGCCATGGGCGATGACCTTCAGTTGGTCGTCGGTGAGGATGTAGTAGGGTAGCTCGCGGATGGAGAGCTGCTCCACGATTGGCGTGCTCCATGACAGGCGGTAGCAGCGGCTATCCCAAAGGACGGAGTCGTAGCGGCAGACGGAGGCATACTCCTGCGGGTTGACGTCGAGGCTGATGCCGATGGCTTGCACGGCACGCTTGGGGTCGGGTTGGTGTTGCGACTGGTGGTAGAGCTTGACGATATTGTAGAAGTCCTCTATGCTCGAACGATCCCATGAAGCCCAGAACACGAGGAGTATGGGATGATGCGGATGGAGGGTGATGGTCGTGGAGTCGCTGCTGAGACCGTCGGGCGGCAGCGAGATAGCGGGCAGGGGTTTGCCTGTGACGAGACGGTTGTTCTCGCCTTTGAGTAGGGCTATATGGCGGCGCATGTAATCGCTGACACGGCTGCCGGGGTGCTGGTCGATGTAGCCCTGCATGGCGGCGATAAGCTCTTTGGGCTTGTCGTAGAAATGGTCGATGCGGAACTGCGTGTAATCCTCGTTCTCGTCGGTGCCTAAGATGTTGATGGCGCGCAACTCGGTGGCGTCGCCCACGACCTTGACGTCTTCGCCAGGCGTGGCGAAGATGATTTGCTGGCTGAGGTTCGGGAAGATGAGGGTGAAGGTGGCTTCCTGATCAATATGCGTCTGCCACTTGAAGGAACCGTCCACGACATGAATGGTGTCGAGGTGGTCGAGGCCTCCGTCGGTGCTGATGATATAGAAATCCGCCTCGCGCAGGTTGCTGATCTCGCCACGTATGCGGAAGCGGGTGGGATCAGAGCAGGAGGCGAACAGCATCGCCACGGCGATGAGGAGGGAGAAATGAAAAGTGAAAAGTGAAAGAGTGAAAGGTGAAAAATGGGATTTACCTGCAAGGCTGGAAACAAGTCTTGAAGGATTCATATATTTTTCACTTTTCACTCTTTCACTTTTCACTTGGGGCTGGGTCTTTTTAAGGTGGGTTCTAATAATTAGCTTCAGATGATTTGTAGCTCATTTTCGAGAGGATTCACACTTTATGCCGCCGAAGCATAGCGGGCTATGGTTCAAGGCCTAAAGTGCGAAGCATCCGAAAAGGAGCACAAAGCATCGAAGCAATTGAGAGATCTGCCAATGGCATAAATACTAATTTTTAGAACACACCTTAAATTACTTCAGCACGCTGGCGAGCTGAGTGGTGTACTTGGCGAACTCGAGGTCGCGGGCAGCACGCAGCGCGAGGCTGGGGTTCTGCTGGATAGCGCTCTGGAGACCATTGACGACAGCTGAGGCATCGCCCTTGCGAGCACCGAGGATGGCGCTGAGGTAGGCGGTGTAGGCGTCGGCATTCTTGATGCCAGCGAGTGTGGTGGCAGCAGCTGCATAGTCCTTGTTGAGGATTTGTGCGAGCAGGGCGCTGTTGGTGTTCACGCCGGCGAGGTTGGCAGCTGCGGCAGCGTAGTTGCCCTTGGCGAGGTTGAGGTTGCCGAGTACTTCGCTGTAGGTGTTGGCGCCGGTACCCTTAGCCAGGAGAGCTTCGGCCTCAGCGACCTGACCCTTGGCCAGGGCGAGGAGAGCCTCGTTGGTGGCTACCTCGGGGCTGTTGGCATTGATGCTCTTGGCCTTGGCCAGATAGTTGGCAGCGGTGGCGAGGTCGCCGTTCTGATAAGCGAGGTTAGCGAGGTTGTTGTAGGCACGGGCGTCGTTCTGGAAGAGCTGCGTAGCCTTCTCATACCAAGCCTGTTTCTGGGCGTTGTCGCTCTGGAGGGCTGCTCCGTAGAGCACTTCCTCGACGTTCAGCTCGCGAGCGTCCTTCTGGAACTGGTCGACAATCTGCTCGTCGGAGCGACCGATGACGTTGTAGTTGGCGATGAGGCGTGCGCGGCGCAGCTCGGGCAGGATACCCTTTGCGAGCTCGTCGTAGACAACGCTCATGTTGCGAATCTGCTGCTCGCGCTCGGCGGGATCCTTATACATCGAGAGGACGCGCAGGATGACATCCTTGTCCTGGATGTTGCTCTCGCTGACGAGCTGCTGGAAGCCTTCCCAGTCCTCGGCGGTGAACTTGGTGTCGACGTCGGCCTTCATGCGGTTCTTCTTGAGCTGACCTTCAACGTAGGCGCTGGAGGTGTTCTGGCGCTTCTCGGCCAGGGCGGCGTTGAAGTCGTAGCGGCCTTCGGGCGAAGCGTAGGCGCTGACTTCGATGTTCTGCAGCTGCAGCTTCTCCTGGTTGTCGTTGATTTCCTTGAGGATCTTCACGAAGTCCTTGATGCTGCTGCTGTTGAGCTCGCTGGCGCGCACGTTGGCCTGGTTGACGAGATACTTGATCTGAGCCTCTTGCTTCTGCTTGATGATGCGCTGGTAGGCATCGGGAGCGAGGGCGGGGTTGACCGTAGCGATGGTGTTGTGCAGGAGTTCGCTTGTGGCGACGACGCCGTAGCCGACCTTCACGTCGGGCAGACTGACCACCTTCTTACCCTTCTTGGCGTTGAAGTGGAGGTAGAGGTCGCTGGCCTGCATGGCATCGATATAGGGGAAGTTGGCACGCATGGCGTAGTTGCCGCCAGCCTTGTAAGGCACGGTGGTGCCGTTGGCCAGCACCTTCTCGCCCTGGAACGTGGAGGGCTGCGACGTAGCCTGACCGCCCTGGTACTTGAGTACCGGAGTGATCTCGATGGTGGCCTTCTTCTTCATGAACTTCTGGGGGAAGTGGAGGTTGAGGGTAGCAGGTACTTCGCCGCCAATGGCCTCGAGGGGCGTGGGATTGACGGTCACGTTGTCGGCCGTGAGGGGGCCGAGCTTGCTGCAAGCGGTCAGCATGAGAGCGCCGACAGCTGCGAATGAAAGGATGGTAAGTTTACGCATGTTGAATGTTTATTTAATGAGTATTCTTCTTTCTTTTTGCTTTTGGGCTGCAAAGTTACTGCAAACGTCGGGGATAACCAAATATTCGTCGCTTTTTTAGGTTTCTTTGGCAAAGTTTTCTTGTTTATCAATTGTCTATCAGCTTTCAGCATCTCCGTTTGCATCCGCATCGCGATGATTGTTGGCGGAAACGTCCTTGCGTATGTTGCGTGGATGATGCTCCAGGATCTCCTGCCGCAGGTGCTGACGGTTGATGTGCATGTAGATCTCGGTGGTACCTATCTCTTCGTGTCCGAGCATCTCTTGGATGACGCGCAGGTTGGCCCCTCCCTCGAGCAGATGGGTGGCGAAGCTATGTCGGAAGGTGTGGGGCGAGACGGTGGCGCGGATGCCTACGGCCGCGCAGAGCATCTTGACGATATGGAAAACGGTGATGCGCGAGAGTGCTGTGCCGCGACGATGGCTGACGAAGACGGCGTCTTCGTGTCCCGGGCGTATGTCGATCTGCTCGCGGTCGACAAACCACAGTTGCAGCTCGCGGATGGCGCTCTGCGAGATAGGTACGAGGCGTTCTTTCTTGCCCTTGCCGTGAACGCGGATGAAGCCTTCGTCGAGGAAGAGGTCGGACATCTGCAAGTGGCAGAGCTCGCTGACGCGCAGTCCGCACGAATAGAGCGTCTCGAGGATGGCACGGTCACGCTGGCCTTCGGCCTTGGTCATGTCGATGGCGCCGATGAGGGCATCGATCTCCTGCAGGGTGAGGACGTCGGGCAGATGGTGGCCACGCGAGGGGGAGTCGAGCAGCTGACAGGGATCGTCGGAAATCTCATGCTCGAGTTCTAGAAATCTATAGAACGCGCGCACGCCCGCGAGAATGCGTGCCACGGAGCGCGGCGCTATGCCCAGGTCGATGAGCGTGGCCACGAACGTCTGCAACTGTTCGACTGTCACCTCGCGGAAGGGTATCTTCTCTTCGGCGAGAAAGTTGAGCAGTTTGTCGAGGTCGTTCTGATAGGCCTGTAGGGTGTTCTCAGAGAAACCGCGTTCGAGGCGGAGGTACTGGATGTAGCGGCGATAGAGGGCTGCGGGTAGGAGGGTCCTCTCCGTGGTTGGTGAGCCTTGAGTCATGAGCGTTTTGCTTTGCGGGTACAAATATACACTTCTTTGCTGCATCGAACAAAGAATCGCCCTTAAAGATGGTTAAAACCGCGCGAACTTGTTCGCTTCAACTATCGGAACGGGTCAGAGGAAAAGACGTGGGCTTTGAAGGACCGGAACTTCAGCAGCGAAGGGCCAATCCCTAAGGAAGTCAAGAAATCGTCGCTAAGTGCCGCACGTATATTCGCATCGCCTCGCGCGTATATACGCAAAGCCTCTCACGTATATACGTGTAAGCTTGAGCGTATATACGTGTGACCCTGAGCGTATATATGCGTTCCGCAAGGGTAGGAAAACAAAAATGAACAGGCTTTATCAGATATGACCTTTGATGAAAAATTTTATGGACTTTTGCCTATCTTCCACTTTTTCCTCCAGAATGCGAATGAATAGATTGATAGCTAGCGGTTTGCGCTTGTGGAGGCTATTCATTTTGCTTCCACTCAGTCTCCATTGAATCATTTCCTCTCAAGTGGTGGAAGCGGAGTGGAGGCAAAATGAGTAGCTTCCACAACACCTAGCAAAGTAATATTCAATGAAATAAGCGGTATGATTTAGCAGGAAGTGGAAGCTATGTCTTCATTCGTATTATTTTTTTTAAGCCCCCAAGACTCAGCGCAGTCCTGGGGGCTTCATAGTCATTTTATCCCCTCTCTCTCACTGCCGTAGGCTTTCCCCCTCCCTAACAGGGGAGGGGGTTAGGGGGGGAGGCTTTTCTCCTTCCTGACGTGAGGGCAGGTTGGGGAGAGGGTCTGCTGGGGGTTGGGTCTTTATTTCCCGAGAATCAAGTTTACCAGCGCCGTCACATCGGCAATCGTGACTTGATGGTCGCCGTTCACGTCGGCTGCGTCGCGGTTGTAGAGTCCGGCGGAGTCTTTGCCGAGGATGATGTTGACGAGTGCCGTCACGTCGGCAATGGTCACCTTGTCGTCGCTGTTCACATCACCCATTAGGTAAGCGGGCGCCTCGGTGAAGTATCCGTTACTCCAGCGGAACCAACCGTCTCCTATCTCATCTTTTTCAATCGAGCAGCCTTCGGGATAGATGAGCACGCAGGGCGACTCCGTCGTGCCCACGCTTGAGCAGGCATCTGGATGTATGACGTCTATGAGCGCGGCACTTAAACTTAAGCTCTTCATCCCAGAGCAGTTGTAGAACATCCCTTCCGTGTCCATAGTATCCGTGATGTTGTCGGTTTGGAAGTTGCTTACATTGAGGCTTGTAAGGCTACTACAGGAGTTGAACATGGCAGACATAGAACGGACGTTGGCTGTGTTGAAATTGCTCACGTCGAGGCTGGTAAGGCTGAGGCATTGGAAGAACATCGCATACATGCTCTCGACATTAGCGGTGTTGAAGTGGCTCACATCGAGGTTGGTAAGGTTCGTACAGCGGTAGAACATTTGCGACATATTGGTGACGTTGGTCGTGTTGAGTTGGCTCAAATCCAAGTTGGTGAAGCCACTGCAGTTCATAAACATGTTTGCCATGGTGGTGACTTCGCTGGTGTTGAGGTAGTTTAGTCCCGTAATAGAGGTGAGGTTTTTCATCCTAGCGAACCATGCGTAGCAACTGGTGGGGCGGGCATCGCTGAACGAAGCGTCGAACACCACTTCTGTGATACTCTCAGCGTTAGGAATCCAGGCCGGGTCGTTTTCGGCCGTGTTCAACTTGTAGACTGTGCCGCTCTTTGAAGAGGATGCGTCATCATAGTAGAAGGTAAGCGTATTGCCATAGAACACGGCATAGGCTTTCACCAAACTCGCGTTGGGGAGGAAGTAACCAATCTTCCACTTCACGTAGTTTGGCGTCACCTCCGTGAATGTCAGTTCCACATCAGAAGGATAGTTGAGCACGCAAGGCGACTCGGCCGTGCCTACGCCTTCGCAGGCATTATTATTCATATTGGTCGCGAGCGCTGCACTCAAGCTGAGGCTCTCCAGCCCAGAGCAGTAAAAGAACATTCTTTCCGTGTTGGTGACATGTTCAGCATTGAAGTTACTCAAGTCAAGGTCCTCCAGCCCGCGGCAGGTGTAGAACATGTACGACATATTGGTGACATTCTCGGTATTGAATGAGCTGATGTTCAGATTGATGAGTGGGGTACAACCGAAAAACATACCTTCCATGGTAGTGACTTTGGAGGTATTGAGTTGGCTCAAATCCAAGTCGTCGAAGTGGCTGCAGTTCATAAACATGTATGCCATATTGGTGACTTCGCTGGTGTTGAGGTAGTTCAGTCCCGTAATAGAGGTGAGGTTGCTCATCATAGCGAACCATGCTCGGCAACTGGTGGGGCGGGCATTGCGGAACGAAGCGGCGAACTCCACTTCTGTGATACTCTCAGCGCTGCTAATCCAGGTTGGGTCGTCTAATCCAGTGTTCAAGTCGTAGACCGTCGAGGAGGCTTGACTTGTCACGTATTGGTCGTCGTAGTGGAAGGTGAGGATGTTCCCGCGCAGACAGGCGTAGGGCTTCACATTGGGGCTGGTGAAGTAGCCTCCCTTCCATCTGAAATAGGTGGGAGTAGCATCGCTGTAAGACAGGCACACGGAGGTGGGATAAATGAGTGTGCAGGGTGCTGTGGCGGTGCCGATGTCGGTGCAGCCATTGACCTCGATTCGGCTCGTCAGCGATGCACTAAGGCTCAGGCTCTCCAACGCCGTGCAGCCACTCACGAAGCCTCTCACCCAATCGGCGTCTACATTGGTAACGAAGCTGCTCACGTCGAGGCTCTTCAGCCCCGAGCAGCCGTAGAACATCTCTTGAAAGTCGGTGACCTTGGTCGTATTGAAGTTGTTCGCATTGAGAGTGGTGAGACTCGAGCATCCGTAGAACATGCGGTACATATCGGTGACTTTGGCCGTATTGAAGTTGCTCACATTGAGGCTGGTGAGGCTCGAGCAGCCGTAGAACATCGATGCCATATCGGTGACGTTGGATGTGTTGAAGGTACTCAGGTTCAGGTTGAGGCTGGTGAGGCGCGAGCAACCGTTGAACATCCCAGCCATGTTGGTGACATTGCTCGTATTGAGGTTGCTCAACCCCGTGATGGTGGTGAGGTTGTTCATACCTTCGAACCAACTCTCGCAGGTGGTGGGGCGGGCATTGGCAAACGATGAGTTGAACACGACCGACGTGATGTTTTGACGGCTGTTGTACCAACCAGGTCTGTCGCTGGTGGTCAAGTCGTAGACCGTCGAGGTAGCCTGTCTCGATGTGTAATTGTCATCGTAGTAGAACGTGAGGGTGTTGCCACTGAGGCAGGCGTAGGGTTTCATGTTGGGGTCGGTGAAGTAGCCATCCTTCCACTTCACGTAGTTTGGCCCCACCTCCGTGAATGTCAGGTGTAGATTGGCGGGATAGATGAGCGTGCAGGGCGTGGTGAGGGTGCCGTAAATGTCAGTGCCGATATGTGTGCAGGCCGTGCTGTTCAGATAGTTCACCAAGGAGGTGGAGAGGGTCAGTGTCTGCAAGCCGAGCATGTTGTTGAGCATGCCTGAGGTGTTCGTCGAGCTGGTTATCGTGAAGTTGCTTAGGTTGAGGCTGGTAACTTGGCTGCAGTTCTTGAACATATTTTGCATGTTGGTGACCTTCGCGGTGTTGAACGAGCTCACGTTGAGGCTCTTGACTTGGCTCAGTCCTGCGAACATGGATTCCATGTTGGTGACGTTGCTGGTGTTGAACGAGCTCACGTTGAGGCTCGTGAGCTGTTGGCAAAGGGAAAACATGCCATACATGTTGGTGACGCTGCTGGTGTTGAGGTTGGTCAGCCCCGAGATGCTGGTCAGGTTGCTCATTCCAGAGAACCACATGTAGCAGGTGAGGGGGCGGGCATTGGCAAACGAGGAACTGAACGACACCGAACTGATGTTCGTGCGGTTGCTGTACCAACTTGGGTTGTTGCTACCGTAATTCAGGTCGTAGACGGTCGAAGAGGCCTTCCTTGAATCGTAGTAATCGTCGTAGCAGAAGATGAGGGTAGTGCCGCTCATGTAGGCGTAGGTCCTCCTGTTCGCGCTGTTGAAGTAGCCGCCCTTCCATTTGACGTAGACGTTAGTGGCCTCGCTGAACGTCGGGTGCGAGGTTGTGGGATAGTAGAGTGCACAGGGGCTGGTGGTGGTGCCGATGCCCGAGCAACCGCCATCCTCGATCTTGTTTAACAACGCGGCGCTAAGGTTCAGGCTTTTCAGCTCACTGCAGCCTTGGAGTATGCCAGTTGTCGTCGTGACATTGGCAACATTGAGGCTGCTCAAGTCGAGGTTAACAATGCCACTACAGTTCTTGAACATTTCCTTCATGTTGGTGACCTTGGCAGTGTTGAGAGAGCTCACATAGAGGCCAGAGAGGCCTGTGCAGTTCCTGAACATTGCTTCCATGTTGGTGACGTTGGCGGTGTTGAGGGCGCTCACATCGAGGCTGTTGAAGCCAGTGCTGCCGTCGAACATGTAACTCATGTTGGTGACGTTGCTGGTGTTGAGGTAGTTCAGTCCTGTGATGTTAGTGATGCTCGTCATTTCAGCGAACCAACGGTAGCAGCTGGTGGGGCGGGCGTTGGCAAATGTCTGATTGAACTCCACCGAAGTGATGCTCCCGCTTATGCTGTACCAGCCTGGGTTGTTGCTGCCGGTGTTCAACGAGTAGGTAGTGGTATGGACGGACCTCTGATGGTCGTAGTAGAACGTCAACTTGTTGTTAAGGCGCGCGGCGTAAGCCTCTGGGTCGGGAAACGTCATGGCGATAGAGGTGTAGTTCACCATGGAGGGGGCGTTTATGTTTATCAACTGGGTTGAGCTTAAAGTGATTGAACTCAACATGTTGTTGGCACTGGAGGTGCTGGAAGACAGATAGCATGTCCGCGTATCCCAATCAATATTGAATAGCGTAGTGCCACTGGAGTTCTTGACGATTCTAAGGTTGCCCGAAGTCGTAAGGGAGATGACGTTCTGAGTAACAAGCACCGTGATTGCTTGTAAGTCTGACGTACTGAGGGTGTAGCCATCAGTGACCCTAACGGTATATGTCCCTGCAGCGTTGACTCCCCCCATAGCGGTGAAGAGGAGAGCGAGTAGGAAAGTAAAGCATTTGGTCTTCATAATGGGTATGTTTTGATGTTTATTTATACGATTTTTCACCTGAAAGCCCTCGAAAGGGTATCAGTTCCGCTGCAAAGTTAGTGATTATATCGTAAATCATAATAAATATGGTCATTTTTTTTATAAATTATCAGTAAGAACTTTCCATGATTCATCATCGATGGGTGTTCAGACGGGCAATGATGGAATATCCAATCGTCAGAGCAGATGAATAGGATAAAGACGTCAATCTGGATGGCAATCGTCGCCAATCTGGATGGCAATCGTCGTCAATCTATACTGGAGATAAAGAGTGCCGTTAGCACGAAGGAATAGTCTCACTCATTCCGTCGTGCCAGCGGCACTCTATCATTCGTTAATAGAAAGCAGGGGCGTCGCCCTTTGGACTCCACCCCTGCTTGAAATCTGTTGTACCTATGGTACTGTCTTATTCTTTTTACTCTTCCTCTTTGATCTTACGACCCATGACGAGGTAAGCCGTGGGAGCAGCGATGAACATTGAAGTGAGGGTACCGATGATGACACCGAGCATCATGGCGAAGGCGAAGCTGCGGATGCTGGCACCACCGAAGGCGAAGATGAACAGCAGGACGATGAACGTGGAGACTGACGTGTTGATGGTACGTGTCAGGGTGGCGTTCAGCGACTGGTTGAAGAGCAGCTGCTTGTCGCGCTTGGGATAGAGGCCGAGGTTCTCGCGGATACGGTCGAAGACGACCACCTTATCGTTGATGGAGTAACCGATACAGGTCAGCAGAGCGCCGATGAAGGTCTGGTCGATCTCGAGCGAGAAGGGCATCCAGCCCCAGCATGCGCTGTACATACCGAGGATGAAGATGGTGTCGACGGTCAGCGCCACGATAGCACCTACGGAGAAGGCTACGTTGCGGAAGCGGACAAGGATGTAGATGAAGATGACGATGAGGGCGAGGATGACGGAGATGATGGCGCCACGGGTGATGTTCTCAGCGATGGACGGTCCTACCTTCTGCGAGCTGATGATGGAGCCGCCGGCACGCTCGTCGCGGTTGATGAAGTTGTCAACAGTGAGGTCAGAGCTGAGCTGACCACCAGCCTTGAGGACATCGAAGAGCTTCTGCTCGATCTCGGAGTCGACTTCCATGCCGTCCTCGTCGATGCGATAGTTGGTGCTGATGCGGACGGTCTTGCCTTCAGTACCGAGGGCGATGACGCTGGTGTTGGACTCGGGGAAGGCCTCAGCGAAGAGCGGACGGATGCTCTCAGGCGACACTTCCTTCTCGAAGAGGACGACGAAGTTGCGACCGCCGGTGAAGTCGATGGAGCGCGAGAAGCCGCGAACGGCCCAGCTCAGGATGGAGAGCACTACGATGGTGCCGAAGATGGCGAAGGAGCGCTTCCAGGAGCCCATGAAGTTGTAGTTGGTGTTCTGGAGGAACTTGCGGCTCAGCGGAGTGGTGAAGGTGAGGTCGAGCCACTTGTCCTTGGACATCATCGTGTCGAATACTACGCGCGTGAGATAGACAGCGGTGAAGAACGAGATGACGATACCAATGATGTAGGTGGTGGCGAAACCGCGGATAGGACCAGTACCGAAGTAGTAGAGGATGATACCCGTCAGGATGCTCGTCACGTTGGAGTCGATGATGGCGCTGAAGGCGTTGCTGTAACCTGCGCTCAAGGCTTGGCGGACAGCCTTGCCGGCGCGCATCTCCTCCTTCGTACGTTCGAAGATAAGCACGTTGGCGTCGACGGCCATACCGAGGGTCAGCACCATACCGGCGATACCGCTCATGGTCAGGGCTGCCTGGAAGCTCGTCAGGATGCCGAGGGTGAAGAAGAGGTTGAGCAGCAGGGCGCAGTTGGCGACCATACCGGGACGGAAGCCGTACATGGCAATCATGTAAAGCATCAGGGCGATGAAGGCGAGGATGACGGAGATGAAGCCCTGGCGGATGGATTCCTGACCGAGGGTAGGACCTACGATTTCCTCACTGACGATGTTGGCGGGAGCCGGCATCTTACCGGACTTGAGCACGTTGGCCAGGTCGCGGGTATCCTCAGCCGTGAAGTTACCTGTAATCTGGCTGTTGCCGCCGGTGATCTCGTTCTGGACGTTAGGTGCGCTGTAGACGTAGCCGTCGAGCACGATAGCAATGGGACGATGCACGTTGGCCTTCGTGAGGGCTGCCCAGCGGCGTGCGCCCTCGACGTTCATCTGCATGGAGACGCAGGGGCGGCTGTTCTGGTCGTACTCGTCCTTGGCGTCGGTGACGACATCACCCTCGAGGGGTGCGCGGCCGTTGCGCTCGGTAACCTTGATGGCATAGAGCTCGTAGACCTCGTCGTTCTTGTCGATACCCTTGACGCCCCAGAGCAGTTTCATGTCGGAGGGCAGGACAGCCTTAGCCTCGGGGGTCTCGAAGAGTGCGCTGATGGCGTCGAGGTCGCGCTTGTTGGCATAACCTACGCAAGCACCATTGTCCTGCTGGAGCACCTGCAGACGAGCCAGGAGAGGATGCTGGCGGAGAGCCTGCTCGTTAGCGGCGGCACTCTGAGCATCGGCCTTAGCCTCGGCGGTCTCGGCAGCGGCACCCTTGGCGATGTTGGCCAGGGCCTCGTCGGAGCTCTTGGCAGCAGCCGTGTCGGCCTTAGCCTCGGCTACTTCTGTCTCGGCCTTAGCCTCGGCTTCAGTGGCGGTGGTGTCGGTAGCGGCTTCGCTACCATCTGCGGCGAGCTTGCTGTCGAGCTGAACGAGGAAGGGAACAGCCTCAGCGGTCGTGTAGGTCTCCCAGAACTCAAGGTTGGCAGAGCCCTGGAGGAGCTTACGAACGCGCTCCGGCTCCTTGATGCCTGGCAGCTCGACCATGATGCGGCCTTCCTGACCCTCGAGGGCCTGGATGTTGGGCTGCACGACGCCGAAGCGGTCAATACGGGTGCGGATGACGTTGAATGAGTTGTCGATGGCGGCCTTCACCTCTTCGCGCAGTACGCGCTCAACCTCGCGATCGGGACTCTTGGTGTTCACCTTTCCACGGAGCTGCTGCGTAGCGAAGAGTTCGGCCAGGTTGCTATTAGGAGCGATGGCCTTGTAGTCTTTCACGAAGAGCGTGATGAAATCGCCCTTACCCTCCTTGGCCTCTTGCTTAGCCTGAGCAATAGCTTGTTTGAAGTTGGCATCCTCCTTGTGGTCGGCCAAAGCTTCGACGACGTCGGGCACGCTGACCTCGAGGATGACGTTCATACCGCCTTTAAGGTCGAGGCCGAGGCCGATACCCATCTCGCGGCATTCTTTGAGAGTCCAGACTCCGAAATAAACAGGCTCGTTGGCCAGTGAGTCCAGGTAGTGCTGTCCTGCTACCTCGCCTTGGAGCGCAGCAATCTTCTCGGCCTTTCCTTCGTAATGATTGGTCACGAAGGAGAAGCTCAGGTAGAAGATGCATACGAGAGCTAACAGGATTGCGAAAACTTTTACAAATCCTTTGTTTTGCATTTTGATAATTTAGTTATTGATGTTTGTTATAATTTCAGAGGTGATGTGGCCGCTTTTCGGCCTTTTTAAGACCAATCGCCACAAAATAGCGCGCAAATATACAGTTTTTTTGTGTATGTGCGACGCTAAAAGGCCAAATATTTGGTTTTTCCGATGCTTTTTACCTCTTTTTCGGCGTTTTCCGTGTCAGAATGGTGGAAAGTGGGAGGTGGTCGGAGTATTTAAAGGTATTGTCGATGACAGTGTGATGACTTTGCCAGACGTCGCCACTGAACAGGACGTGGTCGATGCGTACGGGAAAGCCTCGGGCGTGGAAGGTGATACCGAGTCCGTTGCCGCTCTGGACGAAGGCGCTGGTGAGTGTGCGTGTGAGGAGTCGATGGGGGTAGGAGACGGGCGTCTCGTTGAAGTCGCCGCAAAGGATCACGGGACGTGGCGCCCACCGGCTGACGATGTTGCTGATGCTGTCGGCCTGAGCGGCCCGATAGGGGGCAGCCTCGGAGAGGAGGCGTACGATGGGCGAGAGCTCGCGCCGCAGGGAGTCGCCCATGAGACGAGAGGGCGCGTTAAGCGTCGATTGCTTGATGGCGTCGACGTAGGCTTCGCGCATTGTAGGGGTGAAATGATTGCTCTCGAAATGATTGTTGATGAGCAAGATGGTGTCGCCCTCGTAAAGCAGGTGGGCGACCACGCCGCTGTTGGTGCGGCTGGGCAGCGCAAGGCTGTCGGCCCAAAGGATGTGCAGGCGGGAGTAGAAACTGACGGTAGCGTGGTGGTAGTGCTCATAGCCCAGCGCCTGCAACTTCAGGTCTAAGGAATCACGATGCTTGGCCATATGAGACTCCTGGAGGCAGATCACGTCGGCTTGGGAAGCCTCGATGTATTCGACGATGGCATTCCTGCCATCAGGAAGGATGGCATCAGCTCCGCCGAACCCGTGGACGTTGAAGGTAAGCACCCTGAGCGAGTCGCCCGTGGGGGATGAGGGCAGATTGAGCGGAAAGTAATCGCGGGCAAAACTGCCGCAGGCCAACAGGCCGACGATGGGAATCCAGACGCGCCGAATCTTGAAGATCAGCCAGAAGACGATGAAGGCCAAGTCGGACGCCAGGAATACGGGGAAGGTCAATGACAGCAGGCTCAGCCGTGGCCACGACGACGGGTTGAGGTAGGTGGACAGACACGTGAGCCACATCAGCAGAATGACTGCGATGTTGGCTCCCACGAAAAGATTGACCAGTATGGTGCGAAGGACTTTCATCGTTCGCTCGCTTCGAAGAGCTTACGCTTCTCTTCGTCGGTCAGGCTGCTGTAGCCGCCCTGCTTCACTTTGGCCAGGATGCGGTCTATCTCCTGCTCGCGTTCCTGCTTTTGGCGGCGCCATTGCATGTCGTCGTCGTGCTTGCTCGTGCCGTGCCCCACGCTCACCTTCATCTTAGGCTTACGGCGAAAGCGTGCGGCGATCGAGCTCCACCACTGCTTAATGCGCGCAGCGAACGGCTGGCGCTGGTTGTAGCTGGTGTTCGTGACATCCTCGTAGCGAGTGAAGTAATTGTCGTAGCCGCCGAAGCCACCACCGCCTCCGAAGAAACGTCCTCCCCGGCCTCCGCTGCCATTGCGACGACGCCAGTAGAGGATCAGGGCCAGGCCGAAGAGCATACCACCAAGGTGTGCCATGTGGGCGATGCCGTCGCCGGGGTTGTGGAGGGCGCTGACGAGTTCGATGACAGCGTAACCCATCACGAACCACTTTGCTTTGATGGGGAAGGGGATAGGGATGATGAACATGCGCTCCTCAGGGAAGGTCATTCCGAAGCTGAGTAGAATGCCATAGACAGCTCCTGAGGCACCGACGGTCGTCCAGTTGTTCAGATAGGCTTCCATCGGCATCGTCAAGCCGCTGACGTTCACGCTGTCATAGGCGGCAAGACCTTCGTAGACGAATTGGCCGTATTGAGCCACCTCCTGCATCAGGCCGGCACCTGCGCCGCACACGATATAATAGAAAAGGAAGCGTTGCGAGCCCATCACTTGTTCCATGATGCGGCCGAACATCCATACGGCAAACATGTTGAAGAAGATGTGCTCCCATCCGCCGTGCACGAACATATAGGTGAAGAATTGATAGAGGCGGAAGTCAGACGCCATGAAGAAATGCAGTCCTAGCAGGTCGTCGAAGTCGATGCCATAACGGGCCGCTACAATCTTAGCAAGAAACATCAACAAGTTAATGATGATGAGATTCTTGGTTACGGGGGGCATATTCAGCATTTTACGTTTAGCTTTAGTGTTTAGAGAGCGCAAAAGTAGGTATTTTTGTGGTGATTTAAGGCTAATTCGCCATAAAAATAAAGTTTTTTATGTCTTTTTTGCCTAAAAACTTGGTGCGAATCACAACTTTAACTACATTTGCCACAAGAATAGGCACAAAAAAGCCATTTCTTAATTCATCAAGGAACGTTTTTTTTAACTCAATTATTAAAACCTAATTATGAACAAGACAGATTTGACAAATGCCATCGCCGCCAAGGCAGGCTTGACGAAAGTAGATGCCAAGAAGGCTCTCGACGCAACTATCGCCGCTATCACCGAAGCTCTGAAGGCTGGTAAAAAGGTCGCTCTCATCGGCTTCGGCACATTCGCCGTCAACGAGCGCCTTGCTCGTCAGGGTGTGAACCCCCAGACGGGTAAAGCCATCGAGATTGCTGCCAAGAAGCAGGCTAAGTTCAAGGCTGGTGCTGAACTCGACGCTGCAATCCAGTAATCCTCTGACATCTCTTTTCGAATCACAAGACCTTAGGGCTTCGGCCCTAAGGTTTTTTTGTTGTTGACTGCGGCCCTTTGCCCTACTGAGCGCTTCGAGGAGCTGAAAAGAGAGATGCTTTCCACTAAAAAACGTAAATCGTGGGGCTTAAGTCCATAAAAATGCTTACCTTTGCAGCCGAAATCAATTTTTATATATTATAAGGTATGCAAATCGAACAAAAACTCACAGCAGCTGTTGTCGCTGCCGTCAAGGCTTTATATGGGCAGGACGTGCCCGAGACGATAGTGCAACTGGGCGCCACCAAGAAGGAATTTGAGGGACATCTGACGCTCATCGTCTTCCCCTTCCTGAAGATGAGCCGCAAGCGTCCCGAGGACACGGCCGAGGAGATCGGACAGTATCTGGTCACGAACCTGCCGGATGTGGTCGCGCGTTTCAATGTCATCAAGGGTTTCCTGAATATGGTCATTGCCGACGCTTGCTGGGTCAGCCTGCTCAGCGAGATCCAGCAGGATGCTCACTATGGCCTCACGCCCGTGACCGATGAGTCGCCGCTCGTGATGATCGAATACTCGTCGCCCAATACGAACAAACCTCTTCACCTCGGCCACGTGCGCAATAACCTCCTGGGCTGGGCGCTGGCACAAGTGATGGAGGCCAACGGCAACCGTGTCGTCAAGACCAATATCGTCAACGACCGTGGCATACACATCTGCAAGTCGATGCTGGCGTGGCTGAAATGGGGCAATGGCGAGACGCCCGAGAGCACGGGCAAGAAGGGCGACCACCTCATCGGCGACTATTATGTGGCTTTCGACAAGCACTATCGTGCTGAGTTGAAGCAGCTGACCGAGAAGTTCGTGGCCGAAGGCATGGACGAGGAGGCCGCCAAGGAACGTGCTGAGAAGGAGAGTCCGTTGATGAACGAGGCCCGTGCGATGCTGGTCAAATGGGAGCAGAACGACCCTGAGGTGCGTGGCCTGTGGAAGCGCATGAACGACTGGGTCTATGCAGGCTTCGACGAGACCTACAAGGCGCTGGGCGTCTCGTTCGACAAGATTTACTACGAGAGCCAGACCTATCTCGAGGGTAAGGAGAAAGTGATGGAAGGCTTGGAAAAAGGCTTCTTCTATCGTCGCGAGGACGGCAGCATATGGGCCAACCTCAACGCCGAAGGCCTCGACGAGAAACTGCTCTTGCGCGCCGATGGCACAAGCGTCTACATGACGCAGGACATCGGTACGGCCAAGCTGCGCTTCCAGGACTTTCCCATCGACAAGATGATTTACGTCGTGGGCAACGAGCAGAACTATCATTTCCAAGTGCTCTCCATCCTGCTGGATAAGTTGGGCTTCAAGTGGGGTAAGGACCTCGTACACTTCTCCTATGGAATGGTGGAACTGCCCAATGGCAAGATGAAGTCGCGCGAAGGCACCGTCGTAGATGCCGACGACCTCATCGCCAAGATGATCAGCGATGCCCGCGAGATGAGCAAGGACAAAGTGAATAAGCTCGACGACATCACCGAGGCTGAGGCGCAAGAGATTGCCCGCATCGTCGGTATGGGCGCGCTGAAGTACTTCATCCTCAAAGTGGATGCCCGCAAGAATATGCTCTTTAATCCCGAGGAGTCGATCGACTTCAACGGAAACACAGGTCCCTTCATCCAGTACACCTATGCCCGTATCCGCAGCATCCTGCGCAAGGCAAATGGACAATGGGCAATGGACAACGGACAATGTGCGCTAAGCGAGAAGGAGATCGCCCTCATCCAGCAACTTGCCGCCTTTGGAACTGCCGTTCGTCAGGCTGGCACCGACTACAACGTCAGCGTCATCGCCAACTATTGCTATGACCTGGCGAAGGAGTTCAACGGCTTCTACCACGACTTCCAGATCCTGAAGGAGGAAGACCCGCAGAAGCGTGCCGTCCGCCTTGCCCTCTGCGAGGCTGTGGCGAAAGTCATCAAGACGGGCATGGGCCTGCTTGGCATTGAGGTGCCGGAGAGGATGTAATCCCATTTACGATTTGACCATTTACGATTTACCATTTATCTGGTCTTTGGTAACTTGCCTATAATCAATGCATCAAGAGCATAACTGTCGTCAATAAAAGCCATTGCCCATAAATTGTAAATCGTAAATTGTCAAATAGTAAATCATAAGACGGTCAATAAATTGTAAATAGTAAATTGTCAAATAGTAAATCATAAGACGGTCAATAAATTGTAAATAGTAAATTGTCAAATAGTAAATTAGTTAATCCTCCCGCCTACCGCCACGACACGGTGCTGCCACTCCCGATGGAAGTGCCGGCTGAAGCTATCGCCGTGGATGCTGCCTGCAGTGGCAATCCAGGGCCGATGGAGTACCGAGGCATCTATCTGAAGACAGGTCAGGAGGTGTTCCACTACGGCCCCGTTCATGGAACCAATAATATTGGCGAGTTCTTGGCTATTGTGCATGCGATGGCTCTGCTGAAGCAGAAAGGCCTTTCGATGCCCGTCTATAGCGACTCGCGAACGGCCATCATCTGGGTGACAAAGCGTAAGGCTAAGACGACGCTGGCGCCGACGCCTGAGAACCAACCGCTGCTCGGCCTCGTGGCTCGTGCTGAGGCTTGGCTGAGGCAGAATGGAACGCCCTTCCCGCTCATCAAATGGGATACGGAGAACTGGGGCGAGATTCCTGCCGACTTCGGCAGAAAATAGCAGGACACCTCTGTCTTCCTTCATTCCGATATCAAGAATAGAGCATCGGAGAGGAGAACACCCTTACAAGGACTGATAATTAAAAGATTATGAGCAAGCATACAACGAACAATACACAACAGCCAACGCCATCTACCCCTCTGCAAGGGCAAGGGAATGGTTCTGCTGGCGGCAGTTCTTTTTCTTCATTCTTCTCTCTCCTGGGTCGCTTTGCGATGCCTTACAAGGGTTACATGATTGGTGCTGTAGTGGCCAATCTGCTGTCGGCTGTGCTCAACGTGTTCTCGTTCATGAGTGTCATGCCTATGCTCCACATGCTCTTCGGCATGGACACCAGCGCCTACTCGTATCAGCCCTGGCAACTGGACGGCATCAAGGACATCGCCATCAACAACCTCTATTATTTCACCTCCGTACTCATCGGCAGCTACGGCCACAAGACCACGCTGTTGATCATCGGCCTTTTCCTCTGCATCACCACGTTCTTCAAGACGGCGTGCTTCTTTGCGGCGTCGGCTGTGATGGTGCCGCTGCGCACGGGCATCGTCCGCGACATCCGTGTGATGGTCTTCGACAAGGTGTTGCATCTGCCTCTGGCTTTCGTCAACGATGAGCGGCGCGGCGACATCATCGCCCGCATGAGTGGCGATGTCGCAGAGGTGGAGACCAGCATCACCTCGTCGCTGAACATGCTCATCAAGGACCCGATACTCATCCTGTTCTACTTCTTCACGCTCGTATTCGTGTCGTGGCAACTGACGTTGTTCACCGTGCTCGTCATCCCCGGACTGATCTGGGTCATGGGCACCATTGGTCGCAAGCTGAAGGCCAAGAGTCTCTATGCGCAGTCGAAGTGGAGCGAGACGATGTCGCAGCTCGACGAGATGCTCGGAGGTCTGCGCATCATCAAGGCATTCATCGCCGAGGACAAGATGCTGGCGCGCTTCAGCCGCGTCAACAATGAGTACCGCGACGCCAGCAGTCGCGTGGCCATCCGCCAGGCGTCGGCCCATCCGGTCAGCGAGTTCCTGGGCACGTGCATCATCGTCATCGTGCTCTGGTTCGGCGGTACGCTCATCTTCAGCGAGCACTCGCCCATCGATGCACCTACGTTCATCTTCTATATGGTGATTCTTTACAGCGTCATCAATCCGCTGAAGGACTTGTCCAAGACCAGCTACCAGATCCCCAAAGGTCTTGCCTCGATGGAGCGCATCGACAAGATCTTGAATACCGAGAATCCCATCAAGGAGCCCGCTAATCCCGTAGCCATCACGGGTCTCGACAAAGGCATTCGCTTTGAAGATGTCCATTTCCAGTATGCCAACAATCCGCTCGAGGTGATACATGGAGTAGACCTCGACGTACCGAAAGGCAAGACCATCGCCATCGTCGGGCAGTCGGGTTCGGGCAAGTCGACGCTTGTGGACTTGTTGCCGCGCTACCACGACGTGACGGGCGGCAGCATCAGCATCGACGGCACGGACATTCGCAACTTCCGCATCCACGACCTCCGCACGCTCATCGGTAACGTCAATCAGGAGGCTATCCTCTTCAATGATACGTTCTTCAACAATATCGCCTTCGGCGTGGAGAACGCTACGATGGAGCAGGTGGTCGAGGCGGCTAAGATTGCCAATGCCCATGAGTTCATCCTGGCCTCGGAACACGGCTACGACACTTACGTCGGCGACCGTGGTTGCCGTCTCAGTGGCGGTCAGCGTCAGCGCGTCAGCATCGCCCGTGCTATCCTGAAGAATCCGCCTATCCTCATTCTGGATGAAGCCACCAGCGCCCTCGACACGGAGAGTGAGCGCCTTGTGCAAGAGGCCTTGGAACGACTGATGCAGAACCGCACCACCATCGCCATCGCCCACCGCCTCTCCACCATCCGTCATGCCGACCTCATCTGTGTGCTCCATGAGGGCCGTATCGTTGAACAAGGCACGCACGACGAGCTCATCCAACTCGGCGGCTATTACAAGCATCTCAACGACATGCAGCAGCTCTGATGATGCGTCAGGGTCGCGTTCGTGAATGGACTTGATTGACAACTTGCCTCATCGCTTCGTCCTTCGCGACCATTCGTGACAGCCGACGCAATGAGTCGCTTCTACATTCCTCTTTATTCGTCGACCTTCTTACGTATATATGCGAGAGGTGGATCACCTTGGTGGTCCACCTCACACGTATATACGCGTCAGCCTTCACGACGGCTCGTGTCGATGCTTGCGAATAGTCGCATCACCCTTCACGACTGGTCGCTGAGGCCGTCGCGAATAAAGGTGCGACTGCTGAGGTCGTTGCGAGGGTATAAAATAATGTACGCGCCCGTATGTGCGAGCGCGTACATGATAAGTTGTGGGTGCCTCGTCAGTGGAGGCACACTCGAAGAGAGTCAAGTGGATTAGCGGACAACCTTGCGACCACCTACGATGTAGATGCCCTTGGTGGCAGCATTGCTGACGCGACGGCCGGCGAGGTCGTAGACCTCAACGCTGTTCACCTCAGCCTTGATGCTCTGAACGCCAGTGAGGTCGTCGGCATCCATGAGGGTGATGTTGACCACGAAGCGCTTGGCAATCGTCTCTTCGCCCTCGGGCTCGTACTCGAAGGCCAGCTTGGTGGTTACCTTGCTGCCCTTGGCAATCTTGATGTTGCCGGGCTCGACTTCGAAGGTCACGGTGTTGTCGTCCTTAGGTTCGGCGTAGATCCATGCCATGGCGAGGATGTTGTCGTCGGAGACGTCGAGGGCGCCGTTCTCATTCAAGGGCACACCGTCGCCGGGAACCATCTGCTCGGTCCAAGTGCCATCGTCGTTGAGGGCGCGCATGCAGCGTGAGCCGATGACGTCTTCGATCTTCTCGACCTCAAAGCCCTTGACAGCCTCGGTGAAGTCAACGTCGTAGTAGGTATTGCTTGTGCCGATGCCCATCTCAACGGAAGTCTCGCCAATCTCGTCGACCTGAATGGTCTGACCGAAGATAATGGTCATATTGATGGTGACAAACTTGCCGTTCTGTTCGTTGACGAGGAAGAAGGTGGTTTTGCGGACGGTTCCTTCGGGATTACCGCCCACCCATTGGAAGAGTTGGAATGTGCCGTCGGCGAGGTAGCAGACGCCGAAGGGAGAGGCGGTGTTGTCGGTCCAAGTGGTCACGTAACCGTCGCCAGTCAACCAGAAACCTGGTTTCGGATCGCAGCTCCAATCTTTGGAGTATTCGGTGCCTGCATCGGTCTTCACCCATCCGTAAAGTTTGGGAGTGCGCGTGCCAATAAGCGTCTCGATCTCATCGAGGTCGACGCCTTCTCCAATCTCGCCGCCCCAGCCCGAGGTGGCTACCTCTACATTGTAGCTGAGGTTCTTTGTGGCAACACTTTCCCACTCTCTGGGATCAACGATTTCGCCTTGGTCTTCTTTTTCAATGGCGATGCTGACGTTGACGGCGTAATACTTGTTGTTTTCGTCGCTCTTGTCGCCGTTGAAGAAGAAGAGAGTTGTTGTATAAGTAACTCCAGCTTCGGTGGCACCGGCATTCTGACCGACATTCATATTACTGAAGTCCTTGTCGCTTACAGGCTCAATGTAGAAGGTGAAGGGGCTACCCTTGTCGTCATTGCTATTCCAAGCGCAGACAAAACCATTTCCACTGAACCATATACCGCCATTGTTAGCCGTCTGGCGGTCATCGATATTGCCCTTTTCATCTGACGGGCCATACATCTTGAGATTCGATACTTCACAGCCAAGGGCTGTAGCGATAGCGTCAACGTCGAGGCTCAGCGTGGTGAGGTTGTCGCCTTGGAACATGCTTACGGCCTCATCCTGCTCGCCGATCTTCTCCCACTTGCTGGGATCTTCCTCGGGCTTCTGTGACAAGGTAACTACGTTATTAATATGATAGGCCTTGTTGCCGTAGACGACGTAGACGTGGAAGTTGTACTTCGTGCCCAGTTCGAGTGAATAGTTTTCCCAGCCTGTTACGCAGCTGAGGGTGTGGGTGGCAGCGTCGAAGCTGTATTGCTCGCTGTACATGCTTCGGAAAGCGGCATGCTCGCCCCATACGCAGCGGGCGGTTTCCTCGGACCAGGCATCGTTCTCGTCGTCCCAGACGGCAGCCAGCCACCAGCCGATGCCACCAGCAGAAGGCTCTTTGCTGAGCGTGTTGGTCTTGTAAGGCTTCTGGCTGTCCTCGTCCTCACCGCGGAGCTCGATGGTGGTGGTGAAGAGAAACTCGCCGAGGTTCTCAGCGATAATCTCGTCCGTCGTGCCGAGAGCTTCGGCAACGCCTGTGAGGTCGATTTTCTGTTGCGTAGCAACGTTGGGATACTGATCCAACTCGACGGTCTTCTCGCCGACGATGGTCAGCTTAGTCAGATCGGTCTCAGCCTCAGGGAGGTCGGGCGCTTCCTTCTCGATGACCTTGAACGTGATGTCGAAGGTTGCTTTTTTACCGTTGTAAGCCAGCACCAGAGATGCGTGACCTTCAGCTCCGGCAGCAAGGGCACCTGCGCGCTGACCGATACCTACGGTGAATGTGCCAGCTGCAGCATCCCATGCGAAATGGTTGTAGATGCTGACCAATTGGTTGCCTTCTGCATCTGTTTCGTCCCAAGCGTGAGGCACGCCGTCAAGCGACATCCAGAAACCTCGGTCGGCTGCTGCATAGTTCTCTAACGCCGTGGGCACGTAGTCGGATGTTTGGAAGAGAAACTCCGTGGGAGCTTCTTCTGCCATCCAAGCATCGAGGGCCGCTACGAGCGTGGCAGCGTCGGTTCCTAACGTTGATGCTACCTCTGCGAGACTGAAGTCATGACCTTTCCAGCTCCAATCGCTAGTCGGGTAGTCCTCAATCGTTGCGCTGAACTGCGCATTAGCGCTCATGCTCACTACGAAGCATGCGAGAAGCGCCATGAGATGAGTAAAATACTTTTTCATAAGCGTTAAAAATTAGTTAGTTGAAAAAATGATTCCTATTCTCTGTTATTAAGTCATGAACGACAAGCGTTCACTTGTTAGGCGAAACGTGCGCTGGCGCTTACAGTCCGCTGGGCCTGCAGCCGTCGAACTTGACGCGATAGGGCCACTGCTCGTCGTTGCTGTCGGTCTCGTCCCAAGCATGGCGATGATAGGTCTTGGGCGTAGGCACGACGAGGAGCGAGAGGCGAATGGTCTTCTCGGGCACGGTGAAGGTGAGGTTGCCGTCGGCATCGGTCTTGACGATCTCAGAAACGGCCGTATTGCCGCCTGTGCTGCCATCCTGTACGACAGCCACGAAGGCGAAGCGGAAGGAGCGGTCGGCGAGCTTGCCGGCGCTGTTGTACTTGGTCACTTTGTCGAACTTGTTGGCGTTCTCCGATGCCATCGGGTCGCCGTTCCACGACTTGCCTGGATCGGCAGCGAGGAGGGCGTCGCCAGGCTTGAGCGCCTGAAAGGAGACTGTGACGTCGTCGCCCTGCTTATAGCCGGTGAGGGGGATGAAGTTCATGCCAGCCGTCTCGGGGCAGCTGTTGAAGGCCACCTGCCAATAGTCGTCGTCGGTCTTGTACATCTGCGTCTTGTAGTTGCGGGCGCTGTAATTCTTGGTAATGTACTTGTGGATCTCGTCGAACTGATAGTTCTGCAGCTTGGTGCAGTACTCGAAATAGTCGGCCCAGAAGGCATCCCAGTCGCCGTCGCAGAAGAGGCGCGTGTAGGTCTCGAGGGGGTCTTCGGGATAGCGGCTCTCACGCCATAAACGTCCGAACGCCTGCAGGCCGTGCTTCTCGACGAGGTGGTACTGCCACCAGTAGGAAGCGTAGCGCATCCACTCATGGCAGTAGTGGCGGTGGTAGTTGTATAGCCATACGGTGACGTCGTAGCCGAAGACCTGGTCGGGATAGTCCTGGAAGCCCTGCCATTGTGCGCACTGCTCCCAGAAGCCATTGCCGCCTGAGCCGTTGGGGCCAAAGCCGTAGCGCCAGCCGCGCTGCGTGTAGGCTCCGACGAAGTTGTAGCGGTGGTCGCAGGCTACCTGATACTGGAAGGAGTGGCCGATCTCGTGGCCGATGGTGTGGCCGACTGGCTTGCACGTGGAGGGGTTCACCCAGAGGGCGCCGATCTTGTCGTCGTAGCCAGAACCCGTTGCGAGCCATTCCGTCTGATAGAGGAGATGGATGATCATCTTGTAGTTATCGACCTGCGACTCGCCTTCGATGGCCATTCCGAGTTTGTTGACGTTCGTGTCGTAGAACTGCTCGGCTTTCTTGAGCAAGTCGTTGACGTCAACGCGCAGGGCGGAAGGTACGGTCGAGGCATTCGGATTGTCGCCGAAGGCTTTGTCCCAGTAGACGATGAAATGCTCGCTCTCCTTGGAACGGGCGAAGCTCCATTTTGAATTGGGATTGGTGTAATCGTTGTTGTACTGGTTGTCGGAGGTCGTGGGTTTCCAGATGATGCGCATGTTGGGCTGTTCGAATCCCATGGCAACGCTCTGTTCGGCCTTGGAGTCCATACCGAGTGCATTGGAATAGGTGAGGGTGCGTGCGGCGCCGTCGGTGAAGATGCGCATCTGCGAGTTGCGGAAGACGACGGAGTCCACCGTGCTGAGGTCGACCTCAGTAGGTTTCTTGTAGCGGTCGGCCGATTCAATCCACAGGCTCTGGGCCATCGCTGTTGCCGACAGAGCCGTCAGGAGAAGTGTATGAACTGTGCGTCTCATGGTTTTACGTACTTTTTGTGGTTGATGATATAGATGCCTTTGGGTAGTCTGGGGCGGGAGTCCCTCGAGAGCGAAAGCCCTCTGGCGCGGCCGCTGAGGTCGTAGATTGTGCCTACGGCATCGCTGTTGCTGTCGTCGGAAACGGCTGCTATGGCATCGACGACCTCTGCACCCTCGGGCACCTCGGCGTAGATGCGCAGTTCCTTGATATCGCTGATGGTGTAGTCATCTCCGTTGAGGCTGATGGCCTCGTCCGTGGCTGTCAGGCGTACGGTCTGCGTGTTGTCGCTCGTGATGTGATAGGCTACACGGCGACCGCTCTTCAGCGTGATGACGAGCTCACGTGCGCTGCTGCTCACGGGCAGTAGGAGCAGCAGGGCCATGAAAGCTGCAATTTGTTTGATTTTCATTATTGGATGGCTGATGTTTTGTGTTCCGTAAGTTTGTCTGTTCTGCATGGCCTCTCGATGGCGGCACCGCTGTAACGCGAGGGGCTGCTATCGCCTTATTTGATGATCCACTCGAAGACACCCGTTGAGTTGTCGTCGGGTTGCACGATTTCGAGTCGCACGGCAGTCGTCTCGACGGGGTCGAAGTTGACGGTGCAGGCTGCACCCTTGTCGGTCGGGTACTTGTCGGGGTTGGCAACGGGTTGCCATTCGCCGTTGGCATCGCGGTAGAGCATGCGCCAGCTCTTGGGGACGCGGCATCCGCCCCAAGGACCATCGTCGAACCAATAGACGGTAGCGCTCTGCACCTTTGACGCCTGTGCGAAGTCATACTGCAGCCATTCCGTGCTGGCTTTCTTGGGCCAGGTATGATAATAGGGAACACTGCGGTCGTCGCCGTTCTTCGGGACGAGGCGGTCGTTGATGGCGGAGAGGGCGGCCATGCGGTGGGAAGCGGTCACCTTGCTCTCTGACGCGAGCGTAGCGGGCTGGGCCGGCGTAGTGGCGCTGAGGTCCTGTGCGAGCCATACCTGCATCTTACCGCTGCCGCGATGGCACCAGGCGTAATAAGGAATCAGGGTGAGGTGAACGTCCTCGGTCACGAGGCGACCGCTCTTGTCGAAGTTGAGCAACTGAGCGTCGGTCGTGAGGGTCTTGACGGGCGTGTTGGCAATCTGGGCGTCGCCCAGCTGGAAGCGCGGCTCCTGATTGACAAGCGAGCCGGCGATATCAAAGCTGTTGTCGGGGTGCTCGGCGCAGTAGACGATAGGTCCGCGCTCGATGCTGACCATGCCGCGGTCGTCCTGTACGCGGAAGTTGGCACGTACGGTACGGGGTTCCATGTCGAAATGAACCTGCACGCGGTCGCCCTTCTTCCATTTGCGGTCGATGGTGCAATAACCGTCGGCTGTGGGGGTGGCATCCACCTTGTTGCCGTTGACGATCACGGAGTAACCGAGCCGACGTCCGTCGGTGAACTCATAGAGATCTGATGGGACGACGCTGCCACGCACCCATCCGGGGATGCGGATCTTCATGGCGAACTGTCCGGCAGCATTCTTGTCTACGGTGACGACGATATCACCATCCCAGGGATATTCGGTCTTCTGCGAGAGGCAGACCTCCTTGCCACCGACCTTCAGGTCGCTGCTATTGGAGAGGAAGAGGTTCACGTAGACGTTGCGGTCCTTGACTGCATAAACGTAGCCAGGCAGCGAGGGAATGAAACGGCAGATGTTGCTGGGGCAGCATGCGCAGCCGAACCATGCTTGGCGCTGGTGCTGGCCGATGGAGGCGAGGGGGTTGGGATAGAAGAAGCTACCGCCATCGAGCGAGACGCCGCTGATGAGGCCGTTGTAGAGCGTGCGCTCCAGGACGTCGTAGTACTTCGACTCGCCGTGGAGCAGGAACAGGCGGTGGTTGACGTAGACATTACCGATGGCGGCGCAGGTCTCGCAGTAGGCGCTCATATTGGGCAGTTGGTAATTGCGGCCGAAGGCCTCGCCGCTGCTGGTGGCGCCGATGCCGCCCGTGATATAAAGCTTCTTCGAGACGATGTTCTCCCAGATGGCGTCGATGGCATGGATGTAGGATTGGTCGCCCGTGAGGGCAGCCACATCAGCCATACCTGCGTACATATAAGCTGCGCGTACGGCGTGACCGACGGCTTCGTCTTGTTCGATGACGGGCTTGTGGGCCTGCGAGTAGTCGTGGACGATGGTGGTCTTGCCGCGATAGTCAAGCAAGAATTTAGCTTCGTCGAGGTATTTCTTATCGCCCGTAGCCAGATAGAGCTTGGCCAGCGCCATTTCGGCAATCTGATGGCCAGGCACGACGCAAGCCTGCCCGGCGTTGGGACCTACCTCGCGGCAGACGCAGTCGGCATACTTGATGGCGATGTCCAGAAAATTGCGCTTGCCGGTAGCCTGATAGTGTGCGATGGCAGCCTCAACCATGTGTCCGAGGTTATAGAGTTCATGGGAAAGGTCCTCCTCTTTCACCCATCGGCGGTCGCCTGCCCACTCATGAGGGTGCTCAGGGTTCTGCGTGCGAGAGGTGTAAAGATAGCCGTCGGGCTCCTGTGCCGAGGCGATGATGGCAATGACCGAGTCGATATACTGCTCGACCTTCTTGTCGGGGTAGGTCTGCAGTAGGTAGGAGGCCCCTTCGATGGTCTTGTAGGGGTCGGTGTCATCAAAGCTGTAGCCGCTGACCTTGAAGTTGAGCGACGGGTCCTTCAAATGGGCGGCTGCGTTCTCGAAATTCTTGTAACGCCCCGTCTCCTCGCACTTCGAGAAGGCCAGAGGGATGGTCACCTTCCGACTCGCGTTGAGGCGCTGTCCCCAGAACGAATCGGTGACTTTGACGCTGGTAAAGGGAACGGGCGTAATAGGATAGCCGGCAGAGGGCTTGTTGCCGGTCTTGGCTTGTGCGGGCACGAGAGCGGCGAGCACAAAGAGGGCTGCAAGTAAATGACGCATCATGAGAATAGAGTGTTATGTTAGTTTATTTGGGTGCAAAAATAACACTTAATCGAATACGCTGCAAAGAAAAAGGAAAATATTTTCGTTTTTGCGCGAATATTTTCCTTTGATAACGTTTTTCTCAGAAGATGGATGTTCTTTCTTTAAAAGAAAGGAGCTCATTGAGCGGTTGCATGACGAATGGGCGGTCTTTCATTCGCGGATGTGGAATCTTTAGGTCGGGCTCGTCGATCTGCAGGTCGTCGTAGAGGAGGATATCTATGTCGATCGGGCGGTCGGCATAATGCCCATCGATGCTCTTGTGCTGGCGCCCGAGTTCACGCTCAATGCCTTGCGTCGCCTCGAGCAGCTCACGGGGCGAGAGCGCCGTGCGGAAGTGGGCTACTGCATTTATGAAGTCGTGTTCGCTCTCGAAGCCCATAGGGGCCGTCTCGATCAGCGAGGAGCAGCGCACGAGCGGTCCTACCCGAGCGATCAGCCGTTCGATGGCGCTCAGCAGCAGTTCGTGGCGGTTGCCCAAGTTGCTGCCGAGGCCGAGATAGATGTTGGCTTGCTGAGCCATAAGTCGTTAGTCCTTCAGGATGAGCATTGCATCGCCGTAGGTGCCGAAGCGGTAGCGGTTGTCGCGGAGCGCCTCCTTGTAGGCGGTCATGACGAGTTCGTAGCCGCCGTAGGCGCACGTCAGCATGAGCAGCGTTGAATAAGGCATATAGAAGTTTGCGACCATGCTGTTGGCGATACCGAAGTCGTAAGGCGGATAGATGAATTTGTTGGTCCAGCCGTCAAATTCTTTCAGTCGTGAGTCGGCCCCAATGGCCGTCTCAAGGGCGCGCTGAACAGTCGTCCCGACGGCGCAGACGCGATGCCCCTCTTCCTTCGCTTGATTGACGAGCCGGCAGACTTCTTCGCCCACGTGCATCTCTTCGCTCTCCATCTTGTGCTTGGAGAGGTCCTCGACATCTATCTCGCGGAAATTGCCGAGGCCGCAGTGGAGCGTGATGTACGACATCTCAATGCCCTTGATCTCCATGCGCTTGAGCAGGTTCTTGGAGAAATGGAGTCCAGAGGTGGGCGCTGTCACGGCTCCCTCGTTCTTGGCGAAGACGCATTGAAAATCCTCCATATCCTGCGGCTCAGCCTTGCGACTGATGATTTGCTTGGGAAGTGGAGCCTCGCCGAGGGCGTAAAGGGCTTCCTTGAACTCCTCGTGGGGGCCGTCGTAGAGGAAGCGCAGCGTGCGGCCACGGCTTGTCGTGTTGTCGATGACTTCGGCCACCATACTCTCGTCCTCGCCGAAGTAAAGCTTGTTGCCGATGCGGATTTTGCGTGCAGGCTCTACGAGGACGTCCCAGAGGCGCATAGAAGGGTTCAGTTCGCGTAGCAGAAAGACCTCAATCTTGGCGCCCGTCTTCTCCTTGTTGCCTTCGAGGCGTGCAGGGAACACCTTGGTATCGTTGAACACGAACACGTCCTTGTCATCGAAGTACTCGAGGATGTCGTAGAAGTGGTCGCGGTGCTCGATGATTCCGCTCTTGGTATGAAGGACCATCAGTCGACACTCGTCACGGAAGGGCACGGGGTATTGTGCGATGCGGTCGTTGGGGAGCTTGAATTTGAATTGAGAGAGTTTCATATAGCTGAGAACGTTATGATGATTTAATGATTAAATGATTATAGGATTTGATGATTATAGGATTTGGGGAGTTATGATTGTTCGGGCAGTTCGATGTCTTGCTGTTCAAGCCATTCGGGGAAGGCGTCCATCGTGATGCAGTCGTTCACGCCAACGTCGCCGACGCGTGTGCGCCGCAGGGCCGTCAGATGTGCGCCGCTGCCGAGTGCCACTCCGATATCTCGGGCGAGCGCACGGATGTAGGTCCCTTTGGAGCAGACCACGCGAATCGTGATGGAGGGATAGGCGGTGGCATCTGTAGGCTGTTCGGGTGAGTGCAGGAAGGCTTTGTTTCGCATGCCTGAGCGGGGGATGGTGGTGGGTGAAGAGTGAGGAGTCCCGGCCTCGCCTCGGAGTGAAGAACAGGGATCGCCCTCAGCGGGAGCAGGCAAAGGGTTCCCCTCATTCAGCTCACATCCCAATAGTTCTATCTCGTCGATGATGAGCACTTTGGGCTTCAGCTCCACCTCTTTGTCCTTGCGGGCGAGGTCGTAGGCACGCTTGCCGTCGACTTTCACGGCGGAGTAAGCAGGTGGCACTTGCTCGATGCGTCCGAGGAAGGTCTGCAGCACGCTCTCCACCTGCTCGCGAGTGATATGCTCGGTCGGGTAGTAGGCATCGATCTCGTGTTCGAGGTCGAAGGAGGGTGTGGTTGCGCCAAGGCGCAGCACGGCGATGTACTCCTTGGTGTGAGCCTGCAGCTCGTCGATACGCTTGGTGGCGCGCCCCGTGCAGACAATCATCACGCCCGTCGCCAGCGGGTCGAGCGTGCCGGCGTGACCCACCTTCAGCTTCTTGGTGCCGAGACGCTTGCACAGGAGCCAGCGCACCTTGTTGACCACGTCGAACGAAGTCCAGCGGTAGGGCTTGTCGATATAGAGTATTTCGCCTGTCTGAAAATTCATTAGTCTACCATTACGAGTGAGTGGCCTGTCCAGAGCAGCGCCAGGATGATCAAGCCAACGACGATGCGATAGACGCCGAAGGCCTTGAAGCCGTATTTGGCCAGGAAGTCAACGAACCACTTCATGGCCAGCAGGGCGACGATGAAAGCCACTGCGCACCCGAGCGCCAGCATCAGCAGGTTGTCGCGTGTGGCCCAGCTGGCGTCGGCCTCGTCGCCGAAGAACAGTTGGAGCACGTCTAAGGCTGTGGCGGCTGCCATCGTAGGCACCGCCAGGAAGAACGAGAATTCGGCGGCAGCGCGGCGCGTGAGTTTCTGTGCCATTCCGCCTACGATGGTGGCCATTGAGCGCGAGACGCCCGGAATCATGGCAATGCATTGGAAGAGGCCGATGCGGAAGGCGCGGCGCTCCGTGAGTGGCGTCTGCTCGCTGCCTTTGTTGAAGAGGCGGTCGCAGAAGAGCATGAAGATGCCGCCTACGACCAGCATCACGGCCACCACTTCTACGCTCTCAAGGAAGCGGTCGATCAGTCCCGACAGCTTGCCCACGAAGCCTATGACGACGGCAGGAACGAAGGCCACGAGCAGTTTCCAGTAGAAGTCCCATTTGTGGAGGAACGCATGTAGGGGCGTGCTCCCTGCGGGTGCTGGCTCGTGGTTCAGGCGGAAGAATCGGTTCCAGTAGAGGCAGACGACCGAGAGGATGGCTCCGAACTGGATGATGATGGTGAAAGCCTTCACGAACGGAGTGCTCTCCACGCCCAGCAGGTTCTGCGTGATGATCATGTGGCCCGTGGAGGAGACGGGCAAGAACTCCGTCAGTCCCTCGACGATGGCGATGATAATGGTTTCGAATACGCTCATGAGTTCTCCTGCTTATCTTTTGGGCGGTACATGATAGCTCCTCCCATGACGACAAAGCCGAGGAAGCACACGATAGGTGCCACCTTGATGCGCATCGCGGAGAAGATCTCGGGGTTAAACTCGTGTTCGTTGGAGCCTGCGCCCGACATCAGGATGAAGCCGATGACGACCACAATCATGCCAATGGCCAGCAGCACGAAGTTCGTGCGGCCAAAAGCGAAGTTCTTTTTCTCTTTTTCCATATATGATTTCTATTTGGGATTTCTTTTGTTGACTCTCTCATTGACTCTCTCGTGGGTCGCAATAGGTTCGCGACAGAAAGAACGAGGCGACTACAGCCCTTAAGCGCTGATCTTAACTTTCAACTTTCCACTTTCAACTCTCCGCTCGAGCTTGCTCGCTTCTTGAAGTGTCAAGCGTCACCCTTCGGGATGCCGAGCGCGCTCTGCGAAGAACTTTCAACTCCCTACTTATACAGCTCATTCTCCTTCATCCTGAGGAAGTGGCCCACGCTGAGCCAGGTACAGGCGAACGTCAGAAGCAAACCAGCCACGTAGACGGTGACGACCATAGCGACAATGGTCTGACGGGTGACAATCGTGGCGACGAAAGCGTCCTGCAGGCGTGCCCAGTGTACGATGCCCAGCAGCAAGGCCGTTGCAATGGTGGCCGCCACGAGCCCGATGCCCAGGCTGCGCCTGATGAAGGGCCAGCGGATGAAGCCCCAGGAGGCTCCCACGAGCCGCATCGTATGGATGGTCTGCCTGCGGGCATAGACGCTCAGTCTCACCGTATTGTTGATGAGCACGACGGAGATAATCATCAGCAGCACGGCCAGCACGGCCAGCACCATGATGGCCTTGTGAAGCGTCTGGTTGAGGTTGTCGACCAGGTCGCGCTGGTAGATCACGTCGGCCACTTGCCACATCTCTTTCAGCTCTTTGGCTATCCAGATGAGGCTGTCGGTACAGGCATAGTCAGCGCCTACGGTCATTTCGATGCTGGCTGTATAAGGGTTCTGTCCCGAGAGGAACTCGGTCGGGTCGGTGCCCAGTCGCTCGCGCTCCTCCTCGAGGGCCTGCTCTTTCGAGATGAGCGTTGTCGTGTGCACGTAGGGGTGCAGCTGCAGTCGTTGTTCGAAAGCCTTGGCATCGTCGGTGTCGAGGTCGTCGTCGAGCAGGAGCGTGACCGTCAGGTTCTCCTTCACGCTTCGCGAGAGCTCGTGGGCCGAGAGGCCGAAAAGCACCACAAGCCCCAATAGCAGCAGCACCAGCGTCGTGCTGATGCACGACGTGAACCATTGCATGCGCCCGAAGGCACGATTTCTCTTCTTCATACGCGTATAGTCTTTTTTCTTCTCTTCTTCTGAGTGTTACACTTCGATCGCCTCGCCCTTGAGGGTGGCCGAGCTGCTGGAGGTGATCTTCACGTTGACGCGCTCGCCGATGCGGTGCTGCCCGCGGTCGAAGACGACGACGCGGTTCTGCTCTGTCCGCCCGAACAGCTGCTGGCGCGAGCGCTTGCTCGTGCCTTCCACCAGCACCTCCACCGTCTTGCCCACCTGCTCGGCGTTGCGCTTGGCCGACATCTCGTTCTGCAGGGCAATCAGTTCGTTCAGGCGGCGCAGCTTCACCTCCTCAGCGACATCGTCGGGCAGGTGCTTCGAGGCGTAAGTGCCAGGGCGCTCGCTGTATTTGAACATGAAGGCTGAGTCGTAACCCACCTCCTGCATGAGCGAGAGCGAGAGCTGGTGGTCCTCCTCGGTCTCGCCGCAATAGCCCACGAAGATGTCTGTCGAGAGGCCGCAGTCGGGGATTATGCTCCGGATGGCAGCCACGCGGTCGAGGTACCACGCGCGCGTGTACCTTCTATTCATACGCGCGAGCACGGCATCGCTCCCGCTCTGTACGGGCAGGTGGATGTGGCGGCACACGTTGGGCTCTTCGGCAATCACGCGCAGGGTCTCGTCGCTCATGTCCTTGGGATGGCTGGTCGTGAAGCGTATGCGCATCTCGGGCACCTCACGGGCAACGGCGCGCAGGAGGTCGGGAAAGCGAAACTCGCCATGAGCCTCGGCCCCTTGTCCGTTATACAAATAGCTGTTCACGTTCTGCCCCAGCAGCGTCACCTCCTTGAAGCCGCGGTCGCGCAGGTCGCGCACCTCACGGAGGATGCTCTCCACGTCGCGGCTGCGCTCACGTCCGCGAGTGTAGGGGACGATGCAATAGTGGCAGAAGTTGTTGCAGCCGCGCATGATGCTGACGTAACCACCGATGTGGCCTGTATGCAGGCGTTGCGGCACGACGTCGCGGTAGGTCTCGGTCGTCGACAGTTCCACGTTCATCGCCTTATGCCCCAGCTCGGCCTGAGCGATGAGGTCGGGCAGCGACAAGTAGGCATCGGGGCCGCACACGAGGTCGGCGCCGTGGCGCGTCAGCAGGTCGTCCTGCACGCGCTCGGCCATGCATCCCAGCACGCCGATGATGAGTGGTCGGCGGCGCCTGACGCTCTGCAGGAAGTCCAGTCGCGAGATGATTTTCTGTTCGGCATTGTCGCGCACCGAGCACGTGTTCAGGAACACCGCGTCGGCCTCGTCCATCACCTCGGTGACGTCGTAGCCAGCCATCTTCATGATGGAGGCCACCACCTCGGAGTCGGCCACATTCATCTGGCAACCATAGGTCTCTATGAGGAGTCTTTTCATACTCTTTAGTAGCTTCTATGCTCAATTTCGGCTGCAAAGATACAACCTCAAAATGCAGAAGTCAAGTTTTTGTGCCAAAACTTTGTGTTGAAAGGATAAAAAGTTGCCCTATTCGTGCAAAAACTCACAACTTTAAGCCCTAATCTCTCAACTTTTATGTACCTTTGCGCCCGCAAATCGTAAATCGTCAAATCGTTAAATAGTAAATTACCTCGATGAACTTCGTAGAAGAACTCACTTGGCGCGGTATGGTCCATCAGATGATGCCGGGCACTGAGGAACTCCTCCAGAAAGAGCAAGTCACGGCCTACGTGGGCATTGACCCCACGGCCGACAGTCTTCACATTGGCCACCTCTGCGGCGTCATGATGCTGCGTCATCTGCAGCGCTGCGGCCACAAGCCCCTCGCCCTCATCGGCGGGGCCACCGGCATGATCGGCGACCCCAGCGGCAAGAGCCAGGAGCGCAACCTGCTCGACGAGCAGACGCTGGCCCACAACGTCGCCTGCATCAAGGCCCAGCTGGCCCACTTCCTCGACTTCGAGAGCGATGCGCCCAACCGCGCCGAGCTGGTCAACAACTACGACTGGATGAAGGACTTCTCCTTCCTGGCTTTCACCCGCGACGTGGGCAAACATATCACCGTCAACTACATGATGGCCAAGGACAGCGTGCAGAAGCGTCTCAACGGCGAGGCCCGCGACGGCCTCTCGTTCACGGAGTTCACCTATCAGCTGCTGCAGGCCTACGATTTCTACTACCTCAACACCCACAAAGGTTGCAAGCTGCAGATGGGCGGCAGCGACCAATGGGGTAACATCACTACAGGTACCGAGCTCATCCGCCGTATGGGTGGTGGCGAGGCCTATGCCCTCACGTGTCCGCTCATCACGAAGAGCGACGGCCGCAAGTTCGGCAAGACCGAGCAAGGCAACATCTGGCTCGACCGCCGCTACACGTCGCCCTATCGCTTCTATCAGTTCTGGATCAACGTGGCCGACGAGGATGCCGAGCGCTACATCAAGATCTTCACTTCGCTGCCGAAGGACGAGATCGACGACCTCATCGCCCGTCATCGCGAGGACCCCGGTCGCCGCGAGCTGCAGCGCCGTCTGGCCGAAGAGGTCACGAAGATGGTACACAGCGAGGAGGACCTGCGTGCTGCCCAGGAGGCATCGCAGATGCTCTTCGGCCGCTCAACGAAGGAGGCCCTGATGGCGCTCGACGAGCAGACGCTCCTCGACGTCTTCGACGGCGTGCCGCAGTTCCGCATCAGCCGTAGCCTGCTCGAGGGCGAAGGCATCAAGGCTGTCGAGCTGATGGCCACCGAGACACAGTGCTTCCCCTCGAAGGGCGAGATGCGCAAGATGGTGCAGGGTGGCGGCGTGAGCCTCAATAAGGAGAAACTCACTCAGTTCGACCAGCCCGTCACCGCCGCCGACCTCATCGACGGCCGCTACCTCCTCGTGCAGCGAGGCAAGAAGAACTACTATCTGCTCATCGCAGAGGAATAATAAGGGACAATGGATAATGGACCGCTCGGCGCGTAGCGACGCTTGAAACTTCAAGAAGCGAGCAAGCTCGGGCGGAAAGTTGGGCAACGAACAAAGATTATTGAGCCTTTGCTTGTAAAAGAACGTTAAATATTGGACGTTGAGCCGATAATTGTCCATCATCCATTGTCCATTATCCATTAAAAATTTGTACCTTTGCCGCGCTTTTAGCGATAAAAGCCTTAGGATTGGGATATGGTGTAATGGTAACACAACAGGTTTTGGTTCTGTTTTTCCTGGTTCGAATCCGGGTATCCCAACCAGCAAACACGACTCCGCTGCTCTCCTATCGAGGGCAGCGGAGTTTGTTTTTCGAAGGGCAGCGGAGTTTGTTCTCGAGGGGAGGAGGCTCAGGTCAAGACGCTGCTCAATGGACGTCGATACCGTCGAAATAGAGCTCCGAGAGGACGGCATCGTCGTATTTCGTGCCGGGGTAGACGTCCACGATCTCAAAGCGGAGGCTCCACTCCGGGGCTGCAGCATCGTGAGGACCGAAGGTTCCGATGTTGAACACCTGCAAGTCGCGCGTGTCGTCGAGTTCCAGCACAAGCGTTGGCTTGCCATCGTAGTACATCTTCAGGTGATGGATGCGGGCGTTCTCCTTCCATTGCTGCTCTGTCCGGACATAGCCGTTCAGCACTTTCACCGTCGTGATGCGTGGGCAGTCGCCATGGAAGCGATATTCGATCCATTCGCCCTTGCCGTTGCCTTTAGCCCCCTCGGCCCAGACGCTCTCGTGATTGAAATCGTGGGCATTGGTGGCGTCGTAGGTGATGCATCCCATAGGCGCTAATATGCTGGACGCCAACACGGTGTCGGGCGTTCCGCCGCAGTACCAGCTGCAAGAATTGCCGTAGAGGTCGCGGTAAATGGGCAGTTTCAGCAGCGAGTCGATGGAGTCGGTCAGTTCGATTGTGCCCTCGTCCAGTTCGCGGCTCAGGCGGCGGTAGTCATCGGCGCTGAGGGAGGGTAGCGGCTCTACGTGCGACGGGCGGATGGCGGTCAGTTCTGCCCCTCGCCAGAAGTTAGCGTGACGGCTCAGGGCGACAGCGATGGTCGACACGAGCAGCAGCCCCAGGAAAATGGCTGCTATGCGCTGCAGGTACGACGGGCTCTTGTGCGCGCTGAAGTTCGCCGTTTGCTCCTCGTCGCAGACCAGGCTTCTGCGCAAGTCGTCGATCATGCGCTGCTGACGGCGGTAGATGGCGTAGCCCAGCACGGCACCGATGACGACACCCGTGATGAGGCCGCCCAGCAGTTCCTCGGCAGCACCGTCGTAGGCTTCGGAGTGGAGCACGACGTAGGCGAACGTGCCAATCCATGCCACCAGCATCGGGATGCCCACCCACAGCCAGCGCGCACCCTGTTCCTTGATACGTAGCGCCTTCTGGCTGATCTCCATCGAGCTCAGGCGGTTGACGTCCTCGGTGTCGATGTGCTCCATGATCAGTTCGTGGTAGATGACGGCGATGGCCAGCATGGCCGCTGTGGCCATGGCAAACCACATGGGCGCCTCCAGCAACCTCGTCATCATGGGCGGCACGAAGAACAATGCAGCGATGAGATAGATTCGTTTGACGCGACGCACGCGACTGATGGTGCTGACCTTGCGGTCGACCGTCTGACGCACCAGCTGCTCGTTGACAATCTGCTGGCTGTCTATTTTTTCCTTGAGAAGAGCCATCTGCTGGCGCAACTCGTTGAGTTCCATATTATCCATTTCTTGTCGGGGTTAAGGGTTTGACATTTAAGACATTCGTCTGAGCTGCTCCTTGAGACATTCGTCTGAACTGCTCCTTAAGACATTCGTTTGAGCTGCTCCTTGATGCGCACGAGCCGTACGGACACGTTCTTCGTGGTGATGCCCACGATCTGCGCGATCTCGTCGTACGACAAGTCCTCCAGCCAGAGCAGCACGATGGCGCGGTCGAATGGTTGCAGCCGCTGTATGCGCTTGTGCAGGAGGTCCACCTGCCGCGTGTCAGCATCCGCGTCACGGAAGAGGTCGATGTCCATGGACAGCTCCACATCCGAGCGGCGACGGCGGCGGCGGTCCTGGCTGATGCACGTGTTGAGGGCCACGCGATAGACCCAGGTGCGCACGTCGGAGCGTCCCTCAAAGCGCTCGAAGCCGCGCCACAGGTTGAGGAGCACCTCCTGGAAGAGGTCGTTCACCTCGTCCTTGTCCTTGGAGAACATATAGCAGACCGTGTAAATGGTACTCTTCTGCCGCTCAACCATTTGCGTAAATTGTTGTTCGTTCAGATTCATGTCAAAAGCTACATTTTGTGTTCAACTTTTCTTGCGTCTTACACCCTTTAGACGTGCAAAGGAAGAAAAAACTACACGAATCCCGAACTTTTTTCCGAAAAAAATGGCATCCTCGCCTCCGATAGCCCTGATAATAGGAATAAAACATATCCTCTTATACGTTTTTCCTCAATAAATCTATCACTCAATCACTCGCTATTGAGAGTCAATAGATTACAAGTGACAGATACGGTGATTGATGGGTGATTTAGTGATAGATCATGCCTCCAAAATGGGGGTTGACACCAAAATCGACTGCTTTCCGTCAGGGCAGCTCTATCCGGTATGCTGCAGTTTGACGTGAGCAGGTCGAGCTGCTCGGACGTCGTCAGCTGACAACAGATGTGTCGTTAGCTACCAGTTCACGGTAGGAATTCGGTTTTCCAACCGCTTGGAAAACTGAAAGGAACTGGATGAATTCGGTTTTCCAACCAGTTGGAAAACTGTTAAGCACTGGTCGAAATCGGTTTAGCCACCAATGGAAAAGCTGAGAAGCTATAGGCGCAAAGGCCTGGGTGTACGTTGAAGCGCACGCCATAAAATAAGGAGGGAATAGCTAAGTGTAAACCATGAGCAAATCGTAGACATTCAGCAGTGGGGCGAAGTTGTAATCTACATGCAGACGAAAAATGGATGAAGGCGTTAAAACGATTAAATTCAATCACTAAAGTGATGCATTTTTCAGCTATCTGTCACCATTAATCGGCTGGAATTCAATAGCAAGTGATCGAGTGATTGATTTTTCATGGAAAAACTGGATCGAGGTATGGCTGGCACAAAGCCCTAATGCACTTTATACGCTATGCATACATTAATCTTGTTCTTGTTATTCTTGATGAGAGAAGCGTCCGCTCGCGCTCTGCTCGATCATTCTTCAGGCTTGAGGCGCCTTTGCGAGGCGAGCAAAATAGGAGAGACTCTGGCTTAGAGAATAGCATAAGTGGCTCAAAAATAGCAAAAGAGACAAAGTTATACGTTTTTGAGACGTGAGGGAACGAGCTGAAAGGCAAAGTGTTTGTACCTTTGCCCTCGCAAACTCATAGTAAGTGCATTCGCTCATGAAAAAGTATCTATTCTCGTTGCTGCTGCTCGCCAGCAGCGCCGGCGCTTGGGCCCAGGGCCTGAAGGACGCCTACAAGGATTACTTCACCATCGGCGTGGCGGTGAACCAACGCAACGTCACGAACCCGGATCAGATGGCACTCATCCGCCAGCAGTTCAACAGCATCACGGCCGAGAACGACATGAAGCCGCAGCCCACCGAGCCCTCCGAGGGGCAGTTCAACTGGGCTGGTGCCGACCGCATCGCCAACTTCTGCCGCCAGAACGGCATCCGGCTGCGCGGTCACTGCCTGATGTGGCATGCGCAGGTAGGGCGTTGGATCTATGAGGATGCCGACGGCAAACCGCTCGAGAAGGAGGAGATGTTCCGCCGCATGCGTGAGCATATCCACGCCGTCGTCTCGCGCTACAAGGATATCGTCTACTGCTGGGACGTCGTCAACGAGGCGATGACGGACGATCGCAACGCCACCGACCCCTACCGCCAGTCGCCGATGTACAAGATTGCAGGCGACGAGTTCATCGCCAACGCGTTCCGCTATGCCCGCGAGGCCGACCCGCAGGCACTCCTCTTCTACAACGACTACAACGAGACTGACCCCGTCAAGAGCCAGCGCATCTACGAGATGGTCAAGAAGATGAAGGCCAACGGCGTGCCCATCGACGGCATCGGTATGCAGGGCCACTACAATATCTACGGCCCTCAGGAAGAGGAGATTGACCGCGCGCTGACGCTCTACCGGCAAGTGGTCAAGCACATTCACGTGACGGAGCTGGACGTGCGTGCCAACGAGGAGATGGGCGGACAGCTGCAGTTCAGCCAGGAAGGCATGACCGTCAGCGACTCGCTGCGCCAGTATCTGGCCGACCAGTACGCCCGCATCTTCCGCGTGCTGCGCAAGCATAAGGACGTGATCGACAACGTGACGTTCTGGAACCTCTCCGACCGCGACTCGTGGCTGGGAGCCCGCAACTATCCGCTGCTCTTCGACACCGACTACAAGCCCAAGAAAGCCTACGACTACGTGTTGAACATGCGCAACCCCGACTGGGCACCGCCCAAGCGTCCGCAGCGTCCGGCTCGTCAGGAGGGACAGCAGGGGCAGCGCCGCGGACAGCGTGGACAGCAGGCCCAGCGCCCGCCCTTCGACCCCTCGAAGGCTTTCCCCGAGGACGCTAATGTCAAGGAGGACTTCAAGCCCTCAGCCACCAATCTGGCCCGCCAGGATTACCCGCAGGTCAACTCTCAGGGCTACGTCCGCTTCCGCGTGGAGCTGCCTGAGGCCAAGTCCGTCGTCAGCACGATTGGCGGCAATGGCGGTACGCCGCTTCATCAGACCTACGACGGCTCGTGGGTGGGGCAGACGGCACGGCCTGAGGACGAAGGCTTCCACTACTATCACCTCACCGTCGACGGCGGCTTGGTGACCGATCCGGGCACGCACCTGTATGCCGGCGGCAACCGCTACGAGAGCGGTATCGAGGTGCCTGCCCACGACCAGGACTTCTACGCCGTCAAGAACATCCCTCACGGCCTCATGTCGGAGGTGCTGTTCTGGAGCGAGAGCACGCAGCAGATGCGTCGCGCCTTCGTCTATACGCCCCCTACCTACGGCAAGGACAACCGCAAGTACCCCGTCCTCTACCTGCAGCACGGCTGGGGCGAGGACGAGACTTCCTGGAGCCGCCAGGGGCGTGCCGGCATCATCATGGACAACCTGCTGGCCGAAGGCAAGTGCCAGCCGTTCATCGTCGTGATGACCTACGGTATGACCAACGAGGTGCGCTTCGGCGGCCTGCGTGAGTTCACCGCTCAGGACTTCGAGAAGGTGCTCGTGGACGAGCTCGTGCCCTACATCGACAGCCATTTCCGCACGATAGCCAAGAAGGAGTCGCGCGCTATGGCAGGCCTCTCGATGGGCGGCTTCGAGACGAAGCTGATCACGCTGCGTCGGCCCGAGGTCTTCGGCTACTACGGCTTGCTCAGCGGCGGCACCTACAGCCCCGAGGACATCAAGAGCAAGGACCAGGTGCGCCTGATCTTCCAGAGCTGCGGCAGCAAGGAGAACCCCGACGGCATCCGCCAGAGCACCGAGGCGCTCAAGGCTGCAGGCTACAACGCCGTAGGCTTTGTCTCGGAGGGTACCGCCCACGAGTTCCTCACCTGGCGACGCAGCCTCAAGGAACTTGCCCCCCTGCTGTTCAAGTAGGGTGCAGGGAATGACGCTTCATCAGAGACCAGTTACCTTTCCGATAAAGTGACTTAAAGAACTAACCTACCATTTCAAAAACCGTTGGCCCCACCGACCTCCTCACTGGAGACGGCGGGGCTTCTTTCTGTTAGTGCGAGCGGAGAGGGGGAATTGAAAAGTTGAAAGTTGAGAGCGGAAAGTTGAAAGTTGAGACAATGGGTAATGGACGATGGGCGATGGGGCGGGGGGGGGTGGAGCCGTTGAGGTAGAAAAAGAGGCTATATCGTGGGTTACGATATAGCCTCTGATGGATTGTGGTGGAGGTGGATTCTTTACTTGATGTACTCAGCGAGGTCGGTCAGGCGCATATCGCCCTTGCGGAGGAAGGTGTCGTGCATGGCGAAGGCGGCGCTGAGGCAGTGGTGGGTGTGGCCGCTGTAGCGCTCGGCGTACTTCAGGTAGTCGCGGAGCAGGGGCTGATAGTCGGGGTGAGCCACCTTGATGAGCTCCTCGGCCTTTTCCATAGCGCACTTGCCGCGCAGGTCGGCAACGCCGTACTCGGTGATGACGGCATCGACGAAGTGGCTGGTATGGTCGATGTGGCTGGCGAAGGGCACGATCGAGGAGATGGCACCGCCCTTGGTGGTTGAGCCGCAGGTGAAGATGCTCAGGTAGGAGTTGCAGGTGAAGTCGGCCGAGCCGCCGATGCCGTTCATCATCTTGGTGCCGCAGATCTTGGTGGAGTTGACGTGTCCGTAGATGTCGGCCTCGATGGCGGTGTTGAGCGAGCATACACCGATGCGTGCGATGACCTCGGGGTTGTTGGAGATCTCGGAGGGGCGCAGCACGAGCTTGTCCTTGAAGAAGTCGATATCGTCGTAGATGCCCTTGAGGCACTCGTTGGTGACGGTGAGCGAGCAGGCGGAGGCGGAGAGGACGCGACCCTCGCGCATCAGCTGCACGGGAGCATCCTGCAGCACTTCGGTGTAGATGTTGAAGTTAGGCACTTCAGTGCTGTGGCCGAGGGCTCCGAGCACGGCGTTGGCACCGCTGCCTACGCCCGACTGGAGGTTGAGGAACGTGGGAGGAATCTTGCCCTCGCGCATGTTCTGGACGAGGAAATCGGCCACGTTCTGGCCTATCTTGGTGGTGATGGGGTCGGGATCCTTGAAGGAGCGTGCCTCGTCGGGGATGTTGCACTCAACGATGCCCAGGATGCGGTCGGCATCGACCTCTACATAGGGCTTGCCGATGCGGTCGTTGGGGTGGCAGATGGGCACGGGCACGCGGTTGGGGTGGTAGCCGATTTCATAGACGTCGTGCAGGCCCTTGCTCTTGGGGCTGTGGAAGGCGTTGAGCTCGACGAAGATGCCGCGCTTGGCCAGACGGCAGGCTGTGGGCGAAATGCCACCGGCAGCTGTCAGGAAGATGTGGGCTTTGCTGCCGTGGACTTCGACGTCGCAGGCTTCGATGATGGCCCAGTCGATGTCGCCGAGGTAGCCCTGGCGGATCTGCGTGGCCATATTGGAAAGGTTGAGGTCGGTATAGCGGATCTCGCCCAGGTTGACGTGCTTGCGGAAGTCGGGGTTGGTGGTGTAAGGGGCACGGAGGCCGATGGCCTGCTCGTTGGCGAGGGCGCCGTCGCAGCTCTGACCGGTGGAGGCGCCGGTGAAGATGTTGACCTTGAAGGGGCGTCCGGCCTCATGCTCGGCATGGGCTTTCTTGGCGAGTTCGGCGGTCACGGCTTTTGCCGTTCCGGCTGGAGTGAACCCTGAGAGACCGATGGTATGGCCGTTCTCGATTTGTGCTGCGGCTTCGGCAGCGGTGATGCGCTTGATCATGTGTGAAGTTTATGATGTTTGATGTTTGAATGAAAAGGCGGAGAAAACGAGTTTAACGAAAACGATAACGAAAACGAAAACTATTTAAACGTAGACGATAACGAAAACGAAAACTATTTAAACGTAGACGATAACGAAAACGTAAACGAAGACGATTCGTCAGCTGCAAGCAGTTTGTCAGCTCGTTAGCTCGAGCTATGCTCGCTTTGCGCTGCAAAGGACTTGGCCGGAGGCTTGGTTCTTGCGGTGCGGAGGGTTTTGCGGCTGCAAAGGTAGTTAAAATCTTTGAACGATAGCTGCCTGAGGCAAAACTTTTTGCGTGCAATCTCCTTTTTTGTTGAAAGCTCAGGCGTTTTGTAGCAAACGGAGGTTGCTCCAGCATTGTCGGTTCAGGGCTGTGGGTGTGGTGCCGAGGAGGGCGGCAGCCTGCTCGTAGAGGGTTGCAATGGGTGAGGGCGTGTCGTCGGTCTCGAGGAAGAGGCGCTGGGGCGGGCATTGGCGCAGGCTCTCGGCGTTGAAGCGCAGTCCGAAGCTGACGTAGAGGCCGTTGTCGAGCAGTTGCCGAAGTTGCTGCGGCTTGCCGCGGAAGCCATGAAGGATCCAGGGTTGCCGCGCACCGCGGTGCAGGCGCAGGACGTCGTCGATGGCGCGCACGCAGTGGATGACGAGGGGACGGGCGAGGCGTTCGCTCAGCCGGATCTGGGCGTCGAAGGCTGCGAGCTGGAGGTCGTAGGGCGTGGCGCAGAGGCGGTCGAGGCCGCACTCGCCGACGAACGGGCGGCAGGGGATGGCTGACGCGTGGTCGGGGCTGAGCGGGGGCTCGTCGTCGGGCATGGGGGCATCGGCTGCGGAACGGAGCAGCTGCCGCTCCAGCGCCTCCAGTTCGTAGGCCAGCCGGTCGGCGGATGGCAGGTGCCACGGATGCAGCCCGAAAGAGGGGGGCGTGCACTCGTCAGGGGCGGGCGGACAGTGGGTATGGAAGTTGAGGTACGGGATAATGGGGGTAAGCGTTTAGGGGGGGGGTAAGTGATGCTGGCGAGAGGGCCGTCGCCGTTGGGGCTGGCTCAGAAGTGGAACTCGTCGGGTACGGGGTCGTAGCCGTGCCCGCCCCAAGGATGACAACGAAGGATGCGCCGCACGGCCAAATAGAGTCCCTTGACGGGGCCGTGCTTCTCGATGGCCTGAATGGCGTAGTTGGAACAGGTCGGCGTGAATCGGCATGAGGGGGGCGTCAGTGGCGAGATGAACCGCTGATAGAAACGGATGGGCAGGATGAGCAGTCGACGGAGCACGGGGAAGGGGGAGGGAGTTGAAAGTTGAAAGTTGAAAGTGGAAAGTTGAGAGTTGAAAGTTGAAATAAGATTTACTTTTGAGGCAGTGAGGGAAAGGGGGAGGTGAGGGGATCAGGCGTTCACTTGTTCATCAATGCGATGCAGGAGTTTCTTCATCTTTCGCTGAACGAGTTCGGAGGGTTGTGGCTGGTCGGACAGCCAGACGAAGGCGATGTCCATAGGGGCTGTCGTGGGTGGGAGGATGTCGCGGTTCAGGCGCCAGGCTTCACGGATCTGGCGCTTGGCTCGATTGCGGTCGACGGCATGCTTGAAGTGGCGTTTGCTGACAGACGTCATCACGCGCAGGCTGTCGGTGTGCTCGCGGAAGATGACACGCAGGGGGTAGGCCGAGAGCGAGTGGCTCCCGGCTGCAAAAAGCGCCTCGATGGCCTTGCGGCTACAGAGGCGCTGCTGCTTTGGAAAGGACTTATTCGTTGTCGTCGGTCTTGGGGCGTGACGTTGTGCGCTTGGTGGTAGCCGCTTTCGCCGTGGTGGACTTCTTGGCGGCTGGTTTCTTGGTGGCGGCAGTCTTCTTGGCCGTTGTCGCCTCTTTCTTCTTCAGCTCTTCAGCTTCGCGCTTGTTCGCCTCGCCGATGTAGGCGTTGAGGGCAGCGGTGATGCTGGGGTACTGAGGTGTCGGTGCCTCGAGATCGAGGCGCATGCCTGCATCGCGCACGGACTTGGCGGTGGCGGGTCCGAAGGTGGCGATGGCTATATTTCCCTGCTCGAACTTGGGGAAATTCTTCAGCAGGCTTTGTACTCCGCTGGGGCTGAAGAAGACGAGCATGTCGTAGTCGAAGGGTTCGTCGGTGGCGAAGTCGTTGGGAACGGTGCGATACATAACGCCCTCGACGTGATGCAGCTTGCGTGCATCGAGGAGATTGCTGAACTCCTCGTTGTGGACATCGCTCTGTGGCACAAAATAGCGCTCGGTCTTGTGCTTGGCCATGATGGGGACGAGGTCGGCAATCTTGCCCGTCTCGCCGAAGAAGATCTTGCGCTTGCGGTACTGCACGTATTTCTGGATGTAGAGGGCCACCTGCTCGGTGATGCAGAAATACTTCAGATCCTCGGGGATGGGGAAGCGCAACTCCTTTGCCAGCTGGAAGAAGTGGTCGATGGCATGACGGGAGGTGAAAACGATGGCCGTGAAGTCCGAGAGCGAGATCTTCTGTGCACGGAATTCTTTGGCTGTGAGTCCTTCTACCTTGATAAAGGGACGAAAGACGAATTCTACTTGATGCCTGGCGGCAATGTCAAAATAGGGTGACTTTTCGGAAGAGGGCTTAGGTTGTGAAACCAGAATCTTCTTAATCATCTTGCTATTCTTAAATTTCTGTCAGTGTATGTGTTAATTCGACTAAAATCGTCCATAGAAGAACGATTGGCGCGATTTCGAGCGCGCAAAGGTACGCAAATAAATGCAAAACGCCATAGAATTTTGCGAAAAACGCATCGAAACACTTAAAAAGAAATAGAATTTTGACAAAAAGTAACAAAAACAGCAGTAATAATCCAGCCGTTTGATAGGGCAAATCGAAGTAGACGGAGAGCAGTGCCAGCGGGAAGAGGAGGAGGCTCTCAATGGCAAAAAGGAGTGAGGCGTCGCGATACCACTGACGGCGTTGTGAGGACGTGAAGAAGACGGAATGGACGAAGGAGTAGAGGCATTGCTTGGCCACCAGCATCAAGAATGTGACGAGGGCGTAGACGCCCAAGAGGATAAGGTGGTTGAACGTGATGGCGTGCAGGGGCAGGCAGGCTTGTGCGTAGGAATAGAAGAGCAAGGCCACGAGCAGGCTCAGCTGCAAGCCCAGGAAGAGGTGGGTAGGCTCGAGCCCCTCGATCTCGTTGGGCTGCACGACGGCCTTGTGGGCGGGGGGGAAGAAATTCCGCAGCTGCTGCCCCAGCTTGCGCTGACGATTGCGAATGATCATCATGGTGAGGACGAAACAGCAGAGGAGCACGGCCGTGACGCCGTCGTTGCGATGAAGGGCGAAGGGCAGCCGCTGGGCGTTCATGCCAAAGGCGGAGGTGCAGTCCTTGTCGGCGAAGAGCAGGCTGTCGCGGGCCATAAGGCTGTCGCGCCCTGCCGTACTCAGGTAGAGCAGGGGCAACGAATCGGGCAGGGCGGGGGTTGCATCGTCGTCGGTCGGCGCTTTGGAAACTTCTTCTATGGCTAAGGAGTCGGCGGCCGACGGGCGATGGACGACCGACGGGGCGGCACTCTTCACCGTGTCAGCCCGTCCGATGGAGTCGACGCTCTTGGAGGCTGGCGCTACGGTCGGTGCAGGATGCTCGGCTACGATCTCCTCGACGGGCTCGACGGGTGGTGCTACGGTGATGGTATCCTGTATCATTGTCGTTCTGCGTTTCAGATGGCGGCGAACTTGCGAACGCTGGCGTCCCAGAGGGGAGTGGAGAGCACGAGGTCAATGGCCTCCTCGGGCGTCTGGGTTACGCGCCAGATGTCGGCGTGGCGCGGTCCCATGAAGTGCTCATCAATGCCTCGCTGAAGCTGCAGGAGCAGCGGGTCGTAGTAGCCGCGTGTGTTGAGGATGACGATGGGCTTCAGGTAGAGGCCCAGCTGTTTCCAGGTGATGACTTCCATCAGTTCCTCGAGCGTCCCGCATCCGCCTGGCAGGGCGATGCAGCCGTCGGAGAGGCTGGCAATGGTCTGCTTGCGCTCGTGCATGTCGCGCGTCACAATGAGTTGGGTGAGGCCCTTGTGGTGCCAGTCCTGCTCTATCATAAAGGTGGGAATCACGCCCGTCACTTCACCGCCTGCTGCGAGGCAGGCATCGGCTGAAGCGGCCATGAGACCCATATTCCCGGCACCGTTGACGATGCCGATGCCCCGCTCGCCAAGCCCTTGACCTAAGGCGCGAGCGGCAGCGAAGAACTCTTCGTGAATCTTCGTGCTCGAAGCACAATAGACAGCTACTTTCATATTTCAGCCTTCAACTTTCAGCTTATCAATTAGCGACTCGTCCGCCCGCGCTCTGCGCGCTTTGCTTGCAAAGAATCCGTCAACGAAAACTATTTAAACGAAAACGATAACGAAAACGTAAACTATTTAAACGTAGACGAGAACGAGAACGATAACGATAACTATTTAAACGAAAACGTAAACGTAAACGATTCGTCAGCTCTTCAGTCCGAACGCCTCGCGGATGCGGTCCACGTAATCCAGCTTCTCCCACGTGAAGAGCTCGACCTCGATGCTCACGGGCTTGCCGTTGTGGCTGTAGAAGGTCTTGGTCACGCAGCGGGGTTCACGGCCCATATGGCCGTAGGCAGCAGTCTCCTCGTAGATGGGAGCGCGCAGCTTGAGCCGATCCTCGATGGCGCGTGGCCGCAGGTCGAAGAGGTCCTTGATCTTGCGTGCGATGGCTCCGTCACTGATGTCGAGACGGCTCTTGCCGAAGGTGTTGACGTAGATGCTGACGGGTTCAGCAACGCCAATTGCGTAGGATAGTTGCACGAGCATCTCGTCGGCAATGCCTGCGGCCACCATGTTCTTGGCGATATGACGAGCGGCATAGGCGGCAGAGCGATCCACCTTGGAGGGGTCTTTGCCCGAGAACGCGCCGCCTCCGTGTGCGCCCTTGCCGCCGTAGGTGTCGACGATGATTTTGCGCCCCGTGAGGCCTGTGTCGCCGTGGGGGCCGCCGATGACGAACTTGCCAGTGGGATTGACGAAGTACTTGATGTGCTCGTCGAAGAGGGCGCGCACTTTCGCGTCGTTGATGCTCTCGATGACGCGCGGCATCAGTATCTCCTTGACGTCGCGGCGGATCTGGGCAAGCATCTGCTGGTCGGCCCGCTCTTGGTCGCCGTCTAAGGGCTGGATGAAATCGTCGTGCTGGGTTGAGACTACGATGGTGTCGACGCGCGCGGGGCGTCCGTCGTCGCCATATTCGATGGTCACCTGGCTCTTGGCGTCGGGGCGGAGGTAGGTCATCTCCTGGCCTTCGCGACGGATGTCGGCCAGCGTGCGCAGGATGCGGTGAGAGAGGTCAAGAGCCAGAGGCATGTAGTTCTCGGTCTCGACGCTCGCATAGCCGAACATCATGCCTTGATCGCCAGCGCCCTGTGACATCGGATCGCCGCGTTCTACGCCTCGGTTGATGTCGGGACTCTGCTCGTGGATGGACGAGAAGACGCCGCACGAGTTGGCCTCGAACATGTACTCGCCTTTCGTGTAGCCGATACGGCGAATCGTCTCGCGAGCGATCTCGGCCAGGTCCACGTAGGCGTCGCTCTTCACTTCGCCGGCGAGCACCACCTGCCCCGTCGTGACAAGCGTCTCGCAGGCCACCTTCGACTGTGGGTCGAAGGCAAGCAGGTTGTCCAACACGGCGTCGCTGATCTGGTCGGCCACTTTGTCGGGATGGCCTTCACTAACTGATTCTGAGGTAAACAAATAACCCATTCTTAATTGAAATTTAAGTGTTAAACATTAAATCTTGAATGGGATATCATTGGGATGAGAATGCATCAACCTCGAGGGTTGTTCTTTTAGCATTTTTTACTGTGGTTGCAAGCAGCCCAAATCTATCCACATTGAAATTCGGGCGCAAAGGTACAAAAAAGTTGTGAGTTGCCTATGTTTTTTGCGGAAAAAAGTGAGGCAATGGCCTTTTTTCAGTAAAAGATGATGCCTGCGAAGCTGCAGACGATGCCGACAGCCGTCCCGGCGAGCACTTGCCAGAGCGAGTGCTGACGCAGCAGCATGCGACTGCTGCCTACGAGCCCTGAGAGCAGGATGCTGATGCACAGCCAGCCTACGGGGTTGAATGAGAAGAGTGCGCTGTAGGCCAGCAGGGCGCCGATGACGCCGCCCGCTCCGGCTGCGTGCATGGAGATTTTCCATTTCAGGTTGATGAGGAAGCAGCACCCCTGGATGAGCAGCGATGCCACGAGGATGCCCGACATGTAATGCGGGAGGTGGAAGCGGTGGAGCAGGTGAAGCGTGAACGCGTAGTAGAGCAGGTAGATCAGGTAAGGGAAGTAACGGTGCTCGCGCCAGCGCAGCAGATGGCGCTCCCAGCCTTGGTTCTTGCGCCAGAAGAGAATGGTCCATCGCGGCAGCAGCACCGTACCCAGCAGCACCATCGACAGGACAATCAGCTTGAACGTCAAGGGCAGCAGGCTCATGTAAGTGAACATGAAGAGGGCGATGAACCCGAGCATCGGGAAGAACTCGGGACGGAAGATGCTGGAGAGCCAGCGGGCAGCGATGAGCAGTTTTCTATTCACGTTAACAACCGGTTTTTAGGATGTAGAAGAATCGGTTTGGCATCGATATAAGCGCATCTTCACCTCTTGATGTTCCGACATCTTTTTTGGCAGAGCGCCGATACGTCTATAACCAACCTTTCACTTTCAACTTTTCAACTTTCAACTTTTCAACTTTTCACTTTCAACTTTCAACTTTTCAACTTTCAACTTTCAACTTTCAAGCTTCCCTGCGCTTGCGCATCTTGGCTACGGGAATCCCCATAGCTACGCGGTATTTAGCTACGGTCCGACGTGCCACTTCGAAGCCACGTCCTTGCAGCTCGCGGGCGAGGGCGTCGTCGGTGAGCGGCTGGCTCTTGTCCTCGCTGTCGACGACCTCCTGCAAGGCGGCTTTGATGCGCCGTATGCTCACCTCGTCGTCGCCGAGTTTAGCCGCTGACGTGAAGAACCATCGCAGGCGGTAGATGCCGTAGGGCGTCTGTACCCATTTGGAGTTGCTGACGCGCGAGATGGTGGAGAGGTGAAGTCCTGTCTGCCGTGCTACGTCCTCGAGGGTCATGGGGCGAAGCGTCGTCTCGTCGCCGCTCTCGAAGAAAGCGTGTTGCATGCGCATGATGGTTTGCATAGTCAGCGTGAGCGTCTGCCGGCGTTGCTGCAGGGCGTCGATGAAACTCTGTGCTTTCTCGACGCGGTCGCGCAAGTAGGTGATGCCGTCGCGCTCCGTGCGTGAGAGCGTCTTCGCGTCGCGCCCCTCGAAGGAGCGCAGGAACTGGAGGTCGCTGTCGCTGACGCGTAGTGGCGGCACGCGTCCGTTGTTGAGCGTCATCGTCAGTTGGCCGTAGGGGTCGGTCTCTACGATGAAGTCGGGGGTGATTTGCTGCAGGTTCTTGCCCAGTGCCTCGCCCATCGAGCTTCCGGGGCGCGGGTTGAGGCGGTGGACTTCGTGCTGCAGGCGTGAGACCTCGTCGTCCTGCAGGCGAAGAGCGCGCTGAATGCGGTCCCATCGGTTCTGCATCAGGTTCGTGAACTGCTCGGTCAGCACGCGCTCCAGCTGTCGCTTCAGGGGCGAGTCGTGGTCGGCGGCGTGGCGCACCTGCAGGAGCAGACATTCCTGCAGCGAGCGGGCACCGATTCCGGCGGGCTCGAAGTTCTGGAGGAGGGTCAGCACGCGCTGCAGTTCATCTTGCGATGTCGCGATGTTATGGTAGACTTCCAGCTCGTCCTGAATCTGCTGTAGCGGCACGCGCAGCAGGCCGTCGTCGTCGAGCGAGCCGATCAGGTAGCGGATGAGTTCCTCTTCGTGTTCGCTGAGGTGGAAGAAGCCGATTTGCTCCTCCAGTTGGTCGTAGAACGAGAGCGTCTCCCCGACAACCGTCTCGGTGGCCTCGGGCCTCGAGCTGCCGTTGATGTTGTCGGGCACGTCGTCGGGCGAGCTGTAGTCGGCCGTCTGGTCGTAGGTGCTCTCGCTGCTCTCGCTCTCGCTGGAGCCCTCGCCCACGCCGTCGAAGTCGGCGTCGTCGTGGGTGTCGCGCTCGAGCGTAGCGTTCTCTTTCAGTTCCTGGTCAACGCGCTCGTAGAGCGCTTCCACGGGCATCTCCGTCAGTTGGCTTACCAGCAGTTGCTGCGGGGTAAGCGTCTGGGTCTGTGTCTGCACTTGCGTGCCCGCTTGTCCTAACTTGCTTGCCATATCTCTCCGCTGTCTGTTAGTATCTCTCTGTCTTTCAGAAACGCCAGTAGAGCTGCAGGTCTACGGTGTGGTAGCGTTCGTCCTGCGCGGTCTTGTTGACGTTGAAGTCGTAGTTGGCCTGAAGCATCAGGTTGGGGAAGAACATGTATTGTGCCGAGAGGCCGTAGAGGCTCTTGGCGGCATCGTTGCTCTTGCCCTCGCGATAGACGTCGTAGTGGGCAAAGAGGCGCGCGCGCTTCCACGAGGGTGTACCGACGAGGATGTACCAGGCGTCGGCACCGCCAGAGGCATTGTCGACGGCGAACTCTGCGCGTGCCACCCAGTCGGCCGAATAGTTGATGCCGAAGCTGTAGCGTCGTCGTTCCAGCGTCGTCCCTTCGTTGTTGACGTAGTTGCCCGTCCATCCGAAGGCGCCTATCTGCAGCTCCTTCGTCGGTGCCACCCACAGGCCGCCGATGACGTCCTTGCGCGTGTTGCGGTCGGCGAAGTTGATGCCCTGACCCGTGTAGACGCCTGCCTGATAGTGAAGCCAGCGGTGGCCGTCGCGCGGTGAGGCAAAGAGGTCGCCCTGCAGCTGCAGTCCGATGTCGCGTCCGTTGGAGGCGTGCTCGCCTACGCGGTCGTTGAAGCCCGCCAGCTTGTCGGCGAGCTGCGAGTAGGTGCCGTGACCGATGAGCCAGGGGTGCATGGGATTCTCGAAGGTGAAGCAGCGCTTGAACTGTCCGAACTTCACGCGGAACTCCTTCCAGTGCTGCCATTCAGCCCATGCGTCGACGATGCGCGGTCCGTTGACGCCGCTGGTGTTGCCGTTGGCCTGAGCCTGAAACTTCATCTGAAAGTCACCGAGCCGGGTGTCCACGTAGAGGCGCACCAGCCGGACGCCCATATCAGCTTTCACCTTCGCGCCCTCTTGGGTCGTGGCGTTGGCTTTGGTGATCACGTAGCCGCCGAAGGTGGTGTTCTGCTTCAGCTGTTCGCCTACGTTCTGGGCTCTCGCGCCTGTGGCGAGGAGCAGGAAGGTAAGTACGTATAGTTTGTGTCTCATATCTCGCTTGTTTATTGCATCGGGGGATCTCTGATGCATCGAGGTTTTTTGTGCTCCGACGTCCCGACATCCGGGATCTCAACCTTTCAACTTCTCAGCCTTTCGGCATCCTCGCCATACGCACCAGGCGCCCAGCAGGATGAAGGGCACTGAGAGCAATTGCCCCATATTGAACATCATGCCGTTCTCGAAGTCCACTTGCACCTCCTTCGTGTACTCGATGAAGAAGCGGAACGTGAAGATGAGCAGGATGCACAGCCCGAAGAAGAAGCCAGTCCCGACGCGTTCGGGCTTATGGCGATAGAACCACCAGCCGACGAAGAAGAACAGGGCGTAGGCCAGCGCCTCGTAGAGCTGTCCCGGGTGGCGCGGCAGGTCGTCAACGCGCTCGAAGATGAATGCCCAGGGCACGTCGGTCGGCTTGCCGATGATCTCGCTGTTCATCAGGTTGCCCAGCCGGATGGCCGATGCGCAGATGGGCGTCACGATGGCGATGTTGTCCAGCACCGTCAGGAAGGGAACTTTCGTGCGGCGCGAGTAGAGCCACAGCGCAGCGATGAACATCAGCGTGCCGCCGTGCGAGGCCAGGCCCGTGTAGCCGGTGAAGTGCCAGTGGCCGTCGGCGCCCATGCGGGCGGGGATGATCATCTCCAGCATGTGCGTGGGCGACGAGAGGAAGTACTCGGGCTCGTAGAACAGACAATGCCCCAGTCGTGCGCCGATGAGTATGCCGAGGAACGAGTAGATGAACAGCGGCTCGAACTTCTCGTCGGGAATCTTCTGCTCCTTGAACAATTTCTGTTCAAGCAGGAACACCGAGAGCAGGCCTATGCACCAGCATAGCGAGTACCAGCGCAGGCCGAACGGACCGATGGTGAAGGCGATGACGTCGGGGTTCCAGTGGATGAAGAGGAGAGACCCTCCCCCGACCCCTCCCGTCAGGGAGGCGAGGGCTGGCGCCAAGAGGGTTATTAGAGAATGTATCATGACTATTGAAGTAGTAACTGTTTGTTTGTTCACCTGCTCGCCATCCGCAGGCCTCTCCCCTCCCTTATGGGAGAGGTCGGGGGGTGGGTCTGCAGGGGATGGGTCTGCCTTACTTATACATTAAACCTGAAGTGCATGATGTCGCCGTCCTGCACGACGTAGTCCTTGCCCTCGACGCCCATCTTGCCTGCTTCGCGCACGGCGGCCTCCGAGCCGTAGCGGATGTAGTCGTCGTACTTGATGACTTCGGCACGGATGAAGCCTTTCTCGAAGTCGGTGTGGATGACGCCGGCGCATTGCGGCGCTTTCCATCCGCGGCGGAACGTCCAGGCCTTCACTTCCATCTCGCCGGCGGTGATGAAGGTCTGCAGTCCCAGCAGCGAGTAGATGGCCTTGATGAGGCGGTCGCAGCCGCTCTCGCTGAGGCCCATGTCCTCGAGGAACATCTGCTTCTCCTCGTAGCTCTCGAGCTCGGCGATGTCGGCCTCAGTCTGTGCGCTGATGATGAGCAGGGCGGCCTGCTCGTCCTTCGTGGCCTCGCGCACGGCGTCGACGTAGGCATTGCCCTCGGCGGCCGAGGCGTCGTCGACGTTGCACACGTAGAGCACGGGCTTGGTGGTCAGCAGGAACAGGTTCTTGGCGGCGGCCAGTTCGTCCTCCGTCTCGAAGGCGACGGTGCGTGCGCTGCGCCCTTCGACGAGCGCTGCCTTGTAGGCTTCGAGTACGCCCAGTTCCACCTTCGCCTGCTTGTCGCCGCCCACGCGGGCTTGCTTCTCGACGCGCTGGATGCGGCTCTCAACGGTCTCGAGGTCCTTGAGTTGCAGCTCCGTGTCGATGATCTCCTTGTCGCGAACGGGGTCGACGCTGCCGTCGACGTGCACGATGTTCGGGTCGTCGAAGCAGCGCAGCACGTGGATGATGGCGTCGCACTCGCGAATGTTGCCCAGGAACTGATTGCCGAGACCTTCGCCCTTGGAGGCCCCCTTGACGAGCCCGGCGATGTCCACGATCTCGCACGTGGCGGGCACGATGCGCCCGGGATGCACGAGCTCGGCCAGCTTGTTCAGCCGCTCGTCGGGCACCGTGATCTGGCCCATCTGGGCGTCGATGGTGCAGAAGGGGAAGTTAGCTGCCTGCGCCTTAGCGCTCGACAGACAGTTGAAGAGAGTGGATTTTCCTACGTTGGGGAGGCCTACGATGCCTGCTTTCAATGCCATATCTGTTCTTGTTTCGTTTTTTTTATGTTACCGTTATCGTTTCCGATATCGTACTCCGTTAATGCTCTTGGGCCGCAAAGGTACGGATAAAAGTTGAGAAGTAGAAAGGTTGGGCGGTCGAAAAGTTGAAAAAATGAAAAAATGGCCCTTGTATGGGTTGTTTTTGCCTTAAAAGAACTATCTTTGCGGTCGAAAAGTAATAGCGAGAACGTAAACGAAAACTATCTCGTGAACGTTAGCGTGAACGATAACGACAACTATTTCGACAACTATTTCGACAACTATTTCGACAACGATAACTAAAAAAAGTACCGCTCATGGCTGAGATAACCCCGATGATGAAGCAGTTCTTCGACTTGAAGGCGAAGCACCCCGACGCGATCCTGCTGTTCCGCTGCGGCGATTTCTACGAGACGTATGCCCAGGACGCCGTGGAGGCATCCGACATCCTCGGTATCACGCTGACCAAGCGCAACAATGGCCGTGAGGGCGAGAGCACGGCTATGGCGGGTTTCCCTCATCACGCGCTCGACACCTACCTGCCCAAGCTGGTGCGCGCCGGGCGGCGCGTGGCCATCTGCGACCAGCTGGAGGACCCCAAGCTGACCAAGAAACTGGTCAAGCGCGGCATCACCGAGCTGGTCACCCCCGGCGTAGCCCTCACCGACACCGTCCTCAACTACCGCGAGAACAACTTCCTGGCCGCCGTGCATTTCGCAAAGGAGGACCTCGTGGGCGTCAGCTTTCTGGACATCTCTACGGGCGAGTGGCTGGTGGCTGAGGGCACGGCGGCCTACGTAGACAAGCTGATGGCCGACTTCGCGCCCAAGGAGGTGCTCTACGAGCGTGGCCGCAAGGGGCTGTTCGAGGGCTGTTTCGGCACGAAGCACGTCACCTTCGAGCTCGACGACTGGGTGTTCACCTCGCAGACCGCGCGCGACCGCCTGACCCGCCACTTTGAAGTCAAGAACCTGAAAGGCTTCGGCATCGAGGGCCTCCGGGCGGCCGTCATCGCAGCGGGAGCCATCCTCCAGTACCTCGAGCTGACCCAGCACACCCAGCTCCACCATATCACCACCATCAGCCGCATCGAGGAGGAGCGCTACGTGCGACTCGACAAGTTCACCGTGCGCAACCTGGAACTCCTGCAGCCCCTCAACGAGGGCGGTCGGTCGCTGCTCGACGTGCTCGACCACACGACGACGCCTATGGGCGCACGCTTGCTCCGTCGCTGGCTGCTCTTCCCCCTGCGCGACACGGCGCAGATCACCGCCCGGCTGGATGTCGTCGACCACTACTTCCGCCACCCCGAGCTGCGCGAGCTCATGGCCGAGCAGCTGCATCTGATCGGCGACCTCGAGCGCATCACCTCGAAGGTGAGCGTAGGGCGCGTCTCGCCGCGCGACATCGTGCAGCTGCGCGTGGCCCTGCAGGCCATCGAGCCCATCAAGAACGCCTGCCTCGCGGCCGACGACGCCACGCTCCAGCGCATCGGCGAGGGCCTGAACCTCTGTGCCGACATCCGCGACCGCATCCTGCGCGAGGTGCAGCCCGACCCGCCCTTGACCGTTCAGAAAGGCGGCGTCATCGCTACCGGCGTCTCGGCCGAGCTCGACGAGCTGCGGCAGATCGCCTACAGCGGCAAGGACTACCTCCTGCAGATCCAGCAGCGCGAGGCCGAGGCCACGGGCATACAGAGCCTCAAGGTGGCCTACAACAACGTCTTCGGCTACTACCTCGAGGTGCGCAATACCTACAAGGACCGCGTGCCGGCCGACTGGATCCGCAAGCAGACGCTCGTCAACGCCGAGCGCTACATCACGCAGGAACTCAAGGAGTACGAGGAGCGCATCCTCGGCGCCGAGGACAAGATCCTGGCGCTGGAGGCCCAGCTCTTCGCGCAGCTCGTGGCCGACGTCGCCACCTACGCCACCGACATCCAGCGCGACGCCCAGCTCGTGGCGCAGCTCGACTGCCTCCTCTCCTTCGCCGTAGCCGCCACCGAGGGGCGCTACATGCGGCCCGTCGTCGACGACTCCACCGTCATCGACATCCGCCAGGGCCGCCACCCCGTCATCGAGAGCCTGATGCCTCCCGGCGAGCGCTACATCGCCAACGATGTCCGCCTGGACACCGCCGCCCAGCAGATCCTCATCATCACCGGGCCCAACATGGCTGGCAAGAGCGCCCTCCTGCGCCAGACGGCACTCATCACCCTCATGGCCCAGTGCGGCTCGTTCGTGCCCGCCGACAGCGCACGCATCGGGTGGGTCGACAAGATCTTCACCCGCGTCGGAGCATCCGACAACATCAGCGTCGGCGAGAGCACCTTCATGGTCGAGATGAGCGAGGCCGCCAACATCATGAACAACCTGAGCGAGCGCTCCCTCGTGCTCTTCGACGAGCTCGGGCGCGGCACCTCCACCTACGACGGCATCTCCATCGCATGGGCCATCGTGGAGTATATCCACGAGAGCCAGCGCGGCCACGCACGCACCCTCTTCGCCACCCACTACCACGAGCTCAACGAGATGGAGCGCCACTTCCCGCGCATCAAGAACTTCAACGTCAGCGTGCGCGAGGTGCGCGGCAAGGTCATCTTCGTGCGCAAGCTCGAGCCCGGAGGCTCCGAGCACAGCTTCGGCATCCACGTGGCACGCCTCGCCGGCATGCCTCGCGACATCGTGCGCCGCGCCGAGATGATCCTGAAGCAGCTCGAGTCCAGCGCCGACCGCGACGGCCTCGGCACGGGAGCCAAGATAGGCGCTATGCCCGAGACCGACCACATGCAGCTCTCCTTCTTCCAGCTCGACGACCCCGTCCTCTGCCAGATACGCGACCAGATCCTCGGCCTCGACGTCAACAGCCTCACGCCCCTCGAGGCCCTCAACAAGCTCGACAGCATCAAGCGCATCCTCACGGGCAAGTGAGCGTAAACCCCAGAGGCCTGCTTCTTCAATAAAAAGCGCAGCCCCGCCGTCAGTCTCGAAATCTGACAGCGGGGCTTGCCCTTATTTCATTTCGTTAGTTCCTATCCCTCTCTCAACGCCTCGTAGTCGATGGCGTGCGGTCTGTTCTCGTGGTTTGCCATTGCGGCGTGAGTTATTCGCCTTCACTTTCAGCGTGAAAGTTCTCAGCCTCCTCGTTGGTGGGCCTTTTGCAAGCTTTCACGGCCTTGCTGATGGCGAAGGCGAGGATGCCTACGGGCACACCGACCAACAGCACTGCGAGGGAGGCTGCTGCCGCGCGTTTAGTCTTGAGCTTATCCATGATGAAGGGCGAGGGTGGGTTAGAGCTTCTCGCCGAAAGCGAGGTCGCCTGCGTCGCCGAGGCCAGGGACGATGTAGGAGCGATCGTTGAGAATGGGATCCACGACGGCTACCCAGAGGGTGATGTCGTCGCGGTCGCCGAAGACGTGCTTGAGGTGGTCGACGCCTTGCTGGCTGGCGATGACGGCGCAGAAATGGGTGTGTGCGGGCTGCCCCTTGGTGATGAATGCTCGATAGGCCAGTTCCATCGACTCACCGGTGGCGAGCATGGGGTCGACGAGCAGGAGGGTGCGCCCGTCGAGACAGGGCGTGGCGATGTATTCGATGCGTACGTCGACCTCGCGACATTCCTTGTCCTTGTAGTAGCGGAAGGCGGAGACGAAGGCGTTGTCGGCGTGGTCGAATACGTTGAGGAAACCTGTGTGCAGCGGCAACCCTGCGCGGAACACGGTGGCTACAACCAGGCGGTCGTCGGGTGTGGAGGCGGAGGCCGTTCCAAGGGGCGTCTCAACGGTCTTGGTCGAGTAGGTGAGGGCCTTGGATAGCTCGAAGGCCATCGCTTCGCCAATGCGTTCGAGATTGCGACGGAAACGCCAGCGGTCGCGCTGGATGTTGACGTCGCGCAGCTCGGCGAGGTAGGTGTTGATGATGGTGTTCTGCTCGCTGAAGTTGATGATGTTCATGAGGTAAGGGAAGTGGTGAGGTTGAAAGTTGAAAAATCGAAATATCGAGTTGTCGAAATATCGAATATCGAGATGTCGAAAAAATGGAATCATGCGACACCGCCTCAGTTGCTGATGCTGACGGTGTTGCCGAAGGCGTTGTAGGTGATGCGGTAGCGGTAGAGGGCGCGGCCCGGCTGGCCGTCGGCTACGATGCCCTGACTGTTGAGGTTGTAGGTGCGCTGGCAGCGTGGGCAGTAGGCGAAGCCTCCGGCGCGGAGCTGGAGGTTGCGGGTGCTGGCGTAGTCGTCGTAGCAGGGGCAGGCGAGGTCGAAGGCCACGACGCGGCTGACGTCGGCGCCTACGTCGGGGATATTGGGCAGCCCTACGATGAGGCCCGAGAGGCCGAGGGCGGGGTGCACGCGGGTGTCGGCGGCGGTGAGGGGGCGTGTGGTGCTCGTCTTGAGGCCCGAGAAGATGAAGTTCTGCCCGTCGGTGCGGATGGTGCAGAACTCGCCCATGCTGCCGAGGGCGGCGTTGAGTTCGGGGATGGTGTTGGTGTAGGTGTAGGTGAAGCTGACGCGCGCGCCGGTGTAGTAGAAGTCGTCGGCCTTCTGGCAGGAGGTGAGGAGGGCTGAGGCGATGAGGAATGGGAGGGCCGCAAGGAGGCGGGGCAGGAGGGCGCCGCGCTTCGTGGACGGGGAGGTGCGGGCGCAGGCTGGTGACTGCAAGGCAGTCACGCACACAAAACTCTCTTGAAGAGAGCTAACTACTCTATTCTTCATCTTAACTAACAATTAACAGCTCGTCTGCTCAGGCTTTGCTCGCTTCGCATTGCAAAGGGCTCGTCAACAGCCCGTCAGTTTTGCCTCTGCCTCGTCGACGCGTTCGAAGTGGAAATCGGCGAGGATGGCGTCCATAAGGGCGGCGATGCGGTCGTTGCAGAGGTTGCCGATGCTGCCGGCGTGGGTGTGGTGGACTTCCTTCGTGGGGGTGAAGCGGCCCGCCTCGATGTCGAGTCCCACCTGGCGGTAGGCGTCGCGGAAGGGGGTGCCTGCGGCGGCGAGGCGGTTGACCTCCTCGACCGAGAACATAAGGTCGTAGCGCGGGTCGTCGAGGATGTGGCGGTTGACTTCGATGCGGGGGATGATGTAGGCGCACATGCGGAGGCAGTCCTTGAGCTCGTCGAAGGCGGGCAGGAACACTTCCTTGATGATCTGCAGGTCGCGGAAGTAGCCGCTGGGCAGGTTGTTCATGATGAGTGTGACCTGCTGTGGGAGCGCTTGGAGCTTGTTGCACTTGGCGCGTGTGAGCTCGAAGACGTCGGGGTTCTTCTTGTGGGGCATGATGCTGGAGCCTGTGGTGCACTCGGCGGGCAGCTTCAGGAAGCCGAAGTTCTGCGAGTTGAACATGCAGGCGTCGAAGGCGAGTTTGGCGATGGTGCCGGCTACGGAGGCGAGTGCGAAGGCTACGTTGCGCTCCATCTTGCCGCGCCCCATCTGTGCGTAGACGACGTTGTAGGCCATCGTGTCGAAGCCCAGGAGGTCGGTGGTCATCTGGCGGTCGAGGGGGAAGCTGGAGCCGTAGCCGGCAGCGGAGCCGAGGGGGTTGCGGTTGACCATTCGGTAGGCGGCCTGCAGGAAGAGCATATCGTCGGTGAGGCTCTCGGCGTAGGCTCCGAACCAGAGTCCGAAGCTGGAGGGCATAGCCACCTGGAGGTGGGTGTAGCCGGGCATGAGGACGTCGCTGTAGCGCTCGCTCTGTGCCTGGAGCTGGTCGAAGAGGTCGTTGACGAGGCCTGCGACTTCGCGCAGCTGCCGGCGCGTCCACAGCTTCAGGTCGAGGAGCACTTGGTCGTTGCGCGAGCGTCCGCTGTGGATTTTCTTGCCTACGTCGCCCAGACGGCGGGTCAGCAGCAGCTCGACCTCGGAGTGGACGTCCTCGACGCCCTCCTCGATGGTGAAGCGTCCCTGGCGGATGTCGCCGAGGATGTGGCGCAGCTCGGCCAGCAGGGCTTGCAGTTCGTCGGCGGTGAGGAGCCCGATGCTCTGCAGCATCGTGATGTGTGCCATCGAGCCTATCACGTCGCTCTCTGCCAGGTAGAGGTCGAGCTGGCGGTCGCGCCCTACGGTGAAGCGCTCTATCTCGGCCGTCATCGTGGTGGACTTCTGCCAGATGGGTGTGGCGGCAGCAGCCTCTCCCTCAGCGATGACCCTTGATTGGTCGTTGTCTTTCATAACTTCTTAGCTTCTCAGACTTTTTGGCGTTTTCTTGCTTTACGAATGGCTGCTCCCTCGCTGATGCACAGGGCGTTGGGGGCGGCTTACATCCCGTAGGGAATCATGGAGAGCATGTCGGCCAGCTTCTCGACGCCTTCCTGCAGGGGCTTCTTGGCCATCTGCTTGATGAAGAAGTTGAGGTCGGCGCCGACGGTGCATTTCATCTTGCTCTCGTAGGTGGAGGTGGGCAGCACCTGGATCCAGAGGTTGGCGGCTACGGGCGCTCCCTGCACCTCGAACTTGACGCACTTGGGCTCGTCGCGCTCGACGATGCGCAGGGCGATGGGCCCGAGCGGGGTGTCGGGGATGCTGATGGTGTCGGCCGTGAACTCGAGCCGCGAGGCGAGGTCTGCAATCTTGTCGATCTTGTCCTCAGGCACCTGCCCTGAGGCGCGGAGGTTGTCGATGAAGGCGGGGTCGGCCGCGCGCTCCTTGATGACCTGCAGGTTGCGCAGGTCGGCCAGCTTGGCGAAGATGGACGACTGCGGGAAGTGTACTTGTTTTATGTTGCTTTCGTACTTTGTCATAATGTATGGTGTGTTTTATGGCTCTTAAGCGGTGGTGGCTCAGATCTGCCAGTGGGCGGGATCGCGGCGCCATTCATTGAGGAGCTCGACGTCGCTCTCCTTGATGTAGCCGATGCGCAGGGCTTCGGCCACGACGGCCTCGTAGTTGGTGAGGGTGATGAGCTCTACGCCGGCGTCCTTGAAGGCTTTGTTGGCGACGTCGAAGCTGTAGGTGTAGGCGGCCACCATACCGATGACGTCGCAGGCGTTGTTGCGGATGGCTTCAACGGCCTTGAGGCTGCTGCCGCCCGTCGAGATGAGGTCTTCGACGACGACGACCTTCATGCCGGGCTTGAGCTCGCCCTCGATGAGGTTCTCGAGGCCGTGATCCTTAGGTTTCGAGCGGACGTAGACGAAGGGCAGGGCCAGCTCGTCGGCCACGAGGGCGCCCTGAGGGATGGCGCCTGTGGCGACGCCGGCGATGGCGTCGGCCTCAGGGAAGCGCTCGAGGATGATGCGTGCCGTCTCAATCTTGACGAAGGAGCGCAGCTCGGGGTAGGAGAGGGTCTTGCGGTTGTCGCAGTAGAAGGGTGACTTCCAACCCGATGCCCAGGTGAAGGGGTTGGTAGGCTGAAGCTTGATTGCTTTCACTTTCAGCAGCTTGGCTGCAAAGATTTTTTCCAATGTCTTCATATCACTTTTATCTTTCGTTCTTTGTTGATACCTTTTCCGGGCGCAAAGGTACGACTTTTTTGTGGAATGTGCGCAAAAAACGATAAGATAATGTTTGCTGAGGCTTATTAATTAATAATTTTCAACGTTCTGCTTGTTCGTACCCGCGTGTTGAAGCGGTGCAGTTGCTCCCCGGAAGAGGGATGCCTCTTCGAGCGATTTGGAATGAATCTCAGGCACAAAGGCACGGAGGTGCGCTTAGGTGCGGCGGAGCCGCACCCTACACGGAAAGCGGAGGAGACGCACGCTACGCGTCTCCTCCGTGTCCCTGCGTGCAGGCAAGCGGCTTGTCCGGCGCTCAGAAGTTCACGCCAACGGTGGCGGTGAAGCAGCCGGTGTGGACATCATCGAAATAGTCGTGGCTGATGTTGGCCAGGCCGACGTCGTAGGCCATCTCGGCATAGAGGTGGCGCCACTGCAGGCCGAGGCCGAGTCGCAGGCCGCCGTCCCAGCGGCGGAAGCCCTCGTCGTCGAAGCTGCTGTAGGCCTCGCGCAGGCCGAAATCCTTGATGTGGCCGGCCACGCCGACGGCACCATAGACGCCTGCGAAGGGCTGCACGCTCGTCCACGGGGTGACGTCGATACGGTACTTGAACAGGAGGGGCACTTCGAGGTAGTGGAGGCCGTAGGTGAACGAGTAGCCGTCATCGCGCCCGCGCCCGCCTTTCTCGAGGTAGTAGAGGCCGGTCTCGAGGTAGAGCGGGACGTAGCGGCCTATCTGGAAGCCGCCTACGGCGCCGATGTTGAGACCCGCTTTGACGCGCCCGCCGTCGAGGTAGGGGTCGTTCGTGCGTACGGAGGCCAGGCCCAGCCCCAGCCGGAGGCCGAAGTAGGCGTCGTTGTAGTGGAAGCCGCTGGCGTAGCGCCCGCCGTAGCGACTGGCGTAGCGACTGCGGACGGGGGGTGCCGGCGCCGGGGTGCGGACGGCGTGAACGGTGCGCGGGCGTTCGATGCGATAGCCCGGACGATATTGAGCTGCGGCCGTCAGCGCGGCCAGGCAGCAGGCGAGGGTAAGGATCATTTTCTTCATCGTCGTAACGTTTTTAGGGGTTTGCAAGGGCAAAGGTACGCGTTTGCGACGAGGCGGAAGAAGGATTTATCCTAAAACGGCGGAGGGTTTCCCTATCCTCGGGGGGAGAAAACGCAACGAGCCCCCAGGCGCAACGGCTTGGGAGCTCGTGGGGGTATCGTTCGTTGCAGAAATTATGCGGCAACGGCGCTGCCTGCCATGTAGACGAGGGCTACGGACACGATGGCGTAGAGCTCGGGGAACACGGCGAGCACGATGGTGTTACCGAAAAGGTAGCTGTGGCCCTGGGCGATACCTGCGATACCGTTGGCGCAAACCTGACCTTGACGGATACCCGAGAAGAGGCAGGCGAGACCGCAAGCGAGGCCGGCGCCGAAGACAGTGGCAGCCTGGATGGGGGTGGTCTCAGGAGTCAGCAGGTTGAACATGTTCTGGCACATGTAGAAACCGGCGAAGCCGTACAGACCCTGTGTGCCGGGGAGAGCCGTCAGCACGAGGGCGTTACCGAAGAGTTTGCTGTCCTTCTTCAGGCCGCCGATAGCTGCGTTACCAGCGATGGTTACACCATAGGCGCTGCCGATGCCGGCCAGACCTACCATGATTGCTACGCCAATGTAGGCGATGAGGAGTGTTGTGTTCATAATTGTTTTGGATGTTTTTTAATTATTTGATTATTTTACTTTTTACTGATATAGAAAGGTGATTATCATTCTTCACTTTTCATTCTTCATTATTCACTTAAACGGCCTGTAGGCGTTGCCGCCTCCCTCGTAGCCAGCGTTCTTGAAGAACTCCACGAAGGTGAGTCGCATCGGGTGGACAAAGGCGCCGAGGACATTCATGAACATGTTCAGCGCATGCCCGACGACGAAGATGAGCACCATAACGATAGGACCGAGGATGGCGTTGTCAGGAGCCAGACCCGTTGCCAGACTATCGAAGACCGTAGCGAGGATGCCGCCCGAGAGGCCGAGCGCGAAGAGGCGGACATAAGAGAGCATGTCGCCCAGCATGCCGGTGGCGGTGTTGTAGGCATCCCAGATTCCTGTGCCCACGTTGAGCAGGAAGCCTGTGGCGGGGTTCTTCTGGTAGCGCTCAGGGCTGTTGTAGCAGAAGGCCAGTATGAGCCCGGCGTAGGTGAACCACTTGGCGATACCCGAGTAGGCGGGCATGAGCAGCACAACGGCCAGCGAGAGGATGACCATCATCCAGCCGATCGTGGCCACCGAATAGCGGAACCCGAGTTGGATGGTCTGGTTGTAGGCCTTCAGGCACATACCGAAGATGATCTGGATGAAGCCGAGGATGAGCGAGAGGTTGAACATCTGGCTGTTGTCCAGATGCACGGCATTTCCGATGCGGTCGAACAGAGGCACGTTCAGGTCGTAGAGGTTGAAGCCGAAGAAGGCGCCCGAGAGCAGGCCGCAGAAGAAGGCCGAGATGCCCAGGATGAGCAGCAGGTTCATCGCTGCCTTCAGGCTCTTGCTGAGGTCCTTCTTGAAATACTTCACGGCCAGCACGGCCAGCGTGATGAACAGGCCGTAGCCTGAATCGCCCAGGCAGAGACCGAAGAAGAGGATGTAGAAGGGCGCCAGGAAAGGCGTGAGGTCGAGCTCGTTGTACTTCGGCAGCATATACAGCTCGGTGAACATCTCGAACAGACGGAAGAAGCGGTTGTTCTTCAGGCAGATGGGGATGTCGTCGCCGGGCTGTGGGTCTGAGAACTCAAACCACGCTCCGCTGTCGGCGAAGGCGGCTTGCAGCTCGTCCTGCTTCTTGGCAGGCACCCAGCCACGTAGGACCATCAGGTGGTCGTCGGCTGCGGTCTCGGTGCCGAAACGCACGTTGTCGAAGTCCATGCGCGACTGCAATTCGTCGCGGTAGGACTCGAGTGCGGTCGTGTGAGCCGCCGTGAGCTGCTGTAGCTGTGTCGCCGTCTCGGCCAGAGAGGCTGATATCGCCTCGTGCTCAGCACGGAGGGCGCTGAGCGAAGCTTCGGGCAGCGTGACTGCTGTGGCGGGCAACTGCAGTTCCTTGCCCCGCGTGATGGCGACGAAGTAGGTCGTGCCCTTAACCTCGTTGACGGCTTCGACGGTGAAGTTGGGCTCAATCTCCTTCTTGAAAGTCTTTGTGGGAGCGGTGAAGAAGTGCATCGCGCAACCTGCGGCGGCCATCTGCCGGCGCACGTCGGCAGGGTCGAACTCGCCCCAGGGCGTCAGTGTCTCGATCTGCTCGGACAGTACCTTCTCGCGACCGACGAGCACAGACTGACGGGTAAAGGCTGCTTCCAACTCCGCTATGCACTCGTCGGGAGTAGCGCTGCTCTCGTAGGAAGATGTGGAGGCAGGCGCAGCGGAGTCTTTCAGCTCCTCCATCTGCTTGAGGAGGCTGTCGATACGGCGGATGGCGGCCATATCGGCTGTCACGGCTTCCGACTGCCCCTCGGCGAGGGTGCCGCCTTCGACGTGCATGACGCCGAGCTCCTGCAGGCGATGCAGGAATTCATCATATTCCCGGTGATAGACCAGGAACGTGAGTTTCTTCATTTTCTCAATCATGCGTCACCTCCTTCCTTCATCTGTGCGCTCAGGGCTGCGGCCATTGCTGCGGCATCGTCGGCATCGTCAATGCCATTGCCGTCGGCATCGCGCCGCTTCTCTTGCAGCGACTTCAGAATCTTCTGGGACGACTTGGAGAGGTTCTCCTCGTCCTCCATGAATCGCTTGATCTTGCGCACCGCTTCCTGGAAGCCTGGAATCTGAACCTTCTCGAAGAGGTTCACCTTCTGGGTGGTCTTGCGGCGTGCATGGTCCAACAGGTCGCACTTGGCAACGGCGAACTCGCGCTCTACGGCTGTCTTGGCCAGGCCGTTGAGCAGGTTGATGCCGTCGAAGTACCATTTGGGGGCACTGAAGATGCCGAAGGGCTTGGCCTCGAGCTTGATGTTCTTCAAGATGGGAACGCGCACGCCCGCAATCTTCTTCACATCCATCTCGACGTCCTTCAGCTCGACCAGCGAGGCGTCAAACTCGCCCCAGAGGGCGTACATGCGCTCGTAGCCGGCTATTTGCTCTTGCAGCTTCGCCTCCAACGCGACGACCTCTTCCTTGCAGCGCTTCACCTCCAGACGCAGCGCGGTCTCCTTGTTCTTGATGATAGGCAAGGTCCGCTGTCGCATCTTCAGCTGCTTCTCAATCTGCTGGAGCGATGTCTTGTTGTATTGAAATTTGATAGCCATAAGATAGGACCCACCCCCCTGCCCCTCCCTTGTAGGGCGGGGAGTAGATACTTTTGCTATTGGTTACTAATTTGAGTCATTTCTTGAGAGTGACCACCCCCTCCCTACAAGGGAGGGCGGGGGGAGGGTCCACTATTTCCAGTAAATATCGGTGAACTCCTTCTTGATGTTGACCTCCTCGAGCTTGAAGTACTTGCGGAAGAGCTTCCACGTGACGTCGAGCATCTCGGTGGTGTCCACGTTGACGTCGATGGCCAGGATGGCCGTAGCGTAGTCCTTCGCGAAGTCGAGGCAGCGGTTGTCGTAGTCGGTGAGGTCGAAACCGTTCTCGAGCTTGGTCTTGGCGTTGGCGGCGTCGGAGTAAAGACGGATAGCCGCGTTCATGACCTGCGAGTGGTCCTTGCGCGTCTTCTTTCCGGCCACGAGCTGCTTCAGACGTGACAGCGAGCGGAAGGGGTCGACGATGACCTTACCGACGTCGGAGTCGCGGCGCAGGTAGAGCTGACCCTCGGTGATGTAACCCGTGTTGTCGGGCACGGCGTGCGTGATGTCGCCGCCCGAGAGGGTGGTCACAGCGATGATGGTGATGGAGCCGCCACCAGCGCTCTCGGGGAACTGCACGGCCTTCTCGTAGATCTTGGCCAGGTCGGAGTAGAGCGAACCGGGCATAGAGTCCTTCGAAGGAATCTGGTCCATGCGGTTCGACACGATGGCGAGCGAGTCGGCATACGAAGTCATATCGGTCAGCAGGACGAGCACGGTCTCGTGCTTCTCGACGGCGAAGTACTCGGCAGCAGCCAGCGCCATATCGGGGATGAGCAGACGCTCTACGGCGGGGTCCTCGGTGGTGTTCATGAACGAGATGATGCGGTCGAGGGCACCGGCGTTGGAGAATGTGTTGCGGAAGAAATAGTAGTCGTCGTTGGTCATACCCATGCCGCCGAGGATGATCTTGTCGACCTTAGCACGCAGGGCCACCATAGCCATCACCTCGTTGAAGGGCTGGTCGGGGTCGGCGAAGAAAGGAATCTTCTGGCCAGAGACGAGCGTGTTGTTCAGGTCGATACCGGCAATACCCGTTGCGATGAGCTCACTGGGCTGCTTGCGGCGCACGGGGTTCACGCTGGGGCCGCCAATCTCGATTTCCTTACCCTCGATGGCTGGTCCGCCGTCGATAGGCTGTCCGTAGGCGTTGAAGAAGCGACCGGCCAGCTGCTCGCTGACCTTCAGGGTCGGAGCTTTACCGAGGAAGACCACCTCGGCGTTGGTGGGGATGCCGCCCGTGCCTTCGAACACCTGCAGCGTCACGTCGTCGCCAATGATTTTCACCACCTGGGCCAACTTGCCGTCGATGGTGGCCAGTTCGTCGTAGCCTACGCCCGTCGCCTTCAGCGAACAAGTTGCTTTCGTGATCTGGCTGATCTTTGTATAGATTTTCTGAAATGCTTGTGCCATAGTTTTATATAGTTGACGAGTTGACGAGTTAACAAGTTGACGAGTTGATGCTTGGCTTCTTGACGTGTGACGGTGATTGCATAGAGAATCAACTTGTCTACTCGTCAACTTGTTTGCTTGTCAACTTATTTAATGAATTCCTCAATCTGTTTCTTGAAGTCGTAGTACTCGTCGCTCTTGTACTTGCAGTAGTTCCACTGCTTGCACAGGTTGATGAGCTTGCGGAAGAAGTCGGTGGCCTCGAGGAAGGTGTCGAACTGGAAGTCGTGCTCGCAGATTGTGGTGACCATGTTGAGGATCTCTTCCTGACGCTCGAGGGGCGTGACGGCATCGACCTCGTCGAAAGCATCCTGCTGCAGGATGACATAGTCGATAACCTCTGACTTCCAGAACGTAACGTGGTAGTCAACGGGTACGCCGTCATCACCGAGGATGTTGATCTGCTCGGCAATCTCCTTACCGCGCTGCATGCGGGTCTTCAGGGCCAATACCTTCGGGATCCACTCTTCGTTGATGTGGCCCTTGATGTACTCGGCAAACTCGGGGTACTCGAGGTACTTGGAGTAGGAATCGATAGGATTGACGGCAGGATAGCGTTTCTTGTCGGCACGCTCCTGTTCCAGTCCGTAGAAGCAGCGAGCCACCTTCTTGGTGCTCTCTGTGACGGGCTCCTTCAGGTTACCGCCGGCAGGCGAAACCGTTCCGAGGAAGGTGATGGAGCCTGTCTGGCCGTTGTTCAGATAGACATATCCGGCGCGGCCGTAGAAGTTGGAAATCAGAGCCGAGAGGTCCATCGGGAAAGCGTCGGGGCCAGGCAGCTCCTCCATACGGTTGGACATCTCACGCAGAGCCTGTGCCCAACGAGAAGTGGAGTCGGCCATCAGCAGGACGCGCAGGCCCATCGAGCGGTAGTACTCGGCCATCGTCATAGCGGTGTAGACAGAAGCCTCACGGGCAGCCACAGGCATGTTCGACGTGTTGGCGATGATGATGGTGCGCTCCATCAGCTTGCGGCCGGTGTGGGGGTCTTCGAGCTCGGGGAACTCGGTGAAGATCTCTACGACCTCATTGGCACGCTCACCGCAGGCAGCGATGATCACGATGTCGGCCTCAGCCTGCTTGGAGATGGCGTGCTGCAGCACCGTCTTGCCCGTACCGAAGGGACCGGGGATGAAGCCCGTACCGCCTTCGACGATAGGGTTGAACGTATCGATGGTGCGCACGCTGGTCTCGAGGAGTTTGAAGGGACGGGGCTTCTCGCGGTAGTTGGTCATAGCGAACTTCACGGGCCAGTGCTGGATCATGTTGACGTCCAGGTCGGTGCCGTCCTCGAGGGTCAGCGTGGCGATGGTGTCGTCGACCTTGTACTTGCCGGCCTTGACGATGCTTTTGACCGTAGCCGTACCCTTCATCTGGAAGGGAGCCATAATCTTCAGGGGCTGTGAGTTCTCCTCGACCTTCCCGAGCCAGTCGCTGGCGATGACTTTGTCGCCCACCTTGACGATAGGCTCGAAGCCCCACAGGCGCTCGCGGTCGAGCGGGTCGGTGTACTGTCCGCGCTTGAGGAAGACGCCCTCCATCTTGTCGAGGTCGTTCTGCAGACCGTCGAAGTTCTTACTGAGCATGCCCGGTGCGAGCTGCACTTCGAGCATGTGGCCTGTGAACTCGGCCGTAGCACCTACGCGCAGTCCGCGTGTGCTCTCGAATACCTGCACGTAGACGTCCTGACCGATGACCTTGATGACCTCGCTCATGAGGCGGTCGCCGCCGGTCTCGATATAGCAGATCTCTCCCTGCTTCACCGGTCCGTCCACGCGGAGCGTTACCATATTGGCGATAACGCCGCTAACTGTTCCTTTTGTCATAATCATTAGAAGGCCCACCCCCCTGCCTGTCCGTCCTCAGCTTAGCAGATAAACCTCGGTCGCTCGGAAAGTTTGACATTGAGTCAACCTCTTTTTCCCTTGCTACCCTTTTAGGTAGGTGGAGTAGATACTTTTTCTATTTATTTGTTATAGTCGTTTTCAAATCTTGATAGGTGACCGCTCCCTCCCTACCGCTCGGCGCTTTGCGACGCTTCTTGAAGTGTCAAGCGTCACCCTTCGGGATGCCGAGCGGACGCTTCAAGACAGGGAGGGGAGGGCCCTCTATTTGCGAATAAATTCTTCGGGCACTTTGGCCTCGCCGCGCAGGTTCTCGATGATCTCGGTGAAGCGCTGACGGCCAAGCTCGGGGTCGAGCAGAGCCCAGCGCTCGAGGATCTCGCTGCGAACGACGTAGGCGAAGAGGGCCGTGATGTCGAAGGGCTCAAAGAATGTCTTCTCCTCGAGCCAGTTCCAGCGGATGGCGTCGATTCTGCGCTCCTTCTCAACGGGATCGGTATCCTCGGCGGCCTGCATGAGGTCTTTCATGTAGTCGAGCTCAGTGCTGAGGCCGAAGTCAGCTTGTCCCGCCTGCTTCAGCAAGGCTTCGACGACGTCGCCGTCGCCCTGCACGTAGTCGGCCAGCGCCCATCCCTGTCGGCGGGCGATGAGGGCGGTGAGGATGTTGAGGATATTGAAGTTCAGGCCGTACCACTCAGCCATCATTGCGTTGGGGCATTCGCGAGCGTAGTCGTAGTAGGCCAGCAGGGCTGCGTCGCGTGCGAACCAATTCGTCTGCCCGGCGTGGGCATCGTAGTCGCGCACGAAGTCGGCCACGAACGCGGGAAAGCCCTTGACGGTGCCTTCCATCGCGCGTGCCTCCTCGATGAGCTGGTTGAGGGCTTCACGGTCATAGCAGCCACGTCCGTCGAGCTCTGCTTCCTCGTCGGCCAGCAGTGCCACCAGGTTCTCGCAATCGAAGCGCAGGAAGTAGCGCTCCATCAGTCGGGCGTCCTGTGGCTCCAGCACGTCGGCCAGCTCCTCTTTCAGTTGGAGAAGCGTGTGCTGAGGCTGTGAGTCGTTGAGCTTGACCGTCGGCAGGCCTGCCATGAAACAATAGTAGTTTGCCATATCTTGGATTTAATGATTTAATGATTTCCGATTTAATGATTTTGCATGCTTGGCCGAGCGTTCCCGGGAGAGCACCCATCTGCCAGGTCCTGCAATATAAAATCCTTAAATCCTTAAATCAGAACAGCATGTCAATCAGTTGCGGACGCAGGAAGTTCTTGAAGTAGCTCTCGAGCTCTTCCTTGCCGAAGTCTACGCGGTAGCTGCCGTCGGCGGGCTGCACCGTGAAGAGCGTCTGCTTGCCGTTTACTTTCTCAATCTTCACGCCCTTGTCGAGCAGCGCCTTAGCCTCTTTGGCGAAGTAAGCCTTCAGCGCTTCGGCATCCTCGGTGCTGATGACGATGTCCTGCTTCTTGGCCCATTCTGTGGCGAGTGCGACCATGAACTGACCGAGGAAGTTCTTGTCGTCGGTGAGTCCCTTGACGCTTTGGCTGACAATCTTGTCGCTGACGATGTTGGCGATTTCGCTCTTGAGTGCGTTCAGCGCCTGCCCTGTGTAGAGCTTGAGCTCGCTCTTGGTGTTCTGGTCGAGCTCGGCGGCAGCTTTCTTCGACTGTTGTTCGATGGCTTCGGCCTGTGCCTTCGCATCGGCCACAATCTTTGCAGCCTGCTCTTTGGCCTGAGCGATAATCTGGGCGGCCTCGGCCTGTCCTTTCTCGACGCCTTCGCGACGGATTTTGTCGGTGAGTTCTTGGATCTTTTCCATTATTTTATGCAGTATTTTATAATGATTTGCGGATTTGCGCGCACAAAAGTAGTCATAATTTGCCGTGTGACAAAACTTTGTTTCCTTTTTTATCATTCCCAGAGCCTTTTATCACCATTATTCTCGCCTTTTACGGCAAAATCCACACTCCTTTTACCTTTTATTGAGGGAAAAATGCTGTTTAGTGGCAAAAAAAAATTGCATTTTCGATAAAAAAAAAGAACTTTGCAGCTGAATCGTTTCGATGACTGTAGTTTTTACTCGTTTCGCAGATTATTCAACCCTCAAAATCCGTTTCTATATGAAAAGACTAACCTCCCTTCTCGCGTGCGTCTTGGCGGCTGTGATGGCCTACGCACAGTGGCAGCCGCAGGGCCAGAAAATCAAGACACAATGGGCCGACAAGGTGAATCCCGCCAGCGTCCTGCCCGAGTATCCGCGTCCCATCATGGAGCGCGCTGACTGGTTGAATCTCAATGGCCTATGGGACTATGCCATCCGTCCGGCCGGACAGGTGTCGGCTGAGCGCTACGACGGCAAGATTCTCGTGCCGTTTGCGGTCGAGTCGAGCCTCTCGGGCGTGCAGAAGACAGTGGGCAAGGACAACGAACTCTGGTATCATACCTCCTTCACAGTGCCCAAGGGCTGGAAGGGGCGTCATGTGCTGCTGCACTTCGGCGCCGTCGATTGGCGTTGCGAAGTCTTCGTGAACGACATCAAGATCGGTGGCCATCAGGGCGGTTACGCTGCTTTCTCGTTCGACATCACACCCTATCTCGCGGGCAGCGGCAAGCAGCAGCTGGTCGTGAAGGTGTGGGATCCTACCGACGACGGCTTCGGCGGCATAGGCAAACAGCGCAACAAACCCAACGGCATCTGGTACACGTCCGTGACGGGCATCTGGCAGACCGTTTGGCTGGAGCCCGTAGCAGCCAAGCATATCGAGCAGGTGATTCCTCAACCCGACATCGATAATCAGAAGTTGGTGGTTGAGACAAAGACCGCGGGCACCGATGCCAGCGACGTCGTCAAGGTGACGCTGCGCGACGGCGCGAAGGTCGTCGCCACAGGAATGGCTGCTGCCGGCCAGAAGGTGGAACTGGCTGTGAAGGACGCCAAACTCTGGAGCCCCGACAGCCCCTTCCTCTACGATATGAGTGTGGAGCTGCTCAATCAAGGTCGCAAGCTCGATGCCGTCAAGAGCTATGCCGCTATGCGTAAGATCTCCCTCGGCCGCGACAAGGACGGCATCATGCGCATGATGCTCAACAACAAACCGCTCTTCCAGCTCGGCCCGCTCGATCAGGGCTATTGGCCCGACGGGCTCTACACGGCGCCTACCGACGAGGCTCTGGTCTATGATATCAAGAAGACTAAGGACTTCGGGTTCAATATGATACGCAAGCACATGAAGGTGGAGAGCGACCGATGGTTCACGCATTGCGACCGCTTGGGCATCCTCGTGTGGCAAGACCAGCCGATGTCCGACGACGGACCCGGATGGAACAGTCGCACCTACTGGAACGGCAGCGACGACGGACGCCGTTCGCCAGCCTCTGAGGCCAACTTCCGTGCCGAGTGGCAGGAGATCGTAGAGCAGTTCCGTGCCTATCCTTGCGTCGTGGTGTGGACGCCCTTCAACGAGTCGTGGGGACAGTTCAAGACGAAGGAGATTGCGGAGTGGACCAAGCAGCTGGATCCCTCGCGCCTGGTGAACCCCGCCAGCGGCGGCAATCACTTCATGACAGGCGACATCCTCGACCTCCACAACTATCCTGGCCCCGACATGTACCTGTTCGACGCCACGCGTGCTACGGTCCTCGGCGAGTTCGGTGGTCTTGGGCTCGCACTCGAAGGTCATCTCTGGCAGCCCGACCGTAACTGGGGCTACGTTCAGTTCAAGAATTCCGACGAGGTCACCCAGCGTTATGTCGAGAACATGCGTGCCCTCAAGCCCTTCATCGAGCGCGGTTTCGCAGCGGCCGTCTACACGCAAACGACTGACGTCGAAATCGAGGTCAACGGCCTTATGACCTATGACCGCAAAGTCATCAAAATCAAGGAAGAGCCGATGCGTCAGGTCAACCAGGAAATCGTGAACAGCCTGAAGTAGGTGCGACGCCCCTTCGCTGCCCGTCAGTTCCTGCATCGTCTTGCACGATGATTCGCTCGTGCCGGCAGCCCCTTATGCAAAGGCTTGGCGTTCCCCTTGTCCGTGAGGCCTTTCATGATGAGTCGCAGCGGCCGACGTGAGCAGTAGTTCAGCTCCTCGCGTCTGTTCGTGAAGGCAGTCGTAGTTGAATCAATCGTAAGACACGTCTATAGGTTGGAGGTGGATCACCAAGGTGGTCCACCTTCTTCGTCTATACGTGTAGCCCTTCACGTCTATACGCGTAGCCCTTCACGTCTATACGCGTAGCCCTTCACGTCTATACGTGTGAGGCCTCACGTCCATACGTGCAATCAGATTCGACTGGATGCGTGTGGCCTTGCGGATGAATCCGCTGGATAGAGTAGCCTGTGGCGAACTGCTTAGTAATTGGTTATAGAAGTGGAAATGGCTGTGAATGAGAATCTTCGCAAGTGAGGGCGAGCGCCGGCGAAAATAGTGAAGGCGAGGAGTTGCTTAGAAAAAAAAGAGCAACTATCCTCACGGACAGTCGCTCTTGCAAAATCATTTACCTTATAAACTAACTAACTAAATCTCTACTTTGTTTGTAAACGTTGGCGGTTAAGGCTGAGGCATCAGAAAGTTGTTAGGATTCGTGCCGTTACCGTTGTTTGTCCAACCAACGATTGCTGCAATTGCTGCTACAGTAACTGCAAGCATAGTGAATGCTGAATGCATAGTGTTACTCCTAAAATTAAACAATCATATACCTGGTCTAATGAATGACCACGAACTTTTACCTATGTCGTCTCGGAGCTTGCTGTGAGGTCTCGCTTGACCTCGCTCCTTTTGTTTTGCTGGTGCAAAGGTACGGCGATTTCGTCAAATGAGGACTAATATCATGCTATAAAACATCAAAATCACGCTTTTCCTTGATGAAAGTCAAACAATCATCCCCGCATTTTCATGTTTTAGGGCATAAAAATGCGGGGATAGCTTCATCCGTCGGGTGGGCAAATCTCGTCAGTAGTCGCCCTGTTGTATTTATAATAATGTACGCGCGCGTGAGGGGTGGCGCAGCGCCTCAGAACATCTTCATGACGCGCAGGATGGCGGCCACGAGTGCGTCAACCTCCTCGCAGGTGTTGTAGAGGGCGAAGGAGGCGCGAACGGTGCCTTCGATGCCCAGTCGGTGCATGAGGGGTTCGGCGCAATGATGGCCCGTGCGGACGGCTATGCCGAGGCGGTCGAGCAGCGTGCCGAGGTCCAGATGGTGGATGTCGCCTACGAGGAAGGAGATGACGGCATCGTGGTCATCGGGATCCGTAAGCTGCTGAGGCGATGAGGCTTGCGGGCCGAAGATGCGCATGCCGGGAATCTCTGCCAGGCGTCGGAGGGCATAGTTTGTGAGCGTGCGCTCGTGCTCCATAATCGTGTCGAAACCGATAGAGCTGACGTAGTCCAGCGCTTTGGCCAGGCCTGTCGTAGCGATGTAGTCGGGCGTTCCAGCCTCGAACTTGTAGGGCAGGACGTTGAAAGTCGTCCGCTCGAACGAGACCTTGCCAATCATCTCGCCGCCACCCATATAGGGGGGCATGCGGTCGAGCCATTTCTCTTTGCCGTAGAGCACGCCGATGCCCGTGGGACCGTAGACCTTATGGCCGCTGAAGGCGAGGAAGTCGCAGTCCAAGGCCTGCACGTCGATGGGCATGTGGGGGGCTGCCTGAGCCGCGTCGATGAGGACGGGCACGTCGTGAGCATGAGCCATCGCGATGATGTCGCTTGCGGGATTGACGGTGCCCAGCACGTTGGAGACGGCCGTACACGCGAGCAGGCGCGTACGGGGCGTGAACAGCTGTTCGAGCGCACTTAGGTCGAGGCGTCCGTCGTCACTGATGGGGCACACCTTTATTCTCAGGTCCATGCGTGCCTGCAACAGCTGCCAGGGCACGATGTTCGAGTGGTGCTCCATCTCGGTGAGGATGACTTCGTCGCCATCGTGGAGGAAGGCCTGCCCGAAGGACGAGGCCACGAGGTTGATGCTCTCTGTGGTGCCGCGCGTGAACACGATCTCGGCTGTCGAACGGGCGTTGATGAAGCGGCGAACCGTCTCGCGAGCTTGCTCGTGCAGTTCCGTCGCTTGTTGCGAGAGGTAGTGAACCCCGCGGTGGACGTTGGCGTTGACGTTGAGGTACTCGTCGGTCATCGCATCGATGACGCAGCGCGGCTTCTGGGTCGTAGCGCCGTTGTCCAGATAGACCAACGGACGGCCGTACACTTCGCGGCCGAGGATGGGAAAGTCTTCTCTTATCTTCTGAATGTCAAACATTTCTAATCGAACAAACTGGGTTGGCCGTCGGCAGGGCTGAACCGACTGCGCTGCATGTGCTCGTAGGCCAGGTCGGTCACTTCACGGCCACGAGGAGTACGCTTGATGAAACCTTCTTTGATGAGGAAAGGCTCGTAGACCTCTTCGACCGTGCCCGGGTCTTCGCCGATGGCCGTAGCGATCGTGCCTACGCCCACAGGGCCTCCCTTGAACTTATCGATGATGGCCAGCAGGATCTTGCGGTCGATGAGGTCGAGGCCGTGGCGGTCGATGTTGAGCGCTTCGAGCGCATAGCGGGCAATCTCGAGATCGATGCGTCCGTTGCCTTTCACCTGTGCGAAGTCACGCACGCGGCGCAGGAGCGCGTTGGCTATTCGTGGCGTACCGCGGCTGCGACGGGCTATCTCGGCTGCAGCCGTATCGTCGATGGGCTGATTCAGGATGGAAGCCGAACGGCGTACGATGCCGCAGAGCGTCTCGGCGTCATAGTATTCCAAGTGGAGATTAATGCCAAAGCGTGCGCGCAACGGAGCCGTGAGCAGACCGCTACGCGTGGTGGCACCGACGAGCGTGAAGGGGTTGAGGTCGATCTGTATGGAGCGGGCGCTGGGGCCGCGGTCGATCATGATGTCGATGCGGTAGTCCTCCATTGCTGAGTAGAGATACTCCTCGACTACGGGCGAGAGACGATGAATCTCGTCGATGAAGAGCACGTCCTGCGGCTCCAGCGACGTGAGTATGCCCGCGAGGTCACCCGGCTTGTCGAGCACGGGTCCGCTGGTGACCTTGAACCCTACGCCGAGCTCGTTGGCGATGATGTTGGAGAGGGTGGTCTTGCCCAGTCCTGGCGGGCCGTGCAGAAGCGTGTGGTCGAGAGGCTCGCCGCGGTATTTTGCGGCTTCGACGAAGACGCGCAGGTTCTCCACTTGCTTGGCCTGACCCGCAAAATCCTCGAAGCGGAGAGGACGAAGCGCCTGCTCGAAATCGCGGTCGGAGGAAGAGCCTTTCCCTTCGTTCTCGCGCAGCGGCAGCGCGTAGTCGCTATGATCTATGGATGTATTATCTTGCATAAACGGTTGTTCTTGAGCCGTTACTGCGCCTCGGGGTGGGCGAGGGCAGTAGGCTTTTTAAAGTTTCACCTCGTCGAGGTTGATGAGTCCGTTGACGATGGCGTAGATGGTCAGACCGGCAGGCGAGTGAATCTGCGTCTTGCGCGCGATGTTGCGCCGATGGGTCATGACGGTGTTGGCCGAGATGAACATCTTCTCGGCAATCTCCTTGTTCGAGAGTCCGCGTACGACGTGGCGGATGACGTCTTTCTCGCGTTCCGAGAGCTCGTCGGACGAGGCTTCGGCCTCGCCTTTGGGGCGCCAGCTGTCGGTACTCGGCCGTGTAGAGTTGTCCGTAGCTTTCGCTTTCACCTCGTTTTCCAGCAGGTGGACGGCCTCGGCAAACAGCGTGTCCTCGAGGTGGCAATGCGTGAAGAGGTCTTCTTCCATGATGTAGATGTCCATGAGGGTGTCGGCCAGGCGCTGCGTATCGCTGTCGCTGGGGTAGTACTTGATGATGATTGACTTGAGCTCGTGGCTGCTCTTGCTGATGCTGGCGTGGTTGTCGTGGTGTTGATGGGCAAGTTCGGAGTAGCCCGTATGCTTCTTCGGCAACTGGCCTTCAAGCAACTGCTGGACATAGGTATGTATGTTCTCGTTCTCGTATTGCATGTGTCGCTGCACCTCGGCTGCATACTCATCGTAGAACTTCAGGATGAGGAAGGTGATCTGATTCTTGGCCGAACAGTCGATGGCCTCAATCAGTTTGCGTCGGATAGCAGGCAGTCGGAAGTCAACAAAGTAAGTGTGCGAGCGTTGCAAATAGCGCATCAGTTCGGCCACGCTGACTTCTTCGGCCGCCTCTTCGACAGACAGGCGTCCTTCGCTCTGCACGAAGTTGACGACAGCAAGGAAGGTGGCGGTGTCGACGCCACTGGCCTTGCAGGCAGCATCAATGCTCTGGTCGCCGAAACCAAGCGAGACACCGAAGCGCGAGATCACTTGCAGCAGGCGATAGTCGTCGTGGATAAGGTCGCTCATGTGAGCGTTTTCTGTGAAATGCATCTGATATTCCTTTCTTTATGATTGTTCGTTCTTTCTCGTGCAGCACGTCGTTGGCAGCTATGCACTCACAGGCTGGCTATTTGGGGGCAGCTTTCTCTTCCTCGTTCTTGTTGTCCAGGGTTGGATAGCTGATGCGGGTGTGGTACATCGTCTTCAGTTTCTCCTTGAAGACTTCCTTGGCCGTCTGGATATCCTGGAAGGTGATGGGGCAGTTGGCGAAATGACCCTCAGCCACTTGCGTATCGATGATTCGGTCGACCTGTTCGGCAATGCTCTCCTCGGTGTACTCTTTCAGCGAACGGGTTGAGGCTTCGACGGCATCGGCCATCATCAGAATGGCTTGCTCGGCCGTGAAGGGGTCGGGACCAGGATAGGAGAACGCAGCGTAGTCGACTACTTCGTCGGGGTGCTGGTTCTTATAAGTGATATAGAAGTATTTGGCGAGTCCTTTGCCGTGATGGGTAGTGATGAAGTCGCGGATGACACGGGGCAGTTGATGACGGTCGGCCAGCGTCTCGCCGTCGCTGACATGGTTGATGATGATGCGTGCACTCTCCTTGAGGTCGATGCGATTGTGTGGATTGATGCCGCCTGCCTGGTTCTCTGTGAAGAAGGCTGCATTCTGAATCTTACCGATGTCATGGTAGAGAGCACCCGTACGCACGAGCTGGCTCTTGGCGCCTATCTTCAGCGCCACCTCCGCGGCCAGATTAGAGACCTGCATCGAGTGTTGGAAAGTGCCTGGCGCTTCCTCCGAGAGCTTGCGCAGCAACTCGCGGTTCACGTTGGACAACTCGACAAGCGTCACGTTGCTGGTGAACCCGAAGAGGCGCTCGATCAGATACATCAGCGGATAGGCGAACAAAAGTACGATGCCCGAGAAGATGATGTGCTGATAGATGGCGAAATCGCGGTGCGTCAGCTTGTTCTCGCCGATGAACTCACGGCCGTGAAGGAGGTCGATACTCCCGTAGACGATAATCATCGCGAGGGTCGCGAAGATGGCTGTGCGGAAGATCTGTGAGCGCTCCGACAACTCACGCAGTGTGTAGATCGCCACGAGTCCACCGACGAGTTGCGTGGAGATAAATTCGAATGGATATTTGAGCGAGAGGGCGCACAGCAGGATTGTACAGACGTGGGTGAAGAAAGCCGTTCGCGAATCCATGAAGACGCGAACGAAGACAGGTAGCATCGTGTAAGGAATCAGGTAGACCGACAACAGCGTATGACGGACGAGGAACGACGTGAGTAGCGGATAGCTCAGCACCAGCAGGAACAGCAACAGGACGCTACGTCCGTTGGAGATGTAGTCGCGACGGAAGAGATTGAAGTAGCAGATGAGGCAGAGCACGATGGTCGTCACGTAGAGAATCTGCCCGAGCAGGATAAGGTTGTTCTCGCGGTTGGTGCCCTTACGTGCAGCCGTTGCGCGCTCGAAGCTCTCAAGAATCTGCGCGTCGTATTCCCTGATGATGTTCCCTCGGTCGATAATGCTTTGCCCGGCCAGCACCATATCCGAACTGGGCGAAAGCGAGTTCTCGAGCTCGGTCCACTCTTTGTCGGACTTCTCTGCATCGTAGACGAGGTTAGGCGCTAGATACTTGTTGAGGTTCAGGCGCTGCAGCTTCGAGCGTTCGATGCCTACGCTGTCTGCCCCGACCAGGATCTGCTCGTAGGCCTCTTTCTGCGACAGCAGATCGTGGATAGACCGCGACTGTGACGTCGCACCTTGGTAGACCTTCACATTCTGGCACGTGTCGTTGTGCACTTTCTCCAGGTCGTCTGTGCTGAGGATGCCTCGGCTGTAGACGTCCTGTACGCGTTGTTCGATGAACGCGCGGTGGGGGTATGACAGGTCGCCGACGCTCATGTTGCGGATCTCAGCACGCATCGCTGCCATCTGGACACGCTCCACCTGCGGGTCCAGCTCAAAGTAAGGCTCGTAGACGCGGCGTATGCTGTCGCGCTCGGCTTGCAGCTGGGCATCGGTCTTGAAGACGGGAAAGTCGAAAGGAGCAATCAGCTGGCCGTAGGGCCATGGGCGACCTACGTCGAAATGCATGGACGACTGGCTTCCTCGGGGCAGGAACCAGACGATGATGGTGATGGCCACGATGGCTATCAGCATTTGGGCCAAGATATTGCGCCACCCTATCTCTTGAGGCTTGTTGAATCGACTCATAAGCAATGATGGTTATTTCAGGCGCAAAGATAGGAAAAAGTTTAGGGATATAGGGCCTGAGGAGGGCGAAAATTCATTTCAGGACACGAAAAAGGCCAATTATTGTCGATGAATATGCAAATATCATGCCGCTCTGCCCCTGAAACTCTAAACTTTTTCCTACCTTTGCACAAACTTTTAGATATATTTTCCCATGAACAATGCTCAGAAAGTGCGCGTTCGCTTCGCGCCATCACCCACAGGACCCCTCCACATCGGCGGCGTCCGCACAGCTTTGTATAACTATCTCTTCGCCCGCCAGCATGGCGGCGAGCTCATCTTCCGCATCGAGGACACTGACTCTGCACGCTTCGTGCCCGGAGCCGAGGAATATATCCTGGAGTCGTTCCGCTGGCTCGGCATCAAGTTCGACGAGGGCGTCAGCTTCGGCGGCGACCACGGCCCTTACCGCCAGAGCGAGCGCAAGGAGATCTATAAGGAATATGTCAAACAACTTCTCGATGCCGGACGCGCCTACATCGCCTTCGATACGCCCGAGGAGCTGACCGCCAAACGCGAGCAGGTGGAGAACTTCCAGTACGATGCCTCGACCCGCGGACAGATGCGCAACTCGCTGACTTTAGGTAAAGAAGAGACCGACCGCCTCATCGCTGAGGGTCACCCCTACGTCGTCCGCTTCCTCATCGAACCGGGCGAGGATGTACACGTCGACGACATCATTCGCGGCGACGTCTGCATCAACAGCTCGATCCTCGACGATAAGGTGCTGTGGAAGAGCGCCGACCAGCTGCCGACCTACCATTTGGCCAACATCGTCGACGACCACTTGATGGAGGTGACGCACGTCATCCGCGGCGAGGAGTGGCTGCCGTCGGCACCGCTCCACGTGCTGCTCTACCGCGCTTTCGGCTGGCAAGACACGATGCCGCGCTTCGCCCATCTGCCGCTGCTGCTGAAGCCCGACGGCAAAGGCAAGCTCTCGAAGCGCGACGGCGACCGCCTCGGCTTCCCCGTCTTCCCACTCGAATGGCACGACCCCAAGAGCGGCGAGATCAGCAGCGGCTATCGCGAGAAGGGCTATCTGCCCGAGGCCGTGGTCAACTTCCTTGCCCTGCTCGGCTGGAACCCCGGCGACGATCAGGAGATCCTGTCGATGGACGAGCTCATCCAGAAGTTCAACCTCGAGAAGTGCTCGAAGAACGGCGCACGCTTCGACTATGTCAAAGGCTTCTGGTTCAACCGCGAATACCTGATGAAGCTCACCGACGAGCAGTGGGCGCCCGCCTTCGTCAAGCTGCTGAAGGAACAGGGCATAGATTGCTCGGAGGAGCGTGCAGCCCAGGTCGTAGGCATGATGAAGTCCAAGGTCATCGAGTACGAGACGAAGGAGGGCACGAAGAAGCGCAACATCTCGTTCGTCAGCGACCTCTGGCCCCTCTGCCGCTTCTTCTTCGTGGCACCGACCGAGTTCAATCGCGAGGATAAGTTCATCAAGAAGAACTGGAAGCCCGAGACGGCCGCCGAGATGCAACAGCTGCACGACGTCCTGGCCTCCATCGACGATTTCTCGGTCGAAGGTCAGAAGGCCGTTGTCGACCCGTGGGTCGAGCAGACGGGCATCAAGCCCTGGAACGCTTGGCGTGTCTGCCTCGTCGGCGAAGGTCAAGGTCCCGATATGTACGGCCTCGCTGCCTTCCTCGGTAAGGAGGAGGTGCTCAGGAGGATGGAATTTGCGATTGAAGCAGACCCCCTCCCCGCTCCCCCTCAAGGGGGAGAGTAGATACCTTCAGGTGTAGAGAAGAAGGCAACACGGTTCCCCGATGAAAAAGAGCTCTCCCTCTCAAGCACAGTCCACTCTCTTCCTCAAGGGGGAGAGTAGACACCTTCAGGTGTAGATAAGAAGGCAGCACGGTTCCCCTATGAAAAAGATTTCTCCCTCTCAAACACATTCCACTCTCCCCTCTCAAGGGGGAGAGTAGATACCTTCAGGTGTAGAGAAGAAGGCAACACGGTTCCCCTATGAAAAAGAGCTCTCCCTCTCAAGCACAGTCCGCTCTCTTCCTCAAAGGGGAGGGTAGATACCCTCAGGTATAGATAAGAAGGCAGCACGATTCCCCTATGAAAAAGATTTCTCCCTCTCAAACACATTCCACTCTCCCCCTTGAGGAGGAACGGGGAGGGGGTCTGTCCTTAAAGCGCCGCACCGCCCAAGGCCTCATCTGGGGAGGCTTCAGCAACGGCATAGTACAGCTGTTGGGGGCTTTGTTCGGCCTTTGGCTCATCAATATCCTCGACCCTGACGACTATGGTAAGATGGCCGCCCTGGTCATCTTCTCGAATATCGCCAGCGTGCTGCAGGAGAGCGGTTTCACGGCGGCCTTGGCCAACAAGAGCGAACCGACGCATGAGGAGTATAACGCCGTCTTCTGGTTCAACGTCATCGTGGGCCTCGTGCTCTACGTCCTCCTCTTCTTTGCCGCCCCGCTGATTGCCGATTTCTACAACGAACCCGTCCTCTGCCCCCTCGGACGTTTTGCCTTCCTCGGCTTCGTGTTCTCGTGCTTCGGCACCGCCCAGCGGGCATACCTCTTCGGCCATCTGATGGTGAAGCAGACCAGCATCATGCAGATGGCCTCCATCACCCTCTCGGGCATCGTCGGCGTCTGCCTCGCCTACGCCGGTTTCGCCTATTGGGGCTTAGCCGCCCAGAGCCTGGTTTACGTGGCCTCCGTCACCGCCTTCGCCTGGGCGTTTTCACCGTGGCGACCGAGTCTTCCTGCGGTGCAGAAAGAAGTGAAAAGTGAAAGAATGAAAAGTGAAAAATATAAGTTACAAGGGCTTTCTATGTCCAAGAGTAAAGCTTATTTTTCACTTTTCATTCTTTCACTTTTCACTCTTCTTCGTCCTGCCTGGCAGATGTTCGGCTTCTCGTCAAAGCTCCTCATCAACAGCCTCGCTTTCCAACTGAACAACAATGCCTTTGGCGTCCTCCTCAACCGTTTCTATCCTGGCGGACATCTTGCCGGCATCTATAGCAACGCCCGCAAATGGGACGATATGGCCATCGCCACTATCGGAGGCATGGTGCAGGGCGTGGCACAACCGGTGCTGAGGGAAAGTAGCAGACAAACCCCCAGCAGACCCACCCCCGACCCCTCCCGTGAGGAAGGGGAGCCCTCCGGATTGAATGAAGAATACTCTGCGCAGCCTCTCCCCTCCCTCACGGGTAGCGAAGGAAATATCGGGTTGACTAAATGTCAAGCCGTCCTGAGCGACCGAAGCAGCGCTCGACCCAAAGGGACGCTTGACACTTCAAGAACTCCTCTGCTGAGGACGGGTAAGGTCGGGGGTGGGTCTGCTGAGGGTGGGCCTGCTGTCGTCTTCCGCAAACTCCTCCGTTTCACCTGTTTCGTCTCCTTCCCCTGCCTCCTGGGCCTAGCCCTCATCGCCGAAGACTTCATCGTACTGTTGGCCGGCGAGAAGTGGCATGACAGTGCGCTGCTGCTGTCCATGCTCTGCGTCTACGGCGCCTTCTCGCCCGTGGTGACGCTCTACAGCAACCTCGTCATCTCGCGCGGGCGTTCTACTATCAATATGGTCATCGGCCTGTTGAACTGCGCCTTCGTTTGGGGCGGCATCATCGTCTTGCACGCCTTGGGCTACGGTCTCCACGAGATGGTCATCTTCTATGTCGCCCTGAACATCGCCTGGCTGTTCGTCTGGCAGGCCTGCGCCCGTCGTCTCATAGGCCTCCGCTGGTGGCACGCCCTGAAGGACATCGCACCCTTCTTCGTCTTCGCCCTCGCCGTGATGGCCGTCGCCTACTTCGCCACCCAGTCACTTCCCATCTCGTGGCTCCGTATGTGCCTCCGCATCGTCATCGCCGTCGTCCTTTACGTCGGTAGCCTCTGGATTGCCCGGGCCCAAATACTTCGCGAGAGCATAGCGTATATCTTCAAGAAGAAATAACACTTACAAACACAGATAATCATCCACAATGAAAAAGATTATTGCTTGCCTCATGGCTGCCATAGGATTAGGCTCTGCCTGCGGCCAACAGAATTACGAGAATGCTGACGTCGAGGCGTTCGCGAAGCTTATTGACGAGGCCGACGTCGTGCTGCTCGACGTGCGCACGGCCAGCGAGTTCCAGGAGGGACACATCCCCGGAGCCATCAACATCGACCAGAGTCAGGACGATTTCATCGAGAAGGCGAAGGCCGCACTGCCTGCCGACAAGGCCATCGCCGTCTACTGCCGCAGCGGACGCCGCTCGGCCAGCGCCTCCAATCGGCTGGCGGAAGAAGGTTTCCGGTGCGTGAACCTCAAGGGAGGCATCATGGCATGGAAAGGAGCACAGAAGCCCGTGACCACCGACACCTATGAAATCGATGTGTTCAAGACCCGGAGCGGCAAGACCGTTAAGTTCCACGCCCTCGTCCACGCCAGCATCCGCATCGACTACGACGGCCGCGAGATCATGGTTGACCCCGTATCGAAGCTTGGCAACAAGACCATAGACTACACCTCGATGCCCAAGGCCGACTACTTCCTCGTCACCCACGAGCACGGCGACCACTTCGACAAGGCTGCCCTCGGCACGCTGACGTCCGAGACGACACAACTCATTATGAACAAGCGCTGCACCGAGATGTACGGCAGCGGTCAAGCCATGATGAATGGCGACAAGCTCCAGCTCGCCGACGACATCACCGTCGAGGCCGTGCCTGCCTACAACACAACGGAAGGTCATCTGCAGTTCCACCCAAAGGGACGCGACAATGGCTACATCCTCACCCTCGACGGTCTGCGCATCTACATCGCAGGCGACACAGAGGACATCCCCGAGATGGCCGACATCAAGGACATCGACATCGCCTTCCTGCCCTGTAACCAGCCTTACACGATGACCACCGACCAACTGGTGAAAGCCGCGAAGACGGTCCGCCCCAAAGTCCTCTTCCCCTACCACTACGGCCAGACCGACGTGACCAGCGTCCCCGCCCAACTTGAGGGCATCGACGTCCGCATCCGCCACTACGAATAATACCTTTTTATTCATCACCCTGAAACCCATGAAACGTTTGCTGGCAAGTCTTTTTCTCACAGCCGTTCTGATGACACCTTCATCAGCGCAAGGTCAGCTGCGCAATCTGCGTGAGCCGCAGGCCGACGGGCATATCTTCGTGGCGGCTCATCGGGCCGACTGGATCTATGCTCCTGAGAATTCCATTCAAGGGTTGCGCAACGCCATCTTCTTCGGAGCAGACCTTATAGAGACAGACGTCCGCCGAACGCGCGACGGGCATTACATCATGATGCACGATGCCACCGTGGACCGAACGACCAATGGCAGCGGCACTATAGCCGACATGACTTTGGACGAGATCAGACAGCTGCGCCTCAAGACAAACTGGGGACAGAGCACGCCGTTCATAGTGCCGACATTAGACGATTTCATCAACGAAGCCAAAGGACACGCTTACCTTTATTTAGATAAGGCCGGCATAGACCTTCCAGGGAACAGCGAAGGAACGACCGTCCGCGAGTTGCTCGACATACTGCGCCGCCACGATGCCCTTCAAGAGGCGGTCTTCGTGCTCAACTGGCCTTACGAGAAAGCGCGGCGCATTTTTGGGACAGCGCTCGATAGCGTCGTCTATTGTCCAGTCATCGAAGATCGGATACCCTATCTCACCGATTACGTCGATACCTTCCTGCGCGAGCTGCACCCCGTGGCCTTTCAGTTTCGCATGGAATCGCTCGACACCGAGAGCTATCGCCTCTTGCCCCACGTCTTAGCTTCCGGCTCACGCGCTTTCGTGGCCTCAACCTGGCCACGCCACACGGCTGGGCACGACGATGAGGCCTCCATCTTCCGCAGCCCCGCGGAAGGCTGGGGATGGCTCGTCGGCCAAGGCTTCACCATCATAGAAACAAATTACCCTAAAGACCTCATTCAATTCCTCAGGAACAGGTCTGCTGAATAACAGCCCGTGTACAACGACGTCCCATGAAACGATTACTCAGCATCCTCATCACCTTATTCAGCGTCTCAGCCTTCGCCCAAGAGACGAAGGACTCGCTGCTGATGGCGCACTTGGAGATCATCGACCGGCAGGAGATTCCCGCCGATACCTCCGTGCGCAGGGGCGTGCTGAAGAACGGTATGACCTACTACGTCCGACGCTGCACCGAGCCCAAGGGGAAGGCCGACTTCTGCCTGTTTGTCAAGGCCGGCTCCGTGCTCGAGAAGGACAACGAACGGGGCGTGGCACACTTCGTGGAGCACGTGCTGTTCCGTGGCACCAAGCACTTCCCCGGGCAGGAGGTCTTGAACTTCATGCGTCGCAACGGCATCCCCTTCGGGCACGACAGCAATGCCTTCACGGGTTGCAACTCGGTGCGCTACCTCCTCAATGGCATTCCTTTTGACGACACGGCACAGCTGGACTCCTGCCTGATGCTGATGCACGACTGGGCGTGTGCGGCCACGATGGCCGACAGCGCCATCGAAAGCGAGCGCAGCATCATCGTCGAGGAATGGCGACTGAAGAATACCGTGTCCTTCGGGCAACAATTGATAGCCGACCTCCTGAACAACTCCATCTACAGCCAGCGACTGTCCATCGGCGATATGGAGGTCATCCGGAACTGTCCGCCAAAAGTAGTACGCAATTTCTACAAGCGGTGGTATCAGCCACAGAATCAAGCCATCGTGGTGATGGGCGACTTCGACCCCGATGCGATGGTCGAGAAGATTCAGAAGCTATTTGGCACGCTGAAGCGAGGCAAGAACCTTGTGCCAGCGCAGCCCACAATACCAGATGCCAACCAACCGCGCATCCGTTTCTATCAGGATCAGCGTCTGTCGGGCCACACCAGCAGCGTCTTTATCCGAGTGCCGGACCTGCTGACTGACCATCTGATAGGCACCCTGCGCAAGGATCAGGTCAGGGACAAACTGAAGGAACTGATGAAGGACAAACTCGATGCCCTCAAAGGCAAGGGAATCATCAACGGTTCTGCCTCCTTCTTCACCTTAGGCGACATTAAGGACAGCAAGAACTTCGTCCTTGAGATGAGCTCGAACGCCGACAACTGGGAACAGACTCTCGAAACGCTCCTCAAGGCCATCGAGCATACCCGCCGCTTCGGTTTCAAGGACTATGAGCGTAAGCCTGGTTATTGGTATGTTGGTGCCTACAACGCCGACTCCACAGCCATCCTTCTGCCCGACACCGCAGGGAGCGATTTTGGCAGCCACAAGAGCACGGAATGGACCGACAAGTGCTACACCAACTTCTTCTTCGGCACCGTCATCAATGACTTCAAGAGCGAAAACACCTGTAAGAACCACATCAAGAATACCATCACGCAGGAACAGCTTTGCGAGGCGTTCCGCGAGCTGACCACGGGACGCAATATGCTCGTGACCGAGATGTTCCCTGCAAGCGCCACCCTGCCTACGGAGGCAGAAGTCAATGAGATCATTCGTCGCGTCACGTCCATGACCGACGAGGAACTGGCCGCGATAGACGTCAAGAAAGGTCAGAAGTTAGCGCGACTCGAGATTGACTCCCTCGACTTCGACCTCACGCCAGCCACCATCACCAAGACCGCCGTGCGCAACGACAGCATCACCGAGCTCCGTCTGTCCAACGGTGTGAAGGTGCTGTTGTGGCGCTCCGCACCCAATGACAGCACGACTTACTCCATCGACATGAAGTTCGGACGTCCTCTGGGCTACGCCTCGCTGCCCGACGAAGAGATTCACTATATGCGTCTGCTCTTCAATGGACGAAGGAAGTTCCTATTCGAGCGCGGAGGCGATGACGTGGAATTCGATCCTTACTACGACAGGATAGACATTGGCACCTATTCTTCTAATAACAGCGCCACGTTCTGGAAAGACGTAGAGCGCTATCTGAAGATGATGTACGCCTCGCTGACCACGACGGAGGTGGACAGTGTGGAGGCCGACGAGAAGATTACTGAATTGCGCTCAACTGCCGTGGCATTTAACGAGCCTCTTATGAAGGCACAGCTCAAACTGCAGAGCCTCCCTTACGTACAAAGCAAGCGCAATGCTATACCCTCCGTAGAGGATGTCAAGGCACTGTCCGTCGAGGGCTTCCGACGATTGGTGAAGGACTACTTCTCGAACTTCAACGGCTCAACGCTCATCGTCAAGGGGCAGTTCCCGACCGACACCATCATGCCATTGCTGCTCAAGTACATCGGTGCGCTGCCGTCAAAGCCTCAGCCCGTGAAGCGCGCCGTATGGCCCTCCGACCATTTCCTCACCACCGACACCATTGCGGTGGAGCGCATCACGAACGCTACGCCCTATTGCATGACCACGATGTTCTACACGTGGGAGAAGGACTACCGCTTCTCACAGGAGACCCACGCCCACAACCAAGTGCTGCAAAGCGTGCTCGGCACCCTGCTGCTGGACAAGCTACGCCAGCAGCACAGCGATGTCTATACGGTGAATTGCAAGATTGATGATCACCAACTGCCCGTCCACCGCATGGCCTGCGTCATCTCATACGCCTGCGACCCCACACAGCGTGAGCGCATCGCTGCCGATGCCGACCGTCTCGTCCATGAGATGGCCAGCGGCGACCTCATCACCCAAGCCCTCATCGACAGTTACGTCAAAGAGCGCGAGAAGCACGCCGGCGACACCAACTACGGCCGTCGTTACTACGAACTAACGCGCGAAATGGGCGACATCGTCATCGACGACAACGACGTCACCTTCATCAAACAAGTGACCCCCGCCTCGCTCCGTGCACACCTCCGCCAACTGCTGAAAAAAGGTAATAAGCACATCGGATATTTGACAACGGAATGAAGAGTAAAGAATGAAGAATGAAGAGTGAAGAATGAAGAATAAAATTCACCTGCATCCTCACGTCCTTACGACCTCACAACCCAAGAAATCAATGAAAGCAAATACGATCATACTCGAAGGCGGCCTCGGCAACCGTATGCGCGTGACGGCCTCAGCTTATGCGATGGCCAAGCGCACAGGGATACCCATGCGCGTGCTGTGGACCAAGCAATGGGGGATGCGGTGCAGGTTTGACGAGCTGTTCAAAGCAGACCTACCCCCCGCCCTCCCTGTAAGGGAGGGGGCGGTTACCTTCGACTCTTGCAAAGCGGACGCCTGCTCAGAACATTCTGCTCCCTCCCTTACAGGGAGGGCGGGGGGTGGGTCTTTTATCCGCGATGCCCGCGGCTTCGAGAAGCTTCTTTTTGCCCGTCCCACGCTGAAGAACCTCCATGCGCCCCATCTGCTGCAGCGCCTCTGCTACCGTCATATTATCTATGCGCCGCAGATCTGGTATCTGAATCGTGATGGCTTCGACTACGAAGCCTGGTTCCGACAGGGCGGCACGCTGATGACGGCCTACCGCGACTTCTGCCCGTGGACGAGCGATGACCTGCGCTTGCTTTTCCGGCCGAATGACGACGTTCGGCGACTCATCGACGAGCGTTGCCGCGACTTCACGGCAAACACCATCGGCATCCACATCCGTCGCACCGACCACCAGCAAGCCATCGACGAGAGCCCCATAGAAGTCTTCTTCGAGGCAATTGACCGCGAACTGAATGCCCCACCCCATCTCCCCTCCCTTGGGGAGGGGTCGGGGGTGGGCCCCACCCTCTACCTCGCCACCGACGACGAAGCCACGAAGGCTGCGCTGCGCCGACGCTACGGCAAGCGCGTCATCACCTCCGACGCCGAAGCCACACGCGAATCCACCGATGGTATCCGTGATGCCCTCGTCGAGATGTACGCCCTCAGCCGCACACGCCAGATCTATGGTTCCGCAGGCTCCACGTTCTCGCCCATCGCCGCCTGCCTGGGTGATGTCCCGATTACCATCCTTCAGCGCGACGGCGCTGGTTCCGTTGACCTCCTCTGCCAAATGAAGAGCCAAAAGGAAGCGGATGGAGAGATCATTCCATCATGATGGAATAATCGTCGCACCTGTATTCTTCAGGCTTCACAATCGAAAGTTTTGACCATATCATTTATTCAAGTAAAGTATCATGACTACAAGAAATCTCTTTCTCGCCCTATTGCTCGGCGTAAGCTGTGGCAGTGCCACAGCTCAGAAGACCGCTGGCGGAGGCATCTCCCAGCAGATGCTCTCGACCATCGAGAAGGCACAGCCTAACAACGGAAACAATGCGGCCTACCGCGCGCTGACCAATGCCATCGCCGTCAACGCCATCGACGACATTGCCAAGAACCGCAAGAATGCAGGCCCCTTCGACACGCAGTTCAGCGTGGAGACGCCTAAGCAGAGCATCACCGACCAGAAGTCGAGCGGCCGCTGCTGGATGTTCTCGGCTATGAACGTCCTGCGTGCCGACTTCTCGCGCCAGCACAACGACTCGCTCACCGTAGAGCTCTCGCAGGACTACCTCTTCTTCTACGACCAGTTGGAGAAGGCCAACCTGATGCTGCAAGGCGTCATCGACACGGCCAAGGAACCGCTCGAGGGCGAACGTGCCCGCTTCTTCTTCCGCTCGCCCATCGGCGACGGCGGCACCTACTGCGGCCTCGTAGACCTCGCACCCAAGTACGGCGTCGTGCCGGCCGAAGTGGTTCCCGAGACTTACTCTGCCGAGAACACGTCGAAGATGCGGCAGCTCATCACGTCGAAACTGCGCGAGTACGGCCTCGAGCTGCGTCGCATGGTGGCCGACAAGAAGAAAGCCGACGCCATCGCCAAGCGCAAGACCGAGATGCTCGGCGAGATCTACCGCATGCTCACGCTGACGCTGGGCGAACCCGTCAAGGAGTTTGACTACGCCTTCAAGGATAAGAACGGTAAGACGCGAACGGCCGTGAAGCACTACACGCCGCAGTCGTTCTACGCCGAACTCACTGGTGGTCGCCAGCTCGAAGGCTCATTCATCATGGTGATGAACGACCCGCGCCGCGAGTACCATAAGACCTATGAGGTGGAATGGGACCGCCACACCTACGACGGCACCAACTGGAAGTATCTGAACCTGCCGATGGAGGACATCGAGCAGTTGGCCATCGCCCAGCTGAAGGACGGCCGCAAGCTCTACAGCAGCTACGACGTAGGCAAGCAGCTTGACCGCAAGCGCGGCTATGCCGACACCGAGAACTTCGACTACGCCTCGCTCATGGCCACGACGTTCCCCATGAACAAGGCCGACCGCATAGCCACCTTCGACAGCGGCTCTACGCACGCCATGACGCTCACGGCCGTCGACCTCGATGCCAATGGCAAGCCTCTGAAGTGGAAAGTGGAGAATTCATGGGGCGCCTCGTGGGGACAGAGCGGCTACCTCATCATGTCGGCCCGCTGGTTCCGCGAGTATATGTTCCGCCTCGTCGTCGACAAGCAATACGTATCCGAAAAGCTGCTGAAGGAATACGAGCAGAAGCCTACGATGGTGATGCCCGAAGACCCGTTGTTCCAGGAAGACCTGTAACGGTGCTTCTAAATCCAATACTTGCGCGTCTCTTTGTCCAGCTGCACTTCCAGCCCAGCGTCGCCTGTGCGCTCCAGTATCTTGCTGGCAAAGAGAACGTCGTGCAAGCCTAAGCCGATATTATAGCAGAGGATGCGTTCCTCGCTGTGCTGACGTCCTGGATGGCTCCCATCGAGGACGTCACTCATTTCGCAGAAATTGCGGAAACGGTCGTAGTAGCGGAAGTTGCTGACGTGACCTTTGTCGTCGCAGACGACGCGGTCGAAGAAGAGGTCACAGTTCTGAAATCCGCGTGTATGCACGGGAATCACGACCACGCCCTCGCGGAAACAGCTGTCATCGGGGCAGAGCAGTTGGGGCGCTGCTGTGACGCAACTGATGATGACGTCAGACTGAGCGACCAGCTGTGGCGCTTCGTCATCGATGCTGAAACGTACGTTGTCGTAAGCGCTGAAGCGCTCGATGAAACGTTCGGCCTGATCCTTGTAGCGGAGCAGGCGCACGTGGTGCATCGTCTCGGGCTCAGTGTCCAAGAGGCAGAGCAGGGTTGCGCGTGCCGTATTGCCCAAGCCGATCAGGCCATAAGTGGCCTCGTCCGTGTTGCGGAACAGCTGTGCTGCCAGCGTGGCCACGGCGCCTGTGCGCATTGTCGTGATCCAGTCGCCATCGAGCATCGCCAGCAGATGTCCCGTAAGAGCGTCATAGAGCAGGATCTCACTGCTCAGGCTGGGCGCATTGCCTACGATGCGGTCGACAATCTTCACGCCGAAGAACTGTCGGCCGTCACCACGTTGGGGCAGCAGGCAAGGCATCGTGTTGAAGAAGTCCTCGCCTCGCGGATGGATGCTGAGCTTCGTCGGCAACACGGCCTGCTTCTTCAGATTGAAGCTCTCGCGGATCCACGCAACACATTCGCGCGGCGGAATCTGCAGGCGGACGATGTCCGTATGGGGGATGACAATCATGGTGTATGCTTCTTAAACTAATTCCCTGAGGGCCCGCAGCAGTCGGTCGTTGTCCTCGGTGTTGCGGACGGCGATGCGGACGTAGTTCTTGCCGCCGAAGGCTTTCTTGTAGCCGCAGTCCTTGACGAGGATGTTCTCGCGCTTGATGAGCAGAATCGCCAGTTCGGACGAAGTGAAGCGGTCGGTCACCTCGCAGAGGAAGTAGTTGGCCTCCGACGGGATGACACGCAGGAACGGTATCGTTCGCAGCTCGCGTTCGAAGCGTGCACGCTCTTCCAGGAACAGCTGGCAGGCACGCTGGTAGTCGCCCTCGTACTTGCCGTAGATCTGCATATAGTACTCGCCGAACGAGTTGATGTTCCAGATGCTCACTTCGCGGCGGATGGCCTTGATGAGTTCCTTGTTGGCCGTGGCCAGCACGCCCAGGCGCAGCCCCGGCACGCCGTAGCTCTTCGAGATGCTCTTCATGACCATCATCGTGGGATGCGCCTCCAATATGTCGTCGGTGAGTAGCGTCCCTTCGGGATAGCAGGATGCGAAGTCCACGAACGACTCGTCCACCAGCAGGCGTATGCCGTTATGCTCTGCCCACGTGGCCAGCCGCAGCACGTCGGCTCGCGGGATATAGTTGCCGCTCGGGTTGTCGGGGTTGATGAGCAGGAGCATCGACAACTGTTTGTCCTCGAAGAACGCCATCAGGTCGTCGGCCGTGTAGGCGAAGTCTGCATTGTCAGGATGGTAGATGACGAGATCCTCGGGATGCTTGCGATTAGGGTATTCCTCGAAGGTAGGGTAGACGACACCTAAGCGCCCGGGAATGCGCTCCATCACCACTTTGATGAGTTCGGCGGCGCCATTTCCTGGCACGGCGTAGTCCTGCGAGATGCCGAAGTACTTGCCCGCCAGCAGCGAGTTGACCTGCATGCCCGATGGGTATTGCGTCAGCAGGGCGTCGAAGTTTGAGAGCAGTTCCTGCTTCAGCCGTGCCGACGGGAAGTAGGGGTTCACCAGATAGTTGAAGTCCAACATGCCCGGGAAGCGCCAGAAGCCTCCGAAGCGCCGCGAATAAATGCGCCACAGGTCCTCGCCCTCGGCGAATAGCGTCTCGGCGATGTCCAGGTCCTGGATGTCGTCGATTTCGTACCACTTCAGGTCGCCGATGGGCAGCGCCTTCAGGTCAGTACGGTCCAGGAAGGTCAGCACGCGCAGCACTTGCTCGTAGTACTCGTTCTGGCCCATCGTCTTCACGTAGACCTCGAGGAACGGCACGTACTTCGTGCGCAGGAATTCGCGGCTGAACTTGTAGATGTTCACCGTCTTGTAGTACTGCAGACACTCCTCGTAGCGGAACGAACTCTTGGGCACGAAGCTGGCGATGCTGCCGTCGTCGTCCAGACGCACCATCGTGCCGTCCATCCACGACTCGTACTTGGCCACCAGAGCCACATTGGGCCAATCGTTGTCCAGCAGCAGCGGGAAAATGCGCTCGTCCAGAATCAAATCGCTCTCGATGAGCAGCGTGTCGTCCTCCGTGAGCTGTTGCTTGGCCAGCGCCAGCGAGTAGATATTGTTGGTCCGGTCGTAGACTGCATTGACTACGTATTCGATGTTGAGGTCGGGAAACTGCTCGGCAACGTGCTGCCGCAGCCCATCGGCTTGATAGCCCACGACAATGACGATGCGCGAGAGCTGAAGCGTCGATAGCTGCGTGAGCAGGCGGTCGATGAGCCGTGTGCCGCCCACCTCAATCATGCATTTGGTCTGCGTGCGGGTGAGTTCGCCCAGTCGGCGCCCCATGCCTGCGGCAAGGATAATGGCTTGCATAAGTGTTTTCTTGTTTTTGGGCGCAAAGATACATATTTCTTTCAACTTTCATCTTTCAACTTTCAACTTTTTATTACCTTTGCACCCGAATTCTTGAAAAGTTAACAAAAATGACCTTGACGAAAGCCGAGAACGAAGCGCTACGACAACGCTTTTGCCCAGCGGGCTCACCCTTGCGCCGGCAGCAAGAGCGCATGCTCGAGATGATGGTGTGGCTCGATGGTGTCTGCCGTCGCCACCGCATCCCTTATTGGCTCGGTTCGGGCACTCTGCTTGGCGCCGTTCGCCACGGCGGTTTCATTCCCTGGGACGACGATGTCGACATTGAGTTCCGTCGCGAGGACTACACGCGCCTCATCGGCGTCCTGCAACAGGAGACTGCGGGTACCGACTATGCCCTCCAGATTCATGAGACCGATCCCGGTTACTTCTTCACCTACGCCAAGCTGCGCGATCGCCACAGCGAACTCACCGAGCAGACGGGCTACGACCATATCTTCACCTTCCGGGGTATCTATCTCGACCTGTTCCCCTTCGAGCCGATGCCTGCCGCGCTACATTGGATTTCCAATCGCACCTTCGGCCGTGTCTACAAGGTGATGAAGAACCCTGAGTACAACAGCCAGCAGCAGGTGCGTCGCACCGGCGCCATCCTTCGTTTCAACCAGCGCTACATCTTCCCTCTGCTGCGTGCCTTTTCGTGCTTATCCTCGTCGCGTCTGCTGCGTTATTCGCCCGGCATCCCCTTCGAGAGCGTGCGCGACCCCGAGCAGCTCTTCCCCCTCTCCAGCGTCACCTTTGAAGGACATTCCTTTATGGCACCACGCGCTCCAGAGGCCTATCTGCAGCGCCTCTACGGCGACTGGCAGCGCCTGCCGGATATAGACAAAATACAGACTCATACCTCCGCTATAAGTTTTAAATAGTTGACAAGTTGACGAGTTGACAAGTTGACGAGTTGACGAGTAGACAAGTTGACGAGTAGACAAGTAGACGAGTTGACGAGTAGACAAGTTGACGAGTTGTCGACTAAAAAATATAACAGAATGCAAAAACAACGCCTTGAGTGGCTCGACGCCCTGCGCGGCTTCACCATGCTGATGGTCGTGACCAACCACGTCTACGGCTTCGGTTTCGATGCCAACACCAAGTACTCGATGTTCATGTCGGTGTGCTTGCTGTTCCGCATGCCTTTGTTCTTCTTCATCAGTGGTTTCCTCGCTTACAAAGCCTCGTTCTCGTGGAACGCTCGCGATACGACCGACCTCATCGCCAAGAAGCTGCGCGTGCAGATTGTCCCCACCGTCGTCTTCATGACGGCCGAGATAGCCCTCACGGCCAAGGTCTTCTGGGACAAGATGGGAACCGCCTGGGCCAGCTCTACCAAGGGCGGCTACTGGTTCACGATGGTCCTCCTGGAGATGTTCCTGATCTATTATGCCGTGTGCTGGCTAGCCTCGGCCCCCTCCCGCAAACCACAGCCCCCCTCTCCGCTCCCTCTCAAGGGGGAGGACGATCACCTGTCAAGAAAAGAAGGCAAAGAGCAAAACATACCGTCCACCCCCTTTAGGGGGAGCGGAGAGAGGGCCTGTCTCATCATTCTTTGGGCCATCTCCCTCTTCGCCTACGCCACGCTCTACATGCCGTCGTGGTTCTCGTGGTACAAGGATGAGTTCTGGCAGGTGACCAGCCTCACTGAGGTGGCGCGCTTCTTCCATTTCTTCCTCCTTGGCAATCTCGTCCATCGTTATTGGCCGCAGGTGCAGCGATTGTTGGACAGCAAATGGTTCTTCCCTCTGCTCATTGCCATCGCCTTCTTCGGCGCAGGCGACTACCTGAAGTGGCACAACCTGCGCCTACAGTGGGCCAACCTGCCGCGTACGCTGTCGATGTATGCGCTGGTCATGATTATCGTGGTTTTCTTCCGTCACTACGCGCAATGGTTCACCAAGGATACGCGCGTCGGCTACACGCTCCAGTACATCGGCGTTCGCACTCTCGACATCTACCTGATCCACTATTTCTTCCTTCCCAAGTTGCCCGATGTCGGCGCCTGGTTCCGTGCGCATCCCCAGAACTTCGTCCTCGAGGGTACCACGGCCATTGCCCTCGCCCTTTTGGTCGTCGCCTTCTCCATCCTCACCAGCCACGTCCTGCGCGTCAGCCCCTTCCTGAAGAAATGGTTGTTTGGTAGAGAATGAAGAATTGAATGGAATGAAGAATGAAGAGTGAAGAATGAAGAATTCAATTTACCTGTAAGTCCTGAAGGTAACTCTTATTCTTCATTCTTCACTCTTATTCTTCACTCTTCACTCTCTATCCCCTGCCGTTATTCAATTGACCAAGAACACCGATTGGCAGGGGGGCAGCTGTAGTTCGAACTCGAAGCAGTCCGACCCGCTGTCGTTGGTTGTTGCGCTCGGCAGGGTTGTCACTTTGCCAGTATGTGGGTTCATCAGTGAGAAGGTCTTTGCTGAAGTGCGCAGGCGAATGGTGTTTGTAGCGGGTGTTCCGTCGATATTGCCGAAATAATAAATGTCATGTCCGTCGACAACTTTGTGAAGATAGTTGAAGGGGTGTTCGTCGCCGATGAAAGTCACGTCGCGTTGCGGCAGACAGGCATCGAGGGCAGCAGCGAGCATTGCAGCTGTCGGCTGCTCGACGAAGCGTGCCGGATGGGGGCGGAAATGCTGTCCGAAGGGAAGAATGGCACAGCCGCCGTAACCGTCCGCCTCAACCATCTGTCGGAGCTGCAGCTCGAGCGTGTCGGCGTCCACCTGCGTGTTGTTCCAGAACCATAGTGGTATCGGGCGCCACTGCATCGGCGGCTGGGCAAAGGCAGTTGTCGTGAAGGGCGTTTCCGATGGCTTCTGTCTGGCCGCCAATGTCAGTGGTAGTAAGGCGAGGCAAAAAGATACGGCTAAGTCTCTGACCATGATTCAATACGGCTTTTCCGGTGAGTTACTCTATGGCTAATTTCTTTCCGTTGACGATGTAGATGCCCTGGCGCAGGTTGGCGGCTGCCGCACTGTTGCTGCCCAGCAGCCGTCCCGACAGGTCGTAGACGGGGCCGTCGCCAGCATCGGCTCTGAGGTCCTTGACTGCTGTGATGAGGCTTGTGGTGAAATGATAGTGGCCTGAACCGAGGTTGTAGACCTTACAGCCATCTTCGTAGCCTACATATTCCACGCCTTCGGCCTCATTCGCTGCTGCTCCGCTCTCGTAGACGGCCGTCTGTTCGTCGCCCACGGGCAGGCGCAGCGTGGCTGTCGTGTTGGCGGGCACGGTACATTCGTAGTCCAATTGTTTGCCGTCGGGCAGTTGCCACGCGGAAGTGATGGTGCCGTAGTAGCTCGTGTGGCTGGCGCTTGCGGAAGTGATGAGTTCCTGCCCTGAGGGCAATGTCTGTCGGCGGTCGGGCTGCGGCTGCAGGATGATATGTCTGAAGCCGGGCTGTGCCTCGTCATATTCGATGCCGCACATGTAGCGGTACATCCATTCGCCCACGGCGCCGTAGGCATAGTGATTGAACGAGTTCATGCCGGGGTCGCCGAAGCCGCTCTCCTTCGTGTAGCTGTTCCAGCGCTCCCAGATGGTGGTGGCGCCTTGGTCTATGCTGTAGAGCCACGACGGGCATTGGCGCTGCAGCAGCAGGTCGTAGGCATAGTCGTTGAGTCCGTAGCGCGAGAGCGTGGGCCCCAGTAGGGGAGTGCCGGCGAAGCCCGTGTTCAGCTTGTAGCCGTTGCTGCGTATGGCGCGGGTGAGTCGTGTCTTGAAGTTCTCAATCTCGTCGTCACCCTCCAGCAGGTTGAACTGCAGGGCCATAAGCAGGGCTGTCTGCGTAGTCTGCCGCACGGAGGGCGTGATGTAACGGCGGCGGAACTCAGCCTTGATGTTAGCGAAGAGCTTGTCGTACTGCGCGGCCTTGCGGGCATAGGTGTCGTCGCTGTTCTGGCTCAGCGCACGCGACATCTTGGCCATCAGTTGGCTGACGTAGGCGTAGTAGGCGACGGCGATGTAGCGCGTGTCGGTGGTAGCGAATGAGAGCCAGTCGCCCCACGTGAGGCCGCCACCATTGTATTGGTAGCCGTCGAACACCTGCCGCGAGAGGTAGCTCATGTAGCGTTCCATCGAGGCGTAGTTCTCCAGCAGGACGTCCTTGTTGCCCGTCATCACGTAGAGGCTCCAGGGTACGATGATGCCCGCGTCGGCCCAGACCGTCTGCCCGAAGGGCGTGCCCCAGCACTCGGGCGCTACGCCCGGATAGGCGCCATCGGCGTTCTGACCATCGCGCACGTCCTGCATCCATTTGCGGTAGAACGATTCCATGTAGGCGTTGAAGAGTCCCGTGCAGGCGAACACCTGCGTATCGGCCATCCAGCCCAGGCGCTCGTCGCGTTGAGGGCAGTCGGTGGGCACGCTCAGCAGGTTGCCGCGCTGTCCCCAGGTGATGTTGGAGAACAATTGGTTGACCAGCGCGTTGCTGGTCTCTACGTTGCCGCGGTCGTCGGTCGACGAGCTGATGGGCTGTGCCTCTATAGTGAGGATCTCCACGTCGTCGGAAGGCGTCACCTCGCAGTAGCGGAAGCCGAAGAACGTTGTCGACGAATGGTAGCTCTCGCCCTCGTCGGCGCCGCAGAGCGTGTAGTAGAGCGAAGCCTTGGCCGAACGCAGGTTGACCAGATAGGGCGTGCCGCCAGGACCGTCGTTGCCGCGGTTGGCAGCGCCCGTGTCGTTCAGCATCTCTACGAAGCGCAGGCGCAGGCGGTTGCCAGCCTTGCCCTTTACCTTGAAGTTCACCCATCCGACTACGTTCTGTCCGAAGTCGAAGACGACGGCCTGCCCTTTCTTGACACGTACAGTGCCTGTGCCCTCTGTCGTGGCTACGACGTTGGCCATTCCGTAGGTCGTCCCCGAGGCTTTGCTGCCCTCGTAGACGGTAGCCGTCTTCACCTGTTGGACGCGGTTGGGCAGCGTCGTCACGTAGCCGCCGGTGAAGGCATCCAGGGTGCCTCGGAAGTCTACGTTCGTTGCCACGCCGTTCCACTGGCTGTCGTCGTAGGAGGCTGCAGTCCAGTTGTCGGCCAGCCGGGCATCGTAGATCTCGCCGTCGTAGATGTCGCCCAGCCTCATGGCTCCGTCCCTCGACGAGCGCCACGTCAGGTCGCTGACGACCGTCTCCTGCGTGCCGTCGTCGTAGGTGATCAACAGCTTGGCGATGAAGCCCAGTTCGGGCGAGCCATAGGCGCCGTGCATGACCCCGCCTGCCCACCATCCCTTTGTGACGAGGGCGCTGATGGCATTCTCTCCTTCCATGAGCAGCGAGGTCACGTCGTGCGTGCTGTAGAACGCACGGTAACGGAAGTCCGTCCACCCCGGCTTCATCTCCTCGTAGAGCATGCTGCCGTCGGCCTGGCGATGGCCCACGCGCTGACCGTTCATGAACACGTCGTAGACGCCCAGTCCGCTGGTGAAGAGCATGGCCGACGCCACCTTCTTGCTGATCCTGAAGCTCTTGCGGAAGCGCGGCATGCCGGCCGTTGCAGTCTGCATCACCTTCTTCTCGCCCGCGGCCGACTTGACGTGGCACATGCGGCTGCCTTCGAACTCCTCGATGACAGCGTCCACGAACATATCCGACGACAGCGCCTCGAAGTCCTCGGCGTGGACCACGTGCCCTTGGCCCGCCGCATCGTAATCCGTCACGACGATATTGTCGTAGTAGGCTTCCTCGCCCGCATTGTTGTCCACGCGCAAGCCCACGTCGCCTCTGACGGCCGTACCCGTCTTGTCGGTGAAGGTGTCCACGAGAGTGCCGTCGACGTAAGTCCGGATGGTATTGCCTTCCACCTCGATGCGATAGTGGCGCTTGTGGCGCAGCAGGTCGTTCTTGGAGAACTGCGTGAACGTGGCGTCGTCCCATGTCAGGTTGCCGTTCACGTAGGTGTGGTGGCGTACGGCGGGAGTGGCATTGTCGTTGCAGTTGATCTGCCACATGCGGTAGGTGTTGGTCGATGTGGCGGCGAAGATGATGGCCGCCGATGCCTTGACGAGGTACATATCATAGTCGATAGCATAGTGTACGTCGTTCTCCTGTTTCTGCCATACGAGGACATGGCTGCTGGTCGAGCCTACGATGCGCAACTTGCCGTCCTTCACTGTGCCGCCCGTGAAGCTGTTGCCCTGGCTGAAGTCCTCAGCGAAGAGCACCTCTCCGCTGGCTGTTGTCACACGTATGTCGTCGTAGACACCTATCTCCTCCCGTCCGTCGCGCTCGCCGTGGTCCTCGCGCATGCCGATGCGGCCGAACGTGAAGTTGCCCGTGCGCTCGTCCACCAGTATGCCGTTAATAAAGGTACGTGCACGCGAGGCGTCCGTCACCTCGATGCGCAGCACGAACTCGTCCGTCGTGTTCAGCGCCACCTTGCCCGTCAGGTTCACGTTGTCCAGGCAGGCCGGGTTGCCGTCCTTCCACACGTGGGGGCGCAGGCGGGGGTAGTCGCCCTCTACGTTCAGCTGCCAGTAGTAGAAGTTCGATGCGTCCTGCATGGCGAAGCAGAGGCCTGCCGCCGTGTGCTCGATGCGCACCTTCGCCTCCACCACGTAGTCCTCGACCGTCTCGCTCTCCTCGCCGGGCTTGCGGTCGCTGGCGCGCAGCCATTGTGCGCCGCTCCAGCCCGTGTCCATCAGTCCGGTCTCGAAGTAAGCCGTCTCGGTGGACGTGGCCGTCTGTCCCTTGTTGTCGCTCACCGTCACGTGCCAGTAGTAGCGCGAGGCAGCCTGCAGCGGAGCGCCCTCAACCTTGACGTTGGCCGAGGCGCTGCTCTCCACATTCCCCGTGTCGAAGACCAGGTTAGCCCCCTCGGCGTCGCTTGTGATGACGAGGCGGTAGGCCGTCTGCACGACGCCGCGCTCCTGCGAGTGCAGCTGCCAGGTGAACTGCGGTGACTTCGTGTCGATGCCGCTGGGATTACGTAATGCCTGCACGCGCAGGTTGTCGACCGTCAAGGCCAACGCCGTGCCGCATCCCACGAGGGCGATGAGCACGATTGAGAAGATTCGTTTGGATATCATCATGAAGGTAGTCGTAGTTTTTAGCGTCTTTTTACGGCTGCAAAATTACATCTTTTCTGCCGTGCAGGCCGAAAATATTTGACCATTCTGCAACACTTTTGGTTCAAAGCAGTGCCATTAACAGGTAAGGACGTCCCTCCGCGGAAGAACGGCGGCACCTCAAAGGATTCAAAGGCAAAAATGCATAACAACCATTGCCGACGTCACCGCCCTTGTCAACCTCATCCTCGGCAAGAACAGACCGCCTTGACATGACACTGAAAGTAAATGCGGAGTAAATTTCAGCCAAGAATGATATATTATTTACTGAAATAATTTACTCCGTATTTACTCCGCATTTACATTCTTTGTCAAAGATTGCATTTACTTTCCTCGTCAAGAATATTGTTATCGTTATTCTCGCTTTTTTTGCAGGCAGAAACGAAAAAGAGGCGCTTACTTGCCGTTTTCTTCGAGAAAAGCCTTACCTTTGTCGCGCTGGAACCGTAAAACAATGCACGCCATGCCGTCACCTGTAGCCTTATTCGTGTACAATCGCGCTGACAACACGCGCCAAACCCTGAGGGCACTCCTCTACAACACCCTCGCCCCGCAGACCGACCTCTACGTCTACTCCGACGGCGGGCGCGACGAGGCCTCGTGGGCGCTCGTTCGTGAGGTGCGCGCCGTCCTGCATGAGGTCGAGGATGAGGTGCGCCTGACGCGTGCCCTGCGCAGCATGACCATCGTGGAGCGCCCCGTGAACTACTACCTCGAGCGCAACATCATCGAGGGCATAGCCGACGTCTTCACCCGTCACGACACGGTCATTGTCCTCGAGGACGACATCGTCACCTCGCCCTACTTCCTCGAGTTCATGAACGATGCCTTCCGCCTCTATAAAGATGAGCCGAAGGTGATGCACGTGAGCGGGTTCACGAGGATAGATAGGATGAAGCATGAAGAATCCCGCTTCGCTCGGCGCTCGGCCCGAATGAACGCTCCACACTTGGAGAATGAAGAGTTCAAGTTACCTGCAAGTTCTGAAGGTAATCTTCATTCGTCATTCTTCATTCGTCATTCTTCATTCTATTTCACCCCCTTCATGGCCGGTTGGGGCTGGGGCACGTGGCGCGATCGCTGGCAGCAGTATTTCTGCCACTATCAGTCGCGCGCTGAGGCCTTGAAAGGGCTCACGGCGGAGGATCTCGATGCCCTCGAGTATGGCGGCCTCTTCCCTTGCTTGAAGCATCTCGACCGCCAGCCCATTCCGTGGGACATCTGCTGGGGCATCGCCATCCAGCGCGCAGGAAGCCTCTGCCTCTATCCCGGCCGCACCCTCGTCCGCAACATCGGTCTCGATGCCGGCACGCATTTTCGTTCCCTCGACCGCCAGTTCACCCTCTTCGGCAAGCGCCTGCGCCTGCCCCTCTCACGCCTCATCCAGCGCTACGAGTTCGACCGCCCTCCCTATCAACACCCGATAGCCCTCACCCGACAGACGCCCGCCAAGGATCCTGCCGTCGAAGCCGCCATGGCGAGCGCCCTCACCGACTGGGGCATACGCTACACCTGGCTCGGACGCCTCTTGCGTCGGCTCTTGAAGAAGGGGAGGTGAGGGACAAACACCCCTACGTCCGCTCGCATCACCCTTCACGTCCGCTCGCATCGTCTTTCACGTCCGCACGCATCGCCCTTCATGTCCGCATGTGCGCGCCGTCCCAAAACGTCCAGTCGTAGTTTTTACTATCCTACATGGCTATGGAGCTGAGCTCACAACAAACGTGTCGCTAACTACCAGCTAACGGTGTGTATTCGGTTTTCCAACCGTTTGGAAAACTGTTAGGACCTATATGCAATCGGTTTTCCAACCGGTTGGAAAACTGCTAAGCTATAGACGTAAAGGCCCAGCCCTACGCTGAGGCATGCGCCATGAAACAGGCAAGGACAAGTTGTGGATCAGCCATGAACCCGTCGTCGGCAGTCCGTGGGCGGAAGAGGCTGTGCTTTTTAACCAGATGAAAATGGGATAAACGCGTTAAAAAAAAGTGAAATCTATCACCAAATCACCCATCTTTCACCCTATCTTTCACACTTAATCGCCTGGCTTTCAAAACGTGTGAAGGCGTGAAAGATAATTTCGGGAAAAACTCATAGAGAGGGTGGAAAAGTAAATGCGGTCTTTGACACTGAAAGTAAATGCGGAGTAAATACGGAGTAAATTTCAGCCAAGAATGATATATAATATTTACTGAAATAATTTACTCCGCATTTACTCCGCATTTACTTTCCTCGTCAAAAATATCCTTGTTAGATTTTGTTATAGATTTTGTTAGATTTCTTGCGCAAAGCGCAATCCTCATTTACTTTCAGTGTCACGTCAGAGCAGTCAGTTCTTGCCGGGGCGGTGAAGAGCTTCGCCTTGCGAAACGATTGCCACTCATGCTGCATCGGCGCTCGCATGAAGAGCAGCAGCAAGGCCAGGCAGACCAGTTCTCCCATCGAGAGGGCGCACAGTAAGCGATATAAGTCCATCAGTTCGTATGTTTTGTCCAGCGAGAGATGGCAGGAACTCCCAAGCTGTATCTCAGTGCCTGCCAGCGTTGCATAAAAGAGATGCCCTACTCCGCAATGGCGAAATCGAGCTGCTTCTTGTCGAGGTTGGCACGGGCGACAGTGATGCGGATGGGGTCGCCGAGGGTGTAGCGACGATGGCGGCGGCGACCAAGGAGCTGGTAGTTGCGCTCGTCGAAGTCGTAGTAGTCATCTGCCAGGTCGCGCAGAGGAACCATGCCTTCGCACTTGGAATCGTTGAGCTCGACATAGATGCCAAACTCGTTGATGCCTGAGATGATACCGTCGAACTGCTGCCCTATCTTGTCGGCCATGAACTCGACCTGCTTGTACTTGATGCTGGCACGCTCGGCCAGGGCTGCCGTCTGCTCCATGTCGGAGCTCTGCTCGCAGAGGGCTTCGTATTTGTCCTGATTGGCGGAGCGTCCACCATCGGCATAGCGGGTGAGGAGGCGATGAACCATAAGGTCGGGGTAGCGACGGATGGGCGAGGTGAAATGGGTGTAGTAGTCGAAGGCGAGGCCGTAGTGCCCGATGTTGATGGTTGAGTACTTGGCCTTCATCATAGCGCGCAAGGCTACCATCTCGACGAGATTCTGCTCCTTCTGCCCATGGACGTCATGGAGAAGGCGGTTGAGGTTCTTGGAAATCTCCTGTCGGCTGCCAGTGGTCTTGAGGCGGCGCCCGAATTTGGCAACGAACTGTGAGAGGTTGAGCAGCTTGTCGGGGTCGGGCTGCTCATGGATGCGGTAGGGCAGCACCTTGGCTTTCTTGCCCTTAGGCACGCGTCCGATGCTCTCGGCGACAGTGCGGTTGGCCAGCAGCATGAACTCCTCGATGAGCTTGTTGGCATCCTTGGCGACCTTGTAGTAGGTGCCGATGGGATGACCTTTCTCGTCGATGTCGAAGCGCACCTCGGGGCGATCGAAGTCGACGGCTCCTGCTGCGAAACGGCGCTGACGGAGGAGCTTGGCGAGGTGATTGAGGGTGATGAGGGCATCGGCGAAATCCTCAACGGGGCGCAGGGCGAGCGCTTTGTCGCCCTCGAACTCGGCGCCAGGCAGTGGCGAGTGGTCACCCGGGGCATGGTAGTCTTCCTCGCTGGCTTCGTGACGAGCCTCGAGGAGCGCCTGTACCTCTTCGTAGGTGAAGCGCCGGTCGCTGCGCGTGACGGTATGTGCGAGGCGCCAGCGGCGGACTTCGGCGCGTTCGTTGAGTTCGAAGATGACGCTGTAGGTGAGCTTGTCCTCGTCGGGACGCAGGGAACAGATGTTGTTGCAGAGGCGCTCGGGCAGCATAGGGATGGTACGGTCGACGAGGTAGACGCTGGTGCCGCGCTTGACGGCTTCCTTGTCGATGATGGAGCCTTCGGTGACGTAATGGGAAACGTCGGCTATGTGGACGCCAACCTCATAGCACTTACCATTTGAAGATTTCTCATTTGCGATTTCCCTGAAGCTGAGCGCATCGTCGAAGTCCTTGGCATCGCGCGGGTCGATGGTGAAGGTGAGGGTGTTGCGCAGGTCCTCGCGCCCAGCGAGGTCGGCAGGGGTGATGGTGGCATCGATGCGATTGGCCGCTTCCTCGACGGCACGCGGGTAAGTGTAGGGGAGCCCGAATTCCGCGAGGATGGCATGCATCTCGGTCTCGTTCTCGCCGGCCTGTCCGAGCACCTCGACGACGCGACCGATGGGGTTCTTCGAGCCATCGGGCCATTCGACAATCTTCACGATGACCTTGTCGCCGTCGCGACCGCCATGGAGCTGATTCTTAGGGATGAAGATGTCGTTGGAGAGGGTGCGGTCCTCGGTGAGGAGGAAAGCGAAGTCGCGCCGCACGCTGAGACGTCCCACGAACGACTTGTCGGCGCGCTCGAGGATGGCCGTGACCTGCGCCTCGCGGACATGTCCTCGGCGACGGGCCATCATCTGGATGCGCACGCGGTCGCCGTCCATGGCATGGAGGGAGTTGCGCTCAGCCACAAGCACGGGCTCGCCGCCATCGTCGGGCAGGAAGGTGTTCTTGCCGTTGTGCTTGCGCTGGAAGAGTCCCTCCATGACGGTGGACTTTGTGGCCAGCGTGTAGCGCATCTGCGCCTGCTCGATGATGAAGTCATCGTGAAGCAGGTCGTCGATGACGTCCATGCAGAGCAGCTTGCCCGGATGCGTGTTGATGTGGAGTTCGCGGAAGACGGTCTTGATGTCTACCAGCTCGCCCGCGTGTTCCTGGAACAGGTTCCTCACCTGCTCGGTCATTTGCCATTTGTTGAGGTGGCGTCCACCTGTCTTTTTCCCTTTTCCCATGGTCGTCGTTGTTTGAGTTAGTTTTGTGGTGCAAATATAGCAATAAATGCAAAACGACGACCAAACAAGCTGGGATTTAATGCTTTTTTAACAAACGCGGGTGGCGCGCAGCTGGCGATTGATGTCGTCGACGCGCTCAGTGGTGAGGGGATAGAAATGACAGACAACGATGGCGAGCACGGCCACGGCGGCTGGGATGAACGACATGAGGTAGCGCAGGCACAGGAGTGCCGACTCGGGCTGCTGGAGGACGGCTTGTGCGGCCAACTGCTCGTCGGTACGAGGGGTATAGCCACAGGCCGAGAGGAGCCATAGCACGGCAGCGCCACCGATGGCACCGCCGAACTTCTGCGCCATGGAGCTGGAGGAGAAGATGAGTCCCGTGGAGGCGGTGTGGAAGCGCAGTTCGGCATAGTCCGAGACATCGGCGTACATCGACCAGACGAGGGGTGACATAATGCCCGTGAGGATGCTGATGAGCACCTGCAGGAGCAGCATCAGCCAAAAGCCAGCAGGCGTGACGGGCACAAAGAAGAAGAGGATGCTGAGCACCACAAGGGCGCAGTTGACGCAGATGAAGAGCGACTTCTTGCCCAACCGACGCGCCAGCCCTACGGTCAAGGCCACACCCGCCATATTGGCGACCTCACCTACGCTGAGGAACAGGCCGGCGTAGAAGAGGAGTTGAAAAGCTGAAAAGTTGAAAAGCTGAAAATCAAGGGTCTGGTCGAAACCGATGATGTCGGCGAAATAGTAGGCGACAGTGGCGCCGCGGACGGTGCTGAAGAGGTTGAAGCAGAGGGCTGCGCCGATGAGCAGCCACCAAGGACGGTTGTGCAGCAGCGCCTTGAAATCGGAGCCTACGCTGACAGTGGATACAGTCTTCACACGCTCTCGCGTCAGGGCAAAGCAAGCGAGGAAGAGGACAAAGCAGACAGCGGCGATGACCATCATCGCGTACTGCCAGGCAGAGGCCGTCGAGGACTGAGAAACCGATGACTTGAAGAAATTGACCAGCGGCTCCCATGCTGCCAGGGCTATGAACGAGCCGCCATAGGCGAAGAACATACGGAAGGAGGAGAAGACGGTCTTCTCCTGTGGGTCGTCAGTCATCACTCCGAGCATGGCACCATAGGGGACGTTGATACCCGTGTAGACCGTCATCATGAGGATGTAGGTGACGTAGGCGTAGATGAGTTTGGCGCCATAGCTCCAGTCGGGCGTCGTAAACAGCAGGATGCCGGCAATGGAGAACAGGGGCGCCACAAACAAGAGATAGGGACGGTACTTGCCCCAGCGCGTAGAGGTACGGTCGGCGATGACACCCATCATAGGGTCGGAGACGGCATCCCAGATGCGGGTGACGAGCACCAGCACGCCTGCGTCGACGAGCGTGAGGCCGAAGACATTGCTGTAGAAGAAGGGGAGGTAGTAGGAGAACACCTTCCAGAACATGGACGACGACATATCGCCAAAGCCATAGCCGATGCGCTCGAGAAGTGAGCTTTTTTGATTAGTAGTCATGGGGGGGTATAGAATTGTTTTGAAAGACCTTTATCTATTCATTCTCTGTCGATGGCGCGAGCCGTTCGTAGACGAAATGGCGGAAACTGACTTTGCCACCACCGACAGCACAGAGGGCTGGTCGCAGGGCAATGAACTCGCCGAAGTTATTGTGGTGGAAAGCCGACACATCGATGCCCTCGGCCAAAGACAACCATGAGCCATCTCGTTTTTGGACGCTGACAGCGAGCTGTCCTCCTCGGTTCTGCAGCCGAAGGGTCAGCCGAGTGCCAATCGTGTTGGGCAGCTGCTGGGTCGACGCCGAGTCCCGATAGACGGTGAGGTGCTGACGGTCGGCCAGGATGCCGGCGTAGGCTTTCTCGTTGTAGAAAAGCAGCAATCCACCCGCTCCCTGTTTTTTGTCGATGTTCACTTCCGCTTGGACGGCGTAGTGAGTGTCCATGGCCGTGATGAGGGCCAGACGGGCATCCTTTGGCGAGGTGCCGCGTCCGGGCAGACAAAGAGCGCCACGCTCGAGGGTGACCGCCTGCGTGATATTCTCGTTCCAGCCGGTCCACTGCCATCCTAACTGTGCGGAACCGAAGTCGTCGGAAAGCACGGGGCTGGAGGTTTCGACATTGTCGCAAGGATAATCTTTAACGGGACGATACCAACCACCTCGCGTCCACTCGATGGGCTCGATGAGCGTATGGCGACCTAAGGCGTAAGCATCTCGATTGTAAGCATGATAAACCATCCACCACTGACCGCCGGGGCCCTCTACGATGGTGCCATGCCCCTTCGACCACCAACGTTCGTCGGCCGAATAAGTGTGGACAATGGGGTTGTAGGGCGATTCTTCCCACGGTCCATAGAGGTCGCGAGCACGTGCGCAGACAGCCATATGGCTGGTGGCAGGACCAGCCGTTCCGCCTTCAGCGGAGGTCATGTAGTAGTAGCCATCGTGATAGGTGAGTTTAGGCGATTCCAGACAGAAGCATTCTGTTTCCCATTCTTTGGGATATGCCCATCCGCGGTACACTGTCTTCGTCTCGCCATCGCGAGCCAGACCATCGGGCGTGAGCGGCGTCACCCGACCCGAGTTGGTGAAGAGATAGCGCTTGCCTTCAGGCGTTACGACAAGGCCTGGGTCGATGCCTTCGATGTGCAAGTCAACAGGGTCGGTCCAAGGCCCACGAACGTCCTTCGCCGTCGTTACCCAGTTGGTTCCCCCTGCCGGATAGTAGATATAGAAGGTGTCGCCCACCTTCTGGAAATCAGGCGCCCAAGCCGAGCCACGGAAATGGCTGACGGCACGGCAGACGGGTTCCCAATGGAAGAGGTCGCGCGAGTGCCAGATGAGGAAACCGGGCTGGTAGTAGTTGGCGGTGTGGGTCATATAATAGTCCTGTCCGTCGCGAACGATAGAAGGGTCTGGATAGTCGCCAGCGAGGATGGCGAATGGGAATTGAGCCCATGCGGTCAAATGACTTATCAACATGAGCAAGAGGCAGTTGTGGCGTAACGTCATCAGCGCAGAAGAATTAGGTGAGCGATTTCATTTACGATTTTTGCGGATAAGCGCTTTGATGGTCTCCACGCTGGCCGATGTGGTCAACCCATCCTTGGGCGTGTGGAGGCAGTAGTCGACGAGGCGGTCGACAGTGGAGACGGCGACATGCAAGCGAGTGTCGGCTGTGGCGTAGTAGATGAGGACGCGCCCATCGTCGTCCTGAATCCAACCATTGGAGAATGCTACATTCATCACATCGCCCAAGTACTCTTGTCCCTCAGGCACAAGGAAGTAGCCGCCAGGCTGGGCGATGACACGCGTGGGGTCGTCGAGGGCCGTCATGTACATGTAGAGGACATAGCGCAAGCCGTCGGCCGTGCCACGCACGCCATGGGCCAGATGCAACCACCCCTGCGGCGTCTTGAGCGGATGAGGGCCTTCGCCATTCTTGACTTCCATGATGGTGTGATAGTGGCGTGGATTGATGATGGTCTCTTCCTTGACAACGGCATGGGTGATATCGTCGACCAATGCCCATCCAATGCCTCCGCCCGAACCGGTGTCGATGAAACCATCCTGCGGACGCGTGTAGAAGGCATACCACTGACCGCTGACGGGTTGACCATCAACCATCTTGGTACGGATGAACTCGGGGTGGAGGACGACGTTGCGCTGCTGACTGGGGGACTGCAGGTCGGGCAGGCGTTCCCAGTTGATGAGGTCGCGGGTGCGAGCGATGCCCGCAGCTGCCGTGGCGGCGCTGAGGTCGGAAGGGCAACTGTCGTCATGCCGCTCGACGCAGAAGATGCCATAGATCCAGCCGTCCTCGTGCTGCGTCAGGCGCATGTCGTAGACATTCGTTGCGGGCACGTCGCTCTCTGGCAGGGTGATCGGCTCGGGCCAGAAGCGCCAGCGGTCGATGCCATTGGGCGATTCGGCCACGGCGAAGAAACTCTTACGGTCGGCACCCTCGACGCGACAGACCACCAGATAACGGCCATCCAACTTGATGGCGCCTGCGTTCAGCACGGCATTGATCATAATGCGTTGCATCAGGTAGGGGTTGTCCTCGGGCGAGAAGTCGTAACGCCACTCCAGGGGCGTGTGCTCAGCCGTGAGGATGGGGAATTTATATTTCTCATAGATGCCATTGCCCCACGGCAGGGGTTCGTTGGCGCGCTCGAGCAGTTCTTCGTGGTGTGCCCTCAAGCGATTAAGTTGTTGTTCGAAGTCTATCATTTTGCAATATCTTTTAGCATCAATATTTTCTTGCTCTTTACCATCTCCGTGAAGTCCTTGGCATCAGCCGTGCCGGGAGCCGGCGCGAAATACTGACGGCGGTCGGCGTTGCGCCAGACGAGGAAATAGCTGATGGGGTATTTCTCAATCTGAGGCTGCAGCACACGCGTCCACCACGTTGGGTCGGGGATGTTCTGGAAGCCGCACTCGGTGAGCGCCAGCAGCCGTCCGCCTTCACGGGCCAACTGGCACAGCGTGGCGAGGTCCTTGTTCAGCTGCTTGATAAAGGCCTCTTCACCATTGCGCTGCTGGTAGGCATCGAGCCCGATGATGTCCACGCGGTTGTGGCCGGGATAGGTGTCGAGTGCATCGGCTTCGAAGCCATAGTTGGGACTCCAGCTCCAAAGAATATTATAGGGCAGCGTCTGCGCTACGAAGTCTTGCGTCATATTCCACAGCGCGCGGTACTCCTGACTGGAGCACAGGCCGTGTCCCCACCAGAACCAGCCGCCGCTGTTCTCGTGCCAAGGACGGAAGATGAAGGGAATCGGTCGGCCCTGCTCATCCTTCAGCGAGGCGAGGAAGGTGGTGAGGCGTCTCAGCCAGATTTCGAACACGTCATGCGATCTGCCGCCGGGCAGCACCGCAGCCACGGTGTTCTTGCTCCGTTCTTCGCCATTGACCCAGGCGGTGCCTCCCGTGAGCGGGTTACGGGGATGCCATGAGATGGTGACGATGCCACCGCGCCGGTGCTGCGCAAGGATCTCACGGCGCATCACTTGGAAAGGCACGCTGTCGAGATTCTTCTCAACGCCCAGCTCGATGCCACCTAACTCGAAGCCCATCACGGCAGGATAGTCGCCCACAAGGTCGCGGACATCGCTGCGCCCTTCCTCATAGCTCCAGCCGAGACCGTAGAAGGGGTCGTCCTGATGTCCGAACATGATGCCTTTCTTGGCCAGGCGCGTCAGGCGGGTGCTCAGCAGCTGCGCCGTGGTCGGAGTCTTGGTGCTGACGGGCGTAAGGCGGTAGGAGATGACATCGCGAGCCGGCACGGTGAGGGTGCGCCACACCTTGTCGGCAAGCAGTGTCTTGCCCTCGTCCTTATGCGTCCAGAGGTTACGGATTCTATAGATTTTACTATCAAAGTGTGTGCCTAAGCGGCTCACCTCCATGTCGGTGAGATTGAAATGCTGCCAGTTGAGTGCATAGCTGACAGGGGCCTTGGTGGGGTTGAGGATTGTGAATGCCCAGTCGCCGCCTTTCAGAGGCTTGAACCAGAACTCCAAGCCCTGCTCCGTAGCGAAGCGCAGGCCTTGCACGCCCAATTCATCCTGGTCCACTGCAATCAGCTCGCTATTCATGAGGATGGCTTTGGTCTCCGGACTCATCGAACGCAGGTCATTGCCCAGAATGAGGGGCGAGGCCATCATGCACCACATAGTAAAGTGGGCACGGTCCTCGTTCACCGTCATGCCATTGCCTACTTCGAGCATGTCGGGGTCGTTCCAATGTCCGGGGCCTGCATACTTGCGCAGAGGCTCGCAGAGGCGTATGCACTGCATGACACCGATATCCGTGAAGCCCTGAGGATGCACGCGTGTGGAATCGAAATTGCACCAGATATCCGGCCCGATTCGCCAGCTATGCCCGATGTCGCGGGCCCAGAGCCAAGGCTTGTTGCTGCCCCATTCACACATGCTCAGGAAGATGGGGCGCCCTGAAGCGCGCAAGGCATCGCTCATCAGTTTGTAGGCTCCACGAGCATTTATATCCGTGGTATTACACCAGTCTTCCTTCAGGTAGTCCACCTCCCAGCGGGCATACTGAAGGGCATCCTGATACTCATGGCCAAGGCTTCCGGGACGGCCTGCGCAAGTGGCTGTGCCGCAGTCGCTATAGATACCGAGCTTTAGCCCGCGGGCATGGACATAATCGGCCAAGGCCTTGATGCCGTTGGGAAAGCGTCTCGCATCGGCTTGGATGAAGCCATCGGCATCGCGCTCGCCATGCCAGCAGTCGTCCAGGTTGATGTACGTATAGCCGGCATCGCGCATACCCGTCTCAACGAGCGCATCGGCGATGCCGCGGACAAGTTCCTCGTTGATATTACCGGCAAATTTATTCCAAGTGTTCCAACCCATTTGAGGGCGGTCACCGATTTTCTCCCATTTTTGCGCCTCAAGACCTAAGCATACGAAGAGGCAGAGGACTATACATACGATCTTTCTCATCTTTGTTTACAGCTTTAAGATTATGTGGGTAATAGGAAGATGTGAATTCTTGCGCCTACTTAAACAGGCGGGGAGCGAAGTCGCGGAGGTCGTAGTGCCACACATGCCAGCTGTGGCCTCCGGGCGTCTCGCTATATTCGTATTTGATTCCGGCCTCATCGAAGCACTTGAGGGTCTGCTGGCGCGCTGCCGTAGTCCTGCGTGTCGGGGTGGCAGGCCCAGGTGGCAGAGCCTACGGCCACATTGTGGTGAGTGGCAAAGCCCAGTTGCTCGACCACGGTCTGCGACCACTGCTGATCTGAGGTGATGCTATTGCCGTCGCAGCCAAAGTTCAACTTGGAGAAATCAGGGAAACCCTGCGCTACGGCCTCAAACAGCGAAACACTTAGCAATAGAGTGACTAATAATACTTTTTTCATAGTTCTTTATTCATTATCCATTGTCCATTGTTCATCGTCCATTGCCCATTATCCATTGTCCATTTCCCAATCGGTGCTATGGCATGATGGCTTTCACTTGAGGTAGTCTTCAATGAAGGCCTCGCGCGGATGAAGGTAATGCTCGCGCCAGTAGGGAGCGATGTCGCCCGATGGCCAGGCATGGGTGCGGAAGGGTACGCAGTTGATGGTCTTCTTGCCCTTAGCGCCGTTGAGCGATGCCCAGATGCTGGAGGGCGGACAAGTGGTGTCGATGAGCCCCATCTCACAGTAGATCTCAGCTCGTGAATGGCGGATGAGCAGCGCTCCGTCGAAATACGGCAATGTGGCATCCAGCATTGCATCGCTGAGCTGTGGATGCCCCTCGATGGGCTGTGGCCATCCGCTGCGACGCCCCACACGTGCTCCGCCCAGATCCTGCAACGCCGGCACGTTGAGCACGACAGCCGAGACGCGGTTGTCCAGTCCTGCTGCAGCCACGGCTTGGCCCCCGCCCTGACTCTCGCCGATGACGATGATACGCTTGCCATCCCATTCGGGCTGGCGGGTCATGAACTCGATGGCCCGCAAGAGGCGTAGATACATGCCTCGGAAGTAGTAGGTCTCGCGGTCGGCGGCATTGTGGTCGAAGTAGTTGCGCAGGAGGCCGTTCTCCAGCATACGATAATAGTCGTCGTCCTGCCCATTGAGCATGCCGTGGGCATTGATGTCCAGACTGAGTGCGCCGTTCGCCATGGCAGCATTGCGAACACATTCGCCCACCTGGCATCGGCACCAGTTGCCGCTCACGCCAGCCGCACGGCACAGGATGATGATGGGCAGCGAGCGCTTCTTGGCTTTGACAGGCTTGGCCATATAGGCACGAACGGGCGCAGGACCGAGGCAGTTGATCTCCACGTCCTGACAGATGTAGCGGCCTGCGTACTGCTCAGGCACTTGGAGCGCCGTCGTCTTCACTTGCATGGGTAGCGCTTTGAGTTGGCGCTTCTGGTTGTCCCAGTAGGCCATCAGGTCGGCTGGCTCGTCATAGCCTGCGCGGAATCCTTCGGGTGCCACGACATAGCCAATAGCCTCCGTGCGACCTCCTTGCGGCGTCACCTCCACCTTCACGGCACATGTCGAGTCCAGCGCCTGTGTCAACACCGTGAAGTCGCCTTCCATGGGAGGCAGACGGAACTCTCGTCCTACCTTATCATTATAATGTACGCGCACGAGGAGCGAGTCGGCACCTGTGTCCGTGGCATGACAACGGACGGTGGCCGTCTCTCCCTTGGCATAGATGCCGCTCTCGTGGTCGATGGCGAGGCGGTAGCGCTGAGCAGCAACAGGCTGGAGGCACGTCAGCACGAAGGTGAGCAGGAACAGCGGATGTCTCATTTTCGCATGTATTTCTTGCCGTTATGAATCATGACGCCTCGGCTGCCTTCCACCCATGGGCGGCCCATGAGGTCGTAGGTGCCCGCGGGGGCTGCCAGCCGCTCGGCGGCCTGGATGTCGCGGATGCTGGTGCGCAACTCACGGAAATCATCGCGCGTCAGCACGAAGTCGCAGGCAAAGGCATCCTCCCACCACTCGGCGTTGGCATGGCCGTGGTCGGTACTCTTGAAGGCATCACTCGAGGGGTCTTTGGTGCGCTCATAGTCGTACCAAGGCATGAAGAAGAGCCACTTACTGCCCGCCCTCCACTGTGCGCTGATCTTGGCGACATTACCGAACTCGGTGAGCGCCACCATCTTGTCAGGCGAATACTTCCTTAGGAATTTGTAGCACTTCGTGTTGATGTCGTAGGCACTGGTGTTGTTGTAAATATCAATGCCTACGATGTCCACGTACTCGTCGCCAGGATACCAGTTGTAGCCATCGCTGTAGGGCTTGTTCCACGCGGCTGCCGACGTCCACACCCAAATGAGGTTGTCGAGCCCCGCTTCCTGGAACCGATGGTACATCACGCGCCAGAGTTCCTTGCAAGCCTCGGCATCCATGCCCCACCAGAACCACATACCCCCGGCCTCATGCAGAGGGCGCCACAGCACGGGTATCTTGCGCAGCTTCAACAGTTTCAGGTAGGAAGCAATCTGGTCGATGTCCTTCATCATCTGCTTGTATTCAGCTGACTCCGGCTCGAAGATCTTACGCACGTCGAAGCTCGTCTGGTTATCCCCTGTTCCCGGCGTGCAGGTGTAGTCCTGGCCATTGTTAGTGCGTACGTTCCAGTGCCACATGATGCCTACGACGCCGCCCTGCTTGTGCCAGTTGACGACCTCGGTGACGTTTGTATAATCTATCCAGCCGCCTTTTTGCGAATAGGGGGCGTGGATGAAGTCAAAGTAGTTCAGGGCGGGCCACTTGCCTGTGTGCTGATGCACCCATTTGGCCTCATTGAGGTTCCAGTTGACGTTGGCGATGGTGCCGGAGAGGGTCTTCTCGCCCTCTATCTCACGCAGGCACTGCAGCAGAGCCTCGGCTTCAGCAGAGCGCTGGGGCGACTCTTGGCCGTGCGCCGCGAGAACGCACGACAGCAAGGCGATGAGCACGATACAATAATGTTTCATTACGCTTACGATATGCTATTTTAGTACTTCAAATGGTCAATTTGCTAGTTTTCTGCGACAAAGATAAGGCTTTTTTCCGTAAGGGATTGACACTTTCTTGACTTAGTTTGACACTTTTCTATCAACTTTACCTCTGAAGTGGAAAGTTTTGTGTACCTTTGCACCAAAATAATTCAACTTAGCCCCTAAAAACAGGACAAAACGATGCGAATATTGGTCACAGGAGCTTCGGGCTTCATCGGCAGCTTCATCATCAGCGAAGGACTCGAGCGCGGCCACGAGATGTGGGCGGGCATGCGCCGCACCAGCAGCCGACAATACCTCACCGACCCGCGCACCCGCTTCGCTGAACTCGACCTCGGCAACCCCTCACGCCTGCACGAACAACTCTTAGCGCTGCGCCAAGAGATGGACGGCCACGCCTGGAACTACGTCATTCATGCTGCAGGAGCCACGAAGAGCCTCAACCGCGAGGGCTTCTTCCGCACCAACACCGAAGGCACCCAGAACTTGGTATGCGCCCTGCGCGAGACCGGCATGATGCCGCAGCGCTTCGTCTACATGAGCTCGCTCAGCATCTTCGGCGCTATCAAGGAGCAGCCCGTTAACAGGAACGGGAACGAAGACAAATCGTCAGCTACAAACAGCGCTAAAATATATCCCGACATCACCGAGGACGATACGCCACGCCCCAATACAGCCTACGGCGAGAGCAAGCTGGCAGCCGAGGAGTGGCTCCGCCAGCAAGACGACCTCCCATGGGTCATCCTGCGACCCACTGGCGTCTATGGCCCTCGCGAGCGCGACTATTTCCTTATGGCCAAGAGCATTCGCCAGCACATCGACTTCGCTGTCGGCTACAAACCGCAGGAAATCACCTTCGTCTACGTGATGGATGTCGTCCAAGCCGCTTTCCTCGCTTGCGAGCGACCTGCCTCCGACGTCCTCCATCGCGCCTACTTCCTCTCGGATGGCAAGAGCTACAATAGCCGTGCCTTTAGCGATTTGCTCCAGCAGGAGATGGGCACCCGAGGCGTTCTCCACATCAAGGCACCGCTCTGGTTCCTACGTGCCGTCTGCACCGTCAACGGCGCTATCTGCCGGCGCCTGGGCCGACTGACGACGCTCAACATGGATAAATACCACATCCTGGCCCAGCGCAACTGGAACTGCGACATCGAGCCCGCTCGCCGCGAACTCGGCTATGCCCCCCAATGGCCACTCGCCGACGGCGTCCGCGCTTCCGTCCATTGGTATAAGCAGCAAGGTTGGCTCTGATCGCTCGGTTCGATGCGACGTTCCTCGAGCTTTGCTCGCTCCTTGAAGGATCAAGCTTCATCCTTCGGGATGCCATGCGGCCCTTTCAAGAGATCTCATCCAAGAAAGGAATGATATTGATTTACTGAAATCATTTATTGCGTATCTATTTCGCATTTACTCTCCTTGTCAAACAACTCATCCGATCTACTCCAACCTTCGTCAAATAACTCGTGCGTTAGAGCTCTGCTCGCTTCGCTCTGCGAAGAACTTCCATCGTTCGCTGTCCACTGTCCATTATCCATCATCATACTCCCATGACCCGTCTCCGTCTGCTCACCATTGAGAAGGCTGCAGCACTCTACTGCGCGTTCACCCTCCTGCTGATGATCATCCTGTACCGTCGGCTTTCTGATCCATGGGCGATAATAACGATGCGTGCAGAGTGGGCAGCGATGACCGCCGCGCTCATCGGCGCGACCTTCGCCCTACGTGGACGTTGGGTCCCGCAGATGACAGTCGTCCGTACGCTCGCACAGATGGCATGGCTCATCCGATGGTACCCCGACACCTACGAGTTCAACCGCTCGGCCAGCAATCTTGACCACCTCTTCGCAGCCACCGAGCAGCACCTGTTCGGCTGCCAACCTGCACTCCTCTTCAGTCAGACGCTCCCACAACCCTTCTGGAGCGAAGCATTCAACCTCGGCTATTGGAGCTACTATCCGATGATTGCCGCCCTCACCCTCGCCGCCCTATGGCGAGGCTGGCACGGCCAAGGAGGCATCGACCTGCGTCCGTTCCAGCGAGTGGGCACCACCATCCTCGCCTCATTCTTCCTTTACTACGCCATCTACATCTTCCTGCCCGTAGCAGGACCGCAGTTCTATTTCCAGGCTGTAGGCCTTGACGCCATCAGTAGTGGCCATTTCCCCGCACTCGGGACCTACTTTAGCAGCCACACTGAAATGCTGCCCGCGCCCGGATGGAGCGACGGCTTTTTCCACCAGCTCGTGGCCCAAGCACAAGAGGCGGGCGAACGCCCCACAGCAGCCTTCCCCAGCAGCCACATCGGCATCTCCACCATCGTGCTCTTGCTCTCACGGCGCTTTGCACCACGGCTCACCCCCTTCCTGCTACCCTTCTGGGCATTGCTCTGCTGCGCTACCGTCTACATCCAAGCCCACTACGCCATCGACGCCCTTGCCGGACTCTTCTCCGCCCCCATCATCCTGTGGATAGCCAATAAAGCAATCGGGAGGAATCACTACGCCTAAAAATGGGTGTTGGCCATCCAAGAGTCGTACACATACGGACGTGAAGGGCTACGCGAACGGTCGCTAAGGCCTACACATACGGACGTGCAGCCCTTCACGAATGGACGTGAAGGGCCACACGAATGGACGTGAAGAGCCACGCGTATATAAGTAAAGGTGTGAAGATCTATTCGTAGACCTCTCTGCGAGGGTCGCCCGTCAGGCGAATCGTAGGAAAGCGAGAGGAAGTTAAGGCGTTCTCCATACTTGGCCGAACGCCTTAACTCCTTAACTTCTAACCTTAATTGATTAGGAATGTCTTTCGGCAGCCTTTATAAGTGGCTTTGACGGTGGCACGGCCATCAGCTATCGGGCCCACTTCGAACTGAACGGCGGGATCGTTGGCAGAGGCTTTCAGCACAGAGTTGGCTTTCAAAGGTGCATAGACCTGATAATGCGTGGCGTCGGTATAGCCATTGGCGTTGCTGCTGTAGATAGGCGTGGTGGGGAGGTTCAGCCGCTGGCCGTCGACCGTGATTGTGACTTCGGGCACCTTCGTGAAGTCGCTCACCTGCAGGCTACCGCCCTTGGCGAAGCCGATGCCATGGAGGTCGCAGAGGCCCTGCGGGCGCTGGGGCTGCTGACGACGGTTCCATTGCTGGCGCTGATTGCCCTGGGGCTGCTCTATCTCAGGGCCTTCGACAACGAGGTAGACGGCATGCTTGCCCTTGAGACCCTCGACGGCGGCGACTGGGACACTGAAGGTGCTGGCCTCGCGACGGGCATCGGCAGGTACGTCGATGACGCCTATCTCACGTCCGTTCCAGGTGCTGTTGGCATAGGGGCCATCCAGCATGATATGGATCTTGAAGGCGCCATGTCCGCCGGGCGTCAGGTTGAGGCTGAGGTACGTGCCGTCGCCCTGCTTGGTGCCTTCAAAAGCGGGCACGCCCTTCTCAGTCTTCGCCAACCCGCCAAAGCCGAAGTACTTGAAACCTACGATGCCGCCATTCTTCAGTCCGGCCAGATCCATGTGGTTGGACCATACGTCGTGGTTGTCCTGCAACCACTCGTTGGAGCCAGGGCCCGTCATGTAGCAGGCGATGCCGGCGCTATAGTAGGCGTAGGGCGGCAATCCATAGATCTGAAAGCCTTCGCTGGTCACCTCAGCGCCACGATATTCGTTGCCATCGCTTGCCATGGCTGTCCACTCGTGGCTGGGCGTGAAGGGGTCGTAGGCGGTGATGCGCACCTGACCGCCCCGAGCAACGGATTTCTTGTCCCATTCAATCTTGACGGGCGCCACCATAGGCTGACGTGCATTGGCGAAACCGCGTGGTGGGCGGTGATAGAAGACATACCACTGCCCATTGATCTGCTGCAGCGACCCGTGCGTGTTGTGGGCTGCGTTGGACGTCGTGATATGCGTGCCATCCTCGTTGAGCACCACGCCGCGGCTGTCCACCAACACGCCACCAGCGCGCCAAGGACCCAGAGGCGAGTCGCCATAGGCATAGCGAAGGGCGCTGTTGGTGTTGCCCAAGCCATATTCCTTGCCGCTATAGCCGGAGAACACCATCACATATTTGTTCCCGACCTGGCGGATGCTGCTGGCCTCGAAGAAGTTGAAGTCCAGCGGATTCTGGCCTTGATAGAGGGCCGCGTACTGCGTGCCCTCTTTGTCGAGGAGGCGACCGTCGTGGCTGCTGGCGGGAATGAAGGGGTCGATCACCTTCGTGCCAGGACGCACGGAGTACATCTTCTCGGGGTCGAGTTCGATGGCTGTGGAGTGCTGAAAGCCATAGAACGCGTAGGCGCGGAAGCCACGAGCGAAGTCGGGGTCTTTGCGGTCTGTAATCGTCTCGACGAACACGCTGGGGTCGAAATCGATCACCGAGCCTTCGACGCAGGCTCGTCCGTCGGCGGTCAGGTTGACAGGCGTGAAGGGGCCATCGGGGCGGTCGCTCTTGCAGACCATGCCTACGCGTCGCCATCCGCGCGAGTGGGGATAGAGCCAGTAGGTCTTCTTGCCAGTGGCCTTGTCCTTGACCTCGACGAGGTCGGGCGCAAACATCGTGTCCCAGCGGCCATCCACGTAGTAGGAGAAGATGGGGCCTTCGTCGCGCCACTGCGTTAGGTCTTCGACAGGAGCCGACCACATGCGGACGTCGTTGCCGCAGTACTCGCTGTAGTGCGTGTCGTGGGAACCAATGATGTAAGCGCGCAGGTGGCCAGGGCGGTCGGGGTCTTCAAAGACGCGTGGTTCGCCATCGGGCAGGTGCTCCCACAACGGGAGGTAAGGATTCTGGGCTGTGGCCGTCAGCGCGGCAGCCATCAGCAGGAGGGAGAGGTAATGCTTCATTTTTCAGGTTATTTTTTTTATGGATTTAATTCATCATTCGTGAGCTGTGCTGGCATAAAGGCCAAAGCACATTAGGGACATTCTACCGGACGATTATCTTGCGCGTGGTGCCATCGGCCAGTCGCACGATATTCACGCCTTTGCGCAGTGTCGGCAACTCAACGCCTTGGAGGTTGAAGATGGCAGGTCGGACGTTGGCATCGTCGCGTGTAGCCATGATACCCGTCAAGTCGGGGACGCTATTGAGCTGGCACTTAAGCAGCAAGAACTCATCGTAGCCGCTGACGGCATCAAGATTCTGGAACGAGATGACATAGTTGTCCGCATCAGTGATTTCAAACTCCAACGTCTGTTCCTTGGTCGAAGCGACCGTGACCGACGTATTGCCATTGGCATTTGGAATAGCCGTAGCCGTGCGCACCTGGGCAATGGTCTTGCCGTTGCCATCTAACATCTTGACACAATAGCGAGGAGCCTGCTTCCAAGCAGCCATCGCGAAGGTCAGACGATATTTGCCAGCTGTCAAATGCAGCGGATAGGAGGCCTGACGACCATATTCGCAACTGACCTCGCGCCAGTACAGGGCCTTACCTTGATAACCGCTGAAGCCGGTGAACGTGCGAGCGCCCTGAGTGAAGTTGTTAGGATACTCGTGGACAGTGTTCGACTCCTGAACACACCGCCATCCCGCAGGAATGGTGCCATTGAGGACATCTGTGAAATCGAGAGCATAGACGACGGTTGTGTCTGAGAACACGGGCTGCAGCGTCACGTTGTCATCGGGCATAGTGAAAGTGCCGTCCTTGGCCACCGTGACACCTCCGTGGATAACGTTCCAAGCTGTTAGCGCGTAGCCCTCCTCGGGCAGGACGGTCAGCGTGACGGTCTCGCCTTCGGCAGCCTCATCGACAGCTGAAAGGACGCTTCCGTGCTCTGCTTCGCGAAGGGTGACGAGGAAGCGCTCTTCCTCCGTGTCGGCTGGTTGATAGATGACTTGATCGATGTAGATGGGGGCACCGCCCATATTGGTAAGGATTAGATTGTTGTCGCCTTCCTTCAACTGAGCATCGACAGCAGCTTTGCGCCACTCGTTGGTCGCTGTTTTCTCCAACGTGAGTGTACTGCGCGTGCCGTTCACGCTGACTGAGATTCTTCCAGCACGTGTAGGAGCCGTATAGCGCACAAGTAATTTATAGGTACCTGCGTGCGCGAGCGTAAGGACATGGCGGAGTGCGGCAGATGTGCTCGTGCCCATATCCATGAAACCATTGCCCGCATGACCGCGCACGCTGGGATAGGCATTGTAGGGGTCGACAACGCAGCTCTTGATGCTCTTGTAGTCCATATCCTCGGCTTCTATGATGATGGGGCCGTGGTACTCAGCAGGCTGCCGAGGCAACTCCAGCGTCGTCGTGCTGACCGTGTCAGTGCGGAGGTCGGTGGTGCTGCCTGTGCAGTGGATGGAGATGTCCACAGGTCCGTTGTGACGAACGCTCAGGGTGTAGAGCCCCGTCTCAGCATCCCATGATTCAGTGACACCCGCAGTGGCAGCAGCACGCTTCTTCATGCTATAGGCAGGCTGAGCACTGGCGCCTTTCACGCTGATTACATCTGTCTGCATGGACGTCGTGTCGGTGCGGAAATTGTTCAGATAGAGATCTATGCGGTCGGCCAGTTCATGGACGATGCCTGACGAGAGTTTGCCGTAGGTCAGCAGCAGCGAGTCGCAGCTATTGTAGAGCAGCGGGATGCGGGCTGATGCGGTCTTGCGCGTATTGAGATAGGTATAAGGCGTATAGGTGACGAGCTGATTGTGGAAGCGATTGACGTAGAGGTCGCCTGTGCTGACTTCCTCATACAGGCTGTTGAACTCGTCGACTTTCTTCTTCTGCGTGGACCAACGCGAGGAGTAGGCCGTCTTATTGACCTTAACGGGGATGCTCTTGGCCAAGTCGTCATAGAGGCCGTTCACGATGGCTATTGCACCATAGCGACCGGTGCTCTTGAAATAGCAGAAGTTGTCCATCCACTGCCCATTGCCTCGGTTGAAGGGGTCGGTCTGCTTGTACAGGCCATCGTAGAGATTGCCCCAAGCGGCATACATATTCTCGTCATTACCAGTGGTGACGTTGTTGATGATGACGAGTTTGGTCTTGTCCAGCACTTGTTCGCGCGTGGGAATGTACATGGTGCCATCTATAATCTTCTGGAACATATCCAGCCATGCGCTCTTGAACCCGGGGAAGACGCCCCAGTTGCGGCGCGTGTAGCCCGAGACGGTCGTGTTCTGCAGGTTCTGGAAGTCCTCGGTCCAGATGAGTTCGGGACCATCCCAAACGGCACCGCCATTGACACACGTCTGCTCCATGACCGTACCGATACCGGCAGCGATGGGATATTTGCTTTTGTGGTCTTCGCCCAGAATGCTGCTGAGGGCTCCATTCCAACCGCAGTTGTCATAGCGAACACCATAGTTCTTGGCCAAGCCTGCGATGAACGGGCCGTAGGTGACACTCTCGTTGTTGTAGAAACACGATGAAGTCGTGTATTTGTAGAGCCAGAGCATGGCCTCGGGGTATTCCTGGCACGCCTGCAACAGGTCGGCGTTGCGCTTCATCATACCCAACGGATTGAGCAGATGACTCCATATGTTTCCGCAGAACGACACGGTCAGGAAGCCGCCGTACTGATGAGCCATGCGTACCAATTTGGCAAAGAGTGCGATTCGATTCACCTGACTACTGGAACTGAGGTCACCAGCCTCGTCGAAGCCCCAGAACTGCTCGGCGTAGTTCCACCCGAGGAAGTTGGGATAGCGACGGTAGAAATACTCGAAGGTCTCGAGGTCGTCATCTTGGATGTGGGTGTGTCCGCCGCTGGCGGGTTGGCAGGTGAACCAGAGACCATTCTGCTGGCAGATGGTCGCCCACGATTTGTAGGTGCGGATGGCGTTCTGCGGCATCTTGTAGACGTTCTTCTCCTTGTCGTACTGGCAAGAGAGCGACAGGTTCATGATGACGTAGGGCCGGACGTCGGCCGGTATGAGATCGATGATCTTCTGCGGGTCGGCTTTGTTCCATACGTCGACATGGACAAGCCAAGCTGGATGACGCGAATCAATGGGGCGACGTTGCTGCGCCTGGCTATGACCGAAGGCTGCGAAGCATAACAGGGTGACGAAGAGAATTTTGCGGAATACTTTCATGTCGTGAAGGAAAAATGATTTGAAGAGAATCTGAATGCCTGACCACTCAGGAGTTCCCAAGCAAATGGTGCCTACGAGACTGCTCGCGAAAGTTTCAAGGATTAAAAAGAACCTGAGCCCGCAGAGTGACAGGCTTGCCTGCACGCACAGGCAGCTCATATTCGCTGATGCCCATCTCGTTGTAGTGCTTGGCGAGCGTGACGTTGTCCAAAAGTACGCTGGTGCGCAGACGCAGGATGCCCGTGTGCGTGGGCGTGATTGTGGCCGAGACGAGGCGACCATGCTGCCATGTGATGTCGACGACATAGCCCCCACGGGCATGCAGGCCACGGACACTGCCCTGCTGCCAGGCATCGGGCAGGGCGGGCAAGAGGTGGACGGCTCCGTCGTGGCTCTGCAAGAGCATCTCGGCGATACCTGCCGTGACGCCGAAGTTGCCGTCAATCTGGAAGGGAGGATGGGCGTCGAAGAGGTTGGGATAGGTGCGGCCGTCGGGGTAGTCGCGCACGTGGCGGTCGTCGGGCAGCAGGCGCAGCATGTTAGAGATAATCTTGTAGGCGTGGTTGCCGTCGAACATGCGTGCCCAGAAGCAGGTCTTCCAACCGAGACTCCAGCCCGTGGCCTGGTCGCCACGCTGCTCCAGCGTCACGCGGGCGGCTTGCCACAGGTCGGGCGTCGTGAAGGGTGAGATCTGCGCCGATGGGTAGAGACCGTAGAGGTGTGAGAGGTGGCGATGCTGGTCGTGCGGGTCGTCGAGGTCCTCGCGCCATTCCTGCAACTGTCCGTACTGCCCCACGCGCATAGGCGGCAGCTTAGCAATGGCAGCACGCAACTGCTGCTGCCAGGCGGCGTCAAGGTCCAACACCTCGGCCGCACACAGCGCTTGCGTGAGGGCGTCGTGGACGATTTGGTTGTCCATCGTGCAGGCGGCGCAGATAGGCGTCTGACGGCCACGACCACCATGCTCCGGCGAAACGCTGGGAACGACCAGCAGCTCGCCGTCACGTTCTACCATATAATCGAGGTAGAACTGGGCCGCGCCTCGCAGCACGGGCTCATAGCGACGCAGGAAAGCGGTGTCGAGCGTGTAGAGGTAGTGTTCCCACAAGTGCGTTGCGAGCCAGGCACCGCCATTGGGGAACATCCCCCAGAAGGCACCGTCCACAGGACCGGCGATGCGCCAGAGGTCGGTGTTGTGGTGGGCCACCCAGCCGCGACAGCCGTACATGGTGCGCGCTGTCTCGGCACCCGTCACGCTCAGGTCGCGAATCATGTCGAACAGCGGCTCGGCTGTCTCTGCGAGGCCACAGACTTCAGCGGGCCAGTAGTTCATCTCGGTGTTGATATTGATGGTATACTTGGCATCCCAGAGTTCGTTGGTCTTGTCGTTCCAGATGCCTTGCAGGTTAGCAGGCTGGCCACCGGGTTGCGACGAACTGATGAGCAGGTAGCGCCCGAAATTGAACATCAGCGCCACGAGGCCCAGGTCCCGACTGCCGTCGTCGTAGAAACGGGCGAGGCGGTCGGAGGTGGTGGGCGGCGTCAACGTTGTGGGCTCGCCCAGCTGCAGGCTTACGCGACTGTACTGCCGCTGATAGCATTTCAGATGACGCTTCATAAGGCTGCTGAAATGGCGCTTCGTTGCAGCTTTGAGCAGACGACGGTTGCGTGCATCGGCATCGCCGCTGACGTCGTGATAGTTGACAAAATTGGTGGCCGCCGCCAGGTAGAGCGTGGCCTCGGTAGCGCCGTCAATAGTGAGCGAGTCGGCAGCGGCTTTCACGTGTCCATCGGTCTGTACGACGATGCGGCACTGGGCAGTCAGCGCAGCAGGAATGCCTTCGTGCTCAACACCTTCTATGCGAGTTGCAAGGACGCCACGTCCGCGCTCGTCGATGGAGGCGAAACTGCTGGTGGGGAGCAACGGGCACGCGTGGCGCAACGAGAAGGCGAGGCTTCCCCGACGGCTGGCTTTGACGTGGACAACGAGCACACTGTCGGCCAACGACGTGAAGGCTGTCCGTGTGTACTGCACACCATCCTGGTTGTAGGCGGTCGTAGCGACGGCTTGATGCAGGTCCAAGCTACGCGCATAGGCAGTCGGTGTGCGGTGGCCGAACCTCATCATGAGTGAACCCAGCGTGAGGTATTTCATGCCGTGAGGACCAGGAATAAACTCCCGGTCAATGATGGAGGCCGCCTCGCGGTCCTTTCCCTCGAAGATCAGACGGCGCACCTCGTCAAGGTGTCCGAGTGAAGTCTTGCTGTTGTTGTTATGCGGTCCGCCGCTGAAGAAAGTCTCTTCATTCAGCTGAATCTCTGCGACATCCGTGCCGCCATAGACCATAGCGCCCAGTCGGCTGTTGCCTAAGGGCAACGCTTCATGCCACACGCGTGCGGGAGCGTCGTACCACAAGCGTTCGCTGTCGCTGGCATACTTCTGCTGTCCGCTGTCACTTCCTGCCATGGCAGGCACTGCTACAACCTGGCACAAGGCCACGAGGCATATCATGCCTATCATTCTACTTTTCTTCATCGTCCATCTATATGTAGGTTCTACATTTTCACTCTTACCTTGCCGCCCTTGGCCTTGGTAGCATAATTAAAGACGGCAAAGCGCGTGCCCATGAACACTCGCCGATAGTCAAACCGCATCTTGAACTCGGTGCCTATCGGCTGCCACGTCCGTCCATCAAGGCTGTACTGGAAGGTGGCGATGTCGCGGCCTGGGCGGAAGTCACCATGGATGCTGAGCCAGATGCGTCGCCGCCCTGTGATGTCCAGCCGTGCCTTCTCGTCGACACGATTGGCCGTCACTTGCTTGCGGCCGTTCATCTCCATGCTCTCCTCTGTCATCGTGAGGAAAGTCTTGCGCCCCTCCCGGCGTATCGTCAGTACGCCCGAGTCGCCATTGAAGGCAGCGAACCCTGCGCAGTCGCCATCACGCATCTTGCGGATGTCGAGGCAGACAGTGTCCGCACTTTCAGGACCAAACATTCTCCACGTCAGCGTGTTGCGAGCCATCGGGAGGTGCTCTGCCAGATGATTCGTCCGCAACTCCAGTTCCTGCTTGCGAGCATCGAAGGTGAAGGCTGTCGAGTCGGGGTTATGATTCCATTGGCGATCTTTCGTCACCACGGCAACCTCGTCGCAGGGCGTCACATGTCCTGCTGCATCGCCAATTAGCGGCCAGCCATCCACCCAACGCACGGGACTCAGCGTGAGGATGCGTCCCACGCCGCCACGATCCTGGAAAATGACGCCGTGCCACTGTCCGTCGGCGCCGTCGACGATGGTGCCTTGCCCAACGTAGGGGAAACCACCGAAAGCGCTCTTCAGGATGACACGCTTCTCCCAGACGCCATCGAGGCTGCGGCTGCGATAAGCCAACTGCTGGCGGCCCGTGCGTGGCCAGGAGATCATCAGCAAGTAGTAGTAGCCGTCGTGCTTGATGACGCGGCTACCTTCCAGCAAGCCGTTCTCCTCGGCATCGCGAACCTCCAGATGGCGACGAAAGCCATCGGTCTTTTCAGCCTTGACATCTGCCGTCAGTTCTGTGATGTCTACGCTTCCCGAGCCGCTGAACACGTAAACGCGGTCGTCATCATCGAAAAAGAGCGAGGCATCGTGATAGAAGCCTTTCAGATGGGCGTGCAGTTGCCAGCCCTTCTCGGGATCATCGGTCGAATAGATCCATGTGCCGGGCACACCATTGGTCACGAATAGCGCATAGAAGCGTCCGCGGTGGTAGCGCAGCGACGTTGCCCACTGCCCCTGGCCATATTTCGTTCCGCCGTCGAGGTCGTATGCCGGTGTGTCGTGCAGGCTGTCGAAGACGTAGCTGATGGTCTGCCAGTGCACGAGGTCACGACTGCGCATGATGGGAGCGCCTGGCATGAGGTGCATGGTCGTCGTCACGAGATAATAATAGTCGCCCACGCGGATGATGTCGGGGTCAGGATAGTCTGCCCAAATCATGGGATTGGCAGTCGGGTCGGTAGTGGCATCGACTACCGTCTGACCCTTAGCTCCAGCACACAGAATCGTGGCTAGTAGCACAGAGAGGAGAATGTGTTTCATACTATGCATTGGAAGAATTCTAAATTAATGTTTTCCGTCATTGTCCACTGTCCATTGTCCACTGTGGCTGCAAAAGTACCCAAAAACACATCAAGAGGCTTTCACTCACGTTTCATTTGTTTTCATTCTTGAATCATCATACGGAAACGGCCATTACGAGCCACACCCCCCTCCCCGCGAAAGAGTTTCATACGACCATTCGCAAAGCCTTTCGCGACCATTCGCAAAGCCTTTCGCGACCATTCGCAAAGCCTTTCGCGACCATTCGCAAAACCTTCCACGACCATTCGCAAAGCCTTTCGCGACCATTCGCAAAAACCCTTACGATTATTCATGAAACCATTCGCGACCAGCTGAACCGTAACGACAAAAAGAGAAGGCGGCCTTGAGAGAGGCCACCTTCTAACATCGTTAGTGTTTCCTTATTCTGAGGAAAAATGAAGCTTCACAGCTTCGAGAGAAAGTTTTATTGTATCAGCACTAACTTGTTTTATAGATAGAAAAAGCAAAAATGAATTCAATTCTTAGGTGCCAGCGTGTCCGCTGGTTCAATGAGCTCAGCCGAGCGGATGTCCAGGGAAACCGTCTCGTTGGGATCCAACTCATCCTGCACGGTTGCCTGCTCTGTTGCGGCATCAACGCCAGCGTAGAACGACTGCTCGAGCGCAGAACCCACCACGATGGCCAGGGCGATAGCAGCAGCAGCGGTGAACAGCGGAGCGAGGCGTCGGCGCAGCGTAATTTGTTTTGCGCGGACATGGGTCTCGCCCACCATTGCCAGAACGCGCTCGTCGAAACGCTCATCCAGATGTGCCTCTGCCAACGACGCCTGCTCGGCAAACATCGACTGCCACGGACGCAAGTGCTCGGGGACCTCGGCCTGAGCGAAGAATTGGCGCAAAATCTGCTCTTCCTCCACCGAAGTCTCGGCATCAAGGTACCGACTGATGAGCTGTTCTATGTACTTGTAGTCCATTCTTTTGAGGTTATGCACCCCGCATCGTTAGTGAGTCCTCTTAACGGTTTCTCACCCCCTTTTTGCGGGCTGTTCTACCTTGAGGACGATCAAGTCGGCAAAAAGTTACAGGAACCATCCTTCTTTTAACGTTTATTATCATCTAACAATAGAAAAAGCACCTGCAAGATTTTGCAAGTGCTTTATATTGGGCGTGGACCAGCTAGGGCTTGAACCTAGGACCTCCAGATTATGAGTCTTTTCCATAGTAATTTCATGAAATTACAAATAATCCTAAATATCGGTAAATAAACGAGTTATAAATTTTGTAGTTTGCAGAAAATGTAGTAAATTTGCACCGAATTTAGAGGTCTATGTTCACCTCATGTTCACCAAAAATTATTCGCAAACATCGATAAATAAAGGGTTTAGCTATGCCAAAGAAGAAGTTTATGTTCACCGAATCGGCTGATTTAGCCAATTTCAACTACAAGGGTGTCTATGTGTCGCTAACCATAGATACACGCAAATGGGTTGTTACGAAACGTGATGATGCTGGTCACCCCACAGAACACGACCAGTCCCAATTGCTGCCCATTGTTTTGAGGGTCACAAAAGAATCCAAGCGTCTCTACCTTCCTGTAGGAGAAAAATACACATGGAATGAGTGGCTTGAAATGTGTAAACATGAACAAAGTACAAGAGTGAGAGCCGACTCCGAAAAAAGATTTAATCTAAAAAAGCATATTGCTAATATAAAGCCGTTGGTATATGAGCTGGTTGATGCTGGCACATTTTCTCTGAGTCGAATGAAAGACCGATATAATGGTATTGTTGAGGAAAACGTCACCATCTATTCGGTATGGGATGAAATCATCCAGGCTAAACGTGATAACGATAAGGCTGGAACGGCTCGTTGCAATAAAGACATACGAAACCGTTTTACAAGAATCATGGGTAAGAATGTTGCATTTAATGACATTGACCACGAATTCATCATGAAATGGGTTGACAAAATGAAGAAAGCCGGTCTAAAAATTACCTCTATTGGCATTTCCTTGCGAACCTTTAGGGCGATTGTAAATGTCTGCATTGACAGGAAGCTGATTAAAGGTGATACCAAAGAGATGTTTAAGGATACTGGTTATAATCTAATGGAAAGCCGTAAGGAGAATTTCTTGGATGTGGCAACCTGGCGTAAACTCTATGACTTTTGGGAGAAAGGAGAGGCAAAAGATGAAAACGGGAAAGAGCGTTTCATTCCAAAGGAAAAGAATGCAATATTCCGTGACCTTGGTTTGTTGCTATTCATGTATCTTGGTGATGGTCAGAATCTGGCAGACACATTACGTCTGGAATACGATGGTTGGTATTTTTCCACGCATGGAAAACAGTTGAGGTTCCTGCGTCACAAGACAAAAGATCGTAATAGGGATGCCAGTGAGGTCATCTTCCCCGTAACACCTGAGATACAAAAGATTCTTGATAGATATGCCAATGAGCCTAAACTCGGTGAACGTGTATTCCCGATTATGAGCAAATTCCTTTCGGCGGAAAAAGAGACATGGGTGATACAACGATACAACAAAAGCATCCGCAAGCAAATGGCAAAGGTTGCCAAGCTGTTGAATCTGGAACAGAAGCCCACCTCAACCTGGGCGCGCCACAGCTTTGCCACGAATCTGAACAGCACGGGAATTGTACCAGACAGGTACATAAGTGATAGCATGGGGCACAGTAGCAGTGGGGACATTACCTCTAAATACATTGGGGCTTATCCATTAAAGAGAATGCTGGAATACAATGCATACTTACTCAATGTAATAGATGAGGGTGACAACAAAAAAGTGAATGCTGCCGACAAAAAAGGCGAACTCCTTGAATTATTAAAAAGTATGAGCGAAGAGGAACGTGCAGCACTCATGGCAGAGGCTTCAAAATAGTTCATAACATGGCGTAATCTGGCAAAAAAAGTCGAGATTGCGCCATATTATAACGTAACTCAATAGTCATTTTGGGGACCAAATATGCAAATTATACTAAACAAATCCCCAAAAAATTCAAGGTTTTGTCTTTTGTAAAAGATAAAATTATTATCTTTGCAGCAAATTTCATCTATAAAAGATATGAAAGCAATTGTTAGACAAAGTTATCTTGACAAGATAACGAAGCATCTTGGTAAGGACACCATCATTATCATTGTTGGTCAACGTCGTGTCGGAAAGAGTTACACTCTACGCCTCTTTAGGGATAAAGTGGCAGAAGATGCTCATGCAAACATTATCTTCATTGACAAGGAGAAACATGAGTTTGCCGACATTCAGACCGACCGGGACTTGAATGCCTATATTGATGAACGGCGAGACAAGACAAAGACCAATTACATCTTGATAGATGAAGTTCAGGATATAGAAGGTTTTGAGAACAGTATTCGCAGTTATTATGAGGAGTCAGATATTGAAATAGTTGTAACAGGCTCTAACTCCAATATGCTCAGTAGTGACTTGGCTAACAAAATAGGCGGTCGCTACAAGGAAATCTTCGTTCAGGCACTTAGCTATGAGGAATTCATGGAGTTTCACAACTTGCCCGACAGTGATGACACGTTAGCAAAGTATATTCAGTTTGGTGGATTGCCTGGTTTGAAAAAGATAGGACTTGACGAACAAGATGCACGTGAGTACCAGATGGATGTCTATAGCACCGTACTGCTGAAGGATGTTATCAAGCGGAATAATATCCGCAATGTGCCTTTTCTGGAAAACCTTGTTCATTTCCTTGCTGACAATGCAGGGAAAATCATTTCTGCCAACAGTATCTCAAAGTACATGAAGTCACAGGGCGAGAAAGTTACTTCCACCGCCATCATCAATTATGCCAAATACCTGTGCGAATCATACATGATCCACAAGGTGAACAGGTATGACATTCACGGACGGAAGATATTTGAGAGCAACGATAAATTCTATTTTGAAGACAATGGTATTCGTAATGCTCTTGTAGGTGGTTCACGCGAGAGAGACATTGAGAAGGTGATAGAGAATATCATCTATAATCACCTTGTCCGTCTGGGCTATGAAGTAATGGTCGGACAACTTCAGGCTGGTGAGATTGATTTTGTCTGTACAAAGCCAAAAGGCGAAAGGATATATGTACAGGCCTCTTATATTATAGCTGACGATAACACGTATGAGCGTGAGTTTGGTAACCTCCGTGCCATCAAAGACAACTATCCCAAATATGTCATCTCTATGACACCATTGGTTACCAAGTCTGATGACAATGGCATAACCCATCTTCATCTCAGGAGGTTCTTAACAGAAGGGTTGGAGAGGTAATATGTATGACTTTTCACCCATAAATCGCCGTTTATTCCGCTATGAAACCACAAAAATGGCGTTTTTAGCGGAATAAGCGTGTTTTTATTCCGAATTTAACATTTCGAAAGGTTTATCTCTATGGATGAGAAAGCGCTATTAGAATGGAAAGAAGCCCACGCAGATGTCTATTCCAAGTTTAAGCAAGACTTGGAAGAACAGTTGCTGAAGCCGTACCATCAAACTATATTAGACCTTGGTGACGGCAATGCAGAATCGTTGCAATCGGTCATCGCCAATTTTGCCACTATATCAACAGAGGATGGTTTCGATATAGCAAAGCTATATACAAAAGCGGTCGAGTCTGGTGATGTGTCTGCATATTGCCTATGCTGCTATCTTCAATTTGAATGGTGCAGACCGCTTGGCTGATGCCCTTGCGGATAAAGCAGAGAAGCCCGACACACAAGAAATCTTAGATGCAGTAGAAGATTATAAACGGTTCTACGAGCAGAACCGCAAGCTGGAGGAGTCTAAGATAACGGCTGACGAACTGAACATTCTTTCCCTTCGACGTTGGCACTATGACCACCCAGAAGAATATAAGGAGTTTACGGCTACGTTCCAGAAAGCCTACGATGGTGACATGACTTTCATCCAGACCAACTTCTTCTTCTTGATGGAGATGTTTTCGACCAAGGGTGTGAAGGGTATGATGAAAATCGTGGCCTCTATGTTCCCTGGCAATAAGCACTACCAGCAAAGTCTGATAGGGAACGATGACAACCCATTGAAGGGGCGTTTGTCTGAAATGCTTGATTCTTCTCTCAACAATGAAGCTATTCGTGAGCGACTACTTCACAAGAACCCCTATCTATTCAGCCTTTACTATTGGATTATCTTCGACAATGGATTCCTTCATGCTGCTGACCTCATATCCCAGACTTTCCTGAAGCCCGAAAGCCCCTATTGGGAAAAGATTATCGGAAGGAGATGCGTGAAAACCCTCATTGGTGCAAGTATAGACAAAGCTCATTATTCAAAGGCGCAGTGGAAGGAAGTGACCCAAAAGCTGAAGAAAGGCGAAGAAAAGCAGGTTATTGACGCAGCCTTGCTTGAAGTGCAAGGGCGCAGAGGGAGGAAGAGTACATATGTCATTTTGGAGGAAATGCTTCATCCAGAGAATGTCACTATTCTTATTGGTGAGATAAAAGAAGTGCTTTCTGAATGGAAACAAGTCGATGATGCAGACATTGTCTTACCTTATATCTTCGCTGCATTGATGAAGGGTAGCTTCACAAATGAAGAATACAATTACCGTACCTTCCATGCAGCCATGAGAGAGAAGTTCCCCGACTACCACATTCGTGAAGGCTTTAACTGGGCCGAAGCCGTTTATAACGCCATCGTGTCAGAAGATAATAGTGGTAATCTTGATGTTTCCGATGCTCAGATAAGACGAGGGCGAAAGTATGTGACTGGCATAAAACTCCGCTTACTATCGGCAATCAATCCTAATATCAACTAAACTTACAAGGATGCTCACTTCGGGCATCCTTTTTTCGTTCCTTCAGTGTTGAACTGTTAAATAAAGACCTTTATTTGTTAATTTTGACTTGGTAGAAATCGTGCTGTTTTTTACCAAGGCAACACCCTATGGCATTTCAATACCTTTGCAGCATGAAAACAAAAAATCACATAATATGACAGGTAACTTTATCATGTTGCAGATGGACGACCTCAGGCAGGTTGTCACTGAGATTGTAGAAGAGGTCTGCGCAAAACGCGGCCTGAACGAGAAGCCTTCCGAGGAAGAAGGTGAGTGGTTAACCCGTGAAGAGGTGTGCGACATGCTGCACATCACTTACACGACTCTCTGGCGAAAGGAGAACGAGGGTGTTATCAAGAAACACAAGATGGGACGACGCAACCTCTATTCTAAGAAAGAGGTCACGGACATCTTCTCCGCCGCTATAGAAGATTGTGACAATAATAAAAAATGTAAGGAGGAGTGCCATGGATGAACCAACAATGCTTATGAACAGTATTGCATTGGCCACCATCAATGCAGTGCGAGCGGAGGCTGCACACGTTTCTGATACGGGATTGCCCTTGGAGGTGTTTCCTGCCAAAGTTCAGGAAATCATTCTTGACCTCGCAGCTGAGGACAATTTTCCTGTAGAATACACGGCTGTTGCCATACTTTCTGCTGTTTCAACAGCTATTGGAAACACGCGGCACATCCGACTCAAACCTTCATGGGAGAGCAATCCCAGCCTTTACGTCATCCTCGTGGGTGAACCAGGGCAGGGTAAGACCCCTCCCTTGGACTTTGCGTATAAGCCTATAGAAGATCACGACTATGCCATGTACACTAAGTTCAAGGACGAGATGGAATTGTATAATGCTACTACTGACAAGGGGAAGACTGATGTTGGAAGTAGTATGGAAAAACCTGTTTTAATACAGACCATTCTTTCGGATTCAACTCCAGAAAGTCTATGGCGACTGCATAATGACAACCAACGTGGTGTTGTACTGTTGATTGACGAGATAATGGGATTCTTCCATTCTGTCTGCCGATACAATGACAATCCTTTCATGAGCCAGTTGCTTACTGCATATACAGGTAAGCAGGTAAAGGTTACTCGCTGCAATAATCCTATACCAGCGATCATCCGAAAGCCATGTATCAATATCATCGGTACCACCCAGACCGAGCGCATTCATGAGTTTTTCACAGATGAGAATGTCAATAGCGGATTGATTGACCGTTTCATGTTCGTCATTCCCAAAGAGGTGAGACCTACCCTTTGGGCTATTACGGACAAAGAGAAGCCAGCAGGTATCGTAAAGACTCCTTGCAACATACGATGGAACAATATTCTGACCCGTCTGATTCAGATGGAATGTTCATTCTACGAGGATGGCAAGGAACTGGTAACGATAGTCCTTGATATGACTTATGATGCCAAATGCCTATTCTATAATTGGCGCAACAAATTGAAGGAGGAGGCTTTTGCCATCAGCCGACAAGGAAACATGGAAGCAAACCGTTTGGCAAGTCGAACAGCCAAGATGGAGGCGAATGTCGGACGCTTGGCTCTTATCTTCCAGATGCTCCGTTGGGCATGTGGAGAAGCGACAGATACGCTTGTTGATGAAAAGTCCATCCGTTGTGCTTTGCGTATGCATGCTTTCATGGAGGAATCATATTCGAGAATCTTAACCATAGTTGATACGCACAGCATGGAACCTGACAAAAAGGAGTTCCTTGACTTGCTCGGTAATTCTTTCACAACAGCAGAGGCTATAGCTGCTGGTGCGGAAGTTGGTATGTCTGCAAGTGGAGTCAAAAAGAATTTGCCTAAGCTGATTCACCAAAAGTACATTTGCAAGAAAGCACATGGGCTATATGAGAAAGTTCCCTCCTGCTCTCTCCAAACTCTTTCCACTTTGGGTACTTTTCCACTTTCAGAAGCTCATGTTGATGCCGAAAGTTCCCAAAGTACCCAAAATTCAGTAGTTCCGAAGTGTAACGATGATAATCAGCAAAATCAAACTCCATTATTATGAACCAGTATAGATTCCATCTAAAGAAATATGATACGAGCAGGAGAAACAACAAGCTCACCTGCCCTGAATGTGGCAAACGTAATTGCTTCGTCAAGTATGTTGACGAGGAAGGTATTGTCATCTTCCCTGACTATGTAGGTCGATGCGACCATGAGGATGCTTGTGGTTATCACTATACTCCCAAAGATTACTTCCATGATAACCCAGAGGAGAAACCAGATGCAAAGGACAATGATGACATCATTGATAAGCCACATATATCACGTAACCCCGACATCACTAAAACCGAGCCTGTGGCTTCCTCTTTTATTTCCGATGAGATAATGAGAAAGTCCCTTTCACATTATGACATTAATCCACTACATCGTTACCTATGCAAGACAATCGGAAGTAAAGCTACGAACCTTCAGTTTGAACGCTATTGTGTTGGCACTTCCAACAAGTGGAATGGTTCGACTGTATTCTGGCAGATCGATGTAAACAACAACATTCGTGGAGGGAAAGTCATGGCATACAATCCGCAGAATGGACATCGCATCAAGGAACCACAGGCATACGTCAGTTGGGTACACTCCCTATTGAGGCTTTCCAACTATAACCTGAAGCAATGTTTATTTGGCGAGCACTTGCTTAACTCACATCCTACCACTCCCATCATGCTCGTGGAAAGTGAGAAGACTTGTCTCATTGCGTCACATTTTATGCCAGATTTCCTCTGGTTGGCAACTGGTGGAAAAAACGGTTGTTTCAATGAGGATGCCCTGCAAGTGCTTAGGGGCAGAGACGTGATTCTCATGCCAGACCTTGGAGCTACGGAAAAATGGCAAGTGAAGTCTGATATGCTCAAACCTATTTGTCATAGTGTAATGGTGTCTGATGTTTTGGAGAAAACGGCAACCGATGAGCAACGAATGGCTGGACTTGACATTGCTGACTTCCTGCTGATGCAGGAAACCAAACAGATGCTTCTGGCCAGAATGATAGAGCTAAATCCAGCCCTGCAGAAACTCATAGACGCTTTTGAACTTGAAATCGTAGAAGACGATTCGTAAAACCTTTCTAAAGGAAGCATGGCACAAGCTGTAGGGGATTACGGAATAATCCCATAACATAATATGGACTTTTAGATTCGCAGGCTCTCTTAAAAAGTCCCATTATGCTCTCCGAGGGTTAGACAGCCGCTATACATCAGTGTCACCGCACATGGCAAGAACCAAAAGCAAAAATGCATCTGTGAGGGAGTGACTCTCTCCCTCAACCCTCCATTTAGGTTCCACCCGAGACCCGATAAACATTTATACATTAACTTTATAACAATAGAATTAAATGAGTAAATCCAGATACAACGTTCCCCGTGCCGCCATCCATGTTGGCGCACCAGCCAAGTCCTTTTCTGCTGCCGAAGGCTATGAGCCTGAACGTCGCGGATGGGATGAGAACACCTATCGTCTGAAGAACCAGGACACCAACAACCATTACGATTTCTCACGCAAGCATCTCAACTTCGAGATTAACAGCAAAGGTGAAATCGTTCCCCTTTGTTCAGATCCCGTGCCACTTCACGAACGCTTGCAGAAGCGTCTTGACGAACTCGGTTTCAAACCCTACATGGACAAGAACAATCCTTTAGGAATCTCCGACAACAGTCCGAACTGCACCGTTGGCATTATCGTTAGTGGTGACCATCGGGTACTGACACGACTCGCCTTTGGTGACCAGAATGTGGACTTTACCCTGCAAAAGAGCAATGCTCATGTCGTGCTGAAACAAGGTATTAAAGACTGGGCAATGGACACCTACCACTGGGCATGTGACCGTTGGGGAGCTGAGAACATCATCGGCTTCGACGTTCATCTTGACGAAACTACACCTCACATCCAGATTCAGACCATCCCTGTTGCCAAGACAAAAGCCAGAGGTCGTGCATCTGTCAAGTATGTACATAAGGATGACAAGTCGAAGGTAATCTCCCAAAAAGAATGGAAGAAACTGCCTGAAGAAATCCGCTCGAACTTCGTAAAAACAGAAGTCGAACGGAGGGAAAAGGAATGTGTATCGTATGCCCGTGTATGGGGCGAGGACAAATATGCTGTTGGTAAAACCTACTACCAGATGCATACCGACTACTACAACGAGGTTGGGCATAAGTACGGTCTGGAGCGTGGTGATGACATTACCATGCTGCCAGGTGAGGAACGACGTGAGCGAGTCCACAAGAACAAGGCTGTGTTGGAGGCAGAACGTCAGGCAAAGGATGCCATTGCCAGGAACCAGATGGAAAATGAACGTCTGGAAGGTCAGAGGGAAAAGATGGTAGGCGAGGTGCAGGACATGAGAAAGCAAAAGGAACACCTGGAAGAACAGAAGGACAAGTTAGAGGGTGAGATAGAAAATAAGGTGCAGCATAAGGAAAGGCTGGAAGGCAGCAGCAGGGTGTTATCTCCCTAATCAAGATGCTCCGAAAATATAACGGAGCAATCCTTGCAGATGCGGTAGGTTTAGGTAAAACGTTCTCTGCTCTTGCTGTCATCAAGTATTTCCAGACACAGAACTATGTCACGGTT
>JAFROT010000006.1 GCA_017429525.1 Bacteroidaceae bacterium | reverse complement strand
GCCGATAAAAGCAGGGGTTCCGTCCTACGGACTTCACCCCTGCCTAAATTCCTTCGCCCCTCTGGGGCTTTTCCATTGTCCATTGTCCATTTCCAATTGTCCATTGTTCACCCCTGCCTAAATTCCGACACCCCTACGGGGTTTGAGCTTCCGAAACTTCAATCAGTAAATTATATATGAATATCTCTTGGCTGAAATTTACTACGCATTTCTTGAAGGGTCAAGCGTCGCAAGCGCCGAGTCCTCCGTATTTACTTTCAGTGTCAGAAAAAGTCCTCTGCATTTAGTTTCAGTGTCAGAAAAACAAAGGATATTGTTGTTTAATTTTGGTCGGTTACTTCGAGGGAGGGGGACAACGATGGCGGCTACAGGACCAGATGCCTCATCTCATGCCCTCCCCAGCGGCAGTCGCCGGCATAGCGGAAGCCCGTGGCCGCATAGAGCGCCTCGCCTGGTGGATTGCCTTTATCCACCAATAGTCCTAAACAGGGCAATCCCATGGCCGTAGCTTTCTCCTTGGTGGCGCTGATGAGGCGCTGCGCAATGCCCTGCCGCCGATATTCCGGGATAACCGCAAGGGAATCGAGATACAGTTCTCCGGCCTGCGTCTCGTCGGCCATGCCTGAATGATCCTTACCCAGATGTTCGCGTGCGGCTGTGACGAACGCTTGGCGCAACTCATGCAACCTACCCCCGTCGTAGCTGACGGCAATGCCCACCAACCGCTCGCCTGCCATAGCAACGAGCGTGTTCCTATAGCTATACTGTGAGTCCTCGCGGGCGACTAACTCGCTCATCATTCGCCGAAAGTCGGCCAACCCATGCCCTTCGCCGCAGAAATGCAGGCAGCACTCGTCGGTCATAGCCGTCATGATGAGCTGTGCGATGTCGTCGGCCTGCTCCCGAAGGGCCGTGCTGATGTGTATCATATAACGATTGTTCAATTTCCGTTTGCAAACTTTTCTTTGCAAAAATAGTGATTATTCTCGGATTATTTGTACTTTTGCAAACAAAATAGCAATAAAATACGGCAATCAAACGAATAATCAACCAGCGAAAGTATGAATACGAAAAGATTTTGTAGCGCTCTTGTAGCGCTTATCCTGACGGCGGCTGCGTCTGTCAACCTCTCGGCTCAGGAAGAGAATGGATTCAAGAAATTTGATGTTAAGACAGACTTTGCCGAGAATGGTTTCCAATGGTTCAACGACGCAGAACTGCTGGCTGCCGGCAACAAGGAACAGCACAACGCGATGACCATTGGGTGGGGTGGCATCGGCACCCTATGGGGACGTCCGGCGCTGACAGTCTATGTCGCCGAGAAACGTCATACGAAGAAGTTCATGGACAGCGCAGCCTACTTCAGCGTGATGGCATTCGATGTCAAGGACAGCAGGGTGCTGACCTACATGGGTCGCCACAGCGGACGCGACGGCGACAAGGCGAAAGCATTGGGCTTGCATACCGCTTTCACCGAGAACGGGACGCCCTATTATACCGAGGCCACAATGGTCATTGAATGTAGGACCATGTACGCCGCCCCGTTCGACCCCAGCCGTTTCAAGGACGAAGTGCCGCGGCGCATGTACAGTAACTTCCCCGCAGGCATCCATTCGATGTATATCGGAGAGGTCGTTGGTGCTTGGAAGAAGTGAGACAGCTTGAGCTTTCAAGAGGCGTTAGTAGCTCCCTTCTTCTTCCGCGTTCCGCTCTCAATGGATTCATGATAGGGCATCAGAAACATCTCTAAAACTTTTTGAAACATTGTAGGAACAGAACTGCGTTTTCTTGTCGTACCTTTGTCGCCATGAAAATGAAGTTCTGTTCTTTATCATTGATGCTGTGCTTGGCAATAACTGGTCAGGCACAGAACCCTATCATCCGCGATCAGTTTGCGGCCGACCCTACGGCACGAGTGTTCAACAACAGGGTCTATGTCTATCCGTCGCACGACATTCCCGCTCCCGAAGGGCAGCGCCAGGACTGGTTCTGCATGGCCGACTACCATGTGTTTTCGTCGGACAACCTGACGGACTGGACCGACCACGGCGTCATCGTCTCGCAGGAGCAGGTGCCGTGGGGTAAGGCAGATGCCTACTCGATGTGGGCGCCCGACTGCGTGGAGAAGAACGGTCGCTACTATTTCTATTTCCCCAACGCACCCCGCAGCGGTCGTGGCTTCGCCATCGGCGTAGCTGTCAGCGATGCGCCGACGGGGCCATTCCGTCTGGAGACCGAACCTATTCGTGGCGTTTCGGGCATCGACCCTTGCGTGCTTCTAGATGACGATGGCACGGCCTACCTCTACTGGAGCGGCATGGGCATCCGCGGTGCGCGCCTGAAGGACAATATGACAGAACTTGCCGACGAACTGCAGACCGTCACCACGCCTCAAGGCGGCAGCATGCAGGTGGGCGGTAGGCAGATGGAAGGCTTGCCCGAAGGTTTCAAGGAAGGGCCCTTTGCGTTCAAACGTGATGGCTGGTACTACCTCACCTTCCCATGGGTGCGGCAGGAGAATGGCACTGAGACGCTGGCCTATGCCATGGCCCGCTCGCCCCTCGGTCCTTGGGACTTCAAAGGCATCATCATGGCCGAGCACGCCAACCGCTGCTGGACCAACCACCACAGCATAGTGGAGTTCAAGGGCCAATGGTACATCTTCTACCACCACAACGATTATTCCCCGCAGATGGACAAGCGCCGCTCAGCTCGCATCGAACGCATCAGCTTCAATCCCGACGGCACCATTCAGGAGGTCAAACCTACGCATCGCGGCGTGGGCATCACGGCAGCCGCTTCGCGCATCGAAGTCGATCGCTACAGTGCCCTGAGCGAAGGCGCCTCGATAGCTTTCGTCGACAGCCTGCAGCCCTTCCGCGGCTGGTATGTCAGCCTGCCTGTCAAGGGAGCGTGGGTGAGCTATGGTGACGTTGACTTCAGCTGTCTGGGCGCAGATGCTTATGTCGTTGCCCACCTACGAGCCAACGCCAACACGCAACTTAGTATTCGCGAGGCTTCAGCTAAAGGCAGAATCATGGCCGAGGTGCCTATCATCGTAGAGAGTCAGCAGGGCACTTTCCGCCGAGACCAACGCGGACAATGGCTCACGCTGGCGCTGCCGCTGAGCGCTGTGCCAAAAGGCTGCAGCACTCTTGTCGTGACCTGCGAAGGCGATGCCGTGGACATCGACTGGCTGCAGTTCAAGAACAAACCCCTGTACTTCACCCCGGTTGACGCCAAGGCTCCTGCTGTAAAGCCCGATGAGCGAGGCTTCATACGTCGTTGGAAACTGATGGAACCCCTGCCGCAGGACATTCGTAGCAACATCGTGTTCACCGACAGCTGGCTGCGCGACAAGTTTGCCGAGGCACAGCAGTTGCAAAGAAACGGCAAGCGCAAGTGGTACATCCTCGACAGTGGCGACTACAACTTTCGGCTCTTTCACTTTGCTGAGAAATGGGGTAAGCAGACTTATGGCAACCTCTTCTGCGGCACAACAGTAATCGAGTGTGCTGAGGACATCGAAGGCGTGCGACTGGCGGCCGGCTCGAATGGTGCCAGCATGTGGTGGCTCAATGATGAAGAAGTACTGTTGCTCTCGGGCGACCGGCGCATGGTTGAGGACGACGGTGTCTCGCCGCGCTTGACGCTCCACAAGGGGCGCAACACCCTGCGCTTTGCTCTCGTCAATGGCCCCGGGCTGAGCGATTTCTGCGCTCGCTTCATTGACGAGCGTGGGATTGCCATAAAGAACTATACCATAGTACGTTAAAAAACCAAAGACACATGAATACTCCAAGATACATCTTCGCGGCACTATGCTTATCAGCCCTCTCGGTCGAGGCACAAATCGGCCAGCCTTATATCCATGACCCTTCGACCCTGGCAGAATGTGACGGCAAATACTATACCTTCGGGACAGGTGGCGGTGGACTCATCAGCGACGACGGCTGGGTGTGGCATGGCGGGGCAGAGCGCCCAGGCGGTGGCGCGGCTCCTGACGTGCTGAAGATTGGCGACCGCTACCTATTTATATATGGGGCCACGGGCGGAGGTCTCGGCGGAGGTCATAACGGACGCATACTGACGATGTGGAACCGTTCGCTCGACCCACACTCGCCCAACTTCCATTTCACAGAGCCCGTAGAGGTCTGCTCCAGCGATGGCCTCGAAGACCAAGATGCCATAGACCCGGGCCTGCTTTTGGACCCCACTACGGGTCGTCTGTGGGCGAGTTATGGCACATACTTCGGTTCTATACGCCTTATCGAACTTGACCCCATGACGGGCGAGCGAAAGCGCGGAAATGTGGAAAAAGATATTGCCATCGACTGCGAAGCCACCGACCTTATCTATCGCGACGGTTGGTACTACCTGCTCGGCACTCACGGCACCTGTTGCGACGGTGTCAACTCGACCTACAATATTGTCGTGGGACGTTCGCGATCGGTTGAAGGGCCTTACGTCGACAATGTCGGACGCGATATGCTGCATGGCGGTGGGCGTATGGTCATTGCAGCCGGCGACCGTATGTGTGGACCCGGGCACTTCGGACGAACCATCATAGACGAGGGCGTGGAGGTGATGTCATGCCATTTCGAGGCCGACTTCGACCGCAGTGGACGATCCGTCCTCGCTATACGTCCGCTCCTCTGGAGAAATGGTTGGCCCGTGGCGGGCGAGCGCTTCCGCGGTGGCACGTTCCAGATAGCTTCAGAGCGGAGGGGCTACGCGCTCGAACTCGCTGTAGACTTCGTTCGTATTCAGCAGGAGCGAGAGCGCTTCTGGAACATGGATCTGAGCAAGCCGTTGAAGGCTATCCCTAACCAAAGTCTCGCGGATGTCGTGGACACTTGGCCGAAAGGCGAAATAGCCGTTCGTTGCGGCGATTACATGTTCCGTCCGCATCAGTTGTGGACGCTGACTCCGATGGACGAGACGGGCGGTTATCTCAGTAATCCCTATTTCAAGATTGTCATAGCCGGCACCGACCGTGCCCTCACTGCCACAGCAGATCTCGAGCTCACGACGACGCCTTCGTTCACGGGCCGTGACGAACAGCTCTGGCGCGTGGAACAGTTGACCGACGGCACGTTCCGGCTCATGCCTAAGCGCATCCCCGGGCGGCAGGAACTGAACACCCGCTATGTCCTTTACTCCGCAGCCGACTCCACGCCCACACTGGCCGAATACGATTTTCAGAGTGACAACTCGAAGTGGAACCTGAAAGGGATGTAATTGGGCGTCTGTAATCCATCGAGATAATCTAAGACAAAGAGACGCGGAGACATAGAGGTATATGTTTTTCTCTGTGTCTCCGCGTCTCTGTATATATAACAGAACAACCCGGGCGTGCAGGCTTACTTACTTGCTCTTTTTGAATAGATGAGGGATGAAGGCATTAAGGCCACGACGCCAGGTGAGCCATTCGTGCGCCGTGCCAGCCGATTCCTCGGCGTCGACCTTGATGCCCAGGCTGCGCAACTGCTCCACGAGAGGACCGTTCTTAATGAAGTCGTCGCTGCCCCAGTTCATGTAGAGATAATGAATCTTCTCGTTGAACTCGTCGGCACGACTGAGGATGCCGTCGTAGGCGCTCTCTGGGTCGAGGCCGAAGATGGCTCCACTGAATGTGCCCATATAGGAGAATTTATCCAGGTTGTTGAGCACGACGTCGAACGTCTGATGGCCGCCCCACGACAGACCGGCCATGGCACGGTGCTCGCGGTCGGAGAGGGTGCGGAAGTGGCTGTCGATGTAGGGTATCAGGTCGCCCAGTAGCACGGGATAGAACGTGATGCCGTACTGGCTGCGTCCCTGCTGGTTGCTGCCTCCACCGAAAGGCGCTTTGATGTCGCCGCTCTCCATCACCACGATCATCGGTACGGCCCTGCCGCTCGCGATGGCGTTGTCCATGATGTGCTGCATGCGGCCTTGCTTGTTCCATCCCGTTTCGTCCTCGCCCATGCCGTGTTGAAGGTAGAGGACGGGATATTTCTTCTTGCCTTTCTCGTATTCGGCCGGAGTGTAGACCATCGCATGGCGCCAGGTCTTCTGTTCGTTGCTATAGTAGTAAATACTGCGCACCTGTCCGGCGGGTACACCCTGTTGCGGACGATAGTAATCGCCCTCGGGACCTTCAGGTATCTCGATGCCGCCGGCCTCGCGGTGGCAGCCGAAGAAGGTCTCTGTTGAAGGGTCGACAAACCTTACGCCGTCAATCTCCATGAAGTAGTAGTGGAAGCCTATGGGCAGGGGATCGGTGACGGCCATGTAGCCTCCCTTCCCGTCAGGCTGCATGTCGTATCTCTTGTTGCAGACGTCCACGATGACCTTGCGGGCTTGGGGTGCCTGAATGTAGAAATAGGCTCGGCCCTCCTTGTCCACCTTCGGGAACGCATTGCCCGGCACCGTCGTCTCGGCTACGAAAGCGTCGGCTGGGACTTCGATGGCCTTAGGCTGCTCAATGTGCGGACGCTTAGGCTCGAAACCGAGGAAACGCGCCACGGCCTCGCCGTAGCGGCAACCCAGTTCACGATAGCCTGCTGCATCGAAATGCAAGCGGTCGGGGCCGTTGGTGCAATCGTCGGAGGAGATGACCTGGCACGTGTGAATGGTCTGTGGCAGTTCGTCGATCTGCTTCTTGCAACCGATGCAGACGCCCTGGCCACCCGCTTGAACGATATTACCCACATAGAGGTTGACCTCCTCGGGCTTCAACTTGAGGTCGCCCAGCAGGTTGTCATACACCTGTTGTACCATACCAGCCCACTTCGGGTCGCCCGTGTTGGTCTCGCCTTGGTGCATGAGGATACCTTTGATGACGCCGTCCTTCTGAGCTTTCTTGGCAAGTGTGACAAGGCGCTCGTATGGATTGTTGTCATAAGCCTCGAGCATGCCTTTCATCCAGCTTGGAGCCCTTTTGATGTAGGTGGATATACTGTCGGGCAGGAATCCCTTAATATCAATGCCTCCAATGGCTACGTGAATGACACCTATCTTAATGTTCTCGGGCAGAGAGGCAACGAGGGTGCGACCGAACCAGTCGGCAGGGGTTAGGCCCGTATTGGGGCGGCAGAGTGGGGGAGTGGCCTCACACCATTCGCCCATCTTACGTCCACGGCCGGGATCGTCTACGGCGGGCATCAGCAAGAAGCGCGGACCCGGGCTGGCCAAGTCTTGTGCCTCGGGACGGGCAGCACCTTCCATATTGGACTGTCCGAAGCAGAGGAAGATGTAGAAGTTGGGGTCGGCGGCAGCTTGAGCTCCATTGCATACGAACAGGGCTATCAGCGCCATGAATACGTGTTTTAGTGAGAAATGATAGTTGGTCATAATGGTATGTGTTTTTACGAATACTGCTGCAAAGGTAATTGTTTGGTTCGAAAAACAATGATGTCCCAAATCGGGGAGAGCCGTTTTGGAACATCAGAGGTCTTTTTTGAGACTATTTTATAAATAGGTGTTGATGGATAAAAGAGAAAAGGAAGGAAAGACAACTGCGGCTGAATATGCACAACATGTTCTGTTCCTGTTCGGGAGTAAGCCTAACGTACGAAGTTGGTCCACACGTGGGGCTCGGGCGTAGGATGGTTGTCTAGTTTCTTGATCATCCAAGCCATGTTTCGGCCGAGGGTGCGCATGGTCTGCATGCCCTCTTCGTCCTGTTCCACCTGTCCTGGTGTCTGGCCGTAGACCATATTCCAGTACTGCGAACTCACGACGGGCATATTGAGGATGGTGAAATACTTGTTCAGTCGGTCGAAGGCTGCCGAAGCGCCACCTCGGCGACACACGACCACGCTAGCTCCGGGCTTGAACTGCAGCTGGTTCCCGAACGAATAGAACACACGGTCGAGCAGCGCGCAGAGCGAACCGTTAGGGCCGCCGTAGTAGACGGGAGAACCGATGACGAGCCCGTCGATGCCATCTTTCACGGCGCGCATCACTTGGTGGTAAGGATCATCGTGGAAGGTGCAACGCCCTTCACGCCCACACCATCCGCAGGCTATGCAGCCGGGAACGGGCTTCTTGCCGATATTGACGATTTGAGTTTCCACGCCTTCTTCGTTCAAGGAGCGGGCCACTTCTTTCAGCGCGCGAGAGGTATTGCCATTCTCGCGTGGACTTCCGTTAATCAAGAGTACTTTCATAGTTGTATGGTATGATGTTTGATGTTTATGCTGAGGATTAACCTATGAGTGCGAATCAATAGGCAGACGGAGTTTAGCGTTTGTTCCTGTATTCTCTTGGCGACAGTCCTTTCGTCCGCGAGAAGAATTTGCTGAACGAGGCTGCGTCGGCGAAATGGAGGCGGTCGGCTATCTGAGCGATGCTGAGCTGTGAGGTGCGTAGCAGGAAGGACGCTTCCATGAGCAAGTGCTGGTTGACATAGTCGATGACGGTTCGGCCTGTGACCTGACGGACTACGCGCGAGAGATAGACGGGCGAGATGTTCAGCGCCGAGGCGTAGAAGGCGATGTCGTGGTGGGCTGCAAAGTGGTTGGGCAGGAGGCGGATGAAACTGATGAAAATCTCTTCCACTCGCTGAGGAACGGTACGTTGGACGATGGCGCGGTCCTGTGCGTTCTGTAGGTCGAGCAGGAAGATGGCGTAGAGCATCTGCAACACCTTGTCCTTGAAGATATGGTCGGAATGCAAGTAGGCCGTAATCTCGCGCATCTTCGCGGCCAACTGTTCGGCATCATCATGCGCAAGGGTCAACTTCGGCTCATGGAGCCGGACGATGGGCAGGTAGGCGATGTGCACCATATCGCGCACCGTCGGGAGCTCGATGCTGATGTGTTCGTCGGCCAACAGACAGATTCCATGATAGTCGTCAGAGGCTGCTACGATGGTCACAGGTAAGCCAGGGGAATAGATGTAGAGGTCGTCGGGCCGTAGCGTCAGTTCTTGCCCATTGTATACAATCGTCAGCCACCCCTTCAGCACCAGCGTGAACGTGTAGGCGGCCATGTAGCCGTGCGTCTCGTTGGCGCGATAGGTGATGGTGGCGTCTGTCTCGCTGCAGTACATCTTGCCATCCCAGTTCTCGAAGGGGTGCTTGCCATGCATGAGCACCCACGCTTCCTTCAGGCTGTACACCGATTAATGATTAATAGGCTGTCCTACGATTGGATGATTCTTGTTTCAGCGTGCAAAGATATATAAAATATGAATACGTTGTATCGTTTCAGACAATTTTTGTATCATTTAGGATTTGTGCAGCCTATTATTTCGTCGTACCTTTGCGGCGCAAAAAAAGGAGAAGAGGGCTATTCCCTCCCGTGCCTTTCAAACCTACAATCCTAAAATCATTAAATCATTAAATCTTTCAATCTCATTATGGAAGCAAAGAAATCTATTGAAGCATTGCAGTTCTTCGTTACTCATCTCGCAGAAGGTGCTATGGTGCACAAGCAGCAGGGCCTGATGTTCAAGTCGCAGGGCTTCACGAAGCTCGGCCAGAAGTACGTTGACCACTTCGGCGAGGAAATGGGCTGGGTAGAGAAGTTCACCGAGCGCATTCTGGACCTCGGCGGCGAAGTGAAGTTCGAGGGCATGCAGCCCCGCGAGCTCATCAAGAACCCCATTGAGTACGTCAAGGCCGACCTTGCCATCCAGGGCCCCGGCGTGGAGCTGTTGCTCAAGTGCATGGAGACTGTCAAGGACGACCCCACCACCTACGACATCATGAAGGACTACCTCAAGGACGAGGAGGAAGACCTCTACTGGAGCCAGGGCGCTCTGGACATGATCGAGTGCATCGGCGCTCAGAACTGGCTGTTCACGCAAGTCTAAGCATTTAGCCATTTACCATTTAATATTTTACTGTTATGGCAGACGTAAAGACCGTTTATGACTTCCTAGAGAAAGCAGGAACGTTCTACCTCGCTACTGTTGAGGGCGACCAGCCCCGCGTGCGTCCTTACGGCGCAATGCTCTTTTTCGAGGGTAGAATCTACATCATGGCTTTCGGCAAGACCAACGCTACACGCCAGATTGCCGCTAACGCCAAGGCTGAGATCTGCGCCTTCAAGGGGCAGACGCTCCGCATCGAGTGCCGCCTCGTGGAGGACAACCGTCCGGAAGTGGGCAAGGCTCTCGTCGACAAGATGCCCGTGTTGAAGCCCGCTCTGGGTGAGAATGGCGAGAACGGCGTGATGTACTATCTCGCTGACGCCAAGGCCGACTTCTTCAAGATGATGGAGCTGGTCGAGACGGTGAAATTCTAATAAGTATATCACTCGAAACGAATTCTTGAAGCGTCAAAGGCCACTTCAAGGAATCGTTCTTTTAATCATTCATTAGCACTATGAAAGAACAAGTATTACAGGCTATGCGTGAGGCCGGAAAGCCCGTCTCCGCTGGCGACGTGACGAAGGCACTGGGTGCCGACCGCAAGGAAGTAGACAAGGCTTTTGCCGAACTGAAGAAGGAGGGGGCCATCGTGTCGCCCGTCCGTTGCAAGTGGGAACCCGCCAAGTGATGCCTATGGAAATCAAAGCCGTTAAATTCCGCAAAGACGGATTCTACACTCAGCCTTTCGCCTTCGGGGGAGAGGAAGGAATGGAGAAGTTCGACAAGAACATCCGCTACCGTGGCAGCCTGCAGAACTACCTGATAGACACAGGCAGCGAGGTCATCCTCGTCGATACCGGCCTGCCCGCCGGCACTCCTGAGGAAGCACCCGATGAGAACTCGCTGGCTTTCACGGGCAAGGATATCTGCACCTACATGGAGGCCTTCGAAGCCCTTGGCTACAAGCCCGAGCAGGTAACGAAAATCCTGCTCACCCACCGCCATGCCGACCATAGCGGTGAACTGCGCTCGTTCCCTAATGCCAAAGTCTTTGTGAACGCCGAGGAGATAGGTGCTGCCGAGCTGCAAGGCCTCACGAACCTCGTGCCCGTCAGCTTCACCGACGGCGCCTACTACAACTTCCCTGAGAGCCAGAAGATTGCCGATGGCATCTATCTCATCAAGGCTAAGGGACACACGCGCGGAAACAGCATCATTATCGTGGAGAACGAAGGCTTGTTCTACATGCTTCATGGCGACATTACCTACGTGGACGAAGCCCTTCATGAGGACAAACTGTCGGTCGTCTTCGACGATCTGCCCGCAGCCCGCGAGACGCAGAACCGCATCCGCGAGTTCATCCGCAATCATCCTACCGTCTATTGTGGCACCCACACGCCGCAAGGCTATGAGAACTTGGAAGCCAAGCGCGTGATGGACCTCGACAATCCAGTCCCTACCGTTCTGGCCGAAGTCGATTTCTCCCAGCAGGAAGCCTCCGGCAAGTATGTCTGCTCCATCTGCGGCTATGTCTACGACCCCGCCGAGCACGATGGCGTAGCCTTCGAGGACCTGCCCGACGACTGGCGCTGTCCTCGTTGCAAACGACCCAAGGATAAATTCAACAAGGCATAACCTCCCGATGGCACTGATTATCGGACTACTCATGCCCTTGTTGGGCACAATGCTCGGAGCGGCATTCGTCTTTCTGATGAAGGACGAGATGTCGCTCCGTCTGCAGAAGTCGCTGCTCGGCTTTGCCTCGGGCGTCATGGTGGCGGCCTCCGTGTGGTCGCTGCTCATACCGGCGATGGAGATGGAGGAGGGCAGGGGAGCCTGGTCAGTACTGCCTGCCGCAGTAGGTTTCTTGCTCGGTATAGGCTTCTTGTTGGTGCTCGACGAACTGACCCCTCACCTGCATCTCGGTGCCGACACGCCCGAAGGACCCCGTTCGCATCTCTCGCGCACAGCTATGCTGGCGCTTGCTGTCACCATCCACAACCTGCCCGAGGGTATGGCCGTGGGCGTGGTGTTTGCGGGTGCCGACCAGGGAGCTGCGGGCCTCTCAGTGGCCAGCGCCTTGGCCGTCAGCATCGGTATCGCTATTCAGAACGTCCCCGAGGGAGCCATCATCTCCATGCCCATGCGGGCAGCGGGCAACTCGAAGTGGCGCTCGTTCCTCATCGGCAGCCTGAGCGGTGCCGTCGAGCCAATCGGAGGCTTGGCCGTCGTCCTGTTGGCTTCGCTGATGACGCCTGCCCTGCCTTATCTGCTTGCCTTTGCTGCGGGCGCCATGTTCTACGTTGTTGTCGAAGAACTCATCCCAGAAGCCTCAGAAGGTAAGCACTCCAACCTCAGCACCATCGGCTTCGCCATTGGCTTTGTCCTCATGATGGTTCTCGATGTCGTGCTGGGCTGAGCGATCTCTGACCTATATTCGTTGGGCCCATCATCTATATTCGTGATGCCCATCACCTATATTCGTGATGCGCATTACCTATATTCGTTAGGGGCGAGACATATAGTCGCGTGATGTTGTCTCACAGGTGAGTGACCTTAACTGAAAAAGGTTGTCACTTTTTGGAGAGTTAAACTTAACTGGTTATTATAATTATTTGAATCTTTGTGGCATCGCCCACTATCAAACGTTTATAAACGACATCGCCGTCAACACATTCGTGCTGGCGGCGATGTTGGATGTGTAGAAAAAGTTTTAGGTTTGTGGAAAGAGCGATTGTCGACTACTCCCACTCGATGGTGGCTGGCGGTTTGGAGGAGATGTCGTAGCAGACGCGATTGACGCCACGGACGTGGTTGATGATGTCGTTGGAGACACGGGCCATGAAGTCGTAGGGGAGGTGAGCCCAGTCGGCCGTCATGGCATCGGTGCTGGTGACGGCGCGGAGGGCCACGGGATGTTCGTAGGTGCGCTCATCGCCCATGACGCCTACGCTGCGCACGGCGGAGAGAAGGATGACACCTGCCTGCCAGATCTGATCGTAGAGGGAGAGCTCGATTTCTTCAGTTGACGAGTTGACGAGTTGACGAGTTGACGAGTTGTTTGCTTGCTGAACAGGGACGCCTGCGGCCAGCACGCGACGGGCTTCGTCACCACTGAGCTTGACCTTGTATTCGCGCAGACCGCGGATGAAGATGTCGTCGGCCTCCTGCAGGATGCGCACTTTCTCGGGCGTGATGTCGCCCAGGATGCGAACGGCGAGGCCGGGGCCGGGGAAGGGATGGCGCGTGATGAGGTGCTCGGGCATGCCGAGCTGCCGGCCTACGCGACGCACTTCGTCCTTGAACAGCCACTTCAGCGGCTCGCAGAGCTGCAGGTTCATCTCCTTGGGCAGACCGCCCACGTTGTGATGGCTCTTGATGACCTTGCCCGTGATGTTGAGCGATTCGATGCGGTCGGGATAGATTGTGCCTTGGGCCAGCCAGCGGCATTTACTATTTGAGGATTGATTGTTTACGATTTTCTGGGCCTCGGCATTGAAGACTTCAATGAAGTCGCGACCGATGATCTTACGCTTCTGCTCGGGGTCTGAGACGCCTGCGAGGTCGCTGAAGAACTTACTTGAAGCATCGATGCCGATAACGTTGAGGCCGAGCACTTTATAGTCCTCCATCACCTGCGTGAACTCGTTCTTGCGGAGCATGCCGTGGTCGACGAAGATGCAGGTGAGGCGGTCGCCGATGGCCCGGCTGATGAGCACGGCGGCAACACTGCTGTCTACCCCGCCCGAGAGACCGAGGATGACGCTGTCATTGCCCAGCTGCTGGCGCAACTCGCTGACCGTGGTCTCGACGAACGAGGCTGCGCTCCAGTCCTGATGGCTGCCGCAGATGTCGACGACGAAGTTCTTGAGCAGCAATGAGCCTTGCGTGGAGTGGAACACCTCGGGATGGAACTGCACGCCCCAGAGCTGTTCGCCCTCGGCTTGATAGGCTGCGTAGTGAACGGTCTCGGTGGAGGCAATGGTCTTGAAACCTTCGGGCAGGGCGGTGATGGTGTCGCCGTGGCTCATCCATACCTGCGAGCCCATATCGAAACCCCGGAAGAGGGGGTTGTCCAGGTCGATGGCGGTGAGGTTCTGGCGTCCGTACTCGCGTGAAGGCGCGGGCTCGACGCGTCCACCGAGGGTGTGGCTCATGTACTGAGCGCCGTAGCAGATGCCGAGGATGGGGTAGCGACCGCGGAACTGAGACAGGTCGACACGGAAGGCTTCGGGGTCATAGACGCTGTAGGGCGAGCCGCTGAGGATGACGCCGATGACGTCGGGGTCGTCCTGCGGGAATTTATTGTAGGGGAGGATCTCGCAAAAGGTGTCGAGTTCACGGACGCGACGTCCAATGAGTTGTGTGGTCTGCGAACCGAAGTCGAGGATGATGATTTTCTGCATAATGGGGGGCTTATGGGTTTGGAGGAGACTTGGCGACTGCATCGCCGAGCGTTGTCGCAACGACTAATCGGGATTGGAGGGATGGGATGAGGGTGCCGGCTCGGTGTGAGGGCATAGCCGCTGTGATGCAGCGGCGCACCCGACGGATTGGATAAAGGCGTCGGCTGCGGCGAGGGTGTCGAGTTTGCCTACGTCCATGAGACGGAGGTCCGGGGCAGGGTAGGCAAGGATCTTATGGGAAGCACAAACGCTGAGGTAGAAGTCGATGATGGAGAACTTATCGGGCCATTCGTCCATGAGCGGGAAAAGGGACGGGCTGAAGACGTGGATGCCGGAGAAGGCCAAGCGGAGAGGAGGATTAGAAGCGTCGAGCGGAATGGCTTGATCGGCGATGGGGCCGCGCAGTTCGCCGGTGGTGATGTTCTGCCAGCCTATGAGCCGACGGTCGGGGCTGAAAAGGAGGTAGCGGGAAGTCTTGCGGGGGGAAGCAAGGAGGATAGCCTCGGCGGGGGCAGAGGCGAGGGCAGGGGTGGCAGACGCGTAGATTGCGTCGAGGTCGGCATCGGAGAGGATGTCGACGTTGTGAATGAGGATGGGCGAAGAGGGGTCGAAGAGGGGGCGTGCTTTCTTGATGCCGCCGCCTGTGTCGAGGAGGGCTTGGCGCTCATCGCTGATGCGGATGTCGAGCCCGAAGTGGTGATGGCTGTCGAGAAAGTCGATGATCTGCTGACCGAAGTGATGGATGTTGATGACAATGCGCTCGATGCCGATGGCACTCAATCGCTCGATGACGTGCTGGAGCAGGGGCTTCCCAGCAACGGGAACGAGGGCTTTGGGCATGGTGTCGGTGAGCGGTTTGAGGCGCGTTCCGAGACCTGCGGCGAAGATCATGGCCTGTTTCATGGCGCAAAGGTAGTGAAAAAAGTGGGAAGTGAGAAGTGAAACGTGAAAAAAGAGAGGTGCAAGGTGAACTTTTGGAGCAGCGAGAGGCATCAAGCTTGCCTGAAATGCCGAGTCGTGGCAAAAGTGAACAGCGTTAAGATAGAGGTAGAAAAAGTCTTAAGAGTACTGACGGACGAGCTCGAGAAGGTCTGCACCGTGGTCGGCGAGCGTCTTCTTGCCAATGCCGGGGATGGCGAGGAGGTCCTCAGGCGTCTGCGGGAGCAGATTGGCGATGCCGATGATGGCACGCACTCCCAATATATAGGGCTGAGGGAGGTGGCGGGCCTTGGCGACGGCTGCCCGCCATTCGAGAAGGTGATGGTAGAGGGTAGGATTGTGGATGGCATCGAAGCTGATCTCGGCTTTCTTCGTGCGCCGAGAGGAGGCGGAAGGCGATGGGGCGGAATGGGCTGGCGCGGGCGGGGGCGTGGAGGGACACCGCTGTGATACAGCGGCGCACTCGACGGTTGGGGAGGATTGAGCAGAGGCGGTTGTTGGGGAGGGGTGGGCAATCGAGGTTGTGGGGGAGGCCTTACGTTTGCGGGGTGAACGTTTCTTGGGGGTGGTGTCTTCGGTCATTGAGGCGCGTGCTTTGGCGTCCCAGTAGGCGGTGAGTGAGAAGTCGTTCATGCAGGCGATGAAGATGGCCATCTTCTCGTCAAAATCGGTGCGGAGGAGGTTGTATTCATTCATGAACTGCTCGCGCACACGCTTGTTGTCAATCTCGGGGAGCGTTTGCTCAAAGAAATCACCGAGGGTGCGGGCCGTAGCGGAGGCGTAGTAACTCATGCCTTTGCGTATGCGTTCGCGCAAGGCTGTATTGGCATTGAAAGAGTCGGCGAGCGGGATGAGCTGGTGTATCTGCTGCTGGAACTTGAGCCCGACGGAGGTCAGCTGGTTGTCCACTTCGGTGGCGGTCGCTATGGCTGCACGGGCGAAGCTCGGGAAAATGGCCGAGAAGTGTTCGGTGGCCAAGCGTGCGACGTAGCGCATACGCATGGAGATGGCTTTGAAATCGAAGATGTCGCATAGGATATCCTCGATGAACGAGCGACGGTCGCGCAGGAAGGTCTCGAGCGTAGGCTTGTGGTCGGCAGCGTAGGCATTGAACTGGATGACGTCGGGGTCGGTCGTGATGATGTCGGCTGTGATAGGCGTGGCGAGTACGAGCCCCTCGAGCGTGCGGCAGCGTGAGAGCGCCACGTAGACCTGTCCGTGGGAGAAAGCACGTCCGGCATTGATGATGGCGTGGTCGAACGTGAGGCCTTGGCTCTTGTGGATGGTGATGGCCCAGGCTGTCCGCAGGGGAATCTGCGTGAATGACCCGACGACCTCCTCGTGAATGGTCCCTGCTGACGAGTCGGTGACGTAGCGTGTATTGTCCCACGAGAGTGGGCGGACTTCAATGCGGTCATAGGCAGGCGCTTGGCTATTGCCGAGAGCCGACTGGCTGGTGGCTGCAGAAGTCGCCGGTGAGGGATTGCGCCGGCAGAGCACCGTGACGCGGTCGCCATTGATGGCTTCGACGCGCCCTATGCGGCCGTTGTAGAAGGCTTTCTCGGGCGAGGGATCGTTCTTGCAGAACATCACTTGCGCGCCAATCTTCAATATCAGCTCTAAGTCGGTAGGGTAGGAGGCCTCGGGAAATTCGCCCGTGACCTTGGCCGTGAAGGTCTGAGGTGGCGTCGTCAGCTCGGCCATGCGGCGGGCGTTGAGTTGTGAGGCCTGATGATTGTGGGTCGTGAGCGTGATCCAGTCCTCGCCCTGTGGCGGACGGAACCGCGGGCTGTAGCGTGCATTGAGCGACTGCATGACCGCGGGTGTCAGTCGGTTGTCGCGCACGGCATTGAGGATGCTGACGAACCGGTCGTCTTGCTGTCGATAGACGTGATGCAGCTCAATGCAGATGAAATCTGTCTGCTGCAGCGCTCGTGAAGAGAAGAAATAAGGAGTCGAATAGAACTTGCTCAGGAGCGGCCATTCGCTTTCGGTGGCCACGGGTGCGAGTTGCTGAAGGTCGCCGATGAGCAGCAGTTGCACCCCTCCGAAGGGCTTGGAACGATCCTGATAGCGCCGCAGGACATCGTCGATGGCATCGAGAAGGTCGGCCCTCACCATGGAGATCTCGTCGATGACGAGCAGCGAGAGTGAGCGAAGGATGTTGATCTTCTGCTTGGAAAAGGAAAAACGGCTCTTGGGGTCGCGCCCTGCAATCATCTGCCCAGGCAGAAAGAGCCCTGGAGCGAGCTGGAAGAATGAATGGATGGTCACGCCTCCGGCATTAATCGCAGCAACTCCCGTCGGGGCGACGACGATCATGCGCTTGCGAGTCTCTTCTTGCAGGCGCCGCAGGAAGGTCGTCTTGCCCGTTCCGGCTTTGCCTGTGAGGAAGATATTGCGATGGGTATAGAGGGCGTAGTTGCGCGCTAATTCGAGTTCCTGATTGTTCGGTTCCATGCCTGCAAAGGTAGGAAATAAAGCGAAAAGTAAAAAGTGAAAAGTGAAAAATGTTCAATTGACGGGGCAAAAAGCAGCTAAAATGAATTAAAATGAAAGATGTGACGATGAGATAGGGAATTTTTGTTTACCTTTGCAGCCAATAATAGCAGAACAAGATAAAAACGAATATGGAAAGTTTCGCAGAATTAATGCGTTTACGCCGCTCAATGCGCAAGTTTACCGACGAGCGCCTGTCGAGCGAGGATGTTGCTCAACTGCTCAAGAGCGCGCTGATGTCACCTTCGAGTAAGGGCAAGCATGCCTGGCATTTCGTCGTGGTCGATGACCGTGAGATGCTGGAGAAGCTGTCGATGTGCAAGGCCCAGGGTGCCGATTTCCTCTCGGGCGCAGCGATGGCCATTGTGGTCGTTGGCGACCCGAGCGAGAGCGATGTCTGGATCGAGGATGCCAGCGTGGCGTCGACGGTGCTGCTCTATCAGGCTGAGGACCTCGGGCTCGGCGCTTGCTGGATTCAGGTTCGCGAGCGCTACACGGCAGAGGGCGAGCCAGCAGACAACATCGTCCGCTTCTTGCTCAACATTCCTGAGCCGTTGCGCGTAGTCTCGATTGTGGCCGTCGGTCACAAGGGCATGGAGCGTAAGCCTTTCAACGAAGACCGCCTGTTGTGGGATAAGGTTCACGTAGACCGGTTCTGAGGAATATAAGTTGGGCCATAAACTCAGTAGACGAATGAAGATAGCACTCGTAGGAGCAGGTCGCGTGGCGACTAACCTGGCGCCCGCGCTGCAGCAGAGCGGAGCGGAAGTGGTGGAGGTCTGGAGCAAGAGCCGTACTTCGGCCGAGGCCCTGGCCGGCACGATCGGCTGTGCGGCCCGTTGGGCTACGCTTGATGCGCTGACCCGCGAGGCCGACCTCTACGTGATTGCCGTGAAGGATGCTGCGCTCAGCGATGTCATCAGCCAGTTGCACGATGGCCGTGAGAAGGCGTTGATGGTGCATACGGCTGGTTCGATGCCGTTGTCGGTGTTTGCCGAGGCCGGTCATGAGCGTGGCGGCGTCTTTTATCCGATGCAGACATTCTCGAAAGAGCGCGCCGTCGATTTCTCGCAGGTTCATTTCTTCGTAGAGGCAGCCTCGGACACGGATGTGGATGTGCTGCTGTCGCTGGCTTCGGCGTTGACGGGTGATGAGCGGTTGGTTCATCGCTCCACTTCAGCCATGCGTCGACGCTTGCATCTGGCCGCGGTCTTTGCCTGCAATTTCGTCAATCATTGCTGCACGTTGTCTGATGAGCTGTTGGCTGAGAGCGGCTTAGATTTCTCGGTCATGCTGCCGCTACTGGACGAGACGGTGGCCAAGCTGCATCAGTTGCCGCCTGCTGCAGCGCAGACAGGGCCTGCCGTGCGCCGCGACGAGAACGTCATGGGCATGCAGAAGGCGATGCTTGCCGATAAGCCCGAACTGCAGCGTATTTATGCGCTGCTCTCTGAAAGCATCATGAGATATTCGTCCAGAGTTTAGCGCTTAAATGGTTGAGCTTAATGATTCTAAAGATATGATCAATTACGATTTGAAGAAGATACGGGCGCTGTTGTTTGACGTCGACGGTGTGCTGAGCGCAGAGACGGTCTCGCAGGGATCTGATGGCGAACCGATGCGCACGGTTAACATCAAGGACGGCTATGCCCTTCGCTTGGCGCAGATGAGCGGGTTGCACGTCGCCATCATCACGGGTGCCCGCCCCGAGGCCATTCGTCGTCGCTATGAGATGCTGGGCATCGAGGACGTCTTCCTGGCCTGCTCGGTGAAGATTGAGACCTACGAACAGCTGAAAGCCAAGTACGGATTCGGCGACGACGAGGTCATCTATATGGGCGATGATATTCCCGACTATGAGATCATGACGCGCGTAGGTTGTCCCGTCTGCCCTGCCGATGCAGCGCCTGAGATCAAGGCCATCTCCGTGTATGTCAGCCATCTGAAAGGTGGCTATGGTTGTTGCCGTGATGTCGTCGAACAAGTGCTGAAAGCGCAGGGCTTGTGGATGGCCGACAAGAAGGCGTTCGGGTGGTAGGGATAATGACGAGTGACGAATGACGAGTGACGAATGATGAGTGACGAATGACGAGTGACGAATGACGAATGTCGAATCGCTTAATGACGAATAAGATAATGGCACAAAGTCCATATAAACTGATACTTGCGAGTAATTCGCCGCGCAGGCGTGAATTGTTGGCCGGCCTTGGCATGGATTTCGAAGTGCGCGTGCTGCCGGGCATCGACGAGAGTTACCCCGATGACTTGGAAGGGGGCGACATCCCTCTGTTCATCAGCAAGGAGAAGGCCAATGCCTATGTCGATAGTCTTGCCGACGACGAACTGCTGATCACGGCCGACACGATTGTCTGGCTCGATGGCGAAGTGCTGGAGAAGCCGGCTGACGAAGCCGACGCACGGAGGATGCTCCATGAACTCTCGGGTCAAACGCATCAAGTATTCACGGGTGTGTGCTTGACGACGACGTCCAAGCAAGTGGCTTTCTCCTGCCGGTCGGATGTCACCTTCTGTCAGCTCACCGACGACGAGATCGACTACTACATCCGTCACTACCATCCCCTTGACAAGGCGGGAGCCTATGGCGTGCAGGAATGGATTGGGTATGTAGGCGTCGAACGCATCGAAGGTTCGTTCTTCAACGTCGTCGGCCTGCCCGTTCAACGACTCTATCAAGCATTAAAACAAAACTTTAATATAAGATGAATAAGAAACTGATTTCTTTTATGCTATGCTCGCTTTGCTCGATTCTTGCTTTCATTGCATGCGATGATGAGAAGAGCGAGTACATCCGTCCGCAATTCGGCGCGATTACGTCTAATCCCTCGCCTGCCATCCCGGGTGATAGCTTGGAACTCATCTGCACGCATCAGGCCAAAGGAAATGGCATCGCCAGCACAACCTACACCTGGACCATCCAATCCATCTGCTTCGACGAGAACGGAGCAGCCAAGGACACTATCCTGAGGGTTGAGGACAACTACGACGGCTATGGCAAGCGCGACCCGCGCGTGAAATTCCTGCTGCCTCGCAACTGCCTGCCAGGCACTTACCCCGTGGTCATGCGTGCATCCTTCAGCGTCTACATCGGCAGCACGCTCTTCGACGAAGTGTCGGTGCGCGGGCAGGTCACCGTCAAGTGAAAACCGCTCGTGCATAGTCCATGTAAGCTCAACTCTCGTGCTGGCCGCAGCTGCTTCTGTCAGTAAGCTCAGCATAGCCTTGATAACTCATTACTTTCCTCGTTATGATACCTCACCTCCTTTCCTCGGTAGCCCGTCGGTCGCTTCTCTTTGTTGCTTTGGCGGGTGCGTGTGCGAGCGGCGCGGCGCGCGATGTAGAATTCGATCGCGTGTTCAATGATTCTACGCTCCGCATCGACTATATCTTCTCAGGCACAAACCGGACGCAGCATATAGCGTTGGACCAGTTGTCGAAGACGGCGGGGTGGTACGGACGTCGTCATCGTCTCAATCGTCTGCCGCTCGAGGGCAACGGACAACTGACGGTTCTTGACGCCACCACAGGCGATACGCTCTACCGCCATTCCTTCTCAACCCTTTTTCAGGAGTGGCAGGAGACCGAGGAAGCCCGTCATACGGAGAAGTCCTTCGAGAACACCTTCCTTATTCCTATGCCCAAGCGCCCTGTCGATGTCGTCTGCCAGCTTGTCGACACGCACAGACGCGTGCAATCCAGCCTGCGTCATCGCATCGATCCACGCGACATCCTCATCCGCGACCGCAGCGGTGAGAAACCTACACGCTGGAAGTATGTCCGTCAGGGCGGCGACCCGCGGAAATGCATAAATGTCGCCTTCGTGGCCGAAGGGTTTGCCGAGAATCAGATGAAGGATTTCCTTGCCGTCTGCGACAGTAGCATTATGGCGCTGCAGGCGCACGAGCCTTTCCGTTCGATGATTGACCGCTTCAACTTCATCGCTGTCATGCCCGTGTCCAAGGATAATGGCGTCTCGATTCCGCATCTAGGCATCTGGAAGAATACGGCACTCAGTTCCAGCTTCGACACCTTCTACAGCAATCGTTATCTGACGACCTTGCATATCAAGCGGTTATATGACGTGATGACGGGCATCCCGTTCGAGCATTTCATCATCTTGGCCAACACGAGCGAGTATGGCGGCGGCGGTATCTACAACAGCTACAATATGGCTGCCGCTAAATGTCCGCGTATGCGCTACGAAGTGATCGTCCATGAGTTCGGGCACTCCTTCGGCGGTCTGGGCGATGAGTATGCCTACGGCGACGACCCCGAGACCCACTACCCAGCCGATACGGAACCGTGGGAGCCTAATCTGACGACGCTGCGCAACTTCGCCAGCAAGTGGGAGGATATGTTGGCTCCGGGCACTGCCGTGCCGACTAAACCCGACGGGCGCGACTTGACGACCAAAGTCGGCGTCTACGAAGGTGCTGGCTATCAGTCGAAAGGCGTCTATCGTCCCGCTCAGGAATGTCGGATGAAAGTGAATGAGGTCGAAGAGTTCTGTCCTGTCTGTCAACGCGCTATCCGTCGGATTATTGATTTCTACACAAGTACGGAGCCGTTGCCAGAGACGGTCGTAAGCACGCCTGTTCAGCCGAATCTGTCGGCTCAGGTCTTAGTGAATCTATCGGCAAACACGGATATTCCTGCCAAACCCTTGACTCCTTCAACCTCCTTGGAACAGGTGAAGCCTGTTGATCCTCAGGTACCCCTGACGCGTGATCTGCCGCCCGTCACCCCGACGCCGACGGTCGTTCCTCAGGCACAAACCGTCACCCCTCCCTCTCAGACGATTATCCCTCCGTCGCAGACAACCACTCCCGTCAAGCCGGCGGTCACACCGACGTCAAAAGCTACTCCAAACAATCAGCCGACAGCCTCTCGACGCCGGTTGCCGATGTATCGCGAGAATGTACCCACGGACAGCATTATCCTCAGCGATCCCTGCATCCTTGCCGACTCGGCCACGCATACCTATTACATGACGGGAACGGGCGGGCTGATGTGGACCAGCAAGGACCTCCGCTTCTGGAACGGACCACGTAACGTCATCGAGATCGATTCAACCTCGTGGATGGGGCCGCACCCGCAGATCTGGGCTGCCGAACTGCATCACTATCGCGGAAAGTACTATTATTTCGCCACTTTCACGAACAACGCCATTACCATCGATTCCGTTGCAGGACGGCGCATTCCGCGCAGGGCCTGCCACGTGCTGGTGAGCGACAAGCCCGATGGTCCCTATCGTCCGATGAAGGACCCCGTCTACCTGCCTGCTTTCAAGCCTACGCTCGATGGCACCCTTTGGGTTGATACCGATGGGCATCCCTATATGGTCTATTGCCACGAATGGCTGCAGAACCTCGACGGTACCATTGAGAAGATTCGCCTCGCCGACGACCTCTCGGGGTCTATCGGCTCGTCGCAACTGATGTTCCGGGCCAGCGATTCGCCATGGAGTCGCAACGATGATGGAACAGGTCCTAACGTGGTCACCGATGGTCCTTGGCTGTTCCGCACGCAGACGGGTCGCCTCGGCATGATCTGGACCAGTTGGGTCGGCAAGGAATATACCATGGGCGTGGCCTACAGCCAGAGCGGTACGCTCGACGGTCCGTGGGTTCATGAGCCTAAACCGCTGACGCCTCCTAACTACGGTCACGGCATGCTCTTCTATGATTGGAAAGGGCGCCTGCTACTGAGCCTGCATAGCCACGAGGTCATCAACGGTCGCACCGTTCGCCGTCCGCATTTCTTCCTGATGGACGACGAGGACGACCGCCTCAAGCCGTTGGCCCACTTCCGTCCGTAGGAGCGAGTTTGCTTCCTCTTTCCGCCATTTCATCACGCAAATATAAAGCTTCGCTATGAATCTCAGGAAGATGCTTTTGTCGATTGCCATGCCCTTCTTCATGAGCTTATGCGCTGTCGCTCAGACGGATGTGCCTCTGGCTGACCCCTACATCCTCACGGAAGGGGGCACTTATTATGCCTATGGAACGCATGCGGCCGATGGCATAGAATGTTTCACGTCGACCGACTTGAAAACGTGGCAGACGGCTGGTCTGGCCCTCTCACGTGAGAACACAACCGAGGAACGCTGGTTCTGGGCCCCCGAAGTGTACAAGCGTGGCGATACGTTCTTCATGTTCTATTCGGCCGACGAGCACCTCTATGTCGCCACGGCCACTTCGCCCACGGGACCTTTCCGTCAGCGCGGCGGACTGCTGATGCAAGAATTGATTGGCGATGAGAAATGCATTGACTCGTCTGTCTTTTTCGATGACGACGGACGGGCGTATCTGTTTTTCGTACGCTTCACTGATGGCAATTTCATCTGGATGTGCGATCTTAGCGATGATCTCATGCCCGTGCCAGGCACGTTACGTCCCTGCTTCGGAGCTACCGAGCCGTGGGAGACGCACCTTGGGAAAGTCGCAGAGGGGCCGTTTGTCGTCAAGCGCCGCGGCGTCTACTACCTCACGTATTCGGCTAATGATTTCCGCAGTCCCGACTATGGCGTCGGGTATGCCACTTCCCAATCGATTCACGGCCCATGGACGAAGGCCGATGAGAATCCCATCCTCTCGCATCACAAGGGGCGCATAGGCACAGGCCATCACTCCTTCTTCACCGACAAGCGTGGTCGTCTGCAGATTGTCTACCACGCTCATTATTCAGCCACTGAGGTCTATCCTCGCATGATGTATATTGAGCCCGCTCGCTTCAAGCACGGTCGGCTGACGATTCCGAACAAGCGTTAGCTCGTGAAGGCGCGATGATCTGCTCCTTCAGGAGTGTTGTGCTCGTCAGTTGCTTCCTATTCTATATTCGTGTAGGTTATTCGGTCGCGGCCGAATAACCTACACGTTTATATGTATCGCCTTACACGTCTATATGTATCGCCTTACGCGTCTATATGTATCGGGCCACGCGTCTATACGTGTGATGACTTGCGTATAAAGGCGTGTTGGAGCATGACTGATGGAGAAAAAAGAAGCGAAGGCGCAGCAATTGATGATGCTGAACGCCTTCGCGTGGTAGCTTGTCGAAAAAGTGCAGTGAATGTTTAGTTCTTGAAAGCAGAAGCAGCTTCAGCAGCCTTCTTCATGGCCTTCTCGTGAGCCTTCTGGGTCTTGATGACGGCCTTGGCTTCCTTCACTTCATTCTGGGCAGCCTTGATGCGGCTCTTGATGTCCTTGAGGTCGCTCTCGAGGTCGCGCTGCTTCTTCTTGAGGTCGCGGATGATGTTCTCCTGCTCTTTGATTTGCCTTTCAGCTTGTTCGACGATGGTTGTGTTGTTGTCGTCGAGGACCACATTGGCCTTGACATCCTGTGCCTGGAGCATGGCGAAGGCCATTGCACAGATGAACAGAGTTTTTTTCATTGTCGCTTAATTTAAATGGTTAAAGGGTTATCAGATATTGAAACCGGCGATGAATCGCCGGGCACTACGGCCGTGGGAGGGGGCGATGGGCGCTATCTCGCGGGCGATGGGGGTATCGCAGCGGAGCAACCTTTAGATGAGGTACTGGCTGCTGATGCTTTGGTTCTCCTCGACGCGGCGGATGGTCTCAGCGATGAGGTCGGCAATGGAGATTTGCTTGACCTTGGCACAGCGGTTGCTGTAGGGGATGCTGTCGGTGAACACCATTTCCACGAGCTTGCTGGCTTGTACGCGCTCGCTGGCTGGTCCGCTCATGACGCAGTGGCTGGCGATGGCGCGGACGGAGTGCGCTCCATTCTCAATCATGAGGTCGGCGGCTTTGGTAATCGTGCCTGCCGTATCGACCATATCGTCGACGAGGACGACGTTGGCGTCGGTGACGTCACCGATGATCTGCATCGAAGCGACCTCGTTCGGGCGACGGCGGATCTTGTTGCAGAGCACGAGGGGGCAGCCGAGGTATTTGGCGTAGGTTGAGGCGCGCTTTGAACCGCCCACGTCGGGAGTGGCGATGACCAGATTGTCGAGGTTGAGGCTCTGGATATAAGGGAGCATGACGCTGGAGGCGTAGAGATGATCGACGGGAACGTCGAAGAAGCCTTGCTCCTGATCAGCGTGCAGGTCCATGGTAATGACTCGGTTGATGCCCGCTACGGAGAGCATGTCGGCCACGAGCTTAGCTCCGATGGCCACGCGCGGCTTGTCTTTACGATCTTGGCGTGCCCATCCGAAATAGGGGATGACGGCGTTGATGGTACGGGCCGAAGCACGCTTGGCAGCGTCGATCATCAAGAGGAGCTCCATCAGGTTGTCGGCGTTGGGGAAAGTGCTTTGCACGAGGAATACATCACGCCCGCGAACGGTTTCGTCGTAACAAACAGAGAACTCACCGTCGGCGAAGTGAGTGATAGTGATGTTACCCATCGGCACGCCAAGGCTCAGACAGATTTTCTCGGTCAGATAACGAGTGGCTGTGCCAGAGAAGACGAGGAAGTTGTTCATTGTGGTATGCGGCAGTGCCGCAGTTTTGATGATTTATGATTATATGCGGCTGTCGCCGCAAAGACTTTACCGAAGTGTTATCGGGCAGCGCTCTCGCTCTTATCCGGCAGCTTTACGCAGCTTGCGGAAGTGGGCGATGACTTCTTTGTAGTCGAGTCCGGAGTGGATGTTGAATCGCGTCCAGAGGTCGCCGAGGATGACGGCACCGCCGAATCCGAAGTCGGCAAGCATAGGCAGCGTCTCGCTATTGATGCCTCCGGCGGCCATCACTTTGCGGTCGATGAGCCCGGCGCGTGTGGCGTCGTGCAGTTGCTGCTCGGTGTAGGCCGAGTGGCGGTCGGGATAAGTGATGCTGTCGAATATAGGGGAGAGGAATACATAGTCCATGCCTGTTCGCTGGGTGGAAAGTTCCTGCAGGCTGTGGCATGAGCGGCTGAGCTGCCCGCTATAGTTGGCCGGTGGTTCGGGATTATGCTCGTTGAGGTGTATGCCCCTAAGATTGAATTCTTCCTTGAGATAGAAATGCTCGTGAACGACGATGCGGTTGTGCCACTGCTCAGGTAGCAGGGTGAGCAGGCGCTCGGAGAAGACGGGCTCGCTGCCTGGTTTGCGAAGGTGCAGCAGGTCGAGTCCTTCCTCGAAGAGGGCGCTGATAATGGTGTCTTCTTCGACGAAGAAATCGGCAGTGGACAATAGAATGAGTTTCATACGCTCGTTTGCTTTGCGCTGCAAAGGTAATCAAAATTGATGAAACAAAAGAAGAAAAGCGCGAAATCTTCGCGCTTTCCTCTCTTTTCTATCTTCAGTCTTGTTCATTTTTTCTTCATCATGAGCTCAACGGCCTTTTCGAGTTGCTCGTCGTGCCCATAGAGGAGGTCGCCGGGCTGGCTGATGATGAGGTGGTCGGGCTCGAGTTGTTGGTTCTCGAGGTAGTTGCCTTTGCGGTCGCGCATGCCTACTTCGGGGATGCCGAACACGATGTCGTCGATGGTCTCCCACCAGACGGCAGTCATCGTGCCGGGCACGGGTGCGCCGATGAGGGGGCCAATGCCCAGCTCTTTGTAGAGCCACGGTGTGCCGTGAGCGTTGGAGTAGTCGTCCTCGCAGATGAGCATGCACGAGGGCTTGGTCCAACGGTTGTAGGGGTCGTCGCCGATGTACTGCCCGCGTGGGGTGTACTGGGCTACGGCTGTGCCTGAGAGCAGTTCGCAAACGTCGTTGTGCAGCCAGCCGCCTCCGTTATGGCGGACGTCAACGATGACGGCATCGCGCGTGCGGTTCTTCTCGGAGAGCAGCTTGCGGTAGAGCTCGTGGAAGCTGGCGGTATTCATCTTCTCGATATGTACGTAGGCCAACCGTCCCTTGGAGAGACTGTCGACGAGCTTTTCGTTGCGCTCGACCCAACGGCGATAGAGCGCCTCGCTGACTGAGGATTCGAGGCGCACGGTGTAGTCCTTGGCTTCGCCCTTGGCGTTCTTGATGGTTAAGCGCGTGTAGCGTCCGGCTTTGCCGCCGAGCAACGGATAATAGTCCTCGCCGGCTTTAATCTTCTGTCCATCGATATGGGTAATGACGGAGCCGGCGCCAACGCCTTTCTGACGGGTGAGCGGTGTTCCGGGCAGGAGCTCGAGGATGCGCAGGCCGTCGCCATCGTAGTTGTCGTCGAGGAAGGCGCCGAGGTTGGCTGTCGTGAGCGTGTTGCCCGTGCCGCCGCTGGGACGATAACGGCAACCTGTGTGCGAGACGTTGAGCTCGCCCAGCAGTTCGGAGCACATCTCGGCGAAGTCGCGGGTGTTGCCGATGTGAGGCAGGAAACGGGCGTAGCGCGAGTGGAGCATATTCCAATCAGCGCCGTTCATGCCCGGGTCATAGAGCTTCTCGTGGGTCTGATGCCAGATGTGTTCAAAGGTCTCCTGGCGCCAGCCTGCGGGATAGTCGTTGTGGAAACATTCGAAGTCGACGTCGGTGATCTTGCCGCCGCCGATGTCGAGCTTCTTGATGCGACCGCCCTGAGCGTAGTAAGCCGTCTTGCCATCGTCGGCCAGGTCGAAACTGGTGAAGGCCACGCCCTGTGCCTTGATAGTTGTGGAACCCTTGTCGAGGTCGCGCTCCCAGAGGGCAGTGCCGTTGGGATAGTTAGAGGCTACGTAGTAGAGTTTTGTGCCCTCCTTGTTGACGACGGCATCGCCGATGGAGCCGCTGTTGAAGGTCAGGCGCACGGTGCGCAGCTCGAGGTCGTCGAGATTCATGTCGGGGTTAAGGGCTTTAATGCTGTCGGCCTTATGCTCCTTGTCCTCGCGCTCCTTCTTGGCTTTCGCCTCTTTCTCGTCGGCCTTCTTCTTTTGCTCGTCGGTCATCTTGGCGCGCTTCTTGTCGGCTTGCTCCTTCTTCTCCTGGGCTTTCTTGTCGGCCTCTTCCTTGGCTTTCTTCTCCTTGTTCTTACGCTCCTTCTCGGCTTCGTCAAAGCGCTCGCGCTCCTCCTTGTTCATGTTGAAGCGCTCGTAGGCCTCGTCGTTGAGGAAGGTGATGTAAAGATCGCGCTCGGCTCCCCACGAGCCATGACTGCGCATGCCGGCGCGGTCGCTCTGGAAGATGAAAGCCTTGCCGCCGAGCACCCAGCGCGGGTTGCCCTCGCTGTAGCCGGAGTTGGTCAGATTGACCAGCTTGCCTCGGCCGTCGGCCGGAACGAGCACGACGTCGTTGAGGTTCCAGCCACCGGAGCCAATATACTCAGAGAGCAGGTACTTGGAATTGGGCGCCCATGAGAATGTCTGGTCGCCGTCGCTGTAGGAGTACTGGTATTTGGCAGGCATGACGGTGGTGATCTCCTTCGTCTTGGCATCAAGCACGCAGAGTTCATGACGGTTGCGCAGGAAAGCTATTTTCTTGCCATCGGGCGAGTACTCGGGTTCAAAGCACGTCTGATCCTCGGGCGTCAGGCGCTCTTCGGCGGTCAGTTCGGTGGCATAAGTGAACTGTTTCTCGTCCTTATCCTTGATGCTGACGCGATAGAGGGCCCAACGGCCGCCCCGCTCGCTGTCGAAGACGAGGCTGCGGCCGTCGTCGCTGAAGGTGACGTGACGCTCGCGTGAGGGAGAGTCGGTGATCTGCTTAGTTGTCTTATAGTCGAGACTGGTGACGTAGACGTCGCCGCCGAGGACGAAGGCAATCTCCTTGCCTTTGGGCGAATGGCAAACCTGCGTAGCACCTCCCGAGAAGACGAAGTGCAGGGCGTCCTTCTCATTGGAGTCGGCGATGATGTCGATCTTCACCTTCTTAGGCTGTGAGCCCGCACGCATGGTGTAGAGCTCGCCGTCCCACGAGAAGCAGAGCGTACCGTCGGTGGCGGCGCTGAGATAGCGAACGGGCATCTCGCGGAAGTCGGTCAGTTGCTTAGCCTTGGCTCCGTCGCGCAGTTCGCGGCTCCACACGTTCATCGTGCCGTTCTCCTCAGAAATCCAGTAGAGGGTGTTCGACTGCTGGACGTAGACGGGGCAGCGATCTTCGCTCTTGGTGGTCGTGAGTTGACGGAAGGCGGGTCTTGCTGGTTGCGACTTTGAACCAGATTTGGCAGAGGAAAACGTGACCTGCCAGAGGTCGCGTGCGATGGAACTGGTGTGATGCTTGCGCATCGCGTCCTCGTAGCCCTTGATGGCATCGTAGATGAGCGAGCCGTCTGGGCCCAGGGTGACATCGCCGGCAGAGAGGTCGCTGACGCGTTCAGGGCGGCTCCCCGCGCGCGTGCGAACCTTAAATAAATGGCTATAGGAGCCAGAGGGGAACTGCCGGTCGATGGTCGTAGGCATGCCTGCGAAGTTGAAGAGCACCTCGTCCTCATTCAGATAGGCAAGGGGGGCCTCTGCACCTGAGTGAGTAGTCAGGCGTGTGAGCTCTCCGCCCGCTGCGCTCATCTCGTAGATGTCGAGACTACCTTCGCGCTCGCTGGCAAATGCAATCTTCTTGCCCGAAGGAGACCAGACAGGCCTTCCGTCCCATGCCGCATTGCTGGTGAGCTGACGAGCCTGACCGCCTGCAGCAGGAACCGAGAAGAGGTCGCCCTTGTAGGCGAAGACAATCGTCTGACCATCAGGAGAGATGGCGGAGGCTCGGAGCCAGAGGGGCGTAAAGGCATTAGCCGCAACAGTTGTGGCGGCTAATGCAAAGGTTAACAGAACTTTCTTCATAAGCGACAGTTCTTTCGTCTCTAAAATTTCTGATAGGTCATTAATATCCAAACACCTCTTCGAGGCTGACGCGCTTCACGGGGCCTACCTTCTGCAGTTCGGCCATATTCAGTTCCTTTTCGTTGCCGAGGATCATGTAGCGGCGGGGCTTGGCTGCCATACGCTCGTTGGCGAACTTCACGACATCCTCGAGGGTGATGTCGGGCAGGGCGTTGTAGATCTTCTCGTTGATGTCGTAGTCGATGCCACGGTCATGAGCGGCAAGCCATGCGTTGATGACGCCGAAGCGCGTCGTGCGCAGTGCGGCCAACTGCTTCGTCAGGCTCTGCTTGGCAATCTCGAAGGCGCTCTGGCTCTGCGGCAGCGTGTCGAGGATCTCGTTGAAGGTGCGTATGCAGTCCATCATCTTGTCGTTCTGCGAGATGATGTAGGTGTAGCTGGTCTCGGGATGTCCCTTGCGGTCGGGAGCCTGGTCGTAGTAGGCACGTGCGCTATAGGCCAGGCCGCGGCTCTCGCGCAGTTCCTGGAAGACTATGCCGTTCATGCCGGCGCCAAAGTATTCGTTGAAGAGGGCTGCTACGGGCATCACCTCGGGCCGCCATGGCGTCTCGTCGTTGTTGAAAGCCATCATATAGATGTTCTTGGCGTCGTACGGAGCCAGCAGGACCTCGGTTGCGGGTGTCGTCTGCTCCATGTAATCCTCGAAGGCGAGGGGCGCTTTCAGCTCGGCGGGCAGGCTGTGCTCCTGAGTGAGCAGGTTCGTGAGGTCGGCTATTGAGCGCGGGCCGTAGTAGAGAACGGTATGCTCATAGCTGGTCAGTGAGTGGAGGATGTCGACGAGTTCCTGCGGGTTGGTCTGAGCCAAGAGGGCTGCGGTCATGATATCGCGCTGGCTATTGCGAGGACCGTAGATGCCGAAGGCGCGCAGGCGGCTGAAGCACTGCTGTTGCTCGAGTTTTGCATCGGCTTGAGCCTTGGCAATATTCGCTACATAAGCGGCGTATGCCAGGCTGTCCACCTTCACGTTCTTGAGCACGTTCTCTAGGAGTGCCAGCGCCTCGGGCATATTCTCGTCGAGACCCGTAAGGCCGATAGACGTCTGATAACTGCCTGCATTGACATAGAAAGAGCAGGCCAGGCCGTAGAACTTCTGCTGTACTTGTTCGGCTGTCAGCGAGTCGGTGCCGAGCAGTTCGAGGTAGTCGCTGGCGGCGTCAATACGCTTGTCGGCAGCCGTGCCGAAGGGCAGACGGAAGACGAGGTTGAAGATGCCGTTCTCGGCGTTCTGCTTGTAGATCAGCGGCAGCTTATGCTCAGGGGCATCGCCAATCTTCGAGGTCCAATTGGCTTCGGTCAGATCGTTCTTGAAATCCACGAAGCGCGGCTGAATCGGCTCGACCTCTGCGTCCTGAATCTCCTTGACGAAAGCGCTCATCTTGTCGCGGTTGGCGGGGATGGCGGTAATCTCAGGTTTCTCAATTTTCTTGATATTGGGGTCTTCGCCCTGACGCTTGAACACGGTAACGAAGTTGTCGGTGAGATGGCGCTGTGCGAAGGCGACGATATCCTCCTTGGTGAGGGCAGCGATGCGGTCGATGCGCTTGACTTCGTTCTCCCAATCCTTGCCATTGATAAAAGCGTCCTCAAACATCTGCGTGCGAGCGCGGTTGCTCTCGAGCGATTGCATCTGGTTGAGTTTCATGTTGTTGATAATGGCGGGCAAAATATCATCGGGAAAATCGCCAGTTTTGAGCTTGCGGAGCTCTTCGACGAGCAGGTCGCGGGCCTCCTCGAGCGTCTGGCCTTCTCGCGGCGAGCCCGCCATGAAGAAGAGGCTGTAGTCGCAGAGCTGATAGTCGCCTGCTCCAGCACCGAGCATGGTCATGCGCTGGTTGATGTCGAGGTCAATCAGGCCTGCACGCCCGTTGGAGAGCACTTGGCTGATGAGCGAGAGCGTGTCGCAGGCTGCATCCTTGGCGCCGGGGAATGCCCATCCAAGGTAGAGTGATTCGGCCTCGAGGCCTACGACGGTCGTGTCGACGGGCGCAGTGAGGGCTGCCACAGGTTCGTATTCAGGTCGTTTGCAGTCGGGGTTGGGCTGCCACTCGCCGAAGTATTTCTCGAGGATGTCGATGGTCTGGTCGGGGTCGAAGTCGCCGGCCATGAAGATGGCGACGTTGTTCGGGCAATAGTAGTTGTTGAAGTAGTTCTTGATGTTGGTGATCGACGGATTCTTCAAGTGCTCCTGCGTACCGATGGTTGTCTGCGTGCCGTAGGGGTGCGTGGGGAAAAGCTTGTAGAGGAGGGCGTTGATCATCTTGTCGCCATCGTCGGAGAGATGCAGATTGTACTCCTCGTAGACGGCTTCGAGCTCAGTGTGGAACCCGCGGATGACCATGTTCTGGAAGCGGTCGGCCTGGATGCGGGCCCAGTTCTCGATTTCGTTGGAGGGTATATTCTCTACGTAGACCGTCTGGTCGAACGAGGTATAGGCGTTCGTGCCGTCGCTGCCGATGAGGGCCATCAGCTTGTCATACTCGTTGGGGATGTTGTACTTGGCGGCGAGCTGGCTGACGCTGTCGATCTCGTGGTAAGCCTGCTTGCGAGCGGCGGGGTCGGTGAGTTGTCGGTAAGCCTCGAAGCGCTGCTCAATCTCGTCGAGCAGAGGAGCCTCGGCCGTGCTGTCGCTGGTGCCAAAGAGCTTCGTTCCTTTGAACATCAGGTGCTCGAGGTAGTGGGCCAAGCCCGTCGTCTCGGCGGGATCGTTGCGCGAGCCGGTTCGTACGGCGATATTAGCCTGAATGCGCGGCTCGTCCTTGTTGACGCTGAGGTAGACCTTCAGTCCGTTCTTGAGCGTGTAGATGCGCGTCTGCATCGGGTCGCCCTTAACGCTTTCATAGTCACGTTTGTTGCAACTTGCTAGGCAAAGCGTCGCTACGACGGCTAATGCCATGAGAAACAATTTGTTGGATTTCATCAGTTTGATTTATTTAAGTTTTTTAGTTTATAGTCTTCGTTTCCGGCTACAAAGGTAGAGAATTTATTTAATAGAGCGAAGATATTCGCAAAAAAATGAAGTTGAAGTCGTAAATACGTTGATTTTGGACTTATCGCGCAAGGATTAGATTGACGAGGGCCGTCACGTCTGCGATGGTCACTTGTCCGTCGTCGTTGACGTCTGCCGTCTGATGGTCGTAGTCGGCATTGTCATTGCCCAAGATGATGTTGACGAGCGCGGTCACGTCGGCAATCGTAAGTTTGCCGTCGCAGTTGACATCGCCCGCTACTCGGTCGCCGGCGTAGTCGATGGCTGTCAGCGTAGCGGTGTTCGTGGCCGTGTCGGAGAACGTGATGTTGAAGCGGAAATAGGCCGTTGCCGTGTGTCCGTTGTTGTCCTTGTAGACCCAAGCTTGACGAATCGTTCGTTGGTCGCCGTCATGGTTGATGTCGGGGAATTGTCCGATGGCGCAGGATGCGTTGTCATAGTACTCAGCGTAGACATAGGAATTGTCAGCCCAATTCGTTAGTCCTCCAGCGTTGTCGAACCAATGTCCGATGATTCCGTTGGCCGTCTTCAAGGCATAGTTGACGGTGCCGTCCGCGTTTACCGCATAGCCCATGATTTGCCCGTTCGAAGGGCCATTGGTGGTGGCCTCTGTGATGCGGCTGTAGATTTCTGATTGATTGAGCTGGAATGCTTTGCTCAGTCCGTCCATGACGTCGCCTTGCAGCGAGAGCGTAGCGGCGGAGTAGTCTGATGCGGGCTTCAGTGTGACATCGAAGTCGAAGGTGATATCTGCGATTTCGCGGCCGTCAATCAAGGCGAACTCCTTGAGGTTCGTCCCTTGGAGTTCAAACCGATACGGCCATTGGTCATCGCCATCGATGCTCTCGTCCCAGAGGTGCCGGTAGTAGGAGGCAGGTGCAGGCGCTACGACCAGCCACAGGCGTCGCGTACCCGTAGGTGGTGTGAAGGTAATCTCTTCCGTTGCCGAGGCGGCGATGGTGCCGTGGCGCAGGCCGTCGTTGTGGTAGACACGCGTCCCGTCGGCGAGCAGGGCAACGTAACCGATGCGGAAGCCGCGGTCGCTGTTGGCACCGACGTTGTTGTAGGTCGAACGCCCCGCAGAGGCGTAGGTGGAGGACGCGTTGAGATACTGCGCCGGGTCGCTGCTGGCGAGGGCGCTGCCGGGAGCAAGTGCCGTGAAGCGCGTTGTGACGGCTTTGCCTACCGACGGGACGCCCAGCTCGATGACGTTGAAACCCGTGCTCTGCGGCGCGCTGGCGAAGGCTACCTGATAAGTGTTCGTGGACAGGCGCTGGTAATGGTAGTTGAAATCACCGATGTAGGCATCGCGATAGGGAGCGCAGACGTCGAAGTCCCAAGTGACGCAACGAAGGGCGTAGTCGAAATAGAGCGCATAGAGTTCGTCGACTGACAGCCCTTTAGCGTCCATGAGGACCTCGTTGAAGTCTTTCACGCTGGTCTCGCGGTGATTCCAAATTCCGGCCACCGTCTTGATGTCGTTGTAGTGCTGGCAGAGGTAGTAGAAGAACCAATAACTCTGATAGCGATGCCATTCATGGGTGAAAGCGTAGTTGTGAGAGTTGCGGAAGACGCCAATACTCTGGTCGAACATCAGTTCGGGATAGGACTGATTGGCCTGCCATTGCGCCGTCTGTTCCCAAGTGACGCTGCCATTGCCTACGGCTCCGTGGAAACCCGTCTGAATGGACGAGTTAGCGCCGTGGCTGGAATCTTCGGCATAGCACATGTAATGGAAGGCGTGACCGATCTCATGGGCTACGGAATGGCCTACAGGCTTGCATGTGGAGGGGCTGAGCCATAGGGCGGGCACTTGGAAGTCATAACCACCGCCGTAGCAAACCCAATCGGTGGTATGATTCAGCAGGATCATCACTTTGTATTTGCTGACGTTGGAGGTCGTGGGGTCGACGAACCCCAGCGTATTACATTCCAATTGATAGAATGCCTCGGCTTTCGTCAGCAAATCGTCTATGTCGACGTAGAGTTCATCGGAGGTTGAGAGTTGGTTGGGCGCTTTGGAGCCGTAGTATTTGTCCCAGAAGACGATGACGTTGTCGCTCTGCTTGGAGCGCGAGAGCGACCACGTGTATTTGTTCTGCGTATCAGTTGGGGCGTAGAGGAGCGTATCGTTGGCGTTGAAGTTGCGCCATTCTTCGGGGACGTAGATTGTCTTGGCTGCGAAGGCGAATGAAGTAGAGATGAGGACGAATAGGCAAGTGAATAAGTTCTTCTTGATCGTCATGGCTTTGCTGGGGAATGATTGATACTTAAGGTTTTGCGTTAAGCACCGTGATGAACGCTCATGCGGGAAGGCCTGTGTCATCGTCCTTGGTAACTTCAACGAAATCGTCGAGGTGGGCATCGACGTAGTAGGCAATGGTCGTTGTGATGGCCTCCTCGGTCTCGACAAACTCATCATCGAGGTCGTCGAACTCAGGATATTGTTCGAAGAGAGCCATGAACTCGTCGTCGGAGCAGGGGCGTGTGATTTCGTCGCCGTAGCGTTCGAAGAGTTTTCGGCCTTTGTAGACGAGTCGCGAGAAATCGTGGAGGATAGCAGTGCCGGTTTCGGCCTCGACGTCCTGCCCCCAGAGGCGCATGGCCTTGGCAAAAGGATTCAGGAAGATGAAGGGCCCGTAGCCGTTGTGAATCAGTTCTACGAATCCTCCGTCCATGACTTCGTCGCGTAGGATTTTGTAGGCGAGCAGGGTGATTTGCTGGCTGTTGAGCGTCTGCATGCTTTCGGCGTTGAGTTCGCCGTGGATGCTGTCGAAGAGGGTGTCGGCAATGGCGTCGAAGAGAGCATCAGCGCCCGTCTGCGCGGCCGCGATGAGTGCTTGCTCGGATATTGAAGGCTTCATTGTAGGATGAATAGTTAGTTGATGGCTTGTTGGGCGATGATCATGGATGATCAGAAGAAGTGCGGCTTGCGCTCGCGAGCCTGCTCGAGCGTAGAGGCCGGTGTCTCGTCGTGCTGCGCCTGCTGGCGCAGGGCGGCTTGCTTGGCAGCCAGGGCTGAGCGTGCCTCGGCGGCTGTCTCGGGGTCGAGGAAAGGTGCAGCCATTGGCGCGTTCTGCGAGGCGTCGCAGACGTGGATGACGGGGCCTTCGTAGGCCGGGGCTATCTTGAGTGCCGTATGAAGAGGGCTTGTGGTGGCGCCGCCAATCATGATGGGGACGTGGATGCCGGCGCGGCCGAGGAGATGAACGGTATGAACCATCTCTTCGAGCGAAGGAGTGATGAGCCCTGAGAGACCGATGACGTCGGGCTGCAGCTGCAGGGCTTGCTCTACGATGGTCTCGGCCGGGACCATCACGCCGAGGTCGATGACTTCGTAGCCGTTGCATGCCATAACGGTGGCTACGATATTCTTGCCGATGTCGTGAACATCCCCTTTGACCGTAGCGACAAGGATGCGTGGTCGTTTGCTGGACTCGGCTCCAGCGCTCGTGGATGAGCCGTCGCTCTGTTGGGCTTCGATGAACGGGCGCAGGATCTCGACGGCACGCTTCATCGTTCGTGCGGTCTTGACCACCTGCGGTAGAAACATCTTGCCTTCGCCAAAGAGTTGTCCGACCAGATTCATGCCTCGCATGAGCGGCCCTTCGATAATGGCGACGGGCGAGGGATAAGCCTGCAGTGCCTCCATCAGGTCGGGCTCGAGGCCTTCGGTATTGCCTTGGCGCAAAGCGCGGACGAGGCGTTCTTCGATTGTGAGGGCAGGGGCGGTGGAACAGTCGGCGTTTGTGTCTCCGGTGTCAGTCCTCTTTTGGCCGTCAGCCTGTTGAGCAGTCGCCATGAGTTGCTCGGCAAGGGCCGTGAGCCGTTCGCAGGCATTGGGTGTGCGGGCGAGGATAGCATCCTCGATGACGGCGAGTTGCTGGGCAGGGATATCGGCGTAGGTGATGCGCGTAGCGGGATTCAGAATCGCCATGTCCATGCCAGCCTGGCGGGCGTGATAAAGGAAGACGGCATGCATAGCCTCGCGAAGGCTGTTGTTGCCACGGAAGGAGAAACTGAGGTTGGAGATGCCCCCGCTGACGTGAGCGCCTGGCAGGTTCTGCTTGATCCATGCGGTGGCACGGATGAAGTCGAGGGCGTAGCGGTCGTGCTCGGGCATGCCAGTCGCGATGGCCAATACGTTGGGGTCGAAGATGATATCCTCGGGCGGAAAGCCTACATGCTCGGTCAGGAGTCGGTAGGCTCGGTGGCAGACACTGATGCGGCGCTCGAAGGTGGTGGCTTGTCCCTGCTCGTCGAAAGCCATGACGATGACGGCAGCGCCAAGGCGACGAATCTCGCGGGCGTGCTGCAAGAAAAGGTCCTCGCCCTCCTTGAGGGAGATGCTGTTGACGATGCTCTTGCCCTGAATGCAGCCGAGTGCTGCACGGATGACGGCCCAATTGGAGGAGTCGATCATGAAGGGCACGCGCGCTACATCAGGCTCGGCGGCGAGGAGATTGAGGAAATGCGTCATCTCGACCTGCGAGTCGAGGAGGCCGTCGTCGAGGTTAATGTCCAGGACGAGTGCTCCGTCGTCGACTTGCTTGCGTGCGATTTCGATGGCCTCGTCATAGTTCTTTTCCTTGATGAGTCGCAGGAACTTGCGTGAGCCAGCTACGTTACAGCGCTCGCCTACGTTAATGAAGGGTTGAGCATCGGCCAGCGGGATGAGTGGCTCGAGGCCAGCGAGCGCAAAGGAGTCGGCGCCGGCGGATGGGCTTGCGGGTAATGCCGGTGCTGGAGCCGTTCCGGCCGAAGTGTCGGGGGTGACCTTTAGCGTAGCTACGAGTTTGGAGATGGCTCGGATATGGTCGTCCGTCGTGCCGCAGCAACCGCCGATGATGTCCACGAGTTCCTCGTCGAGGAAGGGACGGACGTGCTGGGCCATGAGTTGAGGTGTCTCGTCGTAGAGTCCGAGCTGGTTGGGGAGGCCCGCGTTGGGGTAGGCGCTAATATATATAGGAACGCGCGCGTGCGCATTGACAAAGGCTCGTAGTTGGCGCAGATGAGGCAGCATGTCGGTCGCACCGAAGGAGCAGTTGAATCCGATGCTGAGGATGTCGGCATGAGCCACAGAGAGGACGAACGCCTCGAGCGTCTGTCCGCTGAGCAGTCGGCCGGCGCGGTCGCTGACGGTAGCGCTGAGCATGAGGGGCACGCGTCGCTCGGTGGCTTGCATGGCCTGTTCGGCGGCATAGAGGGCCGCTTTGGCGTTGAGCGTGTCGAAAATGGTTTCGATGAGGAGGGCATCGACACCGCCTTCGATGAGGGCCGTCATTTGTTCGCAGTAGGTATCGGCCAACTGATCGAACGTGATGGAACGGCGGGCGGGGTCGTTGATATCAGGGCTCATGGAGAGCGCCTTGTTGGTCGGGCCTACGGACCCTACGACAAAGCGGGGGCGGGCGTTGCCTCGTGCTGTGGGATGCTGGTTTTCATGGTCTTGCTGTGCCTGGCTCTGCAGTTCGGGGCAGGACTGTTCAATGGCTTGGCGTGCGATGGCGACAGCCGCTCGGTTGATCTCGGAGACGAGATGTTCGCAGCCGTAGTCGGCCATGGAGATGCGTTGGGCATTGAAGGTATTGGTGGTGATGATGTCGGCTCCAGCAGCGAGATAACGGCAGTGGATGTCGGCGATGACGTCGGGGCGGGAGAGGCAGAGGAGGTCGTTATTGCCTTTCTGCTGGCCCGGAAGGTCCGTAAATTGCTGCCTACGAAAGTCCTCTTCGGTGAGGCCGTAGGACTGGATCATGGTGCCCATGGCTCCGTCGAGAACAAGAGGGCGATGGGCAGCCAAGGCCGTGCGGAGTGTCGTATGTGAAGAGGGCTGCATAAGCGAGGAGAGAGTAGGGGGCCATTGTCCAACTTTCAACTTTCATCTTTCAACTTTCATCTTTCTACTTTCAACTTTCATCGTTCAACTTCCAACTTTCAACTTTCATCTTCCAACTTTCAACTT
>JAFROT010000029.1 GCA_017429525.1 Bacteroidaceae bacterium | reverse complement strand
TGGCACGGAATTAGCCGATGCTTATTCATGCGGTACATGCAAAATGGCACGCGTGGCACACTTTATTCCCGCATAAAAGAAGTTTACAACCCATAGGGCAGTCATCCTTCACGCTACTTGGCTGGTTCAGTCTCCCGACCATTGACCAATATTCCTCACTGCTGCCTCCCGTAGGAGTTAGGACCGTGTCTCAGTTCCTATGTGGGGGACCTTCCTCTCAGAACCCCTACTGATCGTTGCCTCGGTGGGCCGTTACCCCGCCGACAAGCTAATCAGACGCATCCCCATCCGTGACCGATGAATCTTTGGTTGACCGGGGATGTCCCTGGTCAACCATATCGGGTATTAATCCTCCTTTCAGAGGGCTATCCCCGGGTCATGGGCAGGTTGGATACGTGTTACTCACCCGTGCGCCGGTCGCCGGCAAGAGTAGCAAGCTACTCTCCCGCTGCCCCTCGACTTGCATGTGTTAAGCCTGTAGCTAGCGTTCATCCTGAGCCAGGATCAAACTCTTCATTGTAATGTATCCTAGTACTAATGTACTGTCTTGTCTTGTAAGGACCCATCGTCCGAGTATTCGACCCCGCATGCATTGTATTGGCTCCAGGAATGACGGTTCGTTCATTGTTTCCTGTACTACTATGTCTCGTTGGTCAGTCTTTCAAAGATCGTAGCCCTCGGAGGGGCGCAAAGCGGAGAGCGTGACCTACAGCCCCTGCCACGCAGGGGTGTCCCTTTCTCGTTTGCGGGTGCAAAGGTACGGCGACTTTTCCAAACCGCCAAATCTTTTGAGGACTTTTTTACAAAAATTTTTCCACAGGGTGATTTATGTCAACCGCCTCGCGCGCGTACCTTTAATTATATCCACGGGAACGTGGAAAGAGCGGGAAGTGAAAAGTGGAAAATGAAAAGTGAAAAATAAGATGAACTGATAGAGGGGAAACGGGGAATGAGAGGAAAGGGAAAAGTGGAAAATGAGAAGTGAGAAATAAGATGATCCGGATGTCACGTATCGGTCGGGCAGCGGCCACTTTAAGAAGCGGCAATCTTACGAAAGGGATTCGTGAACGGTTTTTGACGAGATCTGCCTTGTTTTGACGACATTTTCGGCGATTCTGAGGCACAAACTACACTTTAGCACTGTAAATTACACCCAAACTACACCGTTTTTCATAATGTTATTCCACTGTTAATCAGACAAATGAGCATAAAAGAGTGCTAAAGTGTAGGTGCTCGCAAAAGTTTTTACGTGCGCGTGCGCGCGTGGCAGAATATAGGGAACGGGAAAATGGAGGCTGGAGGACGGAGGTTTGTTGACGGGTCAATGAGGAAGAAAGCTTTGGTCGTGCAGGACAAGTTGGCTGGAGGAATCGGTGAATTGATATAGAGGACTTCGTTATTCGGTCGCGACCGAATAACGCACACATATAGTCGCGCAGGGCGATGCGTCTATATGTGTAGCCCTTCACGAGCGGTCGCAACGGCTTTCACGAGCGGTCGTTAAGGGCTGAAGGAGCGGTCGCAACGGCTTTCACGTGCGGTCGTTAAGGGCTGAAGATGCGGTCGTGAAGGGGCTCGCGTATGGAGGTTCAGGATAGACTGAAAATCCCCCGCTGCAGGATTGTGCGACGGGGGATTATCGTTGATGTGGGGGGAGGTGGTTCAGAAGAGGGGTGAGGGGTAGACGCCCTCGTCGACGAGCTGCTTGATGCGCTCTACGGTGCCGGGACGGTCGGCGGCATAGGTGACGCCGAACCACTTGGAGGTGGTGTCGAGGACCTTGACGGTGGCAGTGCCTTCGCGGATGAGCTTGTCGACCATGAGGGGGATGAAGAACTCGGCCTTGAGGTTCTCCATGTTCTTCGGGTCGGAGAGGAACTCCTTGAAGTACTCCTCGCTGTAGGCGAAGTAGTCGGGCGTGAAGCCCCACATGTTCATCGAGACGGGTACGTTCTCGCCGCCGACGGGCTTCCATTCGCCGTCTTCCTTGTAGCAGATCTCGCCGTCGATGCGCTCGATCTCGGTGCGCTCCACGACGTCGGTCAGGTTGCCTTCGGCATCCTTGCCGCATACGCCGCGTGCCACGCTGCCGTTCTCAGAGAGCGTGTTGCCCACGCGGAAGCCTACCATGGCGTACTTGCCCTTGGAGCCTTCGGGCAGCTCGGCGAGGAACTTGCCGATGGTCATGAAGGCGTCGCGGTTGTAGAAGTCGTCGCAGTTGATGACGCAGAAGGGCTCCTTGATGACGTCCTTGCCCATGAGCACGGCGTGGTTAGTGCCCCAGGGCTTGACGCGGCCTTCGGGAACGCTGAAGCCTTCGGGGAGGTCGTCGAGGGCCTGGAAGCAGAGTTCGCAGGGCACCTGACCTTCGTACTTCTTCAGGATCTGGTTGCGGAACTGATCCTCGAAGTCGCGACGGATGACCCACACAATCTTACCGAAGCCTGCCTGGATGGCGTCGTAGATAGAGTAGTCCATGATGGTCTCGCCGTTGGGGCCGAGTGCGTCGAGCTGCTTGAGGCCGCCGTAGCGGCTGCCCATGCCGGCAGCAAGGAGGAAAAGAGTTGGTTTCATGTCTGTTTTGTTTTAGTTAAAAAGATTGATTTCTGGATTTCTGCCCGCAAAGGTACATATTTCTTCTGAACTGCAAGCAAAAAAGGTGAAAAAAGTGACGGCTTATTTGATGTTAAGCCGCTGAGATAGGCTTGAAAGAGTGGGCGTTTGACACTCAAAAAAGGTTTATTTGCTTTCGTTTTAAATTTTTTAACAACCTCTTTGTAGCTACAAGTCGATTCTGCCTTACCTTTGCTATGGTAAAACGGCGCTCGGCGGGGTTCCGACAGGCGATTGACTTCATCTCGTTGACCGCCTAATGCCTGAGCCATGAAGACGAACCAAGACATAAAACTAACCTATTCAACCTAATCATTCAACTAACGCACTATGAAGAAACTGAGACTCATCCTTGCCGCACTGCTGCTCCTCGCGGGCTGGCAGGTGCAGGCTGCAGCGCCCACGACGCCGTTGGTGGGCGATGGCGAGACGGTCGAGGACATCTATGCGCCCGACCTGGAATCGCCCTTGATTGGCTATGCCGACCAGATGACGGTCAACGCTATCCACTACAGCGACGGCGGTGGCCTCGACGCCCTCATCGACGGCGATGCGGGCACGTGGTTCCACTCGTCCTACGGTCCCACCTCGACGATCACCGACGAGGAGGGTAACCAGCAGACCATCAACAACCTCTATCCGGCCGAGAAGCACTGGATACAGTTTGAACTCGATGACCCGCAGACGGCCATCTTCTTCACGTGGACGATCCGCAACAGTGCCTACAACGACACGCCCGACGACGTGACCATCCTCGTCACCAACACGCCCGACGAGGCTAAGTCGTGGACCGAGGCTATCCACTTGACCGATATGTTCTCGCGGTATGGCAGCACGAGCGACATGATGGGGCAGGAGTACACCAGCCCGATGATCACCTTCGACGGCGCGTACCGCTACGTCCGCATGGTGGTCAACCGCACGTTCAGCCGCCGCACGGAGGGCACCTACGGCCAGTACTTCTGGAATATGGCCGAGATGCAGCTCTATCCTGCTCGCCTGGTGGACGACCCGCAGGAGCGCCTGAACATCGCGCTTGAGCCTTTCTACAACCTGGGCATGCAGATGTACGGCATCCAGGACGAGTTCAAGGGCGATACACCGGGCTTCTACGGAGCCGAGGAGGTCGACGCGTTCATGGAGGTGTTTGAGCGTGCCATCGTGGCTGCTGACGCCATGCCCTCGCAGGCCCCCACCAACGAGGAGGTCGACGAGATGATCCTGCAGCTGCGCGCCACCTACGCGGCCCTCGTGGCCTCGCAGATCAAGCTGGGCACGGGCTATTACCGCATCATCAGCTCCAACGATGCCTACTACATCAATCAGGGCGTCGAGAAGGCGATGCGTCCGAGCGACGACGGCAAGTGGCTGCGCTGGGGCACCTACGACCCCGACGACATGGCGGCCATCTGGCGCTTCACCCTGCTCGACAATGGTAACTTCTCCATCCAGAGCATGTCCACGGGTACCTATATAGATTATATTGCCGCCACGAGCTCGCACGTGCCGATGGTCGAGGAGCAGACAACCGAGCAGATCATTGCCTCGAGGACCATCGGACGCTTCACGATTTTCAACACGAAGTACAACGTCCCGTATCACACCGAGAGCCACAACGGCGGCGCGGGTACCGAAGGCTATATCGTGCCTTGGGGTAATGCCGACGAGCCCAACAGCGTATGGTACATCTATCCCGTCAGCGACGAGGAGTTCGAGCGTGTCAAGGCCCTCAGCGACGACGCGAGCATCCAGCGCGACTACAATGCAGCGATGCTCGAGGCCAACAAGGCCGTGATGTCGTCGATGGAGTACGTGCCGTACATCACCACCGTCTCCAACGACAACGACCCCTCGGTGTCGCAGCTATGGTCCAACGCTCTGGAGCACAACGAGGGCTCGCTCGAGAACCTCATCGACGGCAACACGGGCAACTTCTTCCACTCGGAGTGGTCCACGAATGCCGCCAACTCCATGACCAGCGACAACCACGCCCTGTTCGCCGACCTGGGCACGGCGGCCGAGCGCTTCTTCTGGACCTTCACGCCCCGCAACTCGGCGTACCTGGATATCCCGCTGGACGTGATCGTCTACGGTTCCAACGACATCAGCGCGTGGGACGATCCCAGCACGTGGACTGAGATTGAACATCCCACCAGCGGATTCCCCACGGACGTCACGATGACCTACGTCTCGCCCGAGATTCGTCCGGCTACGCCCTACCGCTACCTCAAGTTCGAGGTGCTCGACACCTACATGCACCGCACCAACAGCAACACAGGCATCCACTACTTCACGATGTCGGAGTTCCAAGTCTATTCCTACGACTACGACAAGGTCCACTCGCAGTACGTCAATGCCGAGGGCATGAAGGAAGCCGTCGACAAACTGATTGCCATCAAGGAGGAACTGGCGCGTAAGGACAAGATCACGCGTCCCGACGTCAATGCCCTCCAAGAGGCTGTCAAGGCGGTCAACGACCTCTACGTCGACCATACGAAACTTGCCCAGCAGCTGGCCAGCTTGCTGCCCGAGGCTGAGAAGGCCTACAACGATGCTACCGAGACCATCACGAAGCTGATCCACGACGGCTCGCAGTTCCAGGCTAATTCCAAGATCCGCGAAGGCTCGTTCAACAGCATCCTCGACGGCGACTTCGGCAGCCACTTCTCGACCGACTGGGACGACGGCGCGCAGAACCCCGACGGCACCTACGGCGCCAAGCACCATCTGCAGGTCGACATGGGCGAGCCCCTCACCACTGCCAAGCTGCGTCTGGTGGGCCGCAACAGCTACTATTTCGATATGCCGCAGGACATCGACCTCTACGTGACCAACGACGACGAGATCGGCAGCAACGTGCTCAGTTCGTCGGACGACTGGACTTTCCTCATGAATATCAACGAGGGTCTGCCCGGGGAGCCGATGCTCCAGTGGACGTCGGAGGACATCGACTTCGGCGGCCACCGCTACATCCGCATGGTGGTCAACGACACGTGGATGAACACGTCGGGGACGATGGACCGTCACGACCTGCAGGGCATGTGCTTCTTCACGCTGGCCGAGTTCCAACTGATTCGCGAGGTCGACGCCTCCGAGATTCAGTACGCCTACGTACCTGATGTCAAGTTCTGGGCCGACCGTCTGGCACAGCTCATTGCCGAGAATCAGGACAAGGACAAGTATGATATCTGGCCGCGCGACATCGAGGCCTTCGAGGAGGCTCTGGCCAAGCTGGACAGCTCCTACGTCCACAACGACGAGCTCCGCGCCAAGATTGCCGATGCACGCGACATGGTGGCTCATGCTGCTGTCGGCACTGACTTCGGTTACGTGCCTTCGCAGGACATCATCACGACCCTCGCCGCTGCTGCCGATGCTGCTGAGAAGGTAGCCTACGGCCACACCCTCCAGCCGCAGATGGACGCCGAGGTCGTCAAACTCACGGACGCCATGGCCACCCTCGAATCGAAGGTGCGCATGCCTGAGATGAACCATTGGTACAATATCGTCAACGCAGCCAAGTGGAGCGAGAGTATCTCCTACGATGAAGAGGGTAATGAAGTGGTGACGATCGTCAACGGCTACTGCTCGGGCAAGGCTATCGCCACGAAGGACTATGCCATCGGCGACCCCATCACCTTCGGCTACTACGACCTTGAGAACGACGATGCTACCTACGGCGACGCTGCCAATGCCTTCTGGCGTTTCGTGCCCATCGAAGGTACGGACTTCGTAGCTATCCAGAACATGGCAACGGGTCACTACGTCGGCCCGACTAAGATTGTCGGTGACGGCGACGGACGCCCCGTACAGTGCGAGGAGCCCTATCCTTATCTCATCAAGTACTACGGTGCAGGCGAGCTGCTGTTCTTCTCGCAGGACAGCCTGAACGTCAACGGCAGCTACGTGCCGCTTCATGCTCAAGAGCGCAACGGCGCCCCGCTGGTAGGTTGGCGCGAGGAGCATGGCAACGCCTCCTGCTGGACGCTCAAGGAAGTGCTCGACACTCAGGTGCTCACGATGCCCGTTCAGATGAACACCGTCAGCATCATGTCGCTGCCCTTCGATATTCCTGAGGACCGCAGCCTATCCAAGCTTAGCGCAGGCGACGCCCACACCTACGGCCTTAGCGCTGTCGTGGTCAACGATGACGGCACGACCACTCTGGAACTCGTCGAGAAGGAGGCCATCGCCGCTGGCGAAGCCTTCATCCTGACCTTCGGTGATTTCGAGGACGAGACGGCCGAGCATCCCACGGAGAACCTCTTCGTCCCGCGTCCCACGGAGGTCGACCCGCTCGCATCGGTTGAAGCCAACGGACTCGTCAGCGCCATCGGAGGCATCGACCTCGAGGAGGAGGGCCTCGGATACATCCGCAATAATAAGGTCGCCGCTACGACCGAACGCATCACTACGATTCCTGGCCTTAGCGGTTACATCCGTGCCAGCCTCTGCCAGCCTACGGGTGAGACGGCCGACCTCGTCCTGACGTGCGGTACGCAGCTGAGCGACGCTATCCGTGCCATCACGACCGATGCCGACAAGACCTTTGCTGGCAACGAGAACATCTACGACCTCGGTGGCCGCCGTGTCATCGTGCCCGCTAAGAACGGCCTCTACATCACTCGTGGCCGCAAGGTTCTCGTCAAGTAGCGACTGATGACCATTGTCTGGCGATTAACGTTCAAACCATAGAAGAATCCTCCCTCGTCCGGTTCGGATGGGGGAGGATTGTTTTGGGGCTGTATAAGAATCAAGATATTGTAGCATACGGAGACACGAGAAACAAAGCTTGTGTCTTTGTGCCTCCGTGTCGCTGTGCCTGAGATGAGCTTAGGCTCGAAATGATAAGGGCGTAGTTTCCGTTAGTCCTGTTCGCAGGTCATTTGAGGGCTTCCTGTTGTCGGTCTTCCTTATAGTGATTGCCTACGAGACGCAGGAAGCGACGACGCAGACGTTCGACGAGGCGTGGGTTGCTCTCCGTGATGTCGCGCTGCTGCGAGGGGTCAGCCTGCAGGTCGTAGAGCGTGTAGCGATCGACGACGCCGAGCTCGTTGCCCGTGAGATTCGTGCGTGCACCGCGGTAAGGAGGGACGAGGGCATAGCGACCATTGCGGTAGGCCAGACGACCGGCGGCCTCGACAATCATTTCCTTTCGTGCTTTGCGCGAGCGGCCGAGGAAGGTGGACAGGTGATTCTCGGAGTCGAGACCTGCAGGTACAGGCTGATGGACGAGTGCGGCAAGCGAGGCCAGAAGGTCTTGCTGTGAGACCATGGCGTCGCTGACGAGCGGTCGGACATGGCCGCGCCAGTAGACGAAGAAAGGCACGCGTGTGCCTGCTTCGAACAGGCTGTATTTGCCTCCGCGCAGTCCGCCCTTGGGGTCGTGGAGGGGAGCCGACTCGCGGGCTCCGTCCTTGTAGCCGTCGTCGAGGACGGGGCCGTTGTCTGACGAGAAGATGATGAGTGTGTTGTCGAGCAGACCTTCGCGCTCCAGCTTGTCGATGAGCTGCCCCACGCACCAGTCGGCCTCAACGATGACATCGCCACGCGGACCGAGAGGCGTACGGCCGACGAAACGCGCATCGGGGACGCGGGGCACGTGAGGTTCATGGAGACCGTAGTAGAGGAAGAACGGCCGTTGGCGGTTCTCGTCGATGAAGGCAGTGCAGTGGTCGAGGAAGTACTGCGCCATCTCGTCGTCCTTCCAGCGCGCGGCCTTTCCGCCTTTCATGAAGCCGATGCGCCCGATCCCGTTGATAACAGCGTTGTTGTGGCCGTGCGACCAAGGCAGCGTGACGAGTTCGGGGTTGTTGAGGGCCGTCGGCTCGCCGGGGAAGTTGCGGTTGTAGTCCACCTCAATGGGGTCGGAAGGGTCGAGGCCTACGACGCGCCCGTTCTCGACGTAGACCGTAGGCACGCGGTCTACCGTGGCCGCGATGATGCACGAGTAGTCGAACCCTATCTCTCGTGCGCCTGGCGTGATCAAATCATTCCAGTTGATCTTACCAATGCCCATGCCGAGGTGCCATTTTCCGATGGCGGCCGTCGTGTAGCCTGCCTGCTGGAGCATACGAGGGAGCGTGAACTGCTGTGGGTCGACGATGAGAGGAGCGTCGCCGGGGAGGATGTGCGCGTCCTTGTTGCGCCATGGATACATGCCCGTGAAGAGTCCGTAGCGGCTGGGCGTGGATGTGGCCGATGTCGCGTGACCGTCGGTGAAGCAGACGCCACCGCGAGCCAGGCGGTCGATGTTCGGCGTCTGAATGGTGGCCTGTCCGTAGGCACTGACGTCGCCGTACCCGAGGTCGTCGGCCAGAATGAGGACGATGTTAGGCGGAGGCGTGGCCGCTGAGGCCGAGGATGCGGCTGCTGCCGCAATAGCTGCTAATGAGAGTCGCATGGAGAATGAAGAATAATATAATGACGAATGACGAATGACAAATGACGAATAATATAATGACGAATGACGAATGATAAATGACGAATACAAGTTACCTGCACATTCAAAAGGTAATCCTTATTCTTCATTCTTCATTATATTATTCGTCATTCTAGAACGGATATCCTACGGCGATATGGAAGCCGAGAGAGTCTTTGAATCTCGGCATATTGTAGTAGCCGGTTCGCCCTGTAGCATAGGGCGCATGCAGGCCTACGCCAATATCAAAGCGGAGGACGAGAAAGTCAAGATCGTAGCGGAAGCCGAGGCCCGTTCCGAGGGCGATATCGTTGAGGAATTCGCTGGCATTGATGGCGGCGCCCGGTCGGTGCTCATCGGGCTGCATCAGCCATACGTTTCCGGCATCGAGGAAGACGGCACCTTCGAGGGCTCCTACGAGCGGGAAGCGATACTCAACGTTAGCCTCCAGCTTGAGGTTTCCGACTTGGTCTACGTAGCTCCATCCTGACGTGGCCGGATGATAGCGACCAGGCCCCAGCGTACGGACGCCAAAGGCTCGGATGCTGTTGGCACCTCCTACATTGAAGAGGTCTGAGTAAGGCGCCATGGTCGAGTTGCCGTAGCTCCAGACTGCACCGAGATAGGCGCGGGCCGCGATGCGTGAATGTAGGGTCACGGGGAAGGTCTCTCGCCATTCGGCCGAGAGTTTAAGAAATTGTGCGTAGGGTACGCCGAGCAGTTTCTTATTCCGTTCCTTGCGGTCGTGTCCGGCGAGGGCGTAGATTCCGTTGACGATATGTCCAGCTTGCTTGGCGCTGATGATAATCGTGCGCGAGTGGACATTATTGTTGGTTATCGTTCCAGGGCGCAGGGTCGAGTAGGTGAGCGTATAGGCCATCGAAGGTACCAGCTGGTTGCGCATACTGATGTAGAGGGCTGGGTTGGCTGTCATGAGCGAGTCGAAGCGCTGCGAGCGGTGGGCCAGCATCGTATAGTCGAGGCGGGCGGGCGTCAACTCATGGCGCAGACGGCGGTGTCGCAGGTTCCAATAGGTATAGGTGAGGCGTCCACTGAAATTGAGCAGTTGGAAGAACCCAGCGCGATTCATCCAGTCGACGTCCATCTTGTAGGCCGTCGTCGCTTCGGCACGGCGGCCCATCTGCCTGATGAAAGGCAGGTTGAAGAAGCGTAGGCGAGGGTAGGTGAGTCCTGCAGTAGCGCCCAGTTCGAAGGAGTTGAGCAGGCCGTTGTGGCCCTCTGTAGCCGAGGCTCCTGTCTGCCATTCGTAGCTGCCATGGACCTTGAACGAGAGCTGCTCGGCGCCACGGAAGGCATTGCGCTTACTCATCCCCCAAGCCAGTCCTGGACCCAGCAATCCGTTACTTTTGTTGGTGATCTTCGCTTCAAGTTCGCTGTCGAAGGGCTTGTCGAGGATGCCGAAGATGTTGACGTCGAGCGTAGAGCACGTATCGGTGGTGTCATGCGGAGCGTAGCTTATCTGTATGTTCGAGAAGACACCCATGCCGGAGAGCTTTTGCTGGATAATCTCGTGGACGCTGGCGCGATAGGGCGAGCCTTGCTGGTAGAAGAGGTAGTGACGGATGGCTCCGAAGCGAAGGGGCGGTTTGCGCGTGTCGCCGCTCCAACGGTACTTGAACTCGCGCAGCGCCAGACTGTCGGTGATGCGGTAGTCGTCGTAGGGCATGACCGTAATTGTGGTCTCGCCCATCTTGTAGCGGTTGCGCACCTGCGGCGGCAGGTCGGGACGCGGCCGGATCTGCAGGTGGGCCGTGAAGGGTGTCTGCAGCGTATCGGCGCGGTAGGCGATGAGTTCGGGACGGAAATAGAAGAAGCCGTTGTTGCGGAAGAGCGTGCTGAGGCGCTGCCGCTCGGCATCGAGGTTAGGAACGTTGAAGGCGTCGCCACTATGGAGCAGGCTCTTGTCGGCTGTGGCGCGGATGATGCTGTCGGTGACGGCGTCGAAATTCTGGTATTCGATTGTGCCGAATCGGAATAGCGGACCGGGATAGACCGAGTAGCCGATCTTGGCCTTGCGCGGGTTGCGGTCGTTGGGCTGGACCTCGTAGTCGACACGTCCGCGGAAGAAGCCGTAGTTGCGCAACGTGTTGCGCGCTACTTGCGTACGCAGTTGTGGGTTGGCGGTAGCGATGGTGTGAGGCGTCGAGGCAAAGCTGTTGAACATCCATTTGCCGAAGCGGCTTTCGGCTCCCGCAAAACCATTGTAGAACCAAAGGCCTATGGGCAGTGGCCAGCGTGCCGACGAACTGCCAAAGACATTGTTGTTGGGCGGATAGGCGAGAGCCGCATCGACCTCTTCGCGAACGGCTTCATTTGCCTGTTCGAGCACAGCTGCGCAGCGAGCTATCGAGTCGCGTTGCTCGCGGCTGAGGCTGTCGTTCTTGCTGAGCAAGGCGCGCAGGTCCTCGGCACGGACATTACCCGTGAGCAGGTTTTCGACGGTATTGTAAGCCTTAGCCATGGCGGTGATCACGCCCGTGGAGTCCTTGGCGCCGGTTTGGGTACTCTTGTTTTTGGCTTTGCGGCCGTAGGCTATCTCCGAGATGCCCGTATAGAGGACGTCGCCCTCGGGCAGCTTCTCAGTCGTGGAGCAGGAGGTGACGAGGATGAAGGATGAGGAAAGAAGGATGAAGAATAAGAGCGTGTTATGCCAGGAGCGTAACACACGCGCAATACTGTTACTATAGATAGTCTTATGTCTCATCTTTCACGATTCATTTTTAACTTCGTTACCTTTCGTCACGACTTGGCCATTCGTAAGCGAACTCTCATGGCGCTTGCTGTTCCGAAAGTACTCTCTTTTCACTCTCCTAATTATTCTTCTTTTTTCTTTTTGAACAAGAAAAGGTCGCCGAGGCGAGTCGTCTTGCGGCGCAGGACGAGGCCCGCTCCCATCTCGGTGACTTCGCTCTCGAGCAGCGATTCGTAGTTCTTGTCGTAGTAGACCTTGACGTAGCGGCTGGCGCTCTGATCGAGGCGGTACTCGATGCTGACGTTGTCGATGAGTGACTGCCCAGTGTTCTGTGCGTTGGCTCCGGTGCTCACTTTTCCGCCTACGATGACGCTGATGCGGTTGCCCCAGAAGCGCTTGGCGAAGCGGAAACTGTAGTCGGTTGTCGTCGAGCCAGTGGCACTCGTGCCTTGCTCCATGCCTAATGAGAGATCGACGCTCTTCAGCGCCTTGCTGGTGATGTTCGAGATCTGGCTCTGCAGGAAGGCGTTGAGGGCGTTCTGCGTCGAGAAGCCTCCGCTCGAGGCACTATTGGCGTCAGTGATATACATGCCTGTGGCCAGCATTGTTACGGCTACGCGTCCTCGCTGCTCGGCCGACATGGCGGCCAGCTCGTTGCGAATGCTGAGGTCCTCGGGGGCGTCGAGCGTGAACTCCAGGCCAAGGTCTTCGAGTGTCTGCGTGATATTCATACCGACGTCGAAGTTGACCGATCGCGGTTGCTGGTTCTCTGTGATGGTAGTGCGCAGGCGTTCGGTAGCGCTAATGTTGAGCGTCGGATTCATTAACGGCCCGCGGAACTCGGCATAGCTGCCGCTCTTGATGGTGAACTCCTTCAGTGGGATGACCATCATTGTGTATTTGAGCGTACCGCTATTAACGGTGTAGCGGCCATTCATCTGCAGGTCCTTCTCGGGTGAATAGGTCAGCGTCAGGTCGCCGCCGCCCTCGAGATCGACATAGCTGGAGCCGTCGGCACTGAGTAGGCAGTGGACCTGGGCGGCGTCATCGATGCTGACGCTCATGGTGATATTCAGGTTCTGCGGGCGCTCATGCTTCTGCTCTACCACGGTCACTGTATCGGTGAAGTCCACGAATTCCACGAGGTCGGCCAGCTGGTCCTCGACTGTCAGTGGTGAGTCGGTGAGTACGTAGGTCAGGTCGGTGCTGCCCAGTACCTTCAGACGACCGTACATCCGCAGGTCGTCGAGCGTGCCGCGTACCATCGTGTTGAGGTCTACGTAGACCTTTCCATAGGCCACGGCCTGCGAAGTTTTCTTGGCGTTGATGAGTTCGTAGTTGGTTGCCGCCAAAGTAGCGTTGACGCGAATCTTGTCGGTAGTGGTGAAATCAACGTCGGCATTGGCAGTGAGCGGGTTGCGGCCAGTAGAGTAGATGCGGACATTGTCTAATTTCAAATGGCTGTTGTCGAAGCGTAGCGTATCGTCGGCCACACGTAGGCTGAGGCTGTAGGGTGCCGAGCGCACGAGCAAATCGCTGGTCACGATGGATCCGTCTACGCGCGGTCGCGCTGTCGTGCCGCCCACGTGGACGTCGCCGATGGCCACGCCGCTTAGTGTTGCCACGCCGTCGGGGAAGAAGCCGTTGGCCAACGCGAAGGGCAGACGGTCCAGTGAGGCGTTGATGTCGAGCAGGCCCTGCTCGCCACGGGGCGTGTAGGTGCCATTAAAGGTGGCTACGGGCATACCCGTGTGCAGGAGGCTGCCGTCAACGTAGTGGCTGCCGTCGGTGTTGGGCAGGTAGACGCCCTCGAGGCCTACTTGTCCGAGTGCGGCACCTTCGTAGGTCAGGTCGTCGACGGTCATGTCGGTCGAGACGCTCAAGTGCTCAGCCGTCTGGATGAGATGTGCGTCGCCGTGCAGGTAGCCAGTGATGCGCGGTGCGTAAGGCAGCACTGTCATCAGCTCGCCCAGATTGAGGTGGTTCACCGAGACGGTCAGGTCTTGCAGCGCGTCGTCGTTGTCGGCCGAGTAGATTTTCAGGCCCGTTCCATCGTCGGCCAGTAGGTCGACGTTGGCCGTCACGCGGTTCTTCTTGCCCAGTCGGATGGTGTTATCCTCATTGAGGTGGAAGCGTCGGTAGGCGATGACGGGGTTGAGCGGGTCGAGGTGAATGACGAGGCTGTCGTTCCTGACGGCGGTCTGAAGGCCTAAGTCGATGCCCTTCTGCCCGCGGTCATCGTAGAACAGTAGGTTGGCATTTGCGCGCCCATCGTCGCCGAGATGGGCCGCCAGTCGCGAGTCGAAGCTGATTTGTGGGTTGCGCCGTCCGTTGTGTACGCGTGCATCGAGGGCGATGCCCGTGGAGTCCTGTACGGCGTGGAAATTGATGGTGTCCAGCAGGATGGTGCCTGCGTTGAGCTGATGAATGTGCCCGCCGCCGTTGATGCCGGTCGAGGGGCTCATGCTCAGGTCGAGGTCGGCTGCCTCGTAGTCATAGCCCATTGACTTCAGAATGTCATACGCAGGATTGTGCTGTCCTGCCGTCAGGTGGACGTCCATCTGAGGCAGTCGGCGTTTCAGTTCGCCGGGTACTAAGCGGTGCTCCTTCATCTGTGTCGTCGCCTCGTCGGCCAGCTGTTGCAGCTGTTTGAGCAGACGGTCGTAGCTGGTGCGACCACGGGCGGTCATGACGAGGTCACCGCTGCTGACGTGGGCGTAGGTCGTGTCGGGCCGCAACAGAGCTTCGAGCGTCACGTCCTCGGGGCGGAAGAGCGTGTCGCCGGGCTGCAGTATGATGTCAGTAATCGTGCCGCTGACGCGATGGCGGCTCTTCAGGTCGGTTGTCCCTTCGAGGTGCATGCAAGCGGCCACCTTCAGCGGGTCGTCAACCAGTCCGAGTCCCTGCAGGTCCGCGCGGCTTAGGTCTACCGAGAACGAGAGGTCGGACAGGGGGGCGCTCGGTCGTTTCCCGTTTAGGCTTCCCTTGCCGTTCTTCGGAGCGTCGAGGCGACCAGAGGTTGAGCGCTCCGAGGTTGAAGCATCGCTGTGCGCTGAGCGCCCGTTGACATTATCGTTCCCTCTAACGTTGAGAATCCCATCGAGGTCGGCCTGCATGGTCAGAAGCGGATTATCGGCGGTGACACGTGCGCGTGCGCGTCCGTTCCTAAGTTCAGCATCGAGCGTCGTGCCGTCCAGGTTAATCTTGTCGTAGCGCAGGGTGGCTATCTTGGCTTTGGCGTTGATATGCGTAGCGCGGCTGTTGATGTCGGTGCCCGTCCCTTTCAGCGCCAGCGTTCCCGTCAGCGGACTCACGGGCAGTGACGGCATGAAGTCCTTCAGTCGCAGCGCCTTGGCGCGCACGTCGGCATCGAAGATGAGGTTGTCGCGCGTGTCGATGTCGGCTTTCACAACGGCCATGCCTCCCCCCTCGCGTAGTGTCGAGAGCGTCGAGTAGTGAGTGCCGTCGGCCTTGACGTTACCGGCCAGACTCATCTGCGGCAGTCGAATGTCGTCGAGGGTGCCGTCGGCCATTCCGCGCAGCCAGTTCACGTCTTTCGTTTCCAGGTTGTAGTCGATGTCGGCCTTGAGCCCCGTGGAGTCGTTCAAGCCCGCCAGCTCGCCGCGTCCGTCCATCGTGAACGCGCCCGGCAGCGTCGCCTCGAAGTGGTTGAGCGTCATGCGTTGCAGGTTGCCACGGCCCGTGCCCTTTACATGCAGCAACTGCTCGGGGTACGATTGGTCGAAGCCTTTAGGCAGGTTTTTCCCTGCAATGCGACGGATGTCGGCTTTCGAGAGGTCCGTCTCGAAGTTCAGGTCCATCGCACCGTCGCCGTCGGGGCCGAAAGCCTTCAGGTCCAGTTCTGTGCCGCCCTTGAATTGCGACGTCGGTGTCTTCAGGTCGATGCTCGGCAAACTGACGTGTTGCCGCTCGCCGTCGTAGGCCACGTCTTCCAGCTTAAGTTCAAGCGGAAGCCCCTTTTCCCCGTAATGGTTCCCGTTATCGTTCTTCAGGTTTGAAGCGTTGTTTTGCTGTGAACTCCCGTTCCCGTTAACGTTCTCCAGCACGCCCGCGCCTTTCAACTCCTTCAGAGTCCCTTTCAGTTGAGCCTTCTTGGCCTTATATAGCTGTCGTCCAAGGTCAACCTCAGCCTCGTCGATTGACAGATGTTCGATGTCGGCGTCGGCCACGAGCGAGTCGCCAGCCGTGGCGAAGCGCAGGTGGGAGTCCTCTATCTGGGCGCGCTTGACAGCGGCTGTCCACGTGAGAGGCTCTGATTTGGTGGTGTCCTCGACAGTCGTATCGCGCAGGGAAATATCTAATTCAAGGCCTCTGCCTGCAATCTTCTTCAGGTCGACATGTTTGCGCCCCAGGTCCACGTCGTCGTGCAATTCAAAGTGGTCGAGGCTGCCGCGTATGTCGGCCTCGGCCACCATGTCCTTCGTGTTCACGCGTGCTCCGTCGAGCGTCACGCCTTCAATGCCTATCTTTTTCTTGAAGACGTCCTTAAGTCGCAGGTCTACTGTAGCCTCACGTGCCGCGACCACGGTGTCGCCATCAGCGTCCACAGCCGTGAAATCGTCCAGCCGCAGGTCGGCCCATGGGCTCAGCCGCAGTCGACCAATGCTGATGTCCATGCCCGTCTGCTCCGACGCGTAGCGCGCCAGATGTTTTACGGCGAAGTCCTGTACGGGAGGCAGGTACAGCGCCACCGCTGCCACCGCAGCGACGGCGATGGGCGTGACCACCGCAGCTCCTATCCATTTCAGCAGACGATTCATGATGAGTGGCAGTAGTAGATTCTCTTTTGCTCCTTGTTTTCGCTTATTTCTGCGCAAAGATACTGATAAAATGAGAAAAAAAGCAAAAATAGAGCGTGAAAAATCACTAATAACCGGCTATTTTTGTAACTTTGCGGCAAAACAAGGCTTTAACGCTAACGAAAGCGCTAATGCTAAACAGCTGAATCACTAAACGCCACACCCTTTATGAATGCGATTTTGAAGTCCAATCTCCCCTTTTTTGCCTTTTTTGTTCTGTCGGCGCTCCTGCTTGGCTGTGCCGGCGACTCCAAGCGCGATGCTATCGGCAAGACCGAAGTCCTCATCGAGACTTCCGAAGGCGATATTGTCGTCCGTCTTTATGATGATACCCCGATCCATCGCGACAACTTTATCCATAATGTCGAGGCGGGCCTTTACGACGGCCTCCTCTTCAACCGCATCGTGCCCGAGATGGTCATTCAAGCAGGCGATACAGCGTTGAAGGCCCAACCCCTTCGGGGAGAGACTGGCGCGGTGTCGAACTCGTCGAGGGTGATGGCAAGCGGACAGGATAGTCTCTCCTCACGGGGAGATTTGGAGGGGTCCTCTGCGGGGCCCGAGTCTTCGGGTTCCCTGCTTCCTCCCGAGATTATCTATCCCCGCCATTTCCACAAGCAGGGAGCCCTCGCTGCTGCTCGTGAGCCCGACAGTATCAATCCAGGGCGTCTCTCCAGCTCCTTGCAGTGGTATATCGTCACAGGCAAAAAGCAGACCTCAGCCGAACTCTCCGAGCTGCAGGCCCTTTTGTACGAGGCTAAGGTGGCGGCTCGCTTCGATCAACTGCAGCGCAGTCATGCCGACGAACTCGCGCGCTTGCTGGCCACTGATCGTGCAGCCCAGCAGCAGCTCCTTAACGACCTGCAGGTGGAGGCTGAACAAGCCGTCGCCGCCAACCCGCCAGCGCCCTTCACCGAGGTGCAGCGTCAGACCTACGCCCGCATCGGCGGCGCTCCCCATCTCGACGGCGAATACACCGTCTTCGGCGAGGTAGTCGAAGGCATGCCTATTGCCCTCCGCATCGGCCGCACGCCTGTCGACGCCCGCGAACGCCCTCGGAAAGCCGTCAGCATCAAGCGCATCACGATTACGAAACAATAGTTCCCGTTTCTTTCCAGTCCTTTTGCTTGCGCGTTCGTCTATGCTTTTCTGAGGTTTTGCAGTTGATGCCGTAGGCTTCTGATAATGGCTGGCCGCTCGACCTTTTGTCGATTAGACACTTTTGTGTATCCCTCTCAGGCCCGCCGTAGCTTTGGCTCAATGAGGATTAGCATACTTCCGAATCTTCCTGAAGATGCGAGATGATTAGAGCAAATAGTCACGAGGTCTTGCACATTCGTACGTGAGGCCTTTTACGAACGGTCGCGAAGGGCGATGCGAACAGTCGTGAAGGGCGATGCGAACGGTCGTGAAGGGTCTCACATATGGAGGCGAAGGGCCTCGCGAGCGGTCGTGACGAGACTCAGAACCAGTAATGAGCTATAAACAGCCAGAGGAGGCACCCGTGTGGATGCCTCCTCTCAATTTGTTGTTCTGCTAAAAAATCATTGGGGGGTGAGTCCGAGCTTGGCGGCTTGTTGGTCGACGAATGCGAGTGCGGCGTCGTGGTCGTTGGGGATGATACCGTCGAGGATGGCGTCCTTGACGGCTTCCTTGAGCGTTCCTACGGGCCTTGACGGAGCGAGGCCGTAGCGGGCCATGATTTCGTCGCCGCTTACGGGGGGCTGGAAGTTGCGGATGCGGTCACGCTCCTCGAGGTCTACGAGTTTCTGTCGCACGAGTTGGAAATTGTCAAGGAAGCGCTGCTTGCGCTGCTGGTTCTTGGAGGTGATGTCGGCCTCGCAGAGGAGCATCAGGTCGTCGATGTCGTCGCCCGCCTCAAATAGGAGACGGCGCACGGCGGAATCCGTAACCTCGTCGTCGGCGATGGCGATGGGCCGCATGTGCAGTCCTACGAGCTTCTGAACGTATTTCATGCGCTCGTCAAGTGGCAACTTCAAGCGGCGGAAAATTTGGGGAACCATCTTCTCGCCGATGGCGTTGTGGTTGTGGAATGTCCATCCTTGCACGGGGTCGAAGCGTTTGGAGCGCGGCTTGCCGATGTCATGGAGGAGGGCAGCCCAGCGGAGCCATAAAAATCCCTCAGCAAGGGAGGTTCCAGGCTCTCCTCCCGAAGGCTTTGAGTCTCCCCCCGATACAGTCTGGACGGAACTTCCTTTTCTTTCTTCCGCAGGGGAAGAGTCTGAAGAGTCCTCGGGGTGGGCCTTCTGCTGCTTTACCACATTCGTCAGTACCTCGAGGGTATGCCAGAAGTTGTCCTTGTGGGCGCGTCCGTTGCGGGTTTCGACGCCTTGGAGGGCTGCGAGTTCGGGCAGGATGAGATCGAGGAGCCCGCATTGGAAGAGGAGCTCGAAGCCGCGTGCTGGCGCATCAGAGGCCATCATCTTCTGCAGTTCGTCAGAGATGCGCTCGGCAGAGACGATGCTGATGCGGTCGCGGTTGCGGCTGAGTGCGTCGAGGGTTTCGGCCTCGATCTCGAAGTTGAGCTGCGTGGCAAAGCGGATGGCGCGCATCATGCGCAGGGGGTCGTCAGAGAAGGTTACATCGGGGTCCAGAGGTGTAGCGATGAGCCTGTCCTCCATATCCCAGACGCCTTCGAAGGGGTCTACGAGCTCGCCGAAGCGGTCGGCGTTGAGACAAATGGCGAGGGCGTTGATGGTGAAGTCGCGACGGCGCTGGTCGTCCTGGAGTGTACCATCCTCGACGATAGGCTTGCGCGAATCGTGGCTATAGCTCTCGCGGCGAGCGCCTACGAACTCGAGTTCGAGGCTGTCGACAGGACCTTCGTTCGCTGCTGAATGGCCTTCGGTCAAGTCGTTTGACGTAGCACGCTTATCGTTGAATCTGTGCACCTTGACCTGCGCCGTGCCGAAGTTGCGGAACACGGAGAGGTGGGCCTTGCGACCGATGCGCCGTGCTACGGCGCGGGCGAGCTCGATGCCGCTGCCCACGCAGACGACATCGATGTCCTTGGACGGACGCTCGAGGAAAAGGTCGCGTACATAGCCGCCTACGACGTAACACTCCACGCCCATCTCATCGGCCACCTGACCAATCAGGTGGAATATGGGGCGGTCGAGCAGGGCTGTCAGTTGTGTGCGGTCAAGGTGTCTCATATGGGACGATAATTTTTTATAGACGATGACGAACGCTCGGCACGGAGGGGCGCTTCGACACGCCAGGGAGCGAGGCAGGTGCTGTAAGCTTAACGCGAAACGCGGGCGTAAGCGGCCTCGTAAGGTTGAAGGTTGTTAAAAACGGCTGCAAAAGTAATAAAAAAAGTTGAGGAAGGGGCTTCGGTTGCTGTTTTTTTTACAAAATGACTTATATTTGCCATCCGAAATGAAATATCACGGCTATTCATATCTGTTGCTCTCGCTTTTGGTGGCCCTCACGGGATGTAAGGCCAGCGAGGAATTGGCTGAGGTCTCGGCAGGAAAATTGCTTGACGAGGCGCGCCAGCTCTTGGATCAGAAGCGCTATACGGCTGCGCGTGACACCATTTTCAGCCTACGTCAGCACCATCCAACGGCCTTGAACGTTCGTCGGGCGGCTATCTTGACGCTGGATAGCATAGAGCTGCTGCAGACGCGTGACAGCGTGGCAAGCTATGAGCAGGTGCTTAATCGTGAGCGGGAGCGCTTCGCGAGTATGCAACCGCGGGTTGCGGGCCGCACGAATGAGGCGTATTATGAGCAGCAACGCCTTCTCTTCGAGATGCAGCAGCATTTTGATGAGCTCTGTGCGAAGGCGAAGTTCTACGTCCGCAAGATCGACATCGACAAGAGCGAGGAGGTGGAAGTGATGAATGAAAAGTGATAAGTGAAAAGTGATAAGTGAAAAGTGATAAAAGAAAAGTGAAAAGTGAAAAATATGGGTTACCTCCTTCTGCTGAGCGTAATTCTTATTTTTCACTTTTCACTTTTCTTTCTTTAATGCAGTTCATTCATTCCCTATCAGAACAGGAATTTCATAGCGTCGTTGAATAGCGCAAGCGCCATGAGGGCGAGGAGTAGGACCATACCGACGTATTGGGCTCGCTCCATGAACTTGTCGGAGGGCGGACGGCGAGTGATGGCCTCCACGAGGAGGAAGAAGATATGTCCGCCGTCGAGGCCCGGTATGGGCAGGATATTCATGACGGCCAGGATGATGGAGATGAAGGCGGTGATGCTCCAGAATGCAGCCCAGTCCCACACGGCGGGGAAGAGATTGCCGATAGTGCCGAACGAGCCTACACTCTGCGCGCCTTTCTTGGTGAAGACGTAGCGAAGGTCGCTGACGTACCCTTTCAGCGTCTCCCATCCGTAGGCGATGCCGGCAGGGATGCTCTCCCAGAAGCCGTAGTCGTGGTGGACGTAATCGTCCTTGTAGAAGAGTTGATAGGGGAGCTTGACGATGCCCAGCATGTAGTGCTCATCGAGTTGCAGAACGACGGTGTCGGGAGTCGTACCCTCTTCGTTGGAGAAGACTATCGGCAGCGAACGCAGGCGTAGGCTATCAGCGTGTGAGCAGTCGGCCGCGAGCACGTCGGCTCGCCGTCCCATCAGTTGGTCGAAATCTCCCCACCAGTCTACGTCCTGCCCATCGACGGCCAAGATACGCGCGCCGCTCTTCATGCCTGCCTTGGCAGCCGCGGAACTGGGGAGTACGCTGTCTACGCGCGCTGGCACGTTGACGCTGAGAAAGCGTGGGTCTTGCTCGATCATCTCGAGCAGATTGACGCCGCCTTCGGGCATCGCGATCGTGACCTCGGCTCCGTCGCGCAGGACGGTGACGGTCTCAGCCTTCGAGAGAGTGCGATATACATCGGCGTCCCAAGCCTCGATATGCTCTCCATCGGCCTTCACGGGGATGTCCCCGTCTTGGAAACCGAGTCCTTCGGCCATCTCGTTGTAGGCGAAGCCGTAGCTGATATTCTCCATGGGTAGCGTGTCGCGCCCCCAGGTGTACAGAATCATTGCATAGATGAAGAGCGCCAGCAGGAAGTTGACCAGCACGCCACCGACCATGATGAGGAAGCGCTGCCACACAGGCTTGGCGCGGAACTCGTCGGGCTGTACGGGTTGTTGCATCTGCTCGGTGTCTAAACTCTCGTCGATCATGCCGGCAATCTTGACATAACCACCGAGGGGGATCCAGCCGATACCATATTCAGTCTCGTTCTTGGACGCTTTGGGGAAGAGACGAGCGAACCATTTGTCGCGGGTGGAGAAGAGGTGGAATTTGTAGTCGAAAAACATGAAGAATTTCTCGACACGCACGCCAAAAAGCTTGGCGAAGAAGAAGTGCCCGCCCTCGTGCAGGACGATGAGGAGGGCAAAACAGAGAAGTAGTTGTAGGGTCTTAATCCAGAATACGCTCATGTCTATTATAGTCGTTGTTTCGTTGTTTTAGAGATTGTTTTGGTTGTCGTTCTTCAAGTGTGCGCTCGAACTTGTTCGCTCATTCTTCAAGTGTGAAGCGTCTCTTCGAGCCGAGCGCTAACGAAGTGATTGTTGAGGAGCATCGCTTTGCGCCGAGCAATCACTATCGTGGCGAGAGGAGTGAGGCTGCTATCTGCCGTGCCTCAGTGTCGGTGGCCAGGTAATCCTCGTAGGTGGGCTGTTGGATGAAGGAGGCGCGCTGCATGGTCTGCTCGATGATTTTGGGCATATCGAGGAAGCGGCAACGCTCTTCAAGGAAGGCACGATTGACGATTTCGTTGGCTGCATTGAGGATACAAGGCATGTTTCCGCCACGGTGAAGGCTTTCGTAAGCGAGGGCCAGGCAGCGGAAGCGCTCGGTGTCGGGGCGTTCGAAAGTCAGGTCGTGCATCGAGTACCAGTCTAAGCGCTCGAAGGAGCTCTGGAGGCGCTCGGGGTAGGAGAAGGCCAGCTGGATGGGCACACGCATATCGGGGACGCCGAGTTGGGCCTTGACGGCGCCGTCGGCAAACTGCACGGCTGAGTGAACCACGCTCTGCGGATGAACGACAACCTGAATGTGCTCAGGCTCAACGCCGAAGAGCCATTTGGCCTCGATAACCTCGAATCCTTTGTTCATCATCGAAGCGGAGTCGATGGTGATCTTGGCGCCCATGTCCCAATTGGGGTGTTTCAATGCCATAGCGGGTGTGACGTCGGCCAATTGTTCGCGCGTGAAGGTTCGGAAAGGACCTCCCGAGGCGGTGAGTATGATTTTCTCGATGGGAGATACCTCACCGATGATGCTTTGGAAAATGGCCGAGTGCTCACTGTCGACGGGCAGAATCGACACCTGATATTGTCGGCAGAGACCGTTTATGAGTTCACCCGCCACGACCATCGTCTCTTTGTTGGCCAGTGCAATGGGCTTGCCGGAACGGATGGCAGCAATCGTCGGAGGCAGACCTGCGAAACCTACCATTGCCGTGAGGACGATGTCGACCTCAGCGGACTGGACGACCTGACAGAGTGCATCGGCGCCCGTATAGACGGCGATGGGTAGGTCGGAAAGAGCCTGGCTGAGGGCTGGGTAGTGAATGTCGTTGGCAATAACTACGGCGGCAGGCAGGAACTGTCGAGCCTGCTGGGCCAGTAGTTCCCAATGGTTGTTGGCTGTGAGGATGCGCGCCTCGAAACGGTCGGGGTGCTCGGCGATGACCTGCAGGGCCTGCGTGCCGATGCTGCCAGTGCTGCCGAGGATTGCGATTTGTTTTTTCGTAGTTTCCTTCATGTTGTGTCCAGCTTATTGTGCTCGCGTCGCAGCGGGCAAAGCGGATTATATGTTTAGCGTGAGTAGGTCGTCGGGGACGTTGACGTAGAGGCGGCGTTCGCGGTGGTCGGCGCGGAGTACAAAGTCCTCGTGAGCGGGGATGAGAAGGCTGTGTCCCTCGGGTGTAGTCACTTCCAGCAGTACGTTGGCCGTCTGGTCAAGGACCATGCTGACGGTGCCGAGCAGATAGTCGTGCACCGTCTCCTGAGCCTGTTCGGGAACCGTCTCCCTCCAGACTTCGAACCCCGAGAACATCTGCCAAGTCAAGCTCTCCTCGTCGACCTCGGAAGGGGTGAGAGACTTGGGAAAGCAGACCTCGGCCCCGACAAGTCGTGAAGCGGCGTTAGCGTCGTCAATGCCCTCGAATTTCAGCAAGGCCGTGCTGTCGGAACGAAAACGCCATTCTTCGAGGAAGAAAGGCACGAGCAGACCGTCGAGTCGCAAGAAAAGGAAGTCGGCCTCAACGCGATCCCAGACATCGTCGGTGAATTGAAAAGCTATTTCCCCGCGCACTCCGTGCGTGCGCGTGAGCGTTCCTATTTTATATACTTCTTCCTCTTTGATCATTCTTCTTTCGTTTAGGCGCTCGTTATTTCGTCTAACGCTATATCTTCATTGTAACCTGTAAACGCATCAGTCGTTGATTCGCGTGATTCGGGCACCGAGCGCGTTGAAGCGTCCTTCGATGTCCTCGTAGCCGCGGTCAATCTGTTCGATGTTACTGATTGTGCTGGTGCCTTCGGCGCTCATAGCGGCTATGAGTAGGGCGATACCGGCTCGGATGTCGGGCGAGGTCATACGCCCGCCGCGCAGGCGAATCTGGTGGTCGTGCCCCACGACAACTGCGCGATGTGGGTCACAGAGGATGATTTGTGCGCCCATGTCGATGAGCTTGTCGACGAAGAACAATCGGCTCTCGAACATCTTCTGATGGATAAGTACAGATCCCTTGGCCTGCGTCGACACGACGAGCAGCACACTCAGTAGGTCGGGCGTCAGTCCTGGCCACGGGGCATCGCTGAAGGTCATGAACGAGCCGTCGATGAAGGACTCAATTTCATAATGCTCGTGGCAGGGTATATAGATGTCATCGCCCTGTCGCTGGACTGAGATGCCAAGTCGTCGGAAGGTGTAGGGGATGATACCCAGATCGTCGTAGCTAACATCTTTGATCCGGATACCATCTCCGCACATGGCGGCCATGCCGATGAAAGAGCCAACCTCAATCATGTCGGGCAGGATGCGATGGTCAGTGCCGTGTAGGCTTTTGACGCCGTGAATGGTAAGCAGATTGGAGGCGATGCCTTCAATATGCGCTCCCATGCGGTTGAGCATACGGCAAAGTTGTTGGATATAGGGCTCGCATGCGGCATTGTAGATAGTCGTCGTGCCTTCCGCCAGCACGGCTGCCATGATGATGTTGGCCGTGCCCGTGATAGAGGCTTCATCCAGCAGCATATAGGCGCCCTTGAGGTGGTTGGCCGTGATATCGAAGACATAGCGCTCTGCATCATAGCGGAAGCGGGCCCCGAGGCGCTCCATGCCCAGGAAGTGAGTGTCGACGCGTCTGCGACCTATCTTGTCGCCGCCTGGTTTCGAGACCATAGCCCGCCCGTAGCGTGTGAGCAGCGGTCCCATAAACATGACACTGCCGCGGAGTTTGGCGCTGCGGCCAAGAAATTCGTCGCTCTGCAGGTATTGCAAGTCGACGCTGTCGGCCTGGAACGTGAAATCGCCTTTTCCGTTCTTCTGGATCTTGACACCAATCTTGCGGAGCAATTCAATCTGATTGTTCACGTCGATGATATCGGGCACGTTGGTGATGTGAACAGGCTCGTCGGTGAGCAGCACGGCGCACAGCACCTGTAAGGCCTCGTTCTTGGCGCCTTGCGGCGTAATCTCGCCTGCGAGGCGGCTCCCTCCTTCAATCTTGAATAGGCTCATTTTTTTCCTTCGTTAAAAGTTCAACGAAAAGGGTCACTTCCGGCGCTTCTTCTTGCTGGCGTTGCTGCCAGGCAGGTGTCCGTTGCTGACCGAGGCGAAGCGCATCCCTTCGGGCAGGTTCACGTTGCCTTCGGTGTAATTGTCGATGTCAGCAGCCACTTTACGCTCGTCCATCGCGTCGCGATTCCAGTTGTAGAGACTACGTTTCATATAGTTGGCAATCATCTCAGTGAGGCGCGTGCGCTCGGGACTATCGGGCATCTCCTTGAGCTCCTTCATGAAGGCTTCAGTGAGGTGCCCGTAGTGGCGGTAGCGGATGCGCTGCATCGGATATTTGAGAGGCTTGGGCTTGGCGTTCATCTCTTCGCGCTGGATGACTTCATAGGGATAGTCAATGTCCAGCTTGTAGTCGGAGAGAATGGCCAGCTGGTCCCACAATTTGTGCTCGTAGTCGGGCTGTTGACGCACATTCGGATTCATGGCCCTCATAATCTCGATAATCGTCTCTGCGCATATTTGCCGTTCGCTTCGGTCTTCAATCTGCAAGCAGATATCCACCATCTCCTGAATCGTCCGCCCGTACTCGGGCAGAATCATTTTCTCGCGTTGCGTATTATAAATCATTGAATGTGAATGTTGGGATTTTCAAATTTTCTTCTCCGCTTAACTAATGACGCTAAACATTAAATGCTAAGCGGGTTCTTCGGCTTTGTCGCGATGAAATCCTTGAGATAGAAAGGTTCGAAATAGGCGACATCAACCGTCTCGTCGCGCGAGAGAGCCCGTGCTGCGAGCGGATACATGTGTTTGGCCAGCGGCTTGATGTCATCGAGGAAGTGCGCGTTGGGATGCGTAATCACTTCTTTGCATTTCGCAGCACCGTCACCAAAGAAATAGACAGGCGCTTGATTGAGCCACTCGCGATAGGTGTCGGCTTCCACGATGTCAGCCTGTACCGGGCGCAGCGGACGTAGCGCGCGGTCGTAGACAGCGGCGTAGACCTCCATTCGGCGGGCGTCAATCATGGGCACAAAAAGCGCCTCATCAGGGATGTCATCGCGATAGAGCAACACAGGCACGCACAAGAGCTCAAGTGTGGGGACTGCTACGAGGGGAACGCCACGGCCGTAGGCGACGCCCTTAGCCATCGACACGCCGATACGCAAACCTGTATAGCTTCCAGGACCTTCTGATACAGCTACTGCATCCAGTGGAATGGCGTGACTTTCGGCAAAACTCAGTGCCTCATCGACGAAGACACCACAGCGAGTAGCATGATTGGGGCCCTCGGCGTCTGTCTGCTCGAAGATGACGTGGGCATCCTCAGTGACAGCCACCGAGCACACCTTCGTACTCGTCTCAATATGTAATATGCAAGCCATATTTTTAATAATTTGCGTGCAAAGGTAAAAAAAACAATTGGCATTTTCGCAGGTTTAGTAAAAAATAACGTTAGTTTGGGCTTAGAGACCGACGGAAAAGCGTATCTTTGCGCTTGAAAATGCGAAAATGTCGTGTCTGAAACCTCTTTTTAACCTAAAAACGTGAAGATGAAGAAGTCCTTTCAACAGATGTCAGCCCTCTTGTTCGTGATGGCGTCTGTGGTCGCCCCGTCATGGGTCTTTGCGGCTGAGTCCGATGCCGCTCGTCCTGTTAAGGCCGCAGTCGACTATGTCAACCCCTTTATCGGGACGGCAGGAATGGGGCACACCTTTCCTGGTGCCTGCGCGCCCTTCGGAGCTGTACAACTCAGTCCCGATACCGATACCATTCCTCATAACGTCAAAGGCCACTACCAGGCCGATGTCTACAACTACTGCGCAGGCTATCGCTACGACGACCCGACGATTGTGGGCTTCAGCCACACGCACCTCAGCGGAACGGGCCACAGCGACCTGGGCGATATTCTCGTGATGCCGCAGACGGGGACGCTGCAACTGACGCCCGGCACGCGTGAGGGCCCTGACGGCGGCTATCGGCAGCGTTACAGCCATGCAACGGAGAAGGCCAGTCCCGGCTACTACGAAGTGACGCTCACTGATAATGGCGTGCGCGCGCAGTTGACGGCCACCCAGCGTGTGGGCGTCCATCGCTACACCTTCCCCAGCGACGTTAACGTCGAGCGCATTATCATCGACCTGACGCACGGTATCTACAATTACGAAGGCAAGACGCTCTGGAGCAGTCTGCGCATAGAGAACGACACGTTGCTTACCGGCTATCGCATCACCGAAGGCTGGGCGCGTTGCAACTACACCTATTTCGCCATTTCCTTCTCGCAACCCATCAGTAACTATGGCTATGCCGACCGCCGTCCCGAGCCCTATACGGGCTTCTGGGGCAAGCTCGACCGCCACCGCAATTTTCCCGATATGGGCGGCAGAAGCGTGGTGGCCTATTTCGAATTCGAAGCTTCACGAACCCCATTGCTGGCGAAGGTAGCCCTCTCGGCCGTTTCTGTCGAGGGCGCGCTCAAAAACCTCCGTGCGGAAGTGGGCGGCAAGACGTTTGAGCAGGTCTGCGCCGAGACGCGGGCAACCTGGCAGCGAGAGCTCTCGGCCATCAAGGTCGAAGGCACCGAGGACCAGAAGGCGATGCTCTACACCTCACTCTATCACACGATGATCAACCCCTCGGTCTACTCCGACGTCGACGGACGCTATCGTGGCGTAGACGGCGCCGTGCACGAGCCCGCTGGCTTTCAGAACTATACGGTCTTCTCGCTGTGGGACACCTACCGCGCCTTGCATCCTCTGCTGGGCCTCATCCAGCCCGAGCGCAACACCGACATGGTGCGTTCTATGCTGGCACATCAGCAGCAAAGTGCCAATCACATTCTACCCGTATGGAGCCTGATGGGTAACGAGGGCTGGTGTATGACAGGCTACCACGCCGTAAGTGCCGTGGCCGATGCTGTTGTCAAGGGAGCGGCATTGGAGCGCGATGCTGTGCTTCGAGCGCTCAAGGCTACCGCCACTTGGCCGCGTTTCCCGGGTCTCGAGACTTATATGAAACAGGGCTATGCACCCTTTGACCGCGACGCCACGGCAGCCTCTAATACGTTGGAGTATGCCTACGACGATTTTGCCGTGGTTGCCGCAGCACGGGCGTTGGGCGACAGACGCATGACCGACGAGTTCGAGGCTCGGGCACGCTACTACCGTAACACATTTGATCCGGCCACAGGCTTCGCAACACCGCGCTATGCCGACGGCCGCTTCAAGACACCGATGGACCCGCTGCAGACCTATGGAGAAGGTTTCATTGAGGGCAACTCGTGGAATTTCTCGTTCCATGTCCCGCATGACGTCAATGGGTTGATGGCTGTGATAGGCGGCGAGGATGTCTTCCGTCAGCGCCTCGACCAACTCTTCACGATGCACCTGCCCCAGCAGTATTATGCTGACAACGAAGATATCACCGACGATTGCCTCGTAGGTGGTTATGTCCACGGCAATGAACCCAGCCATCACGTACCTTATCTCTACGCATGGACGTCGCAGCCTTGGAAGACGCAGCTGTGGCTGCGCACGATTATGAATCGCATGTACCGCAACGACATACGCGGCCTCGGCGGCAACGACGACTGTGGCCAGATGTCGGCTTGGTTCATCTTCTCGGCCCTCGGTTTCTATCCCGTATGCCCGGGCACCGATCAGTATGTCCTCGGCGCGCCCTATCTGCCCTATGCCGACGTCGCCCTGCCCAACGGCCGACATATCATAGTCAAGGCTCCGAAGGTGAGCGACCGCAACTGCTACGTCCGCCGCGTCAAATTCAACGGCCAGCCCTTCAGCCGCCTTTACCTCACTCACAAACAGTTGACTGAAGGCTGTGTCATAGAATTCGAGATGAGCAGCAAGCCCAACACCCAACGGGGCTTGAAACTCGAGGATAAGCCGTTCTCGATGGAGCCTGTTCCCCCTCTTCCTGTTGAAGACGTACAAGGAGGAGGCTCATGGGACAGGCATCTCAATCAAATAGTCTTCGTCGACGAAGCACCCCAGAGCCGTGGCTCGGACATTTACCATCGCCTCATTTCCGATCCCGATGCTTACATCCGTCGCGTGGCCCGCGAGGTGATGCAATGCCTTTATTTCACGCCCGGCGACAGCATCCCCCAGCTCCGTCGCCTGCGCTACATCATCAAGGACGACCCCGGCATTTCGGCTAAGGGCGGTGGCAATGGGTTCGTAGAGATATTCTACAGTACGCGTCACGTCGAGAAGTCGTTTGCCGACGACGACACCGCACGCATGGATTTCGAGACGCGCGGCGTGCTGCTCCACGAGCTCACCCACGCTTTCCAACTTGAACCGCAGGGCATTGGCGCCTACGGCCAGAACCCCGTCGTGTGGCAGCTTATCGAGGGCACGGCCGACGCTGTGCGCGTGGCTTGTGGCGGCTTCCATGGCGAGGCCGACCGTCCGCGCGGTGGCAGCTATACCGACGGCTATCGCCATATCGGCTATTTCTTTGATTGGCTCCGACGCACAAAGGACAAAGATTTCATTCGCAAAATCAACCGTTCGTGCCTCGAGGTGGTGCCCTGGTCGTGGGACGCCGCTATGACCTACGCGCTCGGTCGTCCCAGTACCGTCGATGCGCTTTGGCATGAATACCAAATTGCGGTCGGAGACCTGAAAGAGTGAAGAATTGGCCTTGCAGATGCAAAAACTTTAAGCCATTAGCCTTAATCTTTAAACTTTTTCATTACCTTTGCGCCCGATAAGTGCTGATAGGCGATTCGGGCCCTATCACCGATAACCGGTCAAGCATGATCGATAACCGTTAACCGATAAACGAAAATCAAATGATCCTCTCTATGACGGGCTACGGCAAGGCTTCTGCTGACTTCCGTGGCAAGAAAATAACGGCAGAAATCAAGTCAGTCAACAGCAAGGCTCTCGACCTGCAAGCTCGCATTGCTCCCATCTACCGCGAGAAGGAGATGGAGCTGCGCAGTATGATTGCTCAGGCACTGGAGCGCGGCAAGGTTGACTTCAGTCTTTACATTGAGCGCGACGATGACAGCGCAGCCACTCCGATTAATCGAATTGTTCTGAAATCCTATGTCGAGCAGATTCGCTCGATTGTCGACGAATTTGAACTCGACGAGCCCGAAGAGCACTGGATGCCCACGCTCCTGCGCATGCCCGATGTGCTCTCTCGCACCGAGGTCGTAGAGCTGAGCGACGAGGAATGGGCCGTAGCTCGATCGGTTGCTGAGCAGGCCGTTAGTTCGCTCATGGATTTCCGTCGCCAGGAAGGTGCTGCTCTCGAGAAGAAATTCACGGAGAAGGTTGACAATATCGAAGCACTGCTGGCACAAATCGAACCCTTCGAGAAAGCACGCGTTGAGAAGATCCGTGGCCGCATCGTCGAGGGACTCAATTCCATCCCCGAGGTACAAGTCGATCGCAATCGTCTCGAACAGGAGATGATCTACTACATCGAGAAGCTCGACATCAACGAGGAGAAACAACGGCTGGCCAACCATCTCCGCTACTTCCGCGAGACGATGGCGACGGGTCATGGCCAGGGCAAGAAACTCGGTTTCATCGCTCAGGAGATGGGACGCGAGATCAACACGACGGGCAGCAAGTCTAATATCGCTGAAATGCAGAACATCGTCGTCCGCATGAAGGATGAACTCGAGCAGATCAAGGAGCAGGTATTGAATGTCATGTAGTTCCCCGTCATACGCAAGATCATCATCTAAAACGCTGAACGAATATGAATAAAGTCATCATCGTTTCTGCCCCCAGTGGCAGCGGTAAGTCCACTATTATCAACAGCCTGATGCCTCACGAAGAGTTGTGCCTGGCTTTCTCCATCTCGGCGACTACGCGTGCGCCTCGAGGTGAGGAGCGTGACGGCGTTGAATATATCTTTCTCTCGCCCGATCAGTTTCGCGAACATATCGCAGCCGATGATTTCATCGAGTACGAGGAGGTCTATGAGGACCGCTATTATGGCACCCTCAAGGCACAAGTCGAGAAGCAGTTGGCTGCTGGGCAGAACCTTGTCTTCGATGTCGACGTGCATGGAGGCGTAAACCTGAAGAAGTACTTCGGCGACCGAGCCCTCAGCCTCTTTATTCAACCGCCCAGCATTGAAGAACTGCGTCGCCGTCTTGAGGGACGTGGCACGGATGCTCCCGAGGTCATTGAGGAGCGTCTGTCCCGTGCAGGGTACGAACTCACCTTTGCCGATCGTTTTGACCGTGTCCTCGTCAACGATGATCTCGAGACCGCCAAGGCGGAGGCTTATGAGATCGTCAGCCATTTCCTGAACGGTTAAAGAGGTCCACATTCGCCATGGCTACGGCAATCTACGGCGGCAGCTTCAATCCTTTCCATCAGGGCCATTTGGCGCTTGGTCAGTGGCTTGTGCGCAAAGGTCTGGTCGACGAGTTGTGGTTCATGGTCTCGCCGCAGAATCCGCTTAAGCCCGCCGATGGCCTGCTCGCTGACAGCGTGCGCCTGCATTTGGCCCGCCTGGCCGTGGGGCGGAGGAAAGGCTTGCGGGTGAGCGACTTCGAATTCGGCCTACCGCGCCCTTCGTTTATGGTCGATACCCTCTCGGCGCTGCGCGAGGCTTACCCAGAGCGTGAATTCGTCTTGGTGGTAGGAGCCGACAACTGGCTCGATTTCAGCCATTGGCATAAGCCAGACGAAATACTCCGTCGCCATCGTCTGCTCGTCTATCCACGTCCCGGCTACGACCTCGACGAGGCTTCGCTGCCTGATGGCGTGCAGCTCGTGGCAACGCCTCTCCTCGACATCTCGTCCACACAGATTCGTCAGGCCATCGCCGCCGACCCCTCCTATGATGGCGCAGGCCTTGCCCCTCGAGTGTGGGCAGAGATAAAGCGTCACCACTACTATTTTTGAAGGCGGTAATATAGGAGTGCCCAGCGAACCCTGTAGGGGCGCGGAATAGAAGTATGACAATAGCGGCTTTGCCTGATTGACAGGCAAAGCCGCTATTGATGTATCCTATGACCAGGGCTGTCAGACGATGCCCTGTGCCATCATGGCCTTGGCCACCTTCATGAAGCCAGCGATGTTGGCGCCCTTGACATAGTTGACGTAGCCGTCGGGCTCTGTGCCGTACTTGACGCATTGGGCATGGATGGCATGCATGATGCCGTGCAGACGCTGGTCGACCTCCTGGGCGCTCCAGCTGATGTGCATCGCGTTCTGGCTCATCTCCAGGCCGGAGGTAGCCACACCGCCTGCGTTGACGGCCTTGCCGGGAGCGAAGATCATCTTAGCCTCGATGAAGGCATCGATGGCTTCGGGCGTGCAACCCATGTTGGAGATTTCGCCTACGCATTGTACGCCGTTGGCGATGAGCTGACGGGCATCCTCGCCATTGAGCTCGTTCTGCGTAGCACAAGGCAGGGCGATGTCGCACTTGACCTCCCAAGGCTTCTTGCCGGGGAAGAACTGCGAGCCGGGGAACTCCTCGGCATAGGGAGCGCAGATGTCGTTGCCGCTGGCGCGGAGCTCAAGCATGTAGTCAATCTTCTCGCCGCTGATGCCGTCTGGGTCGTAGATGTAGCCATCGGGACCGCTGATGGTGACCACCTTGGCACCCAGTTGCGTAGCCTTCGTGGCTGCACCCCAGGCGACGTTGCCGAAGCCCGAGATGGCCACCGTCTTACCCTTGATGTCCTTGCCGTGGGTGTTCAGCATCTCGTTGACGAAGTAGAGGCCGCCGAAGCCCGTTGCCTCAGGACGCACGAGCGAGCCTCCGTATTCGAGGCCCTTGCCGGTAAGCACGCCGCTCCAGTCGCGCGTCAGCTTCTTGTATTGACCGAAGAGATAGCCGATCTCGCGAGCGCCTACGCCAATGTCGCCGGCAGGAACGTCCACTTCAGGACCGATGTAGCGGAACAACTCGCTCATGAAAGCCTGGCAGAAGCGCATGATCTCGGCATCGCTCTTGCCGCGGGGGCTGAAGTCTGAACCGCCCTTACCACCGCCCATGGGCAGCGTCGTCAAGGCATTCTTGAAGGTCTGCTCGAAGCCGAGGAACTTCAGGATCGAGAGGTTGACGCTAGCGTGGAAGCGCAGGCCGCCTTTGTACGGGCCAATAGCGCTGTTGAACTGCACGCGGTAGCCAAGGTTCACCTGAACCTCGCCCTTGTCGTCGACCCAGGGCACGCGGAACGTGATGATGCGCTCGGGCTCAACCAGACGCTCGATCAGTTTGGCCTTCTCGAACTCGGGATGCTGGTTGTAGACTTCTTCGATACTCATGAGCACCTCGCGGACAGCCTGCAAGTACTCTTTTTCGCCTGGATGTTTGGCCTCCAGGTTGGCCATAATTGTTTCAATCTTCATGGTGCGAAGGAATGAAAAAAGTGTTAGTTATAGGGTTAAAATATTTGTTTCGATGCACAAAAGTACGTTTTTTCTCGTTCCTACCAAAAGATTTTCGCTTTTTTTTCTTTGTCCCTTCTCTCGCTCCGATTTGGCGCTTTGGCCGCTTTTCTGTAAAAAAATGCAACAAAAAGGACGTAAATTTGGCAGTACGAGAAACAATTGCTAACTTTGTGGCTCAAAAGCGAATCTAAACGCCATTCATATTTAAAATAAATAGTAAGTCGAAATGAAACGTTTCCTATCCATCCTGCTCGCATTTTGCGCGTCTATGCTGGTCGTTCAGGCAGCTGACCTCAGTCTTGAGGATCTTACACGTGGTTATTATGCTGCACGTTCCATCTCGGGAGTGCGTCCCCTCAACGATGGTGAGCGCTACAGCCAGCTCTCGCCTGATGCACGGCAGATCATCGCCCGCTCGTTCCGCACGGGCGAGCAGACAGATGTCCTCTTTGATGTCGGCAACACCAAGGGCGACGTCCACCTCGACCGCATCGAGGGCTACATCATGAGTCCCGACGAGCAGTACATCCTCGTCCAGACCCAGACCCAACGCATCTATCGCCATTCCTTCACGGCCGTATTCTATATATATAATGTACGGAATCGCACCCTCGTCCCCCTTTCCGACGGAGGCCCCCAGGAAGTGCCCGCCTTCTCGCCCGACGGCACGATGATAGCCTTCGTGCGCCAGAACAACCTCTTCCTCGTCAAGCTGCTCTTCAACAATGCCGAGAGCCAGGTCACGAAGGACGGCGAGTACAACCGCATCATCAACGGCAAGCCCGACTGGGTCAATGAGGAGGAGTTCTCCTTCGCCCGCGCTTTCGACTTCAATGCCGACGGGACCATGCTCGCCTGGATACGCTATGACGAGTCGGCCGTGCGCGAATTCTCCTTCCCCCTCTACCGTGGCGCAGCCCCCGCACGCGAAGAGTTCGCAGGCTATCCCGGTGCCTACTCCTACAAGTATCCCATCGCGGGCGAGCAGAACGCCAAGGTCACTGTTCACAGCTACGACATCAAGAGCCACGTCATCCGTCAGATGAAGCTGCCACTCGATGCCGATGGCTATGTGCCTCGCATACGCTTCACCAAGGAGCCCGAGAAACTCCTTGTGCTCACGCAGAACCGTCATCAGGACCGCCTCGACATCTACGCGGCCAATCCCCGTTCTACGGAGTGCAAACTCCTTGTGCGTGATCAGGTTGAGCCTTATATCACCGAGGAACCTTATAAGAACCTGCAGCTCTTCGATGGCGGCTTCGTCCTCATGAGCGAGCGTTCGGGCTTCAACCATCTCTACCTCTACGACCTCAACGGAGGCCTCCGCCGCACGCTCACCAGCGGCAACTTCGTGGTCAAGGACTTCTATGGCTACGACCCGGCCACGGGCGCTTGCTACTTTGCCTCCGACGAGGAGGGCGCACCCTATCAGGCTGTCTACCGCGCTGATGCCAAGGGCAAGGTGACCAAGCTCAGCCAGCAGCGCGGCACCAACAGCGCCATCTTCTCGCGGGGCTTCAAGTACTTCCTCAACGTCTATTCCAATGTTTCGACGCCGCCCGTGACCACCCTCAACCTCTCGGCTACGGGCAAGCCCGTGAAGACGCTCGAGGACAATTCTTCGCTCACGGCCAAACTCTCGGCGCTCAGCCTTTCCAAGCCAGAGTTCTTCACCTTCACCACCTCCGAGGGCGCTGAGCTCAATGGCTATATGGTCAAACCCGCCGATTTCCAGCCTTCAAAGCGCTATCCCGTCGTCATGTATCAGTACAGCGGCCCGGGCTCACAGCAGGTGCTCGACTCGTGGTCGGCGGGCAACATGGGCGGCTGCCTCTTCGAGCACTACCTGGCTCAGCAAGGCTACATCTGCGTCTGCGTTGACGGTCGCGGCACCGGAGGTCGCGGCGCTAAGTTCGAGAAGCAGACCTATCAGCACCTCGGCCTCCTTGAGGCGCGCGATCAGGTGGAGACCGCACTCTACCTTGGTCAGCAATCTTACGTCGACAAGGACCGCATCGCCATCTGGGGCTGGTCCTACGGCGGCTTCATGACCTTGATGTCCATGACCGAGGGCCGCGGTGTCTTTGCTGCAGGCGTTGCCGTGGCACCTGTCACCAGCTATCGCTACTATGACAGCGTCTACACCGAGCGCTTCATGCGTACGCCCCAGGAGAATCCCTCGGGCTACGACTGCAACCCCATCACCCGTGCCTCGCAGCTCCATGGCGACCTTCTCATCTGTCACGGCTCGGCCGACGATAACGTCCATTTCCGCAACACAGCCGAGTTCACCGAGGCCCTTGTGCAGGCCGATAAGCCTTTTATGCAGCTCGTCTATACCAACCGCAACCACAGTATCTACGGCGCCAATACGCGCCTCCACCTCTACCGCAGCATCGTCCGTTGGTTCGACGACCACATGCGCAAGTGATCTCCAGTTGTATACGCTATAACTATGGCGGGCTGACCCGAGAATGGTCAGCTCGCCTTTTTCTTTGCATCCCTGTCGAGTCCGTTTCTTCTTCGCAGCAAACTTACCTGTAAGTCGGCCTTGATCGTCCATACGCATCGTCTTTCACGTCCGCTCGCATCGTCTTTCACGTATATACGTGAGAGGCGATACGTTTATACGTGCAAGGCTTTACATATATACGTGTAGGCCTTTACATATATACGGGCAGGCCTGAAGATGAGTATGTGCAAGGGCATGCGTTTGGAGATGCATGTTGGAGGTCTCTCATTCTTTCCTTCCAATCGACCAGAAGGAGCGAAAAAGGGAGCCTCAGAATCAAGGCTCCCTTTTCTATTGAAGTATATTTCGGATGATGCCTATTTCACCATCACCTTACGGACTTGACCGTCACTCATGCGGACGATGTTGATGCCGCGTGCGGGGGCGGTGAGGCGACGTCCGTCGGTGGCGTAGCGCTCAGCCTCGCGGGCTTCAGTGCCGAGAGCGGTGTCATGAATGCCGTCGGCCATCGTCATGACGTCTTTCTGGTCGGCGTTGATGAAGCACTTGCGGGTCTTGTCGTACAACAGGGCAGCAACGCGCAGGGTCTTAGCCTGTTTGGCGAGCGTATTGTTCTTGATGTTGAAGCGTCCCGAATAGCTCTGCACCTGTCCCTCTTCGACGGGCGACTTCAGGCTGTTGGCTAAGCCGCCGTCGATGCCGATGGCAGCGATGGCTACGTGGTCGTAGACTAAGCCTTCGACCATGACGGGCCAGCTGACAATCTCGGCCATATAGGGGTCGCTCTCATCGGCGCCGAAATAGGGATAGTAGTTGGCTTGTGTCCAGCTGCTGCCGGTACCGGTGAGGCCGTCGGCCACGAGGACAAAGCTGAGGAGGTAGGGCGACGTGGCGCGGTTGATTTGGAAGGTGACGTCGGTCGTGAAGCTGATGACGTTCGTGAGCTCGTCGAGAACGGGCTGTTGGAGGTCGATGGCAGCCTCGGTGAGATGGCTCTGCTCGTCCTCGATGACTGCTCCGAGGCCCCATCCGCTGTCGCCTTCGCCGTAGTAGGGATCGACGGCGCGATAGCGGTTGACGTCGGCCGAGGGGAACTGATGGCCTTTAATCAGGTTGCTGAAGGTGGCCACTTGCATGGGGTCGGAGCTGTCGCCGCTGCCGCTGTGGATGGACAGCAGGACGGCGTCATTCGGATACTCTACGCTGGCGCGCTTCAGGGCTGCCAGGCCGCGGGGGCACCAGGGGCACCACGTGCCGGTGTACTCCTCGATGACGGTCTTGCGGGGCGAATTCTTGAGGATGGTGGTCAGGTTGTTGGCCGACACCTTTCCGGTCGTGGCCTCGTTGTCCTTGCCGTTGACGGCGGTGAGCGTAATGGTGTACTTGCTGACGCCCGTCTCGTCGGGGGTGGTAAGGGCGAACTCCACGGGTGTGTAGATGCCGAAGGTCGTGATGGGTTCGTTCAGGTCGAGATGACGCTTCTCGATCTCGGTCGTGCCTGTGCTGACGGTGTAGTCGAGGCTCTTGATGCCTTCGGTACCGAAGTTAGCCACGGGCACGACGACCTTGCTCTCGCTGCTCTTGAGGACGGTGGTCGGGTTGAAGTTCTTCAGCTGTGCCTTGTTGGCGGCAAAGTCCTCGGCAATCGTGACAGGTTGGATGTCGGCATTGACGATGGAGCCCGTAGCCTTGTTGAACAGCACGGCGACGACGCTGAGCCCTTCGAAGTGCTGCATCACCGTGTTGCCGGTGAGCGAGAAGGACGAGGAGAGGGTGCGAACGTCGCCGTCCACGATGGGCGCTTTGATGATGGTGCCCTCAGCGTCCATGTCCTTGGAGTCGATGACGACGTGGTCGTAGGTCATCTTCATGTAGGGTGAACCTTCGACCCACGGACGCAGGTATTCGTCGTCGGCATAGTACGCTTTGTTTTCTTCCTGACAGAAGTAGTTGGCTTGCGCCCAATTGCGTCCCTCGCCTTTCAGGTCGTCGGAGAGGAGGACGTAGCCCATAGTGTAGTTGGACTTCGTGTTGTTGTAGTAGAAGGTGACGTCGGTCTTGAAGGTGATGCTGCCCGACTTGGTGAGCACCGGCTGTTGGAGCACGACGCTGGCCTCGGGCGTCTCGCTGTTCTTCTCGGCCACGAGGTCGCAGATGCCGAGGGGCTTGTCTGCGATGCCGTAGTAAGGGCTGGCGGGTGTGCTGCGATTGACCATCGCATAGGGGTAGGAGGGAGCGCTGGCGCCATAGCTGACTTGCATCGGGTCGTCGCTATGGATGATGAGGGTGATGGCTTCGTTGGGGAACTGCTCGTTGACCTTCTGCATGCCGGTGATGCCCATCGGGCACCAGCCGCACCATGTGCCGGTGAACTCCTCGACGACGGTCTTGCGCGGAGCGGCCTTGGAGACGGTGACGCAGTAGCCCGAGGCGATAGCGTCCTCGACGGCATTCTCCACGCCGTTGACCTTGGTGATGGTGATGTAGCGGGGTGAGCGTCCGATCTCAGCATCGGCTGTCATGGGAATCTTGATGGTCTGCTGTGAGCCGATGCCTTCGAAGGGCACGAGGTCGAGGTGGCGTTCCTCGCTCTCGGTGTTGGCATCGCCTACGATGTAATCAATGCTCTTGACTTCGCCCAGGCCCTGACTGGTCAGGGTGACGGTAGCTTCAGCCGTGCCGCCGGGAACGGCAAAGATGTCGACAAACGACTCGGAGACGCTGACGGCGTTGTGCTGGAACTCGCCGTCGAGCAACACGTGCATGGCGACGGGGCCGTATTGCTTGAACTGGTCGGTCCATTCGCCGTAGGTCAAGGCGTGGATATTCACCCAGCACGACTCGTCGATGTTGGCTCCGTTGTAACGGATGATGACGGGGTAGTCGGCACCTTCGACGAGCTCGGTGACCTTGAACGTATAGCCGACGTAGAGCGTACGGCCGGCGGGTACCTCGTAGGCTTGGGGCAGTTCGACTTCGGTAAAGTTCTGGTCGATGAGGTCGGCGGTCTTCACGGGAACGTCGACAGCCACGTCGGACAGGCTATGAGGCAGCGACTCGGCTAACCAGAGGTGGAAATCGGACAGGCCTGCTGTGCCGGCCAGCGCGAAGCGCACGGCCTTGATACTCTTGCCCTGGGGCAGTTGCTCGCTTGTAGGGATGCCCATGGCAACCCAATATTCGTCGAGTCCTTGACTGCCGAGAGCTACCGAGGAAATCTGAGTGTCGGGATAGTAGCCCCACCATAGTTGGTTGTCGGGGTCGACGGTGATGGCTGGCCGACGCGGGACGAAACGCGGCGATTGTTGGAAACGCATCAGCGGCATACGCTGTGTTGTGGGAATCTCGGGCAAACGGTGGGAGTCGTTGATAGCGATCTTCTGCGCACCTGCCACTCCTGCCATGAGCAGCAGGACAAAGAACAAGTGTAATCTTTTCAGCATAGGCTTAGAAATAGTATTTTTAGTGATAAGGAATGGCTCTTTTTCGAATTTTTTCGCCGCAAAGGTAGCCCGAAAATGCGGAATGGCCAAAGAAAAGCAGGCGAAAAACGATTCTATGCTGTCAATAATCGTCCTTGGGCCTTCGTCAAGGACGTAGTGTGATATATTGGCTCTAGAGTGCCTCGCTTAGCTCGAAGAAGCGAGAAAACTGAGCCGAGGTCAAGAAAACGTTGAAAATGATACGCGGTGTGGCGTCTGTGCGAACGGTCCGAGTGACGGATGACAACAGCATCTCGCCTGCATTATACAAACGGATGCAGAAAGCTCGTGAGGAATATGCCAAAGGTGAAACCATTTCATGCAGCACTCCTGATGAGATGCGGCAATATTTCGATAGCCTGTAATGTATAGAGTAGAATACTCCAAGGACGCAGATAAGACCTTGCGGAAATTCCATTGAGTTGAATGGTCATCGTCGTATCGTCAATCATGGTCAGCGGATGCGGATCGTGGTCCTCCAGATAGAGACATTCACCGCCACCTTTGTCGATGACCGTGATGCCGCATTGATCGTATGGCTGATGGACTACCATAGCCGATGCGGTCTGCGTCAAGCCGCATTGAAGCATCAAGCTGTCGCCCTCATAGATCCGTAGCGGCCTCATGCCTTGAACAGGGAAGGTCTCGATGCCGCCCATTGGGTATTCCACTTTCGACAACAGCCACGCTCCTTGCAGCAGTCTCTCGCGTCGAGGTCTCTTGGAAGAGTTGCAAGCTACCAATAGTAAGCTTACGAATAAACAGATGCGTATCTTCATCGTTTACATGATTGTTAAGCGCTTGCAAAGATAGTCATTCTCTTTTTATAAATGGCATAAAAACAATTTGCAAAGTGTTTGCATTAGCCAAACGCTCGCATTTTTACCCAAAAGATGTTTGACACGACTTATGCAATTCGCTTTTTGGATACGGTCACTCAGTCCGAAATCTATTGAAATGCCCCGCCGCGTCATCTCAACACAGCGGGGCTTACTTTCTCCTCTTTTCCGATTTACTTACTTTGGAAGCTTGAACACGACGGGTAGATTGAAGTACGTGCGGACGGGCTTGCCTTTGACTTTACCCGGTTCCCAGCGAGGCATCAGTTTGACAACACGCAGGGCTTCGTCCGACAACAGTTCACTGGGCGACTTTGCCGCTTTGGCATTGGTGATACTTCCGTCTATCTCTACGACAAATTGTACGAAGACTCTTCCTTGGACCTTCTGCTTCTGCGCTGCCTCAGGGTAGCGTAAGGTATTGGCCAGCCATTTGTATAAAGCCTCTGGACCGCCTGGGAAGGCTGGCATGACCTCGACGTTGTCGTATATCTTGTCATCGTCGGCGAGCGATGCGGCCGTGGGCGTTGCAGCGGCTTTAGAGTGAAGGTCTATCTGTACGATATTGCTTTGTTCGTCCTTGGTCACGGTGACCCTACTGAGGTCGATGTCATTAAGCCAGTCGCCGCTGAGAGGCGAAGTGACGGACTCGCCATCGATTCTGAGAACGGAAGGGCCAAGGCTGACCCATTCCTTGATGGAAACATCGGAGCCATTTGGCTTGCTGAAATCAAGTGTGAAGGTGCGATGGGGCATACTGCTTTCTTGTTCATTCGAAACAGGAAGTATCTCAGTTTTCTGACGGGCAAAGGCGACGACAGCCATTGCCATCAGCGCCGGCAGGACGACAGCCTTGGTCATCAGCCAGCGATTGGAACGATTCTTGTTCATCATTGCGATTCTCTTTTTAAGTGAATGGTGACTCAGATTGTTGCCAAGCGTCTGCAGTCGGTTGCCAACGGCCTTCGTCACGAGTAATAATTGATATGATTTTGCATCGATGCCAAGGTTGAGTACTGCGTTGTCTGCCTCGTATTCGTGGACGGCCTTCAAGTCGCGTCCTAAGAGATAGACAAAGGGATTGAACCATTGTATGCTCTTTACCATCTCCAAAAGCAGCAGATCCCATGAATGCCCAAGGCGGATATGGGCCTGCTCATGTGCGAGAATGGGCTTGCGATTCTGCTCGTAATCAGATACGCTGATAAAGATATAGTGGAAGAAACTGTAGGGCGCGAAGTCGCCTCCATGTATGATGACGGTGTTGCCCTTGTCATCGCGAGTACGAGTGCCGCCCTTCGCCTCCTGCCGGAAGCGGAAAAGCAGGAACACGCACATGCCGACGGACGCCAATAGTCCTGCTAAGTAGAGAAGAGAAAGGAGCGACGCACCCTCTATCCCTCTCCAAGGGGCTTGGGAAATGGTTCCGTCCCCAGGTTGGATGACCTCGCCGTTCAACGCTTCCTCCACGTCCAAGGGAGAGGAGTTGGTAGCGAAGCCTGATGCTGAAGAGGTATTAAAACTCAGGAAGTCAGGCTTGTCCAACGTCAGTTGTACCAGAGGCAACAAGAGCGAAGCCACGAGCACGCAGAGCAATGCCACGCGATTGAAACGATGAAACGTCTCGCGGCTCAGCAACAGAGCAAAGCATCCGTAAAGGAGTGCCAGCAGAAGGGCGGATTTCAGTAGATATAGTAACATAAAGCTTTATTGCCGAATTGCAGATTAAACATCTTCCTTCTCTATCATCTCCATGATTTCTCTGAGGTCCTCGTTGGAGAGTTCTTCGTTCTGAATGAGGAAAGAGCAAAAACGCTTGGCGGAGCAACCGAATAGTGAATCCTTAACGTCGTTTAGCACTTGAATAGTGTATTTCTCACGCGTGAGCATGGGCGAGTAATAAAAGGTACGGCCAGTGACATCTCTTCTATGGTGCTCTACGTAGCCTTTCGCTTCCAGTATCTTCAGAAAGGTGCCCACTGTTGTATAGGCGGGCCTTGGCTCGGCGTAGTGAGCTACGATCTCGTGGACGGTGAGAGCCTGCGGAGCATCCCAGAGGATATTCATGACCTCCATCTCTCCCTTGGTGAGTGCTTTCAATGTCTTCTCGTTCTTCATCTCTTTTCGTTTTTGTTGTTGCAAAGGTATGGATTAGAATCAGGGACAAGAAGAAATGAAAAAGAATAAAAAGGAGCAGAGCCAAACTTTAACATTTTCCTTTAGTTTAGCCCTGCTAATTCTTAGTTGTTAACATAAAATTATATATTCTCTTGCTCCTTTTTATGTAGGAGGATAAGAATGTCACGACATCAAATCACTCATGATGTCATCGGAAATCATGATGGCTGATTCGGCAAGACGAAGGTGACTGGCCGATGAGGAAGACGCTGAAGGGGACGTACAGTCGAGGATGAGTCGGCCAGCGGAGAGGTGGGGCTCAGCCATGTGCATGAGGAAGAGGAGTCGTTCGGGGCCGAAGCGGTGCTCGATGTCGTGCAGGGCGATACCGCGAGAGGTACGCAAGCCGCACATGATGGCTTCATCGTAGAGCTCATCGTCGGTGAGGACCTCGAGGTCGTAGGGAATGGGGCCACGGAGGTACTCGTCGAGTGTCGGACGGTTGGCGCGCCGTGTGCGCAGCCCGTCATAGCTGTGAGCGCCGGGGCCGAAGCCAAGGTAGGGGAGTCCTTGCCAGTAGCTGCTGTTGTGGCGGGAGTGGAAGCCGGGGCGGGCGAAGTTGGAAATCTCGTAGTGCTCGAAGCCTGCCTCGCGGGCGCGTTGGCACAGGCGCTCGTACATCTTTACGGATTGTTCGTCGGTCACCTCGCGGACGAGCCCTTCGTCGCGCCAGCGGGTAAGTAGCGTCCCAGACTCATACGAGAGCGCGTAGGCCGAGAGGTGCTGCACGCCAAGGCTGAATGCTGTGTCGAGGTCATGTTCCCACTGTGCCATCGTCTGGCCGGGGAGCCCGTAGATGAGGTCGATGCTGATGTTGTCGATGCCCTCGTGCTGCAGAGCGCGAACGACTTGGATGGCTGTGGCTGCGTCATGGCGACGGTGGACGAGGCGCAGCAGGGCGTCGTCGAAAGATTGGATGCCGAGCGAGACGCGGTTGAAACGACCTTTTCCGGCTGTCCCCTGGTGCAAGAGGGCTGTCAGGTCCGAATCGTCTCTCGCGGCCGATACGTCTTCACCTTTGCATGGCGAGACGGTGAAGGGCCAGTCGTCGGGATTCATTTCCAAGGTCACTTCGGCATCGGCGTCGACGTCATAGTGCTCGTAGATGGTCTCGAGGACCTGACGAAGCAGGGCGGGGGAGAGCAGTGAGGGCGTCCCCCCACCGAAATATATGGTACGGACGTGCGCGTGGGGCAGCTCATGGCGACGGGCTGTGATTTCTCGGCAGAGGGCTTCGACATAACTGGCCGCCATCTCCTCGCGAATGGTGGAAAAGAAGTCGCAATAAACACATCTGGAGCGACAAAAAGGGACGTGAACGTAGATGCCTGTGGTCATTTTGCGGCAAAGATAGTGTTTTTTTAGCAAAAAAAGGTAAAAAGATGGGCGTAGTTTGAAGATTTATTGCTAACTTGCGGGCGTTTTCGTGTAAAATGAGCCTAAGAGGCACATCTGAAGACCTGTTTTTGCTGCATCTTATAAACTATTACTAAATACTTTACGTAATGAAGAACTATCAGACGAAAGAAATCAAGAACATTGCCTTGCTTGGCAGTGACGGGGCTGGTAAGACCACCCTCACCGAAGCGCTGCTCTTCGAGAGCGGCATCATTTCGCGTCGCGGACGCATCACGCAGAAGAACACCGTTTCGGACTATCTGCCCGTCGAGCAGGAGTACGGCTACTCGGTCTTCGCAACTCCTTTCCATGTGGAATGGAACAACAAGAAGCTGAATATCATCGACTGCCCGGGTTCTGACGACTTCGCAGGCGCTGCCATCACGGCCATGAGCGTTACTGATACGACCGTCCTGCTCATCAATGCGCAGAATGGCCCCGAGGTGGCAACGCAAAACCACTTCCGCCTGACCGAGAAGATGAAGAAGCCCGTCATCTTCCTTGTTAACCGTCTCGACGACGAATGCGATTACGATAATATCCTCGAGCAGCTGCAGAGCGTCTATGGCTCGAAGGTGGTGCCCGTCCAGTACCCCATCAAGACGGGTCCCGACTTCAATGCCCTCATCGATGTCCTGTTGATGAAGAAGTACTCGTGGAAGCCCGAAGGTGGCGCTCCCATCATCGAGGACATCCCTGCCGACCAGCTCGACAAGGCTACTGAGATGCATCAGGCGCTGATTGAGGCTGCTGCTGAGCACGATGAGACCCTCATGGAGAAGTTCTTCGAGACCGAAAACCTGACCGAGGACGAGATGCGCGATGGCATTCGCGCGGGTCTGGCTTCTCGTGGCATGTTCCCCGTCTTCTGTGTTTGCGCAGGCAAGGACATGGGCGTCCGCCGTCTGATGGAATTCCTCGGCAATGTCGTTCCCTTCGTCGATCAGATGCCTGCCGCACACAACTCACGCGGCGAGGAAGTGAAGCCCGATTCCAACGGCCTCACCAGCCTGTTCTTCTTCAAGACCAGCGTAGAGCCGCATATCGGTGAGGTTCAGTATTTCAAGGTCATGAGCGGTACCGTACACGAAGGTGACGACCTCACTAACGCCGATCGTGGCTCGAAGGAGCGCATTGCTCAGCTCTTCGTCTGTGCAGGTGCCAACCGTATCAAAGTCAGCGAACTCACTGCTGGCGACATCGGCTGCACCGTCAAGCTGAAGGATGTCCGCACGGGCAACACCCTCAATGGCAAGGACTGCGAGAACCGCTTCTCCATCACATATCCCGACCCCAAGTATATCCGTGCTATCCGCGCTCAGAACGAGGCTGATACCGAGAAGATGATGAATATCCTCCAGCGCATGTCGCAGGAAGATCCTACATGGGTCGTCGAGCAGTCGAAGGAACTTCGTCAGATCCTGGTCAAGGGCCAGGGCGAGTTCCACCTGCGTACCCTCAAGTGGCGCATGGAGAACAACGACAAGATGCCCATCGTCTTCGATGAGCCTAAGATTCCTTATCGCGAGACCATCACGAAGGCTGCTCGTGCCGACTATCGCCACAAGAAGCAGTCGGGTGGTGCCGGTCAGTTCGGTGAGGTACACCTCATTGTGGAGCCTTACGTAGAGGGCGAACCCCTGAAGGATGTCTATCGTTTCGGTGGTCAGGAGTACCGCATCACCGCTAAGAGCGAGGACGTTACCGAGCTCGAATGGGGCGGCAAGCTTGTGTTCATCAACTCAGTCGTCGGTGGTGCCATCGATGCTCGCTTCATGCCTGCCATCCTCAAGGGTGTGCTCAGCAAGATGGAGCAGGGCCCGCTCACCGGTTCCTACGCTCGCGACGTGCGCGTCATCGTCTATGATGGTAAGATGCACCCCGTGGACAGCAACGAACTCTCGTTCATGCTCGCTGGCCGAAACGCTTTCGTACAGGCCTTCCGTGAGGCTGGTCCGAAGTTGCTGGAGCCTATCTACGACGTTGAGGTCCTGGTGCCCAGCGACTGTATGGGCGACGTCATGAGTGACCTCCAGGGTCGTCGTGGTATGATCATGGGCATGAACTCCGAGAACGGCATCGAGAAGCTCAATGCCAAGGTGCCCTTGAAGGAGATGTCTTCCTACTCCACAGCCCTCAGTTCCATCACCGGCGGTCGCGGTTCGTTCTCGATGAAGTTCGCCAGCTACGAGCTCGTGCCCATCGATGTCCAGACTAAGCTCCAGAAGGAGTTCGAGGAGAGCCAGAAGGAGGAGAACTAATCATCCTCCTCTTCCGAGGCCGACCTCTTGCCATCGCTTTCCAGCGTTTACCAGATTATATCTCTTGTGGGGGCTCCTCCGACATCGTGTCGGGGAAGTCCCCTTTTGATTCTTCGCTTGTTATCCTTTTCACTGCTTTCTTAGTTATCTTTTTATGATGAAATTCGTTCGCCTATTCGCCTTGCTGCTTGCGTTGGTTCCCGCATGTGTCCGTGCGCAGGTACAGGAGGTCTACGTGAAGCACTCCAGCGGGCTCATCCTCGCTTATGATGCCTCGAAGGAACGTGGTGTCATCGTCGAGGCCGGCAATGCTCTGGCCCGTAAGTTACAGCTCCTGCCCAACAGCGATGGTTCGGTCAGCGTAGCCACGACGACCGATAGTGGCGAGCTGCGTTATCTGGCCTTGTCCGGAAATTGGAATACAACTTTCCAGACGGACGGCACCGCCGCCGTCGCTCATTATTTCGTTGAGGCCACGGGCACGAGCAACTATGTACGTCTGCGCTGCAAGAGCAACAACAAATATCTGGGCGTTGACAATACTACCGACGGCTCATCGGTCTTCTCCGACAAGAATGGAACGGCCCAACTCCATTTCTGGTATTTCGCTGATACCCCTGATGCTAAGCCGGATCCTGTTGTACGTCAGTACCTGGTCAATCCCGCCGACCTGCGCCAGCCCTGCGAGGGGTGGGGCGTCTCACTCTGTTGGTGGGCCAATATGTGCGGCAAATGGGACGATGCCAAGATCGACCAGCTCGTGGATTGGCTTGTCAGCCCAACGGGCTTGAACTACAACATCTTCCGCTACAATATCGGTGGCGGCGACGATCCGCATAATGCCAACTGCACGCCTCACCACATGGGCAATGGCAAAGGCTTGCGTGCTGAGATGGAGGGCTTCAAGGATTATAGTGGCGATTCTTACCATTGGGACCGCGATGCCGCTCAGCGCAAGATCATGCTCAAAATCAAGGAGAAACGTCCGGACGCCATCTTCGAGGCATTCTCCAACTCGGCTCCCTTCTACATGACCTATAGCGGTTGCGTGGCAGGAGCGGTCAAAGGCGGCGACGACAACCTGCGACCAGAGTTCTACAAGGAGTTTGCGCACTACCTCGTTGACGTCTGCAAGCACTATAAGGACGAGTACGGCATCGAGTTCGTCACCCTCGAACCATTCAATGAGCCGAACACCAACTATTGGAGCGCCAACGGCGGGCAGGAGGGCTGTCACTTCAGCTTCAGCTCGCAGATTGCATTCCTAAAGGTGCTTGCGCCTATCCTGGCCGAATCCGGACTCAAGACGATTATTGCTGCCTCTGATGAGACCAGCGTTGCGACCTCCGTCTCGGGCTTCAAGGAGTTCCAGAAGGCCGGCGTTATGGACCTCGTCGGGCAATGGAATACGCATACTTATACGGCTACAATCCCTTCACGGGCACAGATTGGTTCGCTCGCCCGAAGTGAAGGCAAGCGTCTGTGGATGAGTGAGGTCGGTAGCAGCGGTACGGGCATCGCTGGCAACCTTAGCCTCATGCAACGCCTCATGGACGATGTCCGCTACATCATGCCTACGGTTTGGATTGATTGGCAGTATGTCGAGGAGAAAGGCGACCAGTGGTGTACCGTGCGTGGCAGCTTCTCCGGGCAAACCTTCGAGCGCGTCAAGAGCTATTATGTCCATCAGCACATCACGCGCTTCATACAGGCGGGTTATACCTTCGTCAGCTCGCTCAATGCCAGCACGTTGGCTGCCGTCAGCCCTGGGCGCGACAGCCTTGTGCTCGTGGCCATCAATACCGATGGCTCTGAGTCTTCACATTCTGCACGTATCCTCTTTGGAACGCCCGACGCAGGCGCCATCACGGCACTCGTCACCACAGCCGAGGCCAACCTTCAGCCGCTTGGCGACGTCACGCTCGATGAGCACGGCGTCTTGCACTATACGCTCCCGTCGCTCAGCATTGCTACATTCATCATTCCCCTCACTGACCTCACGCCCGACGACGGCCAGCTCCGTGCCGACGTGCCCTACCTGATCATTCCTCAGTATAACACCGAAGTGGCGCTGGCCACCGACGATGCGGGTCAGCTCATCTTGGCCTCCGTACCTACTTCAGTTCCATCCGCTGACGAGGCAGCTGATGGCGCTTCCGTGGCTGAGCGTGCCATCTGGACGTTGAAGGCCGATGGCGACCAATGGCAACTCCGCAATAATGCCGGACAGGCGGTCAGCGTGGGCTCTTCCTATGCCCTGCAGACGTCCGAGGAGACGGCATCTGCCCTTTCCATTCAGCCTGTCGAGGATTACTTCTGTCGCATCATGACGAACGACACCAAGGCATTTGACCTCAAAAACGAGGGTTATGCCGTAGGCACCGTAGTCGGTCAGTACGCCTATGGCTCGTCGGCCAGTGCGGGCCAGCGCCATTGGCATCTGCTTCGCCTGTCCGATGACTTCGCTGCTGGTGGCCATACGGCCGTTCGCGACATCGCGGACGCTGCTGTAAGCCAAAGCGCTGATCTCTACGACTTGAGCGGACGGCGGGTGCTCACTGGTTTGGCTGCTTCGGCACGTATGAAGAGCGGGAATCTCGGTGTCAGTCGGGGCCTTTACATCCGTGGCGGCAAGAAGATCTTAGTGACTGGACGGTAACTCGGACTCTTGCTCCTGCATGAATCGCCGCTCATGTCCAGTCGCGTCGAGCGACGCATCTGGACAAAACGTGTAAAACATACAGATGAATCGCGTAATTCATCTATATAAGAGAGGTGGACCACCATGGTGATCCACCTCTCTTATACAGACGTTTCGGCATGCACCTTTTGAGGCATCGTGCCACACATCCGGTCGCGTCGCTTGTTGCGTCCAGTCGTGTTGCTTGCTACGTCCGGTCGCGTCACTTGCTACATCCGGTCGCGTCGCTTGTTGCATCCGGTCGCGTCGCTTCAGTTACGCATCTCTTGGAAGGTGATTTCGTAGAAACAGGGATAGACGCCGCTCTTGGCGTTGGCCTGTCCCTGCGAGTGAGGGACGATCAGACGCACCTTGGCAATCTGGTCGTCGGCTGTCATCTGACGTCCTATGCGTATGTAGGTGAAGGGAATGAGCCATCCCGAAGGCACTACGGTGCTGTTGCCGTAAATTCGGTACATCGCGCCGCCGCCGTTCTCGGTGTTGAACGAAGCGGTGAAAGTGCCATAGCTGTTGGTGATGTCGATGATGTCGGGGGTGGTGGAGTAATAGAGGATGTCCGAACGCGACTGGATGGTGTCCGTCAGAATGTTATACTCCAGGTAGCGGCTGATGACGCGCTTTGTCTGTCCGCTCTGCAGCTTCTCGCCTACGCCTGGGCGGACGATCTGCATGTAGACGCCAGTGCCTGCAAAGAGCACGTATTCGTTCTTCGAGACGTCGGTCAGGCTGTCCTGGCGAAAGAACTGCGACTCGCTGATGACGTTAATGTGGCCTACGTGGATGACGGTGTCGCCCTCATTGCTCACGATGGCGACATCGCGGTTGAGGAATTTGTTGATGGCCTTGCGCTCTTTCTCCTTCTGGTCGGCGTAGGTCTCGCCTTTGCTGCAGGCGGTGAAGGCCGTGGTCAGGAGGGCGAGAGCCAGAATGATGAGGCTGACTGGGCGGCTGATGATGCTATGATGTCTCATGTGCGCGTACATTATTATATATAAAGATGCAGTCAAAAAGTGATTCTCTCGGCTTGCGATAGAGGCGTCGCAGCCTCAAATCGGCGGCAAAGATAGTAATAATTTGTGAGTTATGAGGGCGCTTTTACGTTTTTTATTACTTGTGAGAAGAAAAAATTTTTGCAAAAATACTTGTGGATTCACGAAAAAGCAGTACCTTTGCAAGCCGATTATTATCAGAGAAGCCCTTAATGGGCTCTCTTTCTGCGTGTTAATAGCTTTTCTTTTGGCCTGGGAAAGCGGTTAGTGAATCGCAGTACAGACGAAAAAGCGTGCCGGTGGAAGCCCGGCAGTAGAAACATTAGTAGTAACAAACAAGAAGTATTAACAAAAAAGAAGAATGGACACTTTAAGTTACAAGACCATTTCTGTCAACAAGGTGACCGCTACGAAGGAGTGGGTTGTCGTAGATGCTACGGACCAAATCCTGGGTCGCCTGGCCTCGAAGGTGGCTAAGTTGCTGCGAGGCAAGTACAAACCCAACTTTACGCCTCACGTCGACTGTGGTGACAACGTTATCATCGTCAACGCTGACAAGATTCAGCTCACGGGTAAGAAGATGACGGACCGCGTTTACCTGCGCTACAGCATGTATCCCGGCGGTCAGAAGGCCAGCACGCCTGCTGACATCATCGCTAAGCCCAATGGTTACGAGAAGCTCATTCGCCGCGTGGTGAAGGGTATGCTCCCCAAGAACAAACTGGCCAGCCATGTGCTGATGAACCTCTACATCTACGAGGGTCCCGAGCACAAGCACGAGGCACAGCAGCCCAAGGCCATTGATATTAACCTCTTTAAGTAAACAGAAATGGCAGTAGTAAATGCATTAGGACGCCGCAAGAGCGCCGTTGCCCGCGTTTATGTAACAGAGGGCACTGGTAAGATTACCATCAACAAGAAGGATCTGACCGAGTATTTCCCCAGCACCATTCTCCAGTATGTCGTGAAGCAGCCTCTGAACCTGCTCGACGTCGCTGAGAAGTATGATGTCAAGGTGAATCTCTTCGGCGGAGGCTACACCGGGCAGAGCCAGGCACTCCGTCTCGCTATCGCCCGCGCACTCGTCAAGATCAATGCTGAGGACAAGAAAGCTCTCCGTGCTGAAGGCTTCATGACACGCGATCCCCGTGAGGTTGAGCGTAAAAAGCCCGGTCAGCCCAAGGCTCGTCGTCGCTTCCAGTTCAGCAAGCGCTGATTCGATTTACTTTTTACGAATTTACTTTTTACTTTTTATCTTTCACTGCTTACGGATTTCGGCATCCAAGAGGCAAAGGAGCATAATCGTAAATCGTAAATCTTGGAATCGTAAATATGACAGTGTTTAGTATCTAAACCTTACGGATTCCCCGTGGACTACCGTGAGGTTGGTTGAGAAACAACAAAAAAGAAAGTAAACCACCCGAGTTGAACAATGTACAAGAGGACTGACAACTCGTCCTGCCGAGCCCTGTTCGTTTCGATGAGAAGAACTTGCAACTAACAACTTGTCTACTCGTCAACTAACAACTCGTCAACTTGTCTACTTGTCCGACTCACCAATTAAAAACAATTATGTCAAGAACTAATTTCGACGCACTGCTCGAGGCTGGCGCACACTTCGGTCACCTCAAGCGTAAGTGGAATCCCGCCATGGCTCCTTACATCTTCATGGAGAAGAATGGCATTCATATTATCGACCTCCACAAGACCGTTGTCAAGGTCGACGAGGCTGCTGAGGCTCTGAAGAACATTGCCAAGAGCGGTCGCAAGATTCTGTTTGTTGCTACAAAGAAACAGGCCAAGCCGGTCGTCGCCGAGAAGGCTACGTCCATCAATATGCCTTACGTCATCGAGCGCTGGCCCGGTGGCATGCTCACCAACTTCGCTACCATCCGCAAGGCTGTGAAGAAGATGGCCAACATCGATAAGCTCACTGCCGATGGTACCTATGCCAACCTCAGCAAGCGCGAGGCTCTGCAGATCAGCCGCCAGCGTGCTAAGCTCGAGAAGAACCTCGGCTCCGTGGCCGATCTGACTCGCCTGCCCGCCGCCCTCTTCGTGGTCGACGTGCTCAAGGAGCAGATTGCCGTTCGCGAGGCTAACCGTCTGGGCATCCCCGTGTTCGCTATCGTCGACACCAACTCCGATCCTTCCAACGTAGACTTCGTGATTCCCGCTAACGACGATGCCAGCAAGAGCATCGAGGTGATCCTCGACGCTTGCTGCGAGGCTATTGCCGAGGGTATCGAGGAGCGCAAGGCTGAGCGCGTCGACGCTGAGGCCGCTACCGAGAAGGGCGAGAAGGCTGCTAAGCAGAGCGCCCGTGTTGAGGACGAGCCCGAGGCTGAGGCTCCCGCTGAGGAGTAACCTGATTCGCGAGCGATTCAAAAGTGAAAAGTGAAAGAGTGAAAAGTGATAAATAATAATCACTTGACATTCTTCACTTTCTTCACAGACTCCCACTGCTCGCACAGGTAAAATTTATTTTTCATTTTTCATTCTTTCATTTTTCATTTTACTACAATGGCTGTATCAATCAAAGATATCCAGAAGCTGCGCGAGATGACTGGTGCAGGTCTGGCAGACTGCAAGAAGGCTCTCGAGGAGAGCGAGGGTAACATCGACGGCGCTATCGAGATCATCCGCAAGAAGGGTCAGGCTGTTGCTGCTAAGCGTAGCGACCGCGAGGCTTCTGAAGGTTGCGTTCTCGTGAAGGTCGACGGCAACTTTGCCGCTATCATCGCCCTCAAGTGCGAGACAGACTTCGTCGCTAACAACGCCGATTTCGTCGCTCTTACCCAGGAAATCATCAACGCCGCTGTTGCAGCTCGCTGCAAGACCCTCGACGAGGTGAAGGCTCTGCCCATGGGCGAAGGCACCGTTCAGGACGCCGTTGTCGCTCGTAGCGGTATCACGGGTGAGAAGATGGAACTCGACGGCTACTGCGTAGTCGAAGGCGAGAACATCGCTACCTACGACCACCAGAACAAGCACACCCTCTGCGTCATGGTTGCCCTCAACAAGGCTACTGAAGATGCTACCGTCGGTAAGAATGTTGCTATGCAGATTGCAAGCGCTAACCCCGTGGCCATCGACCAGACCGCCGTTCCTCAGGAGACTATCGACAGCGAGCTCCGTGTTGCCGTCGAGAAGACCAAGGAAGAGCAGATTGCCAAGGCTGTCGAGGCCGCTATCCGCAAGGCTGGCGTCAACCCCGCACACGTTGACAGCGACGACCACATCGAGAGCAACATGGCTAAGGGCTGGATCACCCCCGAGCAGGCTGCTATGGTACGCGAACTCAAGGTGAAGGTTGCCGAGGAGAAGGCTGCCAACCTCCCCGAGCAGATGATTCAGAACATCGCTCAGGGCCGTCTGAAGAAGTTCTTCAAGGAGAACTGCCTCCTCGAGCAAGAGTATATCTGGGACAAGAACCAGACCGTCGCTCAGTACCTCCACAGCATCGACAAGGAGCTCACCGTGACCGCCTTCAAGCGCTTCACCCTCCGCGCCGAGTAAACATTCCCGTTGAGCAAATCATTTTTGCAATACATCTGATGAAGGGCGACCCATGTGGGCCGCCCTTTTTCGGTGCTGCTACGCACAATTCTGCTCTCAAGGTCACCTTTCTCCTACCAGAATTTGCCGCGAACCTCGTTTTTGTACCAATTTCAGCTGATTTTCTTTGGCATTTTCTGCTGTTTTCGTAACTTTGCAACCAGATTGCAGGCCGCTACGTGGCCTTGGATTGTAAACAAGAACCGGCTCATCTGACTCACAATGAAGCGCATCCTTTCCTTATCCTGTCTGCTCCTCATTTCCGCCTTCTGCCTCACGCAGGACGAGCCGCCGTTTCAGCATCTCGTCCGCACCAGCAAAGGCATGGTGCCGATGGCCTTTCATGTGGGCAATGATCCAGGGTGCGACGGCCTTGGCGTGGCTGTGGGCTATCAAGAATACGACCATCCGGCCCTCCCCACTGATTTCGTAGGCGAGATCTTCCTGCCCGAGAGCATCACGGTGGCCGATGGACGGCAGATACCTATGCGATGGATTGCCCGAGGTGCTTTCCAGAATTGCGGAGGCATCAAGGAAGTCCATTTCCCTTCCACCCTCTATTGCGTCTCCGACCTGTCGTTTCAGGACTGCAAGTCGCTGCGCCAGATTGTCATCCCCGACAGCTTTCGGGTGTTCTATCCCCGTGCCTTCATCGGCTGCACAGGCTTGCGCCGCATTGTCATGCACCCTGCCAAGCCTCCCAAGAGCTACAACAACGACACCTTCGATGAACTGACCTACCAGATGGCCACGGTCGTACTCCCCGCCCAGTCGGCCGACGACTATCTCAACAATCCTCTCTGCTACCGTTTCCGCTATCATGCTGAGACCATACCCCTTTATCAAGGTGATAACGGACTCCAAAACGAATAATACGACAAGTCTCGACATGGAAAGACCTTCAGACGACTCCTTCTCGGGCTACGTGACCGAAACGGCAGAATCGCTCCATCGCGGTTTTACTGAGGTGACCCTTTATCGGCAGACGGCAACCCACCAGCTCTTCCGTGCCAAGCGCTTCGGACGCTGGTATCTGCTCAAGGCGCTGCTCCCAGAGCTGCGTGGCAGCACGTTCCATCGGCAGATGCTTGTCAAGGAGATGGAAGTGCTCATGCAACTCAACCACCCCAATATCGTAGGCTGTCTGGGGCTTGAGCACCTCGATGATTATACCGACAGCGTAGGTCGCCAGGTCTCAGTAGGCGAATGTCTGGTGCTCGAATTCATAGAAGGCGATGCCCTCAGCGACTTGATGGCAGAAGACCAGCTGACCAGTGCGAAGACCTGCGAGCGCATCATCGACGAACTGCTCGATGCCTTGTCCTACATTCATGCCTCATCGGTCACTCATCGCGACCTGAAGCCCTCCAACATCATGATTACCCGCAACGGGCAGCACGTGAAGATTATCGACTTCTCGCTTGCCGATACCGACAGCCATGCCTACCTCAAGCAGCCCTCAGGTACCCGTCAGTATATGGCTCCCGAGCAGACTACCGGCACTGTTCCCGACGGGCGCAACGACATCTATTCCGTTGGTGTCATCATAGGCCAGCTGCCCCTGAAAGGCTATTGGGCTGATGTGGCTCGCCGCTGCACGTTGCCCATCGACCAGCGCTACCCCAATGTCGCTGCCATGCAGGACGAGATTGCCAACCATCGCCAGCTGGCCTCGCGTCTTCGCCTGGCATCATTCATTGCGGTGCCCGTCCTCCTGCTGACCATCATAGGTACAGTCCTCTGGCATCAGTTCTCGGCTCGGCAGGGCCTCATCTTCAACGAACTCAACCGGCTCCCCGCCATCACGTCGCAAGCCCTGAACCAGCTCGACCATCGGATAGCCGAAACGGGACTTAACCGCCAGATGGACACCATCTCGCAGTGGAAATACCTCGATCCGCAGATTAATGAGAAGATCCTTTCCGTCAATGCTTTCGCCTACGACTATGCCCTCGACTCACTCCCCGACCTCACCGACGATGAGCGCCTGCACGTGCTCCAGCAGATGCTCGACCGCTGGCAGCAATGGCACGACAACATCGTTCGACGTGCGAAGTTTCTCATCAAGAACCATGAACATTACGTGACCCACTATGCCGAGGAGACGCTCAACACCTATTCCTCGACTTCAGAGAGATAGCTGAAGTGAACCCCGTTCACCTTTCCGGCCACATACACCATTGGCATCTTATCCTCATGAACCAATTGGCTCATGTACAAAGGCTCGCCTTCCACGATAAGACTACATTCAAACTTGTCGCCCACGCAGAGCCGGGTGTTCTCTGCTTCTAAGACCTTAAAGAAGCCATCATCGAGCAACTCTACCACGCAGCGCCGTTCAGGATACCACGTCAGCACCAACCGTGTGCCTGCCTTCAGTTCCGCTGTGCGCAAGTGGCGGGCTATCACCTCGTCGCTCTCTATATCCTTTCCCCTGCCCGTAGGCTTCCACTGGCAGAACGTCGCGTAGTCGGCATAGCCCAGGAAGCGCGACAGAATGTCGAGCGTCGACTGCCGCGTACCGACTCTTGTTCGGTAGCCCCACAGCCGCATCAGGGTCGACTCGCTCAGGTGTGCCTTTGTGCTCGCCTCCACCTTCGCCGACAGCCATTCGAAGTCCTTCGGTGTCAGCAGTTTCTTGCCTACTTCCTGCTCAATGGCATTCAGCAGTTTCTCGTACTCTTTCTTCATTACGAATGCAAAAGTAAGCATTTTTTTCTTATTCCTGCACCTTTTTCATCATTTCTCCGCAAATGACATTGAAATGACATAAAGTGGTCACATGTTTTTTCACCGCTCAATTTTCGCAAGCTTCTGTTTCGCCAGAGCTTTTAACCCCAAAGCATAGCATGCAAGCGCCGAGCGGACGTCAAATAAAACTATTGTTGGATTTTGATTTAGACGTCAATCGACATCAATCCAAACGTCAATCTCCATTAATTTATTGTATAAGCTATTCTAGTGCATTTACCTACCTTATTATTTTGCGCTATTTATCTTTCACGCCTTCACATTGGTACGTATTTGTTTAATATCCAGTGATATAGTGGGTGAAAGACAGGGTGAAGGATGGGGTGAAAGGTGAAGGATTTAAACTTTATTAACGCCTGTTTTAACAATTCAGGTCCACAACGGTTCATGCATGCCACCCCCGTTCAATTGCTCCCACGGGAATTGTCGCCCGTTCTACGCCATTCTTTCGTGCGCTCGTCGCCGTTCTTTCGTGCGTTCGTCGTCAGCCTTTCATCTATTTGATCCGACCTATCTCATTAATGAGACTCGTTTGTCTCACCGATGAGACAACCCGCAACTACTGGACGTGCGGTTCCACCCGACTGCTCTGTGAAGAGCCATGCTCCGCATATTCCTATAGTCGCGTATGGAGTCTTTGCTCCAAAAAGCGGGTCTTGCCTTCACCCTTCACCCTATCTTTCACCTTATCTTTCACTCGTAAGCCGTTATTTTTCAATTGAATAGAACCGAGGTGAAGGCGTGAAGGCAAATTCAGGCAAAAATCATAGAAAAAATATCCGCTCATTCAGTGAACATATACGTTATTCACTCTTCATTCTTCAATTAGTCAAAAGCCCCCACCTAATGTACCTCTTTTGTATTGAGAAATCCATTCTACACCTGTTTGGCATCCTTTATAGGAATTCAATATGAAGCACTTTCTCTCATTCCTGTACCTTTTTTGTCGGTTTTCTGTAAATGACATGGAAATGACATAAATGGAACCGGAAGAAGAGATTATATTTGCAAACTAATTAGTGGTGACCTTTGATTTCAGTAATGAATAAACGGAAACCAGTCGACTCGAAACAACTGGTACATATTCACCGTTTCGAAACCACATAAGAGCGATCCTAAAGAATGCATGAACTGGATTGCAGAGAATGCAGAGCGCGTATATAATGAATTCAGTAAATATAATATCAGTAAATCATGAGGAAAAGACAACTATTATTTCTTCTGCTGACCCTGTTGGGCAGCACTGGCGTGCACGCTTATGACATTGATGTGAATGGCGTGTACTACAACATTACGGGCACCAACACCGTAGCGGTGACGTATGTTGAGAATGGCAGCGGGAATGCCGATTTCTACACCGGCAGTATCGTTATCCCCAAACGTATCTCTACAGGAGGGACAACCTATACCGTGACCTCCATTGGCAGTAATTCGTTCTATAGCTGTAGTGGCCTGACTTCAGTAACCATCCCCGAGAGTGTGACCGAGATCGGCGAGCAAGCGTTCTATGGCTGCAGTGGCCTGACCTCGGTGACCATCCCCGAGAGTGTGACCGAGATCGGCAATCTTGCGTTCTGTGACTGTATTTAGAGACCTCTAAACAACTATAAACAATGAAAAACACATAGAGATAAATCTTTGTATATCAACCACTTTTAGAATTTAACACTTCGGACTTGCTTTTTGGTGGTTCTCAAAAATCCGCTTATCTTTGCAACGCATTTCTACCGCGGAGAATTTTGAGGGCTTTTATTTTGCCATCTCGTGGACATGGTTGACAAAGGTTGACAAAAGTGTACAACGGTTGACAGAAGAACGAGAGGGAAAGGAGCAAGGAAGTGACCTCATTTGAAGAGCGTGACATCGTGGAATGAGTTGACAATGGGTGTCAATGATTGACGAAAGTTCACTCCGTGGCGGTTTGCATGAAATTGATTGTAAAACCACATAAAAAGGAGTCAAATGAGAAAGACAAGAAAATGCGCCTTCTGCGGAAAGGAGTTCACTTGTAACAGCGGCTCGCAGAGGTATTGCTCAGAACATTGTGCCGAGGCGGCAAAGGCTCAGCGCAAGAAGAGACAACAGGACTTTTTGAAGGCTGTCCAGCC
>JAFROT010000028.1 GCA_017429525.1 Bacteroidaceae bacterium | reverse complement strand
CCCCTCTTTGAAGTTAATGCCACGCAGGATTGCGTTCTTGCCAAAGCGCTGTTTGATGCTCAGTTGAGCTTGCTGCAATCGTCGTTCCTTGTTGAGCAGAGCCTCCTGCTCTTCGCGCTGACGAGCCAGAGCCTCGTAGTCCGTGAAGAGGTCCAGCTGCTGCGTCTGATTCGTGGTTTGTACATCATTCTCGTGTACCACATGAGCCATCGTCACATTCAGCCGACGCACCAACAACTCACGGTTGACTACACGGTCATAGGCCTTCAGCACAGCCTCAGTGATCAGACGCGTAGAGGACGTCGGAAGGTCGAGGTTAGCTGTCCCATGAGCGTGCTTAGGCACTTGACGACCATACCAGTCAGCCCGTACCTCTCCCTGATACTTATCGCGTATCTGAGGGTTCGTGAGGCTCTCAACGTCATAGCCTACGCTTACCACTACCTGGTCGCTCACCAACCTGCGTGCCACCAAATCCAAGGCCATTGCCTCGGCCATCTCCTGCACCACAATCCGTGCCTTGGCCCACGTGTAAGGGCTCTGCAAAACTTGTCCGTTGCTCATCGAGCTCGATTCCGGACGGTAGCGCTTCACCATCTCCATCGTACAAGGTTCCCAGCCCCAGGCATGGTCTATCAGCAGCTCGGCATTCACCCCGAAGAGGTGGTACAGCAGCTCCTCATTCAGCTCAGACATACGCGCCACCTTTCCCATGGTATCCATGCCATAGCGCTCCAGCTTGGCTGCTATTCCCTTGCCCACACGCCAGAACTTGGTCAGCGGACGCACATCCCACAACTTCTGCCGATAACTCATCTCGTCCAACTCAGCAATACGCACCCCATCGGCATCGGCTGGCATGTGTTTGGCCTCAATGTCCATTGCCACCTTGGCCAGATACATATTTGTGCCAATACCCGCCGTAGCCGTGATGCCCGTGTTGCGCAACACGTCACGTATCATCGTGATAGCCAGCTCATGAGCCGTCTTGTGATAGAGCGGCAAGTAGTCGGTCACGTCCATGAACACCTCATCTATGCTGTAGACGTGGATGTCTTCGGGCGCGATATATTTTAGGTAAGTCCGATAGACGCTGGCACTCACCTCAATGTAATGCGACATGCGAGGAGGAGCTGCGATGTAGTCGAGCTCAAGCTCTGGGTGAGCCTTCAGTTCCATGTCGTTAAAGGACTTACCCGTTGTCCGCCACCCCACCCGTTGCCGCCGTTCATGGTTAATCTGCCTCACCCGCTGTAATACCTCAAACAACCTCGCCCGACCAGGAATTCCATAGGCTTTCAGAGAAGGGGAAACCGCCAGACAGATGGTCTTCTCCGTCCTGCTGACATCAGCCACGACAAGGTTAGTAGTCAGTGGGTCGAGCCCTCTGTCTACACATTCTACCGAAGCGTAGAATGACTTCAGATCAATAGCCAGATACGTCCTGTTCACTTCGCAAAGGTACGTCTTTTTCAGCAATTCCCCTCTCTTTTCAGCCAAAAAAACGCAACTATCCATCCTTGAAACCATCACACGACTCTCTCTCGTCGCTTTTCACGCCCCTTACGAAAGCATTTCACATCATTAAATAGCACTTACACGCCATCTCGAGCCCTTCTTATACCTATATGTTCGTATCGCCCTGCACGTATATACGCGTGAGGCTACACGTATATATGTGTGAGGCTGCACGTATATATGTATCGGGTTGCACGTATATATGTATCGGGCTACACGTATATATGTATCGGGCTGCACGTATATATGTGTGGCGTCTAAACAAACTATTTTTCCTTATCGTGCGAAAAATAAGCCATTTTGCATCAACTGTCGCTGATTTTACTTACCTTTGCCCCGTCTATGAAGAGGGCTCTTCTCTATCACGATGCACATCACTCCATCGACGGACAATAATAACTTCCGCAACTAAACATAAAGCACATCCAGACTATGGCTAGTAATGCAGACTTCGTTCAATACATCGCCGACCAATGCAGCGGTGCTGGCGAGATCATGACCAAGAAAATGTTTGGCGACTATGGTGTCTACTGCAACGGAATGATTTTCGGACTCATCTGCGACGACCACCTCTACCTGAAGCCTACTGAAGCCGCTCGTGGCTTGCTCAGACAAGAAGAAATGAGACCGCCCTATGAAGGTGCAAAACCTTATTTTTATATTGACGAAGTCGACGACCGTGACTACCTCTCAATGCTTGTCCGTGAGACATGCAAAGCACTACAAGTGGCGAAAAAGACAAAACGTTAAAAGAACCAACAAGAGACCAACATGTTAGCCCCATTCTCACGACCGTTGTATGTGATGACCAAGCCCATTGGGAGCGTTTGCAATCTCGCTTGCAAATACTGCTATTATCTGGAAAAAAGTCACCTCTATGCCGACGAACAGAAGCGACGCTCGCTGATGACGGATGAGACGCTGGAGGAATTCATCAGGCAGTACATCCTGTCGCAGACACAGGCGCAAGTTCTCTTCACCTGGCATGGCGGCGAACCGCTGATGCGACCTGTCAGTTTCTACAAGCGAGCGCTGGCCCTTCAACGAGAATACGGTGGCGGACGACTGATTGACAACTGCATACAGACGAATGGGACGCTACTGACCGACGAGTGGTGCCAATTCTTCAAGGAGAACAACTGGCTGGTGGGGGTTAGCATCGACGGACCTCAGGATTTGCATGACGAATACCGCCGTGCCCGTGGTGGACAGCCATCATTCAGAAAGGTCATGCATGGCATTGAACTGCTCGAGAAGCATGGCGTGGAATGGAATGCAATGGGCGTGGTCAACGACTTCAATGCCGACTACCCACTTGACGTCTACCATTTCTACAAGGAGATAGGATGTCACTACATTCAGTTTACCCCTATCGTGGAACGCATCGTCCGCCACACCGATGGACGTCATCTGGCATCGATGGCAGATGAAGCAGAAGGCGAACTGGCAGACTTCAGCGTTCGACAAGGACAGTTCGCGCACTTCGCAACAACCATCTTCGACGAATGGGTGAAGCACGACGTAGGACAAGTGTATGTGCAACTCTTCGACAGCACATTGGCTTGTTGGGTAGGCGAAGCACCTGGCGTCTGCTCGATGGCTGCCACCTGCGGTCACGCAGGGGTTATTGAGCACAACGGAGACGTATACGCTTGCGACCACTTCGTGTTTCCCGAATATCGCTTAGGCAATATCCACCACGATTCCATCGCTGCGATGATGTATAGCGACCGCCAACGTGCTTTCGGAAACGCCAAACGTGATGCGCTGCCCAGCCAATGCAAGGAATGTAAGTGGTTGTTCGCCTGCAATGGCGGCTGCCCCAAGGACCGCTTTGCCAAGGCCGACGACGGCACACGAGGACTGAACTACCTGTGCCACGACTATCGACGATTCTTTGCTCACGTAGCACCCTACATGGATTTCATGGCAGAGGAGTTACGCAACCAACGTCCACCTGCCAACGTAATGACAGTTTCTTTTTCCGACTAAGGACAGAAAAAGCCGTGCAGAATGACCGCACGGCTGTGAGACGCATGAACATTAATTATAATGTACGCGCGCGAGAGCGAATGAAATTACTTCTTTGCGAGAAGGTCGCGGATCTCTGTGAGGAGCTCTTCCTGAGTAGGACCAGCGGGAGCCTCGGGAGCGGGTTCTTCCTTCTTCTTGCTAGCAGCGTTGATAGCCTTGACGATGCAGAAGATGCAGAGTGCTACGATGAGGAAGTCGACGATGTTCTGGATGAACTGGCCGTACTTCAATACGGCTGCACCTTCGCCCTCACCGATCTTGCAAACCAGGTTGGTGAAGTCAACGTTGCCCGTGAGCATACCGATAGCGGGCATGAGCACGTCGTCAACCAACGAGGAGATAATTTTACCAAAGGCACCGCCGATGATGACACCGACTGCCATGTCCATTACATTGCCTCGCATAGCGAAGTCTTTAAACTCTTGAATAAAATTTGCCATGATTTAATATTATTTTAGGGGTTTGATGATGCAAATATAAAACAAATTTTGTACTTTTGCCGCGTAAAACAAGAAAAAATGTCGTTCAGACCCCTAAATTTCCTCATTTTGGTGCTCTCGAGCCTACTTTTTGTGGCTTGTAAGAGTGCAGAATACTGCAATTGTGGTTAACAAGGGCGAGCACTTTTGTGCACGGCAAACAGACACGAGTAAACGTTAAGTTTCAATACTAATTCATTTAATCAACTTTTTAACCCAAAAAGAAAAAGAAATGACAAAAGTTGCTATTAACGGCTTCGGCCGTATCGGTCGCCTCGCATTCCGTCAGATGTTCGAGGCAGAAGGCTACGAAGTAGTCGCTATCAACGACCTCACCAGCCCCAAGATGCTGGCTCACCTGCTGAAGTATGACACCGCTCAGGGCGGTTTCTGCGGCAAGTTCGGCGAGAACAAGCACACTGTGGACTGCACAGACAACTCCATCATCGTTGATGGTAAGGAGATCACCATCTATGCAGTGCCCAATGCTGCTGAGCTGCCTTGGGGCGAACTGAACGTTGACGTCGTTCTCGAGTGCACAGGTTTCTACACTTCTAAGGAGAAGGCTTCCGCACACATCAAGGCTGGTGCCAAGAAGGTTGTCATCTCTGCTCCTGCCGGCAACGACCTCCCCACCATCGTCTACAACGTGAACCACACGACTCTGACTCCCGCCGACACCGTCATCAGCGCTGCCAGCTGCACCACCAACTGCTTGGCTCCCATGACGAAGGCTCTGAACGATTTCGCTCCCATCCAGAGCGGTATCATGACGACTGTTCACGCTTACACTGGCGACCAGATGATTCTCGACGGTCCTCAGCGCAAGGGTGATGTACAGCGCGCTCGTGCCGGTGCCCAGAACATCGTTCCTAACTCAACGGGTGCTGCCAAGGCTATCGGTCTCGTTATCCCCGAGCTCAACGGCAAGCTGATCGGTGCTGCTCAGCGCGTTCCGACTCCCACTGGTTCCACCACCATCCTGCACGCTGTTGTGAAGGGTGAGGTTACTGTTGAGGACATCAACGCTGCCATGAAGGCCGCTACCAACGAGAGCTTCGGTTACACCGAGGAGAAGCTCGTCAGCAGCGACATCATCGGCATGAAGTTTGGTTCGCTCTTCGATGCCAACCAGACCATGGTCAGCAAGATTGGTGATGGCAACTCGCTCGTTCAGGTTGTTGCTTGGTACGACAACGAGAACAGCTACACCAGCCAGATGGTTCGCACCATCAAGTATCTCGCTGAGTTGAAATAAGCTTAAAATTATGCGATTTTTGACCGTCCGGTGCTCATCGGACGGTCTTTTTTATTATCTTTGCTGCCGCAATGAGCACGTTAATCACCATATTGGGCCCTACAGCCTGCGGAAAGACGGCCGTAGCCACGCAGTTGGCTGCGCGACTGACGGCGGAACATTACGATGATAAGCAGTCATCGAAACGCGTTTACCAGGCTGATAATGAGTGGGAGAGCACGGCCGAAATCATCAGTGCGGATTCCCGACAGGTGTTCCGTGGTATGGACATCGGTACAGGTAAAGACCTGGCCGACTACGATGTAGTGCTGATGAATCGAGAAGAAGACCCCAAGGAAGGCAAGGATGAGAACTGCGGGCACAATCGCAAGAAGCTGCTGCACATTCCTTACCACCTCATCGATATAGCCGAGGCGGGAACAAAGTACTCCGTATTTCATTTCCAACGCGACTTCTTTCGAGCCTTCGATGCCATCCTCAAGCGCGGACATCAGCCCATACTCTGCGGTGGCACTGGACTGTATATCGAGAGCGTGCTCAGAGGCTACAATCTGGTGGAAGTGCCCATCAATGAAGAGTTGCGACAACGCCTTGAGGGACAATCATTAGCAGAGCTGACCGCAATACTTGCTACATACAAACGCCTTCACAATACCACCGACGTAGACACCGCCCGACGTGCTATTCGTGCCATCGAGATCGAAGAATACTACCGCTCACACGACCTCGACCGGCAGCAGGACTACCCTACCCCAACCTCGCTCACGATTGGGCTGGACATTCCAAGAGAACTGCGCCGACAGCGTATCACCGAACGATTACACAGGCGACTCAATGACGAAGGGATGGTCGACGAGGTCAAACGATTGCTTGATAGCGGCGTGACCTCAGAAGCCCTCATCAGCTACGGACTTGAGTACCGCTACCTGACACAATACATTCTCGGCCAAATCGGTTACGATGAGATGGCCAGACAATTGGAAATCGCCATTCACCAGTTTGCTAAACGGCAGATGACCTATTTCCGTGGAATGGAACGACGAGGCGTTTCAATTCACTGGATTGACGCCACACGTACAACAAATGGGATTGTCGATGAAATCATAGACCTATTCAAGAAAGGCCTCACGACTTCGTGACATAAGAATAGTAAAACGCAACAAAGGCATAACTACTTAATAAACTGCGAAATGGAAAAGACCCGTTGGGGCATTATCTACTGCCCGAAGCAAGGCGTAAGACGCACGCACAAACGCTGGGAGCGTATCAAGGAATTGCTTGATACGAACGGAGTTGCTTATGACTTCGTGCAGAGCGAAGGCGCAGAAAGTGTGGGTCGGTTGACTTGTATGTTGGTGAACAATGGCTATGAGACACTTATCATTGTAGGGGGTGACTCAGCACTCAACCGTGCGCTGAATGCCTTACTGACCTTCGACGAAGAGGTCCGCCAACGCGTGGCCTTAGGCATTATTCCCAATGGACGCGGCAATGATTTTGCATCATTCTGGGGTTTCAGCGAAGAAGACGATGCCCGCACCGTCAGATGGTTGATGGAGAGGCGCATGAGAAAGGTAGATGTGGGATGTATCACTTGCCTGCAGCAAGAGGGCGAGACGGACGGTGAGACACGTTCTGCCGACAAACGCTATTTCCTTAATTGTGCGAATGTGGGCTTAGTGGCTAACATCATGAAATTGAAGTATAAGACGCGCCGCATCTTCGGGCTGACGACGCTCACTTACTTCTCGAGTATGATTCTGCTCTTGTTCCAACGAATGGAAATGAAGATGCGCTTCAAGGTGAACGAAGAGACGGTGGAACGCAAAGTCATGAGCGTCTGCATCGGTAATAGTCGTGCCTACGGCATGACGCCCAACGCCGTACCCTACAACGGAATGCTCGACGTGAGCGTCATTTCTTATCCCGAAATGCGACAACTTATTGAAGGCCTCGGCATGCTATTCACGGGTAAGTTCCTCAGTCACAAGAATGTCTGTGCCTATCGGACACCACGTGCTATACACTTCGACGAGATCAGCAAAGCATCCCTCAGCACAGATGGAATCGTCCTCGAAGGCTTCCGAGCACCATTCGACATCACTCTGAATGCCGAATATATCAACTTTATCATTCCGTCTTAAAGAGAAGACCGCTATCGTTTCGCTACCAAAAAGGAAGGCCTGAGAATCCAGGAAGTCTAAAGAATCAAAGAATGGCAAAGAATGGCTAAAGGCCCTATAGTTTCTAAAGAATATATAGAATCTATAGGATCTAAAGGACATCCCGTCAAGCCGTTTACCCTATCCGGCTAATTTTCTCCAGCTTGGCAATATCCAAAAGCTTTACTTTGCGCCCGTCCACAGCAACGAGTCGCTCAGCTGCAAAGGCTGAGAGCGTGCGGATGGCATTGCTGGTCGTCATGTTCGAAAGGTTCGCCAGATCCTCACGACTCAAATAGATGCTTAGTGTAAAGCCATCTTCTTCAACGCCATAGCTCTCTTTAAGGAAAAGCAGAGCATCTGCCAACCGACCGCGGATATGCTTCTGTGTCAAGCTGACCGTACGCTCGTCAGCACGACCGAGATCAGTAGCCAAACGATTGATAAAGAACCACGACAAGCGTGCATTTCCTTTTACGACTTTGATCACCTCGTCCATGGGGATACGAACAATCGTGGAGTTCTCAAAAGCAAGCGCATAAGAGACGTAGTTCTCGCCTGCAAATGCAGGACGGTAGCCAAAGTACTCAACGGGACGAATCACACGTACTATCTGCGTGCGCCCTCCGACGCCATCCTTACATATTTTCACCTTACCACTTAAGAGACAATGAAGATGCGTTGGCTTATCACCAGGATTATAGATGAGTTCATTCTTGCGAAAAACATGGACGGATGCATCTTTCAACAACTGTTCGTGCTCGTCCATCGTGAGCAAGCCGAGTAGATCAGACAACTTGGGCAGCAAATCCTTTACAGTAGGTAATCTTCTGGTCATATCAGACACTTGTGTTTTATGTTCTACGGCACAAAAATAGACATTTTTTGTGATTTCGGCAAGCAATCTTCAAAGTTTTATGACAAATATTTTTGCGAATGCAAATTTATTGCTAATTTTGGAGACAAATTAAGCCAAAAAGGCTCTCTGAAAGATGTATATAAAGCCTTATAAAATCATTATCACTAAAAAACTATGAGCTATTTACAGTTTGACAAGACCTTGATGACAAACCTGGAGGAGGCTCTGAAGAAAGAAGTGCTACGCTCAAACCGTTCGGGCGCTTACTCGTGTTCGACCATTTTGGATTGCAACACGCGCAAGTACCATGGTTTGCTCGTTGTGCCCGTGCCCGAGTTGGACGATGAGAACCACGTCCTGCTCTCGTCGCTCGACTGCACAGTCATCCAGCATGGCGCTGAATTCAACCTCGGTCTGCACAAGTATCAAGGCGACAACTACAGCCCTCGCGGACACAAGTATATCCGCGAGTACGACTGCCAGCAGGTGCCGACCACCATCTATCGCGTCGGTGGCGTTATCTTGAAGAAAGAATTGATGTTCCAACACTTCGAGGATCGCGTACTTATCCGCTACACGCTACTCGACGCTCATTCCAAGACGACCCTTCGCCTGCAGCCCTGGTTGGCCTTCCGCAGCGTGCGTGAGTTCACCCATGAGAACCCTCGTGCCAATCGCGACTATCAAGAGGTTAAAAACGGCATCAAGACCTGCATGTATCCCGGCTATCCCGAGTTATTCATGCAACTGAACAAGAAGACAGAATGGGTGTTCCGTCCCGATTGGTATCGAGGCGTCGATTATCCAAAAGAGACTGAGCGCGGTTATGCCTCTAACGAGGATCTCTACGTGCCCGGCTACTTCGAATTCGACATCAAGAAAGGCGAGAGTGTCGTCTTTGCCGCTGGTACTAAGGAATGTAATCCCGCTAAACTGAAAGACTTGGCCGACTACGAAGAGAAGATTCGCACTCCGCGCGACAACTTCTACCATTGCCTCGTCAACAGCGCACATCAGTTCCTCAACTACCGCGACGGCGAGACCTACGTACTCGCTGGCTATCCTTGGTTCAAGTGCCGTGCGCGCGACCTCTTCGTATCGTTGCCCGGCCTGACGCTGACCAACAATGAGGTCGACCAATTCGAGAAGGTCATGGCCACAGCTGAGAAAGGCATTCGCGAGTTCATCGAAGGCAAGCCTATGAGCGTGCGCATCTACGAGATGGAACATCCCGATGTACTGCTTTGGGCAATCTGGTGTATTCAGCAGTATTGCAAATTTGTCGGTATGGACAAGGGTATTGCTAAATATGGACAGTTACTGCGCGACATCATGGAATGGTTGCAGGCTGGCAAGCATGGCAACCTATACGTCCATGACAACGGTCTCATCTACTGCAATGGTCGCGACAAAGCCATCACATGGATGAACTCCAGCCAGAATGGCCATCCCATCGTCCCTCGTTCGGGATATATCGTTGAGTTCAACGCCCTCTGGTACAACGCTCTGATGTTCAGCGCCAATGTGTGCCGAACGATGAATGATACAGCCGAGGCCGAACCCCTGGAGCGAATGGCCGAAAAGACGAAGAAGAGTTTCGTCGACACTTTCCTTAATGACTATGGTTATCTGCTCGACTACGTGGATGGTACGATGATCGACTGGAGCGTACGCCCCAACATGATCTTCGCCTGCGCCTTTGATTATTCCCCACTCGACTCCAAGCAGAAGAAAGGCGTTCTCGACATGTGTACCAAGGAACTACTTACCCCCAAGGGATTGCGTACGCTCTCGCCAAAGAGTGGCGGCTACAACCCGATGTACGTTGGTCCGCAGACACAGCGCGACTACGCCTACCACATGGGTACGGCATGGCCCTGGCTTGCCGGCTTCTACCTCGAAGCTTGTCTGAAGGTCTTTGGCCACTCACGCGTCAGCTTCGTCGAGCGTCAGCTCGTAGGCTATGAAGAAGAACTCTTCTACCACTGCATCGGTACACTTCCCGAGGTGTTCGACGGCAATCCGCCCTTCCACGGTCGTGGTGCTATGAGCTTTGCTGCTAATGTAGCCGAGATTATGCGCGTGGTTAAACTCTTAGATAAATATATTATGGACTAACTCCCTAAAATCAAGCAACTATGAAAGTATTAATGTTCGGATGGGAGTATCCTCCTCATGTGTTTGGTGGACTTGCCACTGCTAACTACGGAATTTCACAGGGCCTGAAGGCTCAGGGTGATATTGAAACGTTGCTCTGTCTGCCTCGTCCCTTTGGTGACGAAGATCGTTCTGCCGCTAAGATTATCGGCATGAACTGCGTACCTATCGCTTGGCGCGACGTCAACTTTGACTACGTCCAGCAGCGCATCGGCAACATCATGTCACCTGAAGACTACTATCGCTATCGCGATCACATTTATGCCGACTTCAACTATATGCATGTCAACGACCTTGGCTGCATGGAGTTTGCTGGTGGTTATCCCAAGAACCTGACTGAAGAGATCAACAACTACTCCATCATCGCCGGTGTCGTTGCTCGTACCGAACAGTTCGACATCATCCATGCTCACGACTGGCTGACGTACCCCGCCGGCATTCACGCGAAACAGGTCAGCGGCCGTCCGTTGGTTATCCATGTTCATGCTACCGACTTCGACCGCTCACGCGGCAACGTCAATCCGACGGTCTATGGCATCGAGCGCAACGGTATGGACAATGCCGACTGCATCATGTGCGTTTCCGAGCTGACACGCCAGACGGTCATCAACCACTACGGACAAGACCCCGCCAAGTGTTTTGCCATGCACAACGCCGTTTATCCTTTGGCTCCTGAGCTTCAGGAGATTGTCGACCAACGTCTGCCCTACAAGGATCGCAAGGAGAAGGTCATCACTTTCCTTGGCCGCATCACCATGCAGAAAGGCCCAGAATACTTCATCGAAGCCGCCAAACGCGTACTCGAGCGTACGCAGAACGTTCGTTTCTGCTTCGCTGGTTCTGGCGACATGATGAATGCCATGATCGATATGGCTGCTGCCTATGGTATTGCCGATCGTTGCCATTTCCCCGGCTTCATGAAGGGTAAGCAGGTGTTCGAGATCTTCCGCGACTCCGATGTCTACGTTATGCCCTCTGTCTCTGAGCCATTCGGTATCAGCCCGTTGGAGGCTATGCAGAGCGGAGTGCCCAGCATCATCTCAAAGCAGAGCGGTTGCGCAGAGATTCTTGACAAGTGCATCAAGATCGACTACTGGGACATCGATGCCATGGCCGATGCTATGTACAGCCTCTGCACCAACGATGCCTTGCACGAATACCTGCAGGTCGAAGGAAAGAAAGAGGTTGACGGTATCACCTGGGAAAAGGTCGGCGAGCGCATTCGCAAGCTTTATGACCAATGCTTGGCTAAGTATTAAGAGCCCCACCCCTCACCTTCCTTCAAAGGGAGGGAGTGGTTACCCTACAAGAAAAGAATTCTAACACAGAGACAAACAATCAAACAATGGCCAATTGACACCCTCTCAAGCATCTTACACTCCCCCCACAAAGGGGAGCAGGGAGGGGGCCAGTCTTTTATAATTATGAAAACAATTTGTTTATACTTCGAGATCCATCAGAACGTCCATCTCAAGCGCTATCGCTTCTTCGAGATCGGTAAGGATCATTATTATTTCGACGACTATGAGAACGAACGTGGTATCACCGAGACAGCCGAGCGTTCTTACATTCCCGCCCTCCGTGCGTTCCTGGAGATGGCAAAGACCTATGGCAAAGCTTTCAAAGTAGCCTTCTCTATCTCGGGATGCGCCATCGAGCTCCTGGAACAGTATGCTCCCGAGGTGATCGAGCTCCTGCAAGAGCTTAACGAAACGGGCTGCGTTGAATTCCTGGCAGAGCCCTATAGCCATGGCCTCAGTTCGCTGGCCAACGAAGACGTCTTCCGCGATGAAGTAGCTCGTCAGGCCAAGAAGATGAAGGAACTCTTCGGCAAGAAGCCGACCGTGCTGCGCAACAGTTCACTCATCTACAGCGACGATATCGGTAACCTCGTAGCTTCAATGGGTTACAAGGGCATGATTGCAGAAGGTGCCAAGCACATTCTCGGTTGGAAGAGTCCGCACTTCGTTTACAACTGCGCCCTGAATCCGAACCTCAAGCTGTTACTGCGCGACTACAAGCTCAGCGATGACATCAGCCTGCGTTTCAACGATTCCTCCTGGAACGAGTACCCGCTCTTCGCTGATACCTACATGGATTGGATTGCCCAGTTGCCCGAAGAGGAGAAGGTCATCAACATCTTCATGGAACTCTGTGCACTTGGCATCTACCAGCCGCTAAGCAGCAACATTCTCGAGTTCATCAAGGCTCTGCCTGCTGTGGCCAAGGATCGCGGCATCACGTTCGCTACGCCGTCTGAGATCATCTCCAAGTCAAAGAGCGTTGCTCCGCTCGAAGTCCCCTATCCCATGTCGTGGAACGATGAGGAGCGCGACACCAGTTGCTGGCTCGGTAATGTGATGCAGCGCGAGGCATTCAACAAGCTCTATAGCGTTGCTGATCGCGTGCTCATCTGCAAAGATCGTCGTATCACCCAGGACTGGGACCGCATCCAGGCTTCGAACAACTTCCGTTTCATGACGACCAAGAATATGGGAGTAGGGTTCTATCGCGGCATCTACGACTCGCCTTACGATGCCTTCACCAACTACATGAACATTCTTGGCGACTTCATCAACCGCGTGAATGCGCTCTATCCACTCGACATCGAGAACGACGAGTTGAATGCGTTGCTCACAACCATTCGCAATCAGGCCGACGAGATTACAGTTAAGGATGCAGAGATCGCTCGTCTGCAGGCACGTCTTCAGAAGTTGCAGCCCGCAGAGGCTAAAGAAGAGCCAAAGAAAGAAGGAGCAGCCAAAAAGGTGGCTCCCGCCAAGAAAGCGGCTCCTGCCAAGAAAGCTGAACCGGCTGCAAAAAAAGAGGCTCCTGCCAAGAAGGCTGAATCGGCTAAGAAGGCTGAACCAGCTAAGAAGGCTCCTGCCAAGAAGGCGGCCAAGAAGTAGTCATACCGTATCAACGGAAACAAGTAAAGCCCGGCTCCAACGAGTCGGGCTTTCTTTATGATTGAATTGTAACGGGCAGAGGTGAATGTTTAACGAGTTCTTTACGCTTTACATATTGTAAGAGCTGTAGATTACCTGCAGGTCAATAGGTTTCGTTCCACCTACGAGGCGAATACTGCTAAGGCTAAAGTCGTGAGTAACAGACGTCTGACGGGCTGCCCCAGTACTTGAATCGGTAATCGTGGCAATACTCACAGGCACCAATACGACATGATTCCATTCGGGATATTTTGCATCGTGCTGGGCAGAGGTTAAACCTTCGGCAGCCATGCGACGTTGCTTAGCGTGGTAGAGATTGGAAAGCAAATGTGAGATATTGTCGAAAGTATAAGTGTTGTAAGCACTTGCGAAGGATGTCGTATAGGTCGTCATGCCGTCAGCGACCTGATGATTGGCGAAGAAGGAATGAATCTGTGCCTTGGGGACCATCAGCAGGTTAGACGGAATGCCCAACGCATTCGTCGACTGGTCGAAGTCGTTGTAACGGGTGAGGATGACGCGTGCACGCGAGATGCTATCGTTCTCATGCCCCGTGAATACATCATTGACGGGCAAGACGAGTTCGGTAGCAAGGCCAGCCGGAGATTTCAGATAGGTATAGGGCTTATCATTACTGATCAACTGCTGCAGGTCGCCGTTCTTGAACATCGTGCTCTGAATGACTTCGGGCGTAGCCGAGAAACGTGAAATACCCACGTATGTGCTGTCGTCAACGACGTAACGGAAATAAACATTCAGGGCGCTCACGTCCAACGTCAGCATCGTCCCGATTCCGCTCTGCAGTTTGAAGTAGAAGCCGGGGAATACATTATGGATGAAGTGCCAGGAGTCACGGAAGTACTCAGGATGCTCGTGAGCCGCACGCAGGATGCGTGTACCGAAGCTCTTCGGCAATCGCACGCGTACATTATTATAATGAGTTGTTGACGTGCGTTCGCTCTCAGAGAGCGTGTAATCAGAAGGCGTGAAGACATGGCTTGCCAGAGGCGATGCGTCTGCCGGAAGGAACTGCGAGAGGTCATCGGTTGCGTAGTAGGTCTGGTCCTCACAGATGACATTCTCGCGATCGAGCTCATAGACCGACATCTTCATCGGGTTCGTAGCCTCACCGAAATAGCTGTTGTAGTAAAGTCGCAGTTCTACGGAGTCGGCCTCGAGTTCGCCCGATTCGTTCTTCACGATGGACTCGTAGTCAGGCAACGCATAGTTCTCAAAGGTGTGGAATTGAGCCAGGAACTCGGCACGAATGTCTGTACCCGTCTCGGAGTCGCGTACTAAGCCGAAGTAGCACTTCGACGTGCTGCCGACGACAGAGTCCAGGAGCAGCGAATTCGATGTAATCTGGAAATTGCTGGAGAAAGACGAGACCGCGTCTTGCGTAGTGACGATGCCCATCGTACCTGTATCCTCGTCGCATGCAGCGAAGAAGGTCGCTGCCGCCATGATTGCCACGAAGGCGAATCTATGTTTCATTTTTTCTGTATTAATAATTCAGCTAGGCTGGAATTATACTTTATCGTTTATACATTGTTTATTAGAGCTTACTCAAACGGCCTACGCTCTACTTGATCGTAGAATTCAAGTATGCGCTCGGGACCATCAGCAGTCATGTCCACAGGCTCCAGTACGGGGATGCCTTGCTTCTGAGCATACTCCACGAGCTCTGGGTCGTTGGACTCCTCGGTCAGCATCAAGCCGTCGCTGTAGTCGATGGCCAGGTGGTTGAGGTCGCGCAGCGAGAGGTGCTGCGGGTAAGCGCTGAGGTGCTCCTCGGTAACGTTGCGGAAGATGATGTCCGCGCGGAACTGATCTGTCGTGTTCATCTTGAGAACATCGAGGGCCGATGGCGTGAAGACAACGCGGCTGTCGCGGTAGGACGGCTCCTCGAAATAGCTACGCTTGATGTAGAGTGGCGAAGCCACCGACATCCAGCCTTGACAATGGATGACGTCGGGAGCCCAGCGCATTTTCTTGACCGTCTCGAGCACGCCACGCGAGTAGAAGATGGCACGCTCGGCATTGTCCGGATACTCGTTGCCATGCTCGTCGCACACCTCCAGACGGCGCATGAAGAAGTCGTCGTTGTCGATGAAGTAGACCGGCATACGCGCCGAGGGGATGGAAGCAACCTTGATGATGAGCAGATGGTCGGTATCATCAATAATCAGGTTCATACCCGAGAGCCGTTGTACCTCGTGCAGCTGACTGCGCCGCTCGTTGATGGTTCCCCATTTAGGCATGAAGACACGAATCTCACGTCCGTGTTCTTGCACGTACTGAGGCTGCTTGCGTCCGAGGACCGCGAGGGGAGATTCGTCCACGTAGGGCATGATCTCCTGAGTGATAAATAAGACTCTTTTCGAACTCATAATCCTGATGATGCTTGGTTTCGCAGTGCAAAGATATAGAAAAAAATCGGGATATTTGCAAAGTTCAGCCCCCGAAAGTCACTTAAATGCCCTTTTTTTTCATTTATTTTGCTTTTTTCCTTCCTTGTTTGCTAATTTATATGTTATTTTGCACCGCTTTAGACGCCTTCCGACACGAGGAGGGCTCTGGTCAAACAAAATTATGAAAGTCACAAAAACTATTAAAGAACTACAGGCCTGCCTCGCCGAAGCCCGTGCTGCAGGCAAGACAGTTGGCCTCGTGCCCACAATGGGTGCACTCCACGCCGGTCACGCTTCGCTCGTTCGTCGGTCAGTAGACGAGAACGACGTTACCGTAGTCAGCATTTTCCTTAATCCTACGCAGTTCAACGATGCACGCGACCTCGAGCGCTACCCCCGTACTCTCGACGCCGACTGCGCCATCTTAGAGGACTGCGGAGCACAAATAGCCTTCGCTCCGTCGGTCGAAGAGATCTATCCCGAGCCCGACACACGCCACTTCTCCTACCCGCCGACAGACGAGGTGATGGAAGGCGCTCGTCGGCCCGGCCATTTCAATGGCGTCTGCCAGATTGTCTCCAAGCTCTTCGCCTGGGTCGAGCCCGATCAAGCTTACTTCGGCGAGAAGGACTTCCAGCAGATAGCTGTCATCCGTCGCATGGCAGCCGACCTTGGCTTCAAGCTGAAGATTGTGCCCTGCCCCGTCGTTCGTGAGGCCGACGGACTGGCCATGTCCAGTCGCAATACGCTCTTGTCTCCATCCGAACGCGCACTTGCGCCCCGCATCTACGAAGCACTCGTGGCCAGCCGCTATTTCGCTCAATCGCACTCTGTAGCGCAGACCATCCAATATGTCGTCAGCCGCATCAACGCTGTCGAGGGGCTCTGCGTGGAGTACTACAGCATCGTCGACGCCGACTCGCTCCTCGACATCCGTTCTTGGGACGAAGCAGCGTCCGTCGTCGGGTGCATCACCGTCTACTGCGGTGAGAAGCCTATCCGTCTCATCGACCACATTCGCTACAAATAGAGTGAAATAAACGTTAAGCAATGCTCATAGAAGTTCTTAAATCCAAGATACATTGCGCCACCGTCACGGAGGCCAACCTGCATTACATGGGTAGCATCACCATCGACGAAGACCTGATGGATGCCGCAGGCCTCATCGCAGGTGAGCGCGTTCATATCGTCAACAACAACAATGGCGAACGCTTCGACACCTACATCATTACAGGTCCCCGCGCAAGCGGATGCATCTGCCTGAACGGAGCTGCTGCCCGCAAGGTCCAGGTGGGCGACGTCGTCATCATCATGTCCTATGCGATGATGGACCTCGAAGAGGCCCGCACGTTCAAGCCGAAAGTGATCTTCCCAACGGCCGATAACCATTTGGTCGACTGAGTGCATCGGTGGCCTCTACGATAGCAGGCATCTGCCCTACCATTGAGTCCGCCCATCCCATTAAGCCCATCAAGCTCAAGCCAACAATGGCTTGGGCTTTTTTATTTGTATCAAACTTGAGCAACAATCCGCCAAATCAACGGAAACATATAGATGAAAGGGTTATTCGGTCGCGACCGAACGATGAACACATATATATGTGTAGGGCTGCACATATATACGTGTGAGGCTGAGCGTATATATGCGTAAGGCTGAGCGACTATATGTGTGAGGCTGAGCGACTATACGTGTAGGGCCGAACGAATATACGTGTAGGGCCGAACGAATGGACGCAGGCTGGACGCTGATTATCGCGGAACTACCGTGCCAGGATTTTGTTGACCAAGGCGGTCACGTCGGCAATCGTCGTCGTGCCGTCCTCGTTGACATCAGCGGCTTTTTGGGAGCAGATGGCGGACGAATTACCCAGGATGATGTTCACGAGCGCCGTCACGTCGGCTATCGTGATGACGCCGTCGAGGTTGACGTCGCCAAGGCCTGCACATTTGTAGGAGAGGCGCAGGTTGTCGAAGCCGACATGCGAGTAGTAGCGGCCGAGTTTGTTGCTGATAGAGGCCACGGTGTCGAACGTCGGGCTAATCTGAACTTTATCCATGACGGGAACGCCCTCGTGATAAACGCTCAGCAGGACACCTTCGTCAGCATTAGCCGTGACGACGAAGTGATTCCATTGAGCAGGTTGGTAATCAGCAGATAGCGTGACATTCTTCACGTAGGGACTGACAGCAAACGTGCCAATCGCCTGACCGTTCATATCGGTAACGGTAGCCTCCGAAGCCCAAGCGCCAAGCGTGATGGTAAAGAGCGTGCCGTTGCTCCCTATGACGGTCGTTGTGCTGGCGTTCTGATTGCTTCCGACCCACGCAAGGTCAAACTCAAACTGATAGTCGTTAGCGGTCGCGAAGAGCGGATTGTCGGCCAGGGAGAGATTGACGATGCGGTCGTTGTTATTGTCCAAATAAATATGGAAGTAGTGACTCTCGTCGCTTAACGTCTCTCGTCTCATCACTCCGACGCCACCAGCAGCTATGCGGAAGCCATAATTGTCCGCGCTCTCTTGTTCGAAGTCGAGTTCATAGACCATCTCATAGAATGAGGTGTCGCGTTCATCGGGCTCAACGTATTCGCCTACGACGAGATAGAGTTTGCTGTTCTCGCAGACGATTCGCAGATCGCTCGCGCTGTTGAGCAGGTTCGGACACTCGATGACGATGTCCTCAAGGCTCCCCTGCCCTACTGCCTGGAGCGTGCCGAGCCGGTACATTCCGTCGGCTAAGGGAGTGGTGCTGCGAATCTCAAAGACAGGGGCCAAGTACTTGGGACCATACGACCACGAACGCTTGCGCAGGTTCAGCTGCCGGACGACGATGGCATCGCTCTCGCCAGCTGAGAGCTGAAGCACGACGCGGGCCCCCTCGTGCAGGTTGAGCGTGTCGATAGTGGCGGTGGCATAGTCGAGGGCCGTTGCCGTCGTAGCATTATAGCTGGGATAGAGCGCAGCGCCATACTCCATCGTCAAGGCGCGATGGTAGATGGCGGCCGTGTAGAGGGAGGTATGGCGATTCATCCATACGGGGCTGGACTCGAGCGTACCGCGGAAGTAGACGGAGCCTGCCCAGATGTCGGTCGGTCCCGTATACGTGAAGGTGCGAGCCGTCAGCTTGAGCAAGCCGTCGCCCTGCTTGATCAGGCGCATCGCGCCTGTAAGGTCGCCCTTGTAGGTGGTGCCGTTGATGGTGGCGCCCAGCTGACACGTTGAGTAACTGTAGCTGATGTTGGCGTTGTTGTCATTGCCCGAGACGGTAGAGCGGACGTTCATCGTCAGGACGGCAGGGCTAACCCCACCCTCGTCGATTCCTATATTGCCGCCGTCGCACACCATCACGTGCTGACCGTCGGAAGCAGAAGTGATGACGCCGTTAGCTGCCAGTTCTTTACGTCCGGAGTTGGTCAACGGGGGTGGTGCTACGGTCAGATCCTCCATCTCGCCAACGAAATAACTGACGTGCGGCGGCTGATTGTAGCCAAGGGGTTGCCAGACCATCGCCTGGCGATAGGCATGATCATACCATAGCGAAGGCATCCGATAGACGGTCGCGTCGGTAGTCGTGTAGATGCGCAACTCGGCATTGTCCGTCGAGCGAAGGATGAGTTCCTCGCGCCAGTCGCCGAGGATGTCGCCCTGCGCACAAGGATTGTTCTTGGAGTCGTTGGTCATAGCCACGCCTCCCGTCTGAATCAATCGGCCGTAGCCAGCTTTCAGAACGATGCACTCGCGCTCCGTACCAGGGCTGTTCACGCTCTCGTCGAGCAGGTCGCCGTCCCAATATATTCGGAAATTCAACGCGGCAGGGTCGGGCGTTCTGTCATTCCAATTGTTCACCCATCCCTCAATCGTCTGGTCGGCCGCCAGGGAGATTACGCTGGGCTGTGTGGACATGCCGATGCTGCCCGGATAGTTGTTCGTGAAATTGCCAGCCATCGCACGGCCGTCGTCGCCCGTTCCGATATCGCGATAGTAAAGCTCGGAGGTCGTAGCGTTGCGGTAGTTGTTGTTCGGTTTATCCTCATTACAAGCGAAGACCTCCATGCCCTTGCGGAAGGGGTCGAGGTCGCCGACGTGGAGCGCATCGCCATGCCCGAGGCCCGTCGTCGAGAGGCCACGGCCGTTGTTGTCAATCACCATGGAGCCGTAGATTATCTCGTCGCAGCCGTCGCCGTCGACATCCGCCACGCTATAGTTATGATTGCCCTGTCCGTACCAAGGGCTGCCGGATGTGTTGCAGGTCCATCGCCAACGCTCGGTCAACTCGTGCGTCGACGGATTGACATCATAGGCAATCATCTTATGCCGCGTATAGATGCCTCGAGCCAGGAAGATGCTGGCGTGGCGACCGTCGAGGAACGGAGCGCCCATGAAGTATTTGCTCGAGCGATGGCCATAGTCGTCGCCCCAAGCCGATTTCTCCGAACTCTCGCCGCTCTCCAGTCGGGGAAGCGGATAGTCCTTGACCCAATACGGGCGGCCCGTCTGCCCGTTCAGATAGATGAGGTACTCAGCCCCCGTGTGCGTCCATTCATACTGCGCATTAGTGTGCGTGCTGAGGGCTCCACGCGTATTGACCGCCGCGTTGCCGACAGGATAAGTGGCGCCGTCGGCCATATGAATGATCATGTTGTCGGCTCCCCGCAGCAGGACCTCAGCCTTCCCGTCCTCGTCCCAGTCGTAGCAGACGGCGTTCAACTCCGTACAATTCATGCTGACCATATTGGGGCCGCAGTCTATCCACCAGAGACGGTTGCCATCAAGTTCGTAGGCCTCGAGGATGGTGTAGGCCGTAGTATTGGCCTCGAGGTAACCGTTATCGGCATCGGTCTGATTGATGCGTTTCACGAGCAAGTCGATACGGCCGTCGCCGTTGAGGTCGCCTAAGGAGACATCGTTGAGCGTATAGTTCTGCGTGAAGACAGGTGTACCCGTCGAAGCCGACCAGACAGTAGTGCCCGTGCGATCCACTACATCCTTCATCCTAATGTATTTGTAGGCGGGGCAAGGGAAAGGGACTTTATTGCTCGTGTCGATGCGTCCCGTCGTCCAGGGCTGAACGGGGGTGCAAGCCGCTTGCTCTACGCCATTCACTACAGCACGAACGGAATAGCTATTGCCGGCTCTACCGCTCGCATCGGTATAGTTGGAGACCGAGAGCGGTTGCTCATTCAGCTTGACGCCATCCCTATAGAGGTTATAAGTAACGCCATAGTACTCGTCGGACTGAACGCGCCAGCTGACGAAGACGCCGCTCTTCAGTTCTACGGCTACAAGGCCACGGTCGAGCGAATCGGTCGGACGCTGGGCCTGGACGGAAAGAGTGAATAAAAAAGCGAGAAGGCTGAAGAGAAACGACTTACGCATACGAGAAGAAAGAAGCAGGTGAAAGGATGTGAAATGAGATGAAGTGAGATGAGTGAGATCAACAAGACAAGAAGAAAGACACTCCTCGCATCGCATATGCAAGTGGGAAGTGTCTTTCAATGTCTTTGGACGTATCGTCCTGCCCAGTTATGGGCTAAAGGGTAAGTGCTTACTTACTTGTTGGGGTCTTCGCAGAGCTCCGTAAGGATGCCGACCGTTGATTTCGGGTGGAGGAACGCAATCTGCAGACCATCAGCGCCCTTGCGGGGAGCCTCGTCGATGAGACGGATGCCCTTCTCGCTGACCTCAGCCAGAGCGTTGGCTACGCCGTCCTCGATGCAGAAAGCCATGTGATGGATGCCCTTGTTGCCCTTGTCAAGCCACTTCTGGATGGTGCTCTCGGGGCAAGTCGGCTCCAGAAGTTCCAGCTTCACTTCGCCCACCTTCAGGAAAGCAGTCTTCACCTTCTGGTCCTCGACCACTTCAGTCTTGTAGCACTTCAGGCCCAGTACATTCTCGAAATAAGGCAATACCTCGTCGATGCTCTGCACGGCGATGCCAAGATGTTCAATCTTAGAGATTTTCATTGTAAGAAATTTGTTTATAAAGTTAATAAAACCTGTTTGCGACCGCAAAGGTACGCTTTTTCGCGGAAGGTGCAAAAGATTTCATCTTTTTTCACGTACGGGAGGAACTTTTTCGCAGATAAATAGGTACTCCGCCCATCGGGTGCTGACTCATCGAGCTATCAGCCGACGCGTCCTGACGGGTTCGTTCGTCGTGATGTAGTCCACGCCTAAACGAATCATCTCCTGGATGGAGGCCTCGTCATCGACTGTCCAGACGTTGACGTACATGCCCAGCGCATGTGCCTCGGCCACCCATTCGGGATGCTTACGGAAGGCGTTCACATGATAGTCGATGCCCGCATGGCCGAGCGCATGCAATTCTGCGGGCGCTTTGTCCCCGTTGAGATAGGCGACCTTGGCCTTCGCATCGTTCTGTACGAGACGATTGCATGCATGTAGGCTAAACGAGATATATTCGACCTCACGCTCAAGGCCATAGCGACGAACGAGTGCCATCGCAGAGTCAGCTGCCGCACGATCACGCTCGGGGGTGCTATGAGGCTTGACTTCGATGATCAGCTTAGTGCCGCTCGGACGCGTGGCTATGAGCTCAAGCAGCTCAGGAAGCGTAGGCATGAACTCGCCGTTACTGAGGACCAGCTGGCGGCAGACGTCGGACGTGCTCTTCTCGAGGACTACGCCGTCGTACTTGTTGTCGTGATTCACCATGACTACGCCGTCCGTCGTCAACCAGACATCAATCTCAGAGCCGAAGAGGTCGAGATCCTGAGCTTTCTGCAACGAGACGCGCGAATTCTGGCTGGAGCCCGCAGTACGCCAATAACCACGATGCGCGATAATGCCCACTTCGTGCGTGCGTCGCTCTTGAGCAGACAACTTCGAGAATGACGGGATAGCCAGCAGCAACAAGAAGGCTGCTGTCCAACTCTTTCTAACGATCGTACTGTTCATCTCTTCATTTACTATTTACTCGTTTACGAATTAGTAATTAATCATTTATGCGCCGCGATTGAACCATCTGTCTATTCCTGTCCTCGTCATTCTCCGTTCCCTTTTTCCGTTCCGAGGATGATGTTGACGAGGGTCGTAACGTCAGCTATCGTGACGGAACTGTCGGCATTAATGTCGGAATAGCAAACGACGGATGGGTTCGTGAGGCCGTCGCCCGCGAGGATGATGTTGACGAGGGCCGTGACATCGGCTATCGTGACAACGCCGTCGTGGTTGACATCGCCACGGAGGTAGGGTTGCGGCCCGTAGTAGCGCAGGACGAGATTGTCGATGGCAACCCAGTTGGCTTCGGTCGCGTTGACATAAAAACCGAGAGTCGTAGCGCCGCCCGAGAGCGTAGCATCAACCGTATACACCTCGGGCGCACGATCGCCCGTGTGGCAGTCGACCTGTTGGTCGCCGAGTCGCAGACTAACGCCGCCGACGCTAAGTTCGGGCTGATCCTGACGAACAGCCTCAACAGCAGCCTGAAGCGAATAGACGCCCGCAGGCAGATCAAGCGTCTGCGTGAGGGTGCGGTTCTCGAGTGGCGTCGCATTTGCCCAAGATTCGGCATAAGGCCAATTGAAATGCTCGTGTTCGGGGCCATTATTGTAATTGAGGATCCAAGTATTGGTCATGTCCCACCCCAACGTACTGTTGTCGTCAAACGTAGGATTCACGAGCGGAATGCGTACGGGCTGACAAGGCGTGGCCAGAGCCAGGTAGTCGGCGGCAGAACCATCGAAATAGAGGCGGATGTTGTCGATAGCCACCCAGTTGGCTGGCGTGGAACGAATGCTGAGACCGTAGGTGAGCTTACCGCCCGTCACCTTGACACGCAGAGCACATCGCTTAGGTTCGCCATTACCCGTAGCCACTTCCATGCCTTGGTCCTGAGCATAGAACTTGACGCCTGTAATGGCGACGTCGGCATTACTCTGATTCGTAGAGATAATCGAGGCCGTGAGGTAATAGTAGCCATCGGGCAGGTCGGTTATCGTCTGCTCGAGGTCGGAGTCGGGAAGCGAACCTGTCGATGCTACCCAGCGTTCGATAAAGGGGTAATCAATGCGCGCGCCATCGCGGCTGTTGACATAGGGCGCACTTCCGTTCCCATAATTGGTGACCATTCCATTGTTGGTCCAATCCTTCAGGCTGCCTGTACAGAGATAAGGTGCATAGGCCGTGGTGAGGTCGTAGCCATAGTCGGGCAGAGGCTCAAAGATTGATGCCGCCTCGGCGAGTTCATCAGTATCGAGGATGAGCCAACGTTGACTGGAGGCAGCATTTGTATTGCTGAAAGCCGTTGAGGTCGTTATGTTGGCCGTCGACAACGTGAGAGCCTGAGGATTGCTCTCTACGGTAGGACGCATCAGATGGTAGCAATCGTAGGTCGCATAACGATCTCCAGAGCCCAACGTGACGTCGACGAAGGAGAGTTGAATCCTCAAGTTGGAAGCCGTTGATGCCGACGACGCAGCGATGAAGCTGTTGTTAGCGTTGGATGAGCTGTAAGTAATGAAGCGTCCTGACGCTTGATTGCGAACGCGATACGTATGGGTGGCGACATCAAAGGCAATCGTCCACAAGGCCCCATTCGCAGGCAGAAGCGCCTCTTCGGCTGAGAGCGCAACGGTCTGAAGCTTGCCATCTTTGTCCACGAGGAATGAACTCATGCAACCGAGCGAGAGGTCTGAACTGGTGATGACAAACGACTTCGTGGCGTCGACATCGAGCGTATAAGCAAGGCCTTGCAGATTGCCGCCGACAGGAGCAAGCCCGTCCTCGACGATGGCCTGCATGAGGAGCGAGTTACCGTAGTACGAGGCATCGGAATGGTTGTCCTCATAGGCGCCGTTGATGGTATAAGAGAGAGCGTTCGCCGCGTTCGTTGCCCAGAGATGCGTGCCGTCGCCCGTCAGACGGACATCGTTGCTGTTATCCCAGAATTGCAGGAAACGGGTGGCCCGCTTGCCGTACCAAAGTCCCCTGGAACTCTCGGATCGGATGTCGCCCGTATACGTGCTATGCGTACCGACGCCTATGCCATGCCCCATCTCATGGAGCAAAGTGCCTGTTGCCTGATAGCTCTCGGTAGGCCCGACACGAATATAACCGCCATAAGAGCAGTCGGCTGTTGGCGTCCCCGAGGCGTAATGGACGTTGAGATGGGCACCCGTGATGCTGGTGAGCGACGACCAAAGGGCTGATACACTACTTGCCGACTGGCTGATGCGCGAATCGATGAGTCCACCACCTTCGTTGCCATAACTCCAGGTGACATTTCCCTTTGGCAGCGTGTAGGCCCGGATGACTTTGCCGTAGCCGACCTTGAGGTCGGTCGTTATCGCGTACGCGCGTATATAATATAAGGTAGCGGGCTCCAGATTGTCGAGGCAATAGATGCGCCCTCCGTTCTCCACATAACGCGTCGTCCGCGGGTCGGCTATGGTCGGTTCCTCATTCGTAGGACTGAAGCAGAAGCCTTGCTCGAGGATGGATGCCGAACTGCTGACGGACGAACGCCCGAAGATGGTTGTGGCACCACGAGCATAACGGGAGTCGGTCGTGACGGTCGGGACCGCGCCCGAGGAAGATGTACGAATGGCAAAAGTGCTGCGCTCGGCTGCTTGCATAGCCGCTTTGAGCGTCGTGGCGGCCGTAGAGATGGTCGTAGACGTTCCACTCGTTGTCAAGGCTTTAGCCGAGGTGATAGCTTTCTGAAGGTTTGCCTTTACAGCAGCATCCATCGAAGCAGAGCTAAGCGTCTGCGCCTTGGCGACAAGTGAAGAGAGGCCTTCGCGAAGATAGGAAACATCCGTGCCTATCCGCGTCAGGCGCCAGTTGTCACATGCCGCCCAATTGGCCTTGGAATCGGTCAGCCGAAAACCAATCAAGACCTCTCCCGTCAGGACATCAAAGGTCAGTTCGTAGTCGGCAGCCGTCGTCACCTTCGTCTCAGCCCAATCGGCAAAGATAACACCTCCGTCGGCAGCCTGACTATCCTGGGTATGTTGAGCGGCGACCGTAAGTCTGTACCGCCCGTTGGACAGTCCTGTAAGGCGTTGACGGATATAGAGATCGGGCAACGTGTTCGGACTCCCCACCCATTGTTCGACGTACGCATAGCCTTCCTTCAGGGTAAAGGCTGAATTGGTCTGCAGTTTCATTCCCGACTGCTGCCAGCCGGCAAAGCTGAGGCCGTCATAACCTGTATTGGCAATAAGCGAGGTGCAATCCGTTTGCGCCTTCGCCAAGGGAAACAACAGGAAGAACAGAAAGAAAGCGGTGAGCAACCGCCTTGCTGATAATATCATAAATGTAAGAATGTATTTATTAGAATATGGTGGATGGTTACTGACGGAACAGGAGATGCATGCGAGAACAGTAAATGAGGAAGCGAAAGATGCGAACCAGGTAAATGAATATAGCCTTAAGAAAGAAAAAACCACACACAAGGCGATTACATTCGCTCTCATGGTGGCTCCTGATGTCAACGTGAGCGATAGACGGGACTCGAACCCGCGACCCTCGGCTTGGGAAGCCAATGCTCTACCAACTGAGCTACTATCGCATGAAAACGAAGGACACAAGCCTATCCGACATCGGCAAAGGCTCAACGCCCTCCTAAAAGTGGTGCAAAGATAGGTCAAGAAGTGGAAATATGCAAATTTATCGGGGAAAAAGTGATTTTTCGGATTGAAAAGTACGCTGTTTTGAACGAAAAAACGTATCTTTGCCGACGCGAAGACGCCTATATTAGGCCTTCGTGGCGCCAAGAGTTCATAGACAACCGCTAATCAATAACAAAAAATGACTATTGCCATCCTCTGCCTGATTTTGTTTAGCTACGTACTGATTGCTAACGAACACATCACGCACATCAACAAGGCCACCATCGCCTTGTTTGCGGCAGTCGTGGGTTGGATCTTGTTTATGTGTACGGGAACGGATTTCGTTCTGCGTATGCACGGAACGGATTTTGCGGAATATGCCGGCGGCAGTCCTACCTCGTCGCTGCTGACGAAGCAGTTCATCGCGAGCCACGTCTTCAGCCGGTATGCGTTGTCATTCTGTTCCATCGTACTGTATCTGCTGGCAACGATGAATATCGCTTCAATCCTGCAGACCAATGGCTGTTTTGACTTCATCCAGGGTCTTGCACGTTGGCGCAGCAGCCGTCGCGTCACTTGGGTATTGGTAGGTTTTACCCTGTTGATATCAGCCAACTTAGACAACCTGACGACAACGGTACTGATGCTCGTGATGATGCGTCAGGTCGTCGCCCAGACGCGTTGGCGCATGTGGATAGGCGCGGCCATCGTGATAGCAGCAAATTGTGGCGGAGCATTCTCGGTTATCGGCGACGTTACCTCGCTGGTCGTATGGGGTAAGGGAGCCGTCACGCCCACTAACTTCTCGGCTGCGCTCATCTTGCCATCGCTTGTAGCAACCGCCATCCCTACGGCGCTGATTACGATGTCTATACCCGAACATATCGACCTCGTCCGGCCAACAACCCGCTATCGTGGCGATGACAGCGTGCTGCCTGTATGGCAACGTGTCGTGCTGCTTATCGTAGGCCTTGGAGGTCTATGGTTTGTGCCTACCTTCCATCGCATCACGTTGCTGCCTCCGTTCCTTGGCGCCTTATGCGTGCTCGGCGTCCTGTGGGTGATCCATGAGTTGATGAACCACCATCGCATTCATAGTGACCAACCCGTGGACACGACGGAGAGCCAGCGCTTCCAATTCGCCAGCCTTCAGACGATTATGTATTTCGTCGGCGTATTCTTGTGCGTAGCGCTTCTCATCGAGACGGGCGTCATGCACTCGATCTCGACATGGTGTGACGAGTGGATTCACAACATTTACATCATGAGTATCGTGATGGGCGTCATTAGCGCCGTGCTGGACAACATCGCCCTTGTGCTGACCTCCATCAATATCTACCCTGTAGCCGACAGCGTGGCTGCGCTCTCTCCCACCCTCGACCCCGAGTATGCTGCAGCCTTCCTCGAGAACGGACAATACTGGCATCTGGTCATCTACAGCGGCTGTATCGGAGGTTGCCTGCTGCCTATCGGCAACGTGTGCGGCTACGCGCTCATGAAGGCTGAGGACGTCAGCATCTCGTGGTATGCCCGTCACATCCTGCCGAAGGTGCTCGTGGGTTGGCTGGCAGGCCTCGGCGTCTATTTTCTGGTCGATTTATGGCTCCGGTAAGCTTAGCTAAAAGTCGAAATAACCTATAAATAGTTAAAAGTTCATAAAATGTTTGTAGCGGTTCAAGAAAAGTTGTACATTAGCGGCGTATTTCATTAAAAGACAACGATTATGGCTAAGAGAAGAGAACTAAAGAAGGCTATCACGAAGATGTGCGCCGACCTGATGATTGAGCTGATGGCAGCTCAACAGAGCAACCCGAACATCCCTCAAGAGGATATTGCCAACATCGCTGAGAGCATCCTGCTGATGCAAGGCGATTTCACGAACCGCCTGAACCACGTTGACAAGCAGCAGGTCGATCGCTTCTTCGAGCAGATAGAAGAGGATCTGACCGTCTGCACCAACGAGATTGTAGATCATATCTGTCAATTATTCTGAAGCCAAAATCGCTAATGAGAAAGTTATTTCAGCTGATTCTTTATCGCTGGATGGGTTGGCGTACCGAAATGACGGTAACGCTGCCCAAGAAGTATGTCATCGCCCTGGCCCCCCACACGAGCAACTGGGATTTCGTGATGGGACAGCTCTATAGTCGTGCCGAAGGTTTTCGATGCGAATTCATGATGAAGAAAGAATGGTTCTTCTGGCCGCTCGGTCCCCTGTTCCGCCGTATGGGTGGCATACCTGTTGAACGCAAGAAGCACACGAGTCTGACTGACCAATTGGCTGAATTGGCACGCGAGCGTGAGACGTTCGGCCTCTGCGTCACGCCTGAGGGCACACGCAAGCCTGTCGAAGAGTGGAAGAAAGGCTTCTATTACATCGCCCAGAAAGCAGGAATCCCTATCCTGCTCTATGGCCTCGACTACGGCCAGCGTCGAATTGTCTGCACACGAAGCATCATTCCGAATGGCGACATAGAGACTCAGATGAAGGAGATTCGCGACTACTTCAAGGACTTCAAGGGCAGACATCCGGAGAATTATATTCCGTGAGGAGTGGACGAGTTGACAAGTTGTTAGTTGACAAGTTGTTAGTTGACGAGTTGACAAACTGACGAGTTCCTTACAAAGCGGGAGAATTAAAAGATTCATGAAGCTGATACAAACGACCAATAGAGTTCGATACTTAAGTTAAGAATTTATAGAAAAGAGATAGGAATTGGACCTCAGACATAAAATTACGATAGGGCTTCTGTTCTTCGCAGAAGCCATTTGTTTTGCGCAAAATGCGAATCTACAGAACCGTCTGGCTAATTATTTCAGCCAGTACGACTTCGGATTCGTTCTCAAGGGCGAGACGTGCCGCCTCGAGCGCGTAGCCATCGACAGCCAAGCCAAGCGCCTCGACATTTACGCCTCAGAATTATTTGGCATGCAAGCCTTCAACACGGACAAAGTGAGACGCATATACGACGACATCCGTCGCCAGCTACCGCTTCCCTACAACACCTACGAGTTGCACGTCTACTCCAAAGGCGTCCTCATCGACGAGTTGGTGCCCGGAGGTTGGGGAAGCGACACGTCACCCATCCGCACGTGGGGCGACACCCGCCATCGTGGCAACGCCTGGGTGACACCGCTCGACAGGCCTTACAAGGTCGACAAGGGCCTCGAGGACAGGCATCTCAGCCTATGGGCCAGCCATGGCAATTTCTACTCTCAGAGCGAAGGCATCTGGCGTTGGCAGCGGCCTCGCCTCTTCTGCACGACAGAGGACCTGCTCTCGCAGACGTTTGTCATCCCTTATCTGATGCCGATGCTCGAGAACGCAGGCGCCATCCTCTTCACGCCTCGCGAGCGCGACTGGCAGAAGCACGAAGTGATCGTAGACAACGACACGCCTGCCCAGCATGGCACCTACGTCGAACAGAATGGGCAGCACGAATGGAGCGAGGCGGGCGTTGGGTTTGCTCAGACCAAAGAGACTTACCTCGATGCCGAGAATCCGTTCGAGCATGGCACGACGCGCATGGCGCCCACTCAGACGCGGCGCTCGGGGACGGCCTCGGTCACGTGGACACCCGAGATACCTGAAGATGGTCGCTATGCCGTCTACGTTTCCTACACGACCCTGCCGACGAGCGTCAGCGATGCCACTTATACCGTTCGCCATCGCGGACAACAGACGCACTTCCGCGTGAACCAGCAGATGGGCGGCGGAACGTGGGTCTATCTGGGGACGTTCGATTTTGCCGCCGGCAACAGCCGCGAGAACAGCGTCACGCTAACCAATCAGAGCAACTATCGGGGTCACGTCACAGCGGATGCTGTACGCTTCGGCGGAGGTATGGGAAATATCGCGCGCGGCGATTCCACGAACATCAGCGTCAGCCGATTGCCCCGTTTCCTGGAGTGTGCGCGCTACTCGGCTCAATGGTCGGGGATGCCCTATGAGGTCTACGCCAGCAAGCAATCCACCAACGACTACTCCGAGGACATCAACGTGCGGTCGCACATGACCAACTACCTCGCACGAGGGTCAGCCTACGTTCCTGGCGACTCCGGACTGAACGTGCCCATCGAGATGAGCGTGGCCTTCCACACGGATGCCGGCTACACGCGCGACAGCAGCTTCATCGGCACATTAGGCATCTATACGACCGACTTCAGCGACGGCCACCTGCCCACAGGTCTCTCACGACTCGCCTCGCGCGACCTATGCGACCAGATGCTCACTCAGGTCGACTCCGACATGCGGGCCTTGATAGGCCAATGGTCGCGGCGTCAGATGTACGATCGCAACTATAGCGAAACACGCGAGCCTGCCGTACCTTCGATGATTCTCGAGATGCTCTCGCACCAGAACTTTACCGACATGCGTTATGCCCACGACCCGAATTTCAAATTCGCCCTCGCTCGTGCAGCATACAAAGGCATCCTGCGCAGCATCTACGCGCTCCACGCCGAGAAGGACTTCGTCGTCCAACCCCTGCCCATTACCGCTCCCATGGCCACGGTAACGGATGACGGACGTGGGATCGACCTGACGTGGCTGGCTGTTGAGGACACTCTCGAGGCTTCAGCCATGCCCACGGGGTTCGTGGTCTATCATGCTGAGGGCGATGGCGATTTCGACAACGGAACGCTCGTCGACGAAGCCCACTACCTCTTCGAACATGCAGCCCAGGGCGTAGTCCATCGCTTCTGTATTACCGCCTGCAACGCGGGCGGCCAGAGCATGCCTTCCCAGGAAGTCTGCGCCTACATCGCGCCAACAGGGCGCCAGCGCATTCTCATCATCGATGCTTTCGACCGCCTGGCCGGTCCTCAGCCTTTCGAGAACGACAGCTGTCTGGGCTTCGACATGGACGCAGATCCTGGCGTCCCCATGGCTCGCATGCCAGGCTATTGCGGTCGTCAGCTCTGCTTCAACAAGTCAGGCTTCGGTCGCGAGGGCTACGGAGGTCTCGGCCATAGCACGGCCGAGCTCGAAGGCACTATCGTGGCCGGCAACACCATGGACTGGAGCACGCGCCATCTGCGTGATATCGTAGCTGCTACAGGAGGAGGAGCGACGGTCAGCAGTTGTGCCGCATCAGCCGTCAATCGTGCCGTTTTCGATAGCCGAAGCGCGAATGTCATCGACCTCATCTGCGGACTCAACAAGGAGGATGGCTACAGCCTGAGGCAGACACGTGCCTTCACGCCACCTGTGGTGCAGGCGCTGGCTGAATTCGTTCGCGCGGGCGGCAATCTGTTCGTCAGCGGAGCCTACGTCGGCACGGATATGATTCGCGAATCTGAGCGCCTGTTCACGCGGCAGATTCTCAAGTATGAGTACGCCGGAGCGCTACCTGCTGACTCCCTGCAAGGCATCACGGGGCTGAACATGTCCTTCGACATCTACGACACGATGAACGAGCGCAGCTATTGCGTCTCGCAGGTCGACTGCCTGGCGCCCACGTCGGAGGCTTTCTGCCCGATGGTCTACGGCCCTCGCGGCGAATCAGCAGCCGTAGCCTATCAAGGCAACGATTATCGCACGTTCGTCATGGGTTTCCCCCTCGAATCCGTCCGCGACCGACAGACGCGCGTCAGCCTGCTACAAGGCATCTTGCAATTCCTCTGTCCTTAAACGGCCGTCATGAGCAACGCCTATTTCCAGTTCAAGCAGTTCTGCATTCATCACGATCGTTGCGCGATGAAAGTAGGTACTGACGGCGTGCTCGTAGGCGCTTGGTCGCCGTTGGAGGCGCCGAAGCACATCCTCGACATCGGGACGGGCAGCGGACTGATAGCCCTCATGGTGGCGCAGCGGTTTCCCGAAGCCGAAGTCGCAGGTATCGACATCGACGAGGTAGCCGTTGCCCAGGCACAGGAGAATGTCGACGCCTCGCCTTTCAGCGAGCGTGTCCACTTGATGGTGAGCGCTTTGCAGGACGCACCTTTTGCGGAGGCGAGCTTTGACGCCATCGTGTGCAACCCGCCCTTCTTTGAGGAACGACTGCTGCCGCCCGACGAGGACCGGAGCAACGCACGCCACACGACGTCGCTCCCCTTTGCGACGCTTGTCGGATGCTCAGCCAAGCTGCTGCGACCACGTGGCCAATTCTGCGTCATCCTGCCGGCAAACAGCTTTGACGCCTTTCGCCAGCTGTGCTTCGTGAACGGGCTCTCGCTCTCTCACCGATGCGACGTGCAAACCTCCCCCCGACGGCCAGCCAAGCGCGTGCTGGCATGCTTCAGCAAAGGCGAAGTCCAGGGCGTCGACGAGCAGCTGCTGACGCTCAGCGAGGCGGGCCGTCGCAGTCGTCAATACGCCCGTCTAACAGCAGATTTCTACCTCTATGGATAGGTCTGAGGGCCATTCATACGGCTAAAAACAAGCGCGACGGCATAGTTTACGACTCTTTCACACTTTCTAATACAAATTATGCTTGTCCTTTCAGAAAAAATCACTACCTTTGCGCGCTTTTTAATGGCTTAGTATGAACCAAGACAACCAGAACCCCTTTTCTTTCATCGCCGAATTCGATGGCGATGAGAAGTCCATATACGACATATCTTTCGACGAGACACTGCCCGTCATGCCGCTACGCGACATCACTCTGTTCCCCGGCGTGATCCTGCCTATCACCGTGGGCCGGACGGGGTCCATCCGCGTCTGCCGACGTGCCTTCGATGAGGGCTCGTTCATCGTCTGTGCCACTCAGAAATCGCCCGAGGTGGAATCGCCGCAACCGTCCGACCTCTACGATATAGCCGTCGTCTCGCGCGTCGTTCGAATCTTCGAGATGCCCGACGACACGACCACGGCCCTCGTCCAAGGCTTCGTGCCCGTGACGCTCAGCGAAGTCTTTGCCTCCGACGGCACGCTCGTCGGGCACGTCGCCCCCCTGCACGAGCAGTACGAGGAGATGAACAGCCAGACCTACAAGCTCCTGCGCGAGACGTTGCGCACCCAGCTCCGCGAATTCATCTCGCTCAACGAGCAGTTCGGCCCCGAGGCACAGTCGGCTATCAACAACGTCTCGTCGATGCGCTTCTTCGTCAACTTCGTCTGCGCCAACATGCCCATCGACGTGGCTACCAAAATCCGCTTGCTGCGCGAGCTCAACCCCGTCCTGCGGGCAATGGAACTATTGCGCGAGGTCTCGCGCGAGATCCAGTACTCACGCATCCGCAGCGACATCCGGCAGAAGACGCAGGTCGACATCGACCAGCAGCAACGCAACTACTTCCTCCAGCGCCAGCTGCAGAACATCCAGGAAGAGTTGGGCAACGGCCCCTCTGACGACGCCATGAAGCTGCGCCAGCGGGCCGAGGACGTCCTTTGGAATAAGGACGTCGAAGAGACGTTCTACGAGGAGCTCGCCAAGCTGGAGCGCATGAACCCGCAGAGCCCCGACTACCAAGTGCAGGTCACCTACCTTGAGACGCTCGTGAAGCTGCCATGGAACCTGCGCACTATCAGCAACTACGACCTGCGGCGTGCCGAGCGCGTCCTCGAGAAGAACCACTACGGCATGAAGGAGGTCAAGGAACGCATACTCGAACATATCGCCGTGCGCTACTACAGCTACGACGCTGCCCGCCCCACCATCCTCTGCCTCTACGGCCCTCCGGGCGTCGGCAAGACGTCGCTCTGCCGCAGCATAGCCGATGCCATGGGGCGAAAATATGTGCGCGCATCGCTCGGCGGACTGCATGACGAGGCCGAGATCCGAGGCCACCGGCGCACCTACATCGGCGCCATGCCCGGGCGCATTATCAAGAGCCTGATCAAGGCCGAGTCGTGCAACCCCGTCTTCGTGCTCGACGAGATCGACAAGATTACCGAGAACACGATCAACGGCGACCCGGCCAGCGCCCTGCTCGAGGTGCTCGACCCCGAACAGAACAAGGCTTTCCACGACAACTTCCTCGAGGTGGACGTGGACCTCTCCGACGTTATGTTCATCGCCACGGCCAACACCATCTCCACCATCCCCCGCCCCCTGCTCGACCGCATGGAACTCATCGAGGTCAACGGCTACATCACCGAGGAGAAAGTGCAGATCGCCAAGCGCCATCTGGTGCCGCGCGTCAAGGAAGGCTGCGGCCTGAGCCACGAGAAGGACATCAAGCTCAACAAGGCAGCACTTGAGTTCCTCATCGAGAACTACACCCGCGAGAGCGGCGTGCGCGGACTTGAGAAGGAGCTCGACCGCCTGTTCCGCCGCATGGTCCTCTACCACGAGCGCCACCAGGAGTTCCCCGTGCTGAAGGTCACGCCCGCCGACATCCAGCAGATCCTAGGCAAGCCCAAGTACCAGCGCGACACCTACCAAGGCAACGGCTTCGCAGGCGTCGTTACGGGACTGGCCTGGACCAGCGTGGGCGGCGAGATCCTCTTCATCGAGACCAGCCTCAGCCGCGGCAAGGGGCAGAAGCTGACGCTCACAGGCAACCTCGGCGACGTGATGAAGGAGAGCGCCATCCTGGCTCTCGAGTTCATCAAGGCCCATGCCGACGACATCGGCGTGGACATCCGCATCTTCGACCACTACAACATCCACATCCACGTGCCCGAGGGAGCCGTGCCCAAGGACGGGCCCAGCGCAGGCATCACCATGGCGACGTCGCTCGTCTCGGCCCTCACGCAGCGCAAGGTGCGCCGAGGCATCGCCATGACCGGCGAGATCACCCTGCGCGGCAAAGTGCTCCCCGTAGGCGGCATCAAGGAGAAGATCCTTGCCGCCAAGCGAGCCGGCATCAGCGACGTCATCCTGTGCGCCGACAACCGCAAGGACATCGAGGACATCGAGGAACTCTACGTGCGCGGACTCACCTTCCACTATGTCGACAACGTCCTCGAGGTGCTCCACTACGCCCTCCTCGACGAGCAGGTGGCCCACCCCATCCAGTTCGTACTCAACGACGACGTCGACAAGCATTAAACCCCTCCGCGCCACAACCATTCGCCGTCAAGGCACTTCGCCGCATCACCCATCAGCCTACTCACCTCTCACCCCCATGCCCCTGACATTCGACCTACAACATACTGACCCTCAGACATCTGCACGCGCCGGCGTCATCCACACCGACCACGGCGACGTCCACACGCCCATCTTCATGCCCGTCGGGACCGTCGGCAGCGTGAAAGGCGTGCAGCTTCGCGACCTCAAGGACGACATCAACGCCGAAATCATCCTCGGCAATACCTACCACCTCTACCTCCGTCCCGGCACGCCCACGCTCGAGGCAGCAGGCGGGCTCCACAAGTTCAACGGCTTCGACCGCCCCATGCTGACCGACTCTGGAGGCTTCCAGGTATTCTCGCTCACCGGCATCCGCAAGCTGCGCGAGGAAGGGTGCGAGTTCCGCAGCCACATCGACGGCAGCAAGCATTTCTTCTCGCCTGAGCGCGTCATGGACATCGAGCGCAGCATCGGAGCCGACATTATGATGGCCTTCGACGAGTGTCCGCCCGGAACCGCCACCTACGACTATGCCCGCAAGAGCCTCCTCCTCACCCACAACTGGCTCGACCGCTGCATCAAGCGGTTCAACGAGACCCAACCCCGCTACGGCTACCACCAGAGTCTCTTCCCCATCGTGCAGGGCTGCACCTACCGCGACCTGCGCATCCAGAGCGCCGAGTTCGTAGCCTCGAAGGAAGCTGAGGGCAACGCCATCGGCGGCCTGGCCGTAGGCGAACCGACCGAGGTCATGTACGAGATGATTGAGCTCGTCAACGGCATCCTACCCACGGACCGCCCGCGCTACCTCATGGGCGTTGGCACGCCGGCCAACATCCTCGAAGCCATCAGCCTCGGCGTCGACATGTTCGACTGCGTCATGCCCACCCGCAACGGCCGCAACGCCATGCTCTTCACCTCCGAAGGCACCCTCAACATGCGCAACGCCAAGTGGGCCGCCGACTTCTCGCCCATCGACCCCGCCGGCACCAGCTACGTCGACCACACCTACACCCGCGCCTACCTCCACCACCTCTATAAGTCACAAGAGCTGCTCGCCCTCCAGATAGGCTCCATCCACAACCTGGCCTTCTACCTCTGGCTCGTACGCGAGGCACGCTCCCACATCATCGCTGGCGACTTCCGCTCGTGGAAGGAGCAGATGGTGCCCGTCCTATCCCGCCGCCTATGAAGTTGCTACGAACCATACGAAGGAATCTCTTCTCAAGACTCGACCGATACATCATCGCCAAGTTCCTGGGAACCTATTTCTTTTCCATCATCCTCATCATCTCCATCGCCGTCGTGTTCGACTTCTCGGAACATTCCGACCGCTTCACTATGAACCACGCCCCGGCCATGGGACTGGCCAAGTACTACCTCTACTTCGTGCCTTTCTACTCCAACCTCTTCTCGGCGCTCTTCGTGTTCATAGCCGTCATCTTCTTCACGTCGAAGCTGGCCGAGAACTCTGAGATCATCGCCATGATGTCCACGGGCATGAGCTTCAAACGGCTGATGCGCCCCTACCTCATCTCGTCCATCATCATCGCGGCCCTCAGCTTCGTGCTCGGGGCCGAGGTCATCCCGCGCAGCTCGGTCAAGCGCGTAGAGTTTGAGATGCGCTACAAGAACAAGAAGCAGGTCGAGGTGGCCCAGCACATTCAGCTCCAAGTCGATACGGGCGTGATCGCCTACATCGACAACTTCGACCTGCGCACCAAGACAGGCTACCGCTTCTCGCTCGACAAGTACCAGAACAAGAGCCTCGTCAGCCACCTCACCGCCCAGCAGATTCAGTACGACTCGCTCGCCGATGAGCGCTTCCACTGGAAACTCTATGTCGTCAAGATACGCACCCTCAGCGGCCTGCGCGAGAAGATTACGCGACGGCGCATCATGGACAGTGTCATCATCATGGAGCCCAAGGACTTCTTCGTCATCAAGAACCAGCAGCAGACACTCACCAACGACGAGCTGCGCGACTACATCGACCGCCAGCGCCTCCGCGGAGCCGGCAACGTCAAGGTCTTCGAGATGGAGCTACAGAAGCGCTTTGCCGACCCCTTCGCCGCTTTCATCCTCTCGACCATAGGACTCTGCCTCTCCTTCCGCAAGCGCAAAGGCGGCATGGGCGGAGCCCTCGGACTGGGCCTCGCCCTATCGGCCACCTACATCCTCCTGCAGACCATCAGCTCCACCCTCGCCATCAACAGCGACTGGCCCCCCATCCTGGCCGCATGGCTGCCCAACATCATCTTCACGCTCATCGCCGTCCTCCTCGTCCGCAGGGCGCAGCGCTAGCCCCTGAGAGCGGCACCCAGCTCCCATGGAATCCCCTCGCCCAGCTTCCCATTCCCGAGTTTTGCGTAGGTTGCTGTTCTACAGCAACACACCCAACACCCCATCATCCCCTAACGTCCAAACAAACCCCTCACCACCGTGCAATTTGAAGATTTAGACCTCAACTACGATATCCTCGACGCCCTCGACGACATGAACTTCGTCGACTGCACACCCATCCAGGAACAAGCCATCCCGCCCCTGCTCGAAGGCCGCGACCTCATCGGCGTAGCCCAGACCGGAACTGGCAAGACGGCCGCCTACCTCCTCCCCGTACTCTCACAGCTGCGCGACGGAGGCTTCCCCGCCGATGCCATCAACTGCGTCATCATGGCCCCCACCCGCGAGCTCGCACAACAGATCGACCAAGCCATGCAAGGCTTCTCCTACTACCTCGACGGCATCTCCAGCGTAGCCATTTACGGCGGCAACGATGGCATCCGCTACGAACAGGAGAAGCGCGGACTCGCCCTCGGCGCCGACGTCATCATCGCCACCCCCGGGCGTCTCATCAGCCACCTCTCGCTCGGCAACGTCGACCTCTCGCGCGTCAGCTTCTTCATACTCGACGAGGCCGACCGCATGCTCGACATGGGCTTCTCCGAGGACATCATGCAGATAGTCTCCTTCCTGCCTCGCCAGCGCCAGACCATCATGTTCTCAGCCACCATGCCCGACAAGATTGTAGAGCTGGCCAAGACCATCCTCACCGACCCCGTCGAAGTCAAGATAGCCCTCAACAAGCCCGCCGAAGGCATCCACCAGAGCGCCTTCGTCTGCTACGAAGCCCAGAAAATCAAGCTCATCCAGCACCTCTTCCAGCAGAAGAAGCCCGAGCGCGTCATCATCTTCGTAGGCAAGAAAGTTCACACCAAGGACGTCGCCATCACCCTCAAGCGCCTCGGCTACAACGCCGAAGCCATGCACTCCGACCTCCTCCAGGAGCAGCGCGACGACGTCATGTACCGCTTCAAGACGGGCAAGATAGACATCCTCGTGGCCACCGACATCGTAGCACGCGGCATCGACATCGATGACATCCAGCTCGTCATCAACTACGACGTTCCCCACGACGAGGAGGACTACGTCCATCGCATCGGCCGCACCGCCCGCGCCGGCAAGGACGGCCGCGCCATCACCCTCGTCAGCGAGAAGGACCAGTACCTCTTCCGCCAGATCGAGCAATTCCTCGAGAAGGACGTCCCCAAGGAGCCCGTTCCCGCCTTCCTCGGCGAAGCCCCCGCCTACACCGGCCGCGGCGAAAGCAGCCGCCGCCACAACAAAGGCCCCCATCGCAGCAAAAAAAACCGCCGAACCCAAAACTCTCGCCACGCCAAAACCAACCCTCAAGCAAAAGCGGCTGGTCAAGAGAAAGCAGCCAATCAAGGCCAGCCCGCCGCCTCTCGCAAGCCCCGCAACAAGCGCCCCCGCAGCAAGAAGCGAGGCGCCGGCCCCTCCAGCGGAGCCCCTTCTTCCCCTTCCACCCCTGCGGAATAAGCGCTCCCACCAGCGGCGCCCTTCGTTTTGAGGGCCACCGTGCCTGTGGCGTCAGCCACAGGGCCCCCTCCCCTCGCCCTGCCTTCCTTCCCCTCGCCTGTCTGCACATATATACGCGCAGCCTTGCGCGTATATATGTGCAGACCCGCGCGATTATATGTGCGCTACCCCGCCTCCTTTCGCCTCGCCGCCACGTAGAGATCGCTGAACGGCCCCATCAAGCCCAAGAGCCCAAAAGCGGCCTGTTGAAGCCTTAGAGAGCTGGGCATAAGATAAAGAAAAGGGGCGCTCCATCTGGATGGGGCGTCCCTTTTTGTTGGCTGATAAAATGGCGCGGGTGATGCGCTTAGAAGGGGAGGTCGTCCGTGCTCTCGCCGCCGAAGGGAGGCGTAGCAGGAGCGGCTGGAGCGCTGTCACTCGGCTGGGCCGGCGGGAAGGGAGTGTCTGCTGCAGGCTGCACGGGCGGGAAGGCAGCAACTGCGGGATCGGCTGCAGGAGCAGCCACGGGTGCGTTGGGATCGTAGGGCACGGCACGCCAGGCGCGAATCGTGTTGAACCAACGGCCATTATACTCATGCGCATCAATATCGAGGCTGACGGTCAGCGTCTGACCCACTTGAATGTTCATCTGAGCGATGCGGTCGCTGCCAAAGACCTCAAACACACACTTCTTCGGATACTGCTCCATCGTCTCGATGATGTAGGAGGCAACCTTCCACTCTGAGCCCGTTCGCTGTGAGACGCCACCACGCTCGGGCAATACTTGAATAATCTTTCCTTGAATTTCCATTACTCTTGCTTAATTATATTAATAAGGTGAATATACGCGTTAATGAGTGCCATTCCGAGGCCGTTTCGCCCCATTTGCGATGCAAAAGTAAGCCTTTCTCGGCACTTTTGCTAATTTTAAGATGAATTTTTTGCGTAACTTCATAAAAAAAATGTATCTTTGCTCGGTTTTTGGCAAGACCATCACACAAGTGCCATTCCGCAACAAACAAATTAAATCATAAGTTCTAATGAAACTGAAAGTATCCAGCGCGGCCCTCTTCAGCCGTCTCACCTCCATCAACCGAGTGCTCAACAGCAAAAACTCCTTCCCTATCCTCGACTGCTTCTTGTTCGAGACCGAGGGCACACGCCTCACCATCACGGCCTCTGACAGCGAGACGACCCTCGTCACCAAGATGGAGCTGGCCGAGAGCGACATGGACGCCCGCTTCTGCATCAAGGCCAAGACCATCCAGGACTCGCTGAAGGAGATCTCCGACCAGCCCATCACGCTCGACATCAACCTGGACACGATGGAGATTCGCGGCACCTACCAGAACGGTAAGTTCAACATCGTGGGTGAGCGCGCCGACGAGTACCCCAAGCCCCACCAGATGGCCGAGGACGTCCGTCGCTTCGAACTGCGCCAGAGCATGCTACTTCAGGGCATTAACCACACCATCTTCGCCACGGCCGACGACGAGATCCGCCCCGTCATGACAGGCGTCTACTTCGACTTCACGCCCGAGTGCCTCGTCTTCGTAGGTACCGACGGCCGCAAGCTCGTCCGCGACAAGGTGCTCGGCCTACAGAGCGACGAGCAGGTAGGCTTCATACTGCCCAAGAAGCCCGCCAACATTCTGAAGACGCTGCTCCAGAAGAACGACGAGGCCATGGCCACGCTCACCTTCAACGACAAGATGGCCGAGGTCGTCACGCCCGACTACACGCTGACCTGCCGACTCATCGACGGCCGCTACCCCAACTACAATAGCGTCATCCCGCAGAACAACCCCTACAAGGCCACCATCGACCGAGCTGCCCTCGTCTCGACGCTGAAGCGCGTGCTCGTGTTCAGCAGCCAGAGCAGCGCACAGGTGAAGCTGGCCTTCAGCAAGGACAAACTCACCGTGAGCGGTCAAGATATCGACTTCAGCACGTCGGCCGAGGAGCGCCTCATGTGCGAGTACGACGCGCCCGCGCTGGCCATCGGCTTCAAGGGCACGCTGCTGCTGGACATCCTGGGCAACCTGGAGAGCTCCGAGGTCGTCTTCGAACTGGCCGACCCGGGGCGTGCAGGCATCATCAAGCCCGCCGAGCAGAAGGAAGGCGAAGAGATCCTGATGCTGCTCATGCCCATGATGCTCAACGACTAAGCCACCAACGAACATTCCCCCATCTGGACGATTCACAATTCACCCCAGGCATCACGGCATGCGCCGGCTCGCGGCCTCGGAGTGAGTTGTGAATCGTCTGAGCTAAAGCAAAGCATCTGAACATGAAACTTCAATTAGAGCGCCCTATTGTCTTCTTCGACCTCGAGACTACAGGCATTGACGTGGCCAAGGACCGCATCGTGGAAATCTGCCTGCTCAAGGTCTACCCCGACGGCAACGAGGAATCGAAGGTCATGCGCATCAATCCTACGATCCACATCCCCGAGGAAGCCTCCAACGTGCACGGCATCTATGATAACGACGTAGCTGACTGCCCTACCTTTGCCGATGTGGCAGCTGACATCTGGGCGTTCATCGACGGTTGCGACCTGGGAGGCTACAACTCCAACCACTTCGATATCCCCATGCTGGCCGAAGAGTTCCTGCGTGCTGGCGTCAAGGCCAACCTGCAGAGTTGCCGAAGCGTTGACGTCCAGAATATCTACAAGAAGCTCGAGCGCCGCACCCTCTCCGCAGCCTATCGCTTCTACTGCAACAAGGATCTCGAGAACGCCCACTCGGCGATGGCCGACACGCGTGCCACCTACGAGGTCCTCTGCGCACAGCTCGGCCACTACCCCGATGTGCTGCAGAACGACGTGGACTTCCTGACCAGCTACTCGCGCATGAACCGGAACGTCGACTATGCCGGGCGCATCATCATGGGTGCCGACGACGTCGAGACCTTCAACTTCGGCAAGTACAAGGGCAAGCATGTCGTCGATGTTCTCAGGCAAGACCCGGGCTACTACGGCTGGGTCATGCAGGGCGACTTCGCGCTCAACACCAAACAGGTCCTCACCGAGATAGCCCTCCGCAGCAAGAGCACAAGGTAAATCATCGCCCCACTTACGGCTCCAACCAACCGAGGCGACTCCGCTGGAACAGACACATTCAAGCATCGTCTAACCCTCACGCCCACAAAACGAAATGAATATAGTTCTTGGCATAACAGGCAGCATAGCAGCTTACAAAGCCTGCACCCTCATCCGGCAATTCGTCAAGCAAGGACATGAAGTGCAGGTCGTCATCACGCCGGCCGGCAAGGAGTTCATCACTCCCGTCACCCTCTCGGCCCTCACGTCGAAACCCGTCATCAGCGACTTCTTTGCGCAACGCGACGGCACTTGGCACAGCCACGTCAGCCTGGGCCTCTGGGCTGATGCGATGGTCATCGCTCCCGCCACCGCTTCGACGATAGGCAAGATGGCACACGGCATCGCGGACAACATGCTCATCACCACCTATCTGTCCATGAAGGCTCCCGTGTTCATCGCGCCGGCCATGGACCTCGACATGTGGGCGCATCCCGCCACGCAGGACAACCTGCAGCTGCTACGCCAGCGCGGCGTTACGGTCATCGAACCGGCCAGCGGCGAACTGGCCAGCCACCTCGTGGGCAAGGGGCGTATGGAGGAACCCGAGCGCATAGCCGAAGTCGTGCTCACCGCCCTCGCCAAGCCACGCGATCTGGAGGGCCGGCGCATCCTCATCACAGCCGGTCCCACCTACGAACGCATCGACCCCGTCCGCTTCATCGGCAACTACTCAAGCGGCAAGATGGGTATCGCCCTGGCCGAGGAATGTGCCCGCCGAGGCGCAAAAGTCGACCTCGTTTGCGGTCCGATGCAACGCCAGACGACAGTTGCCGGCATCGAGACGACGCACGTCGAGAGCGCCGAGCAGATGTGGCAGGCCGCCAGCCAGAGGTTCACGCAGGCCGATGCAGCCATCCTCTGCGCAGCCGTGGCCGACTTCACCCCCGATAGCGTAGCCGACCAGAAAATCAAGCGCGAAGGCGACGGACTCGTCCTGCGCCTGAAGCCTACACAGGACATAGCCCGCGGACTGGGCACGATGAAACAGCCACATCAGCGACTCGTCGGCTTCGCTCTCGAGACTCACGACGAGGTGGAACACGCCCAGGCCAAGCTGCAGAAGAAGAACCTTGACTTCATCGTTCTGAACTCCCTGCAGGACGAAGGTGCCGGCTTCCAGCACGATACCAACAAGGTGACCATCATCACGCCGGCCGAGGTCATCCCCTACCCCCTCAAGCCTAAGACTGAGGTGGCACACGACATCGTCGACCATCTCGCGACGCTCTTCAACTCCTAAAACCGATCGCCTCATGAGAAAGAAGATTCTGCTGGCACTCATCCTGGCGCTCATGGGCGCAGGTCAGCTCTATGCTCAGGAACTGAACGCCAAGGTACTCATCAACCGCCAAAAGGTGTCCAACACCAAGTCGGGCGTCTTTGAGGCGTTGGAGAAAGCCATCAACCAATTCCTCAACGAACGGACATGGACCTCGCTCCAGTTCCGCGAGGCTGAGCGCATACAATGTACCTTCAACATCACCATCGACACCTACAGCGAGACCGACAACTCGTTCCAGGCCAGCCTGCTCGTGGCCAGCAGCCGCCCTGTCTACGGCTCCACCTACACGACGACCGTTTGGAACATAAACGACATGAATTTCGACTTCACCTTTCAGGAGTTCGACCAGCTAGAATGGCGCCCCGAACAGATCGACAATAACCTCTGCGCGATGCTGGCCTACTGGGCATACCTCATCATCGGACTCGATCTCGACACGATGGCGCCAATGGCAGGAACCGAAATCCTGCAGATCGCTCAGGACATCTGTACGAACGCAGAGCCTCTTGGATTCAAAGGTTGGAAGGCTTTCGACGACTCCAAGAACCGCTACGCCATCATCAACGACTACCTCGACGGCTCGATGGAGAAGTTCCGGCAACTCCAGTACGCCTACTACCGTTCGGGACTCGACCACATGTGCGAGAATACCGATCAGGCCCGCGCAGCCATCGCCGAGGCCCTCAACCTGCTCAAGCAGTCCCATGAGGACAAATCGCTCAGCCTGTTGCCCCAGATCTTTACCGACTATAAGCGCGACGAGATCGTAAGCATCTTCAGCGGACAGGGAACAAGCAAGGAGCGCGAGGACGTCTACAACATCCTCTTCCGCATCAATCCCTCACAAGACAACTACTGGGAGAAATTGAAACAATAGACGAACCTACTGTGTTACAATCACTTTCCATACAGAACTACGCCCTCATCTCGTCGCTCGACATAAGTCTGGACCGCGGCTTTACGGTCATCACGGGCGAGACGGGTGCGGGCAAGAGTATCCTCCTCGGCGCCATCGCCTTGCTGCTGGGCCAACGAGCAGAGACGCGCATGATCAAGGACGGAGCCAACCGCTGCATCATCGAGGCAGAGTTTAACCTCGAGGGCTATGACCTGCAGACATTCTTCGAGCAGCACGACCTCGACTTCGACGGGCGCAGCTGTATCATTCGACGCGAACTGACCGCTACAGGCAAGAGCCGCGCCTTCATCAACGACACGCCTGCTGCCGTGGCCGACCTCCGAGAGCTGGGCGAACGCTTGATTGACATCCATTCCCAACATCAGAACCTACTGCTCGCTCAGGAAGATTTCCAGATGAGCATACTCGACATCATCGGCAACGACAGCAGAGAACGAAGCCGCTACGACGAGCTATTCACGCATTACCAGAAGGCCACCCAAGCCTTGCGTGAAGCCGAACAGTCCCTGACCAACGGACGCGAGGACGAAGACTATCTGCGCTTTCAGCTCACTCAGATTGACGGACTCCAGCTGGAAAGCGGCAAACAGGCGGCTATGGAACAGGAGGCACGCATGCTCGAGCATGCCGAGGAGATCCGCGAGGCACTATGGACCAGCAGCAGCCTACTCGACGGCGATGGCTCATCCAGCGAAGGCATCCTCGCCATGTTGCGTGAAGCCGTGCATCGTGTCGGCAACTTACGCGAGCTTCTGCCCGAGTCTGCTGCCCTAGCCGAGCGTATAGACAGCTGTAAGATTGAGCTCGACGACATCAGCCGCGAACTGCAGAACTATGCCGAACGGACAGACGTTGACCCCGCTCGACTGGCAGTCGACAACGAATGGCTCAGCAGCCTATACGCTATCCAGCACAAACATCATGTCAATACCGACGACGAGCTCATCGCGCTTGCCAACGAATTCCGCAGTCGTCTCGATGCCATCGACAATAGCGACGAACACATCTCGCGCCTTCGCCAGCAACAGCAACAGGCGCTCGAGGCCCTTCTGGAGGCTGGTAAAGAACTGACCGCCCGACGCACGAAGGCGGCAAGACAGGTGGAACGGCAGATGCACGAGCGCCTGGTTCCGCTCGGCATCCCCAACGTGCAATTCCACGTCAACCTACAACCACGCCCACAGCCTGTGGCCTCAGGCTGCGATCAGGTCGACTTCCTCTTCTGCGCCAACAAGAACGGACAACTACAACCCATATCGAAAGTGGCTTCTGGCGGTGAGATTGCTCGCGTGATGCTCTCCCTCAAAGCCATGATCAGCGGAGCCGTACACCTGCCGACCATCATCTTCGACGAGATAGACACAGGCGTAAGCGGACATATCGCCGAGAGCATGGCTCAAATCATGGCCGAGATGGGCAGGAACGGGCGCCAAGTCATCTCCATCAGCCACCTGCCCCAGATTGCAGCCATGGCCGACCATCATTTCCGCGTCTACAAGCAGGACGACGAACGCGGCACCCACACGCATATCCAACCGCTCACAGACGACGAACGCGTGACCGAAATCGCACACATGCTGAGCGGCTCACGCCTGAGCAACGAGGCGATTGAGAATGCTCGCGTGCTCCTTCGCACAGCCCATCAGGATTCGTCTAAAGTTTAAAGCAACGATTAAAATGCAATAATTATATAAAATGAATATCAACACGCTAAAGATTCTACGTTTTCATCGCTTGTTCTTTTCATTCATGCTCTGCGCCCTGATGTCAGGCATGGGAACCCTCTCGGCTCAGACACCTAAATGGTTCAAGAAAGCGCGCAAGTCGCAGCTCAACATCATCACCTACGATGCCAAAGGGCAGATGCTCCATAGCACCAACGGCTTCTTTGTCGATAACGACGGGACGGCCTTCTCCGATTACGATTCGTTCCGAGGCGCCGTTCGTGCCGTCGCCATCGATGAAGGCGGCAAAGAGTGGCCCATCACTCACATCATGGGTGCCAACTCGCTCTATAACGTAGTCAAGGTGCGCGTAGCCACCAACAAAGCCAATCCGCTCGCGATAGCCACCACAGAGAGCCAGAAGGGCGAGACCGTCTACGTGATGCCGTATCTCTCCAACAAATCAGGCGTTGCCACCTTCACGCCCGTGGAGAACAAACAGACGTTCAACGAACTCTACGCCTACTACACCCTCCCGACAACCGTCCCCGAGAAGAACGCCTCATGCCCGGTTCTCAACGCCGATGGCGAAGTAATCGGACTCGTACAGATGTCGGCTAATGACAACGAGCAGAAATGCTATGTCGTCTCGGCCCCATTCGTGCAGAGCCTCACCATCAACGCCCTCGCCGCTACCTCTGCCGACTATCGCGACATCCCCATGCAAAAGGCCCTCCCCAGCGACGCTGCTGCAGCCAACACTTTCATCTACCTGCTCGGCACGCGCGATACAGCCCAATATCTTGCCTACGTGGACGACTTCATCGCAGCCTTCCCGCAGGAGACGAGTGGCTACACGATGAAAGCTGAGATGCTGACAGCTCAAGGCCTTTATGCCCAAGCTGACCAGACGTGGGAGACGGGCCTCAAAGCGAAAGCCAAGGAAGCGGAGATTCTCTACTCGCGTGCACGCAGCACCTTTGGCGAGGTGCAGGCCGCTCGATCGCTTCCTGAAACATGGACGCTCGAACGCGCCACAACCGACATCGATGCCGCCATCGCCATGGACGAATCGCCCATCTACCTAGCTTTGAAAGGACATATCCTCTATGCGCAGAAGAATTACGAAGAAGCCTGCAACACCTTCCTCGGTGTCACAAAGACCAAGATGCGCGATGCCAGCTACTTCCTTTATGCAGCCCAATGCAAGCAGATGCAGGGCGACAGTACGGCCATGCTGGCACTACAGGATAGTGCCGTCGCATGCTACACGAAACCGTACCCTGTCGAGGCAGCTCCGTCACTCCTTATGCGCGCCCAGACTCATCTCGCCATGGGGCATCACAGACTCGCGGTCATCGACCTCAACGACTATGAGCACCTGAAGCGCAACGAGCTCAATGCCAACTTCTACTATCAACGCGAACAAGCCGAACTACGTTGCCGCATGTACCAACAGGCGCTCTCCGACATCGAGCAGGCTGCACGCATGGAACCGCGCGAACCGCTCTTCCAGGCCGAACTGGCTGCGGTCAACTATCGTTTCAATCAGTTGGACGAGGCCATCTTAGCCGCACGAGCCGCCATCGCCCTCGACGACTCGTTTGCCGACGCTCATCGTATCCTCGGCGTATGCCTGAAGGCACAAGGCAAGACCGCAGAATCGCGCGCAGCGCTACAGAAGGCTGTTGACCTCGGCGACACGATGGCTAAAGAACTCCTCGACAAGCAGTAAGCTCATGAAGATTACGCTACTCGTCATAGGTAAGAATACAGACGCACGCATCGGAGCTCTCATCGACGATTATGCTGCGCGACTCCGCCACTATACGCCCTTCGAGATGGTGGTTATCCCCGAGTTACGCAACACCAAATCGCTCTCTGAGGATCAACAGAAGGCGCAGGAAGCAGACCTTATTCGCAAGCAACTCCAAACGGGCGACCATCTGGTACTGCTCGACGAGCATGGAGCCGAGCGCACATCCAAGGCCTTTGCCGTTTGGCTGCAAAAGCGAATGGCTGCAGGAGCACGACGCCTCGTCTTCGTTGTCGGCGGTCCCTATGGCTTTGCGCCGGAGATTCATCAGATGGCCGATGAGGAGATCTCGCTCTCGCTGATGACCTTCTCCCATCAGATGGTGCGCGCTTTCTTCGTCGAACAACTTTATCGGGCCCATACGATCCTGCGCGGAGAGCCCTATCACCACGAATAAATTTCCACATATCCCACTTCATTCATGCATTTCACAGGTATCCTCATCGGTTTAGCCACCTTCCTCACCATAGGCATTTTCCATCCGCTGGTCATCAAGGCCGAATACTATTTCGGGCGACGCTCGTGGTGGGCCTTCCTCATGGTTGGAATCGCGTTCTTCATCGCCTCATTACTCACAAGTCACCAAGTCGTGAGCATCTTCTTTGGCGTAGTCTCGTTCTCCGCTCTCTGGGGAATTCACGAGGTCTTCCAGCAGCACAACCGCGTCAAGCGTGGATGGTTCCCCATGAATCCTAAGCGCAAAGACGACTACAAGGACTAAAGGCTACCCTTAGCTTTTTTATGCTTCAACCTGTAGTTAGCCGTTGTTAGCCGCCAATCGATAGCCAACTCGCATCATCCCATCCATTCCGTACACCAATTTATCCCTATCATCCAAATGAAGAATAGAACAGGCATCGAATACGCCCGCTCGAAATATAATGAATACGTGGTCCGCGAAGAGACTACGCTCCTTGAGTTCATCATCAAGGCGATGGACGGCATCTCACGCAACCGCGCTAAGGACATCCTGGCCGGACATGGCGTGACCGTAGACCGCCGCAACACAACACGTTACGATGAACCATTGCGCCCGGGCCAAGTCGTCTGCATCAGCAAGCACAAGCGTTCCAACCAACTCCTCAACCAGTACGTCCGTATTGTCTACGAGGATAAAGACCTCGTGGTCATCGAGAAGCGCGAAGGCATCCTCTCCATGCCTGCTACGGCAAAGCAATATTCGGCCAAGCAGGTGCTCGACGAGTACTTTGCCAAGCGCCATTTCAAATGTACGGCCCACACGGTACACCGCCTCGATCGCGAGACAAGCGGCCTTATGATGTATGCCAAGAATTTGGAGACCGCACAAATCCTCGAGGATAATTGGCACGAGATTGTCTACGACCGTCGTTATGTCGCAGTCGTCAGCGGCTCTCTCGAGCGCGAAGGCGGAACCATCGAGAGTTGGCTCAAGGACAATAAAGCCTACATCACTTACTCCTCGCCTACCGATCCAGGCGGGGGCAAGTTTGCCATCACCCACTATCACACGCTCAAGACTACGCCTCGCTACTCGCTGGTTGAACTCAAGCTGGAGACTGGACGCAAGAACCAGATACGCGTTCACATGCAGGACATCGGCCATCCTGTCGTGGGCGACCGCAAGTATGGCAATGGCAGCGATCCTATTGGCAGGCTGGCCCTTCACGCCTATCGCCTCGACTTCTACCATCCTCGTACGGGCGAACCCATGAACTTCGAAACGCCCTTCCCACGCGAGTTCATGCGGCTATTCAACGCTCCCGCTCCGTCAACGGAACAAGCCTCCGAGGACGAGACGACTGAGGTGGGTTCTAATAATTAGCTTCAGATGATTGGCAGCTAAGGCGCCTGCCAATAACATGAATACTAATTTTTAGAGCATACCTTAAACCTTCTGATCCCGATACGGTCTAAATCGAACGAAGATATTCTAACCCCCTAAAATAAAACTATAATGAAAAAGACTTCACTTTTCGCTGGTCTCATCGCAGCATGCCTCACGCTGAGCAGTTGTTTCACAACGGGAACGGGCGCAGGCACATCAACAACTGGCACAGATGCCGGCAGCATCCTCGGCAGCGTACTTGGCAGCCAGGCCGGCGGCGACATCCTCAACAGCCTACTCGGCGGATTGCTCACCAAGACGCTTACAGAAGAAAGCCTTTATGGCACTTGGGTCTATCAGTCGCCCGAAGTACGCTTCGAGAGCGAGAATCTCCTCGCCAAAGCTGGTGGCGAAGTAGTTGCACAAAACGTTGAGCGCAAGCTCGACAGCTATCTCACGAAGGTCGGCATCAAGCAGGGCGTGACCACCTACACCTTCAACAAGGACAAGACCTATGCCATCACGACGGGCGGCAAGACCATCTCTGCCGGCAACTACACGTTCGATAGCAAGAACAAGACCCTCAAGTTGCAGGGCACGCTTGGACTGATGAACCAGAACTGTACCGTAGGTATGGACGGCACCAACCTGTGCATCCTCTATGATGCTGACAAGCTCCTCACGATGGCAAACTCCGTCGGTTCCATTCTCGGACAAGTCAACTCTACCGTAGGTTCCGTTGCCAGCATCTTCGGCAACAACTACAAAGGCATGAAGCTTGGTCTGGCCATGAGCAGAAAATAATTTGCTTGACACCCATTTAGACTTGCATACAAGCAGAGACGCAGCCTGATTCACCATCAAAGCTGCGTCTCTTCCTATTTATATAAATGCTTCACACAATAAAAACGGCCTTTTTATCCGCTCTTTACAGACAAAGGCTTTACCCGTAAGTGCTTACCTTAGGGGACCTTACTACGTTAAAAAACTATAGGGCATAAAAAAAGGCAGGTTGTCTCACGACAACCTTACCTTTCATTAACCTTAAATCTAATACCATGAAAAACACGTTGCAAAGGTACTCAACTTTTAAGAACCCGCAAGTGTTTTATCATATTTTTCTATAGCAATTAATTCTATTTAACAATTCAGCGAATTAACGGGGTGCATTTGTTAAATCAATTAACGCTATAGTTGTATTTTTATACGATTATTCGACATAAAGTACCAATCCTTTCAGATATTCGCCTTCTGGATGATAAATATTCACAGGATGGTCTGCCGGCTGATGCAACTGATGCAGGATTCTGACGCTACGGCCACTCTGCGCAGCTGCCGTGAACACAGCCATGCGGAACTGATCTTTCGAAACGGCCTGCGAGCACGAGAAGGTGAACAGGATGCCGCCCTTGCGGATTTTCTCGAAAGCACGAACATTCAACCTGGTGTAACCCTTCAGGGCATTACGCAGGGCGTCCTTATGCTTCGCAAAAGCCGGAGGATCAAGAATAATCAGGTCGTACTTGTCAGCATCCATCTGCTGCAGATATTTGAACGCATCCTCAGCAAAGGCTTCATGACGAGGGTCGCCAGCAAAATTGAGCGCTACATTAGCATTTACGAGCTCAACCGCCTTAGCCGAACTGTCTACGGAATGAACCAGCCGAGCCCCGCCACGTAAGGCATAGACGGAGAAGCCACCGGTATAGCAGAACATGTTGAGTACTGAGCGCCCTTTCGAATAGCGTTCGAGCAGCGAGCGGTTATCTCGCTGGTCGACGAAGAAGCCCGTCTTCTGACCTCGAATCCAGTCAATATGGAAACGTAAACCGTTCTCAATAGCTACGTTATCGGCATCGCCTCCGAGCAGGAAGCCGTTCTCCTGCCCCAAATCAGCCTTGAACGGCAACGTGGTCTCGCTCTTATAGTAGATGTTGGCCAGTCCGTCGCCCATCACGCGCTTCAACGCCTTGGCAATATCAAAGCGCGCCACGTGCATGCCCACGCTATGAGCCTGCATGACAGCCGTCTGCCCGTAGATATCGACGACCAGACCAGGCAAGTTGTCGCCTTCGCCGTGGCAGAGGCGATAAGTGTCATTCGAAGGATTACCGGCCACACCTATGCCCTTGCGGACATCAAGGGCCGTCGCCAGCCGACGTTGCCAGAAGTCGTCGTCGATGGGCTCATCCTGGAAGGAGAGAACACGTACGGCTATAGACCCTATCTGCCAATGCCCGATTGCGATGAAGTCGCCCTCGGCGGTGAGCACACGCACAAGGTCGCCTTCTTCGGGCTGATGGTCGAAATGGTGGATGGCACCCGAGAAAACCCAAGGATGAAAGCGTCGCAGCGACTCGTCTTTGCCGCGTTCAAGAGTGAGGTTCGTCATTTTGAGTCTTTATGAGTTCATAATCATGAGTTGCCAGCAAATGCCCGATTTCATCGTGTAATTTCAGGCACGCCCAGGCATCGGTAGCCGCATATAGCTTCTGGGCTTCTGTCAGCACATCGGCTTCCCAATTCGTGAGGCGTTGGTTCTTGGATATCTTCTGTCCGAAGAGGTTGGCATAGAGTTTCTGCAAACTCATATCGATAATGCCCAACGGCTTCACGTAGTCCTGCAACTCAACATAGTTAGTAGGCTTGAATTCAGCACGCTTACAGAGCTGAGACCAATCATCATGAAGCGATAGCCCCACCTTGACCGTCGACTCCGCTTCGAGCAACCTGACGACGCAGGACGGCAACCCAATCCGATTCAGACGAAAGAGGAAACAGGTCGTTTCCGTCGACACTTGCAGAAGCGCCACGGGATGCATGCCTCCTGGCTTGAAGTTCGGACGTGTCTCCGTGTCGATGCCCACGCGAGGGAATGTCATCAGATAGTCAACCGCCCGACGTGCCTCGCCTTCGCTCTGGATGACGATGATTCGTCCCTCGAAATGCGTGACAGGCAGGTTGGGAATAGCTTTCTTGTCGTATTTATCGTAGATTCTTTTCACGAAACGTAACGGGTGCGGTGCAGTTGACGCAACGTGTCCACGAGGTCGCTGCCCCAGTAAAGTTCAAAATGATCATTCAGCGCCCACAGCGCCTCTTCTATATTCTCCTCAACGCCATTACGGAAGGTCTCCACGAAATCGCGCACAGGTTGGTAGATGTCAGCCAGGCCTTCGCTCACGCGCTTCCATCGGGTCTCTTCCATGCGAACGCCCTCGTCGTAGACAAAGTCCTCATATTCATCTTCCTCGGCCATCACGTCAGCCAGGATGGCGCGCAACCAGTTGTAGTCCTGCTCGGTGACATACGTCTCGGGCTCGAACTCATCATTACCTTCTACCTGCGGCAATAGCTGAGCCTTCAGATACAGCAGAGGCAGCAATTTCAACAAACGATCTACCAGTTCGTTACGGTCACGTCCTTCGCTCTGTTCGAGAAACGCACAGAACTCTGTAGCAACAGTTACGAACTCAACAACGGGCTGTGAATAGACGATATTCATATTCTTTTTGGCATTAAGGCGTGCAAAAGTAGTGTTTTTTATAAAAAAAAACGAAGGATTGTGCGAAAACTTAACAATATTTCATTACTTTTGCAGCGGAATAAGGAATAGAAAAGAATTTTATGGATAAGCATAGCCCTAAGAAAGCGCCTGAGAAGCGCTCGCGCAAACGTTCTTCAAAGGCACAAGCCCCCGAACCACAAGGTCTGCAAATCGCCAATGCGCTCCATGGCGACAGCGACGAGCCGATGTCACGCGGCGAAGCCATTCGCATGGCTGCAGGTGTCGTCATGCTGGCGCTCGCTGCCTTCACCCTTCTCAGTTTTGCCTCCCATTTGTTCACGGGGGGCGAAGATCAGAAAGTGCTGCAACCCGGAAGCGTAGGCGACGCACAGAACTGGGCGGGATATATCGGCGCGTGGTGGAGCGAGTATTGGATGACCAAGAATTTCGGCCTCGGAGCCTTCTTCATTCCTGTCTTTCTCTTTGCTGCATCGCTCAAGCTGACTGGCGCCTACCACGTTCGCCTCTGGAAATGGTTCATTAACTGCACCATCCTCTTGTGTTGGGTCAGCGTGGCTGCGGCGTTCTTCTTCACGTCGTCTTTCGCCAGCAATCCCGACGTCAGCTACATCAAGCCTGGTGGCTATCATGGGCAGCGTGTTGTTGAGCTGCTTCAGCATTTTGGTGGATCGGTGGGGGCGTTCCTCATCATCGCTCTCGCCCTTCTGGCTTATCTCTGCTACTTGAGTGCTGAGACCATCCGCATCATCAAGCGCCTGCTGCATCCTCAGCAGTTTGCACGCGAGTTGCGCGAGCGTTATCCCGTGCTCAGCCGTATTGTAGCCTTCTTCCAGCGATTCAACAAGCGGCTCGTAGACTCTACCGAAGCCCCTGCCGACGAGCGTACCGAAACGGCAACGCCTCCTGCTGATGACAATGCGCCCGACGAATCGAACATCGTGCATTTCGAGCCCCACATCCCCGATGCCATCACCCCGGCCGACGCCACCTCTGCGGCCACCGCATCCGTTGCGACTGCAACGGTCCCTGCTTCTGCCTCAGCCATCGACGACATCCCCGTAGCCCAGGTCGCAGCCACAGCCGAATCATGGATTACCGCCCCCGAGGCTGATGCTCCCGTCATTCCGGCCTCCGACACGCCACTCACCATTACCGCTCCCGTCGAGGAAGAGTTGGCCGATGCCGAACGTGAGGCCGCACTCGAGCCCTACGACCCGAAGCTCGACCTCGAAAACTACCACTACCCCACCCTCGACCTCCTCAAGCACTACGAAGTAGATCCGCGCGCCAACATCGACATGGAGGAGCAGACGAAGAACAAGGACCAGATTATCTACGTCCTGCGCACTTTCGGCGTTGAGATTTCGAGCATCAAGGCTACCGTCGGCCCCACCATCACGCTCTACGAGATCACCCCGGCTCCCGGCGTTCGCATCTCCAAGATTCGCAACCTCGAGGACGACATCGCCCTCTCGCTCTCCGCTCTGGGCATCCGCATCATCGCGCCTATCCCCGGCAAGGGTACCATCGGTATCGAGGTGCCCAACGCTAAGCCGCAGATTGTCTCGATGGAGAGCATCCTCAACAGCCGCAAGTTCCAGGAGACGACCATGGAACTGCCCATGGCCCTCGGAAAGACCATCACCAACGAGGTCTTCATGGCCGACCTCACCAAGATGCCTCACCTCCTCGTCGCAGGTGCTACGGGTCAGGGTAAGTCCGTCGGCCTCAACGCCATCATCACCTCGCTCCTCTACAAGAAACATCCGGCCGAGCTCAAGTTTGTCATGGTAGACCCCAAGAAGGTTGAATTCCCCATCTACACGCCCATCGTCAACCATTTCCTCGCCCAGATTGAGGACGACTACGAGGACGAACCCATCATCACCGACGTGCAGAAGGTCATCAACACGCTCAAGAGCCTTTGCGTAGAGATGGACACCCGTTACGAGCTGCTCAAGAAAGCGCGCGTGCGTAATATTAAGGAATACAACGAGAAGTTCCGCAACCGTCAGCTGAACCCCGAGAACGGGCACAAGTTCCTGCCCTACATCGTAGTGATTATCGATGAGTTCGGCGACCTCATCATGACGGCGGGCAAGGAGATAGAGCTCCCCATCGCCCGCATCGCCCAGTTGGCTCGAGCCGTCGGCATGCACATGATTATTGCCACCCAGCGCCCGACCACCAACATCATCACAGGCACCATCAAGGCCAACTTCCCCGCACGTATGGCCTTCAAGGTCAGCGCGATGATCGACTCTCGCACCATCCTCGACCGTCCTGGCGCCAACCAGCTAATCGGCAAGGGCGATATGCTCTTCCTGGCTGGTAGCGAGCCCGTCCGCCTCCAATGTGCATTCGTCGACACGCCCGAGGTGGAACGAATTGCTTCCTTCATCGCCTGCCAGCAGAGCTATAACCATCCTTTCGCACTGCCGCGCCCACCCATGGAGGACGGAGGCGCTCCAGGCAACGATGTCGACATGGAACACCTCGACCCCATGTTTGCCGACGCCGCACGCCTCATCATCTCCACTCAGCAAGGCTCCACAAGCATGATCCAGCGCAAGTTCTCCATCGGCTACAACCGCGCCGGTCGCCTCATGGACCAGCTCGAGAAAGCGGGTGTCGTGGGTGCTGCGCAGGGTTCCAAGCCGCGCGAAGTGCTCATTCAGGACGAGGCTTCGCTCGAGATGCTCCTCACCAGCCTCTGATGCTTCGCCCCTCAACAGCCATTATCCATCCTTCAACGCCATAGCACATGCTCTCACAACCCGACCACGTCAAGTTAGCAGGAATCGTCGAGCACCTACGATCGGTTCCCTACGATGTCACTCGCCATCAACTCTATTCTGCTGCCGAGCTCTATGAGGGCTACGACCCCGACGACGAAGAGAGCTTCGAGCGCAGTTACGACAGCCGCGTCTATGCCCACTACATCGCCACGGGTAAGACCACCGACTCCGTCGAGGAATCGCTGGCCCGTTCGTTGCACGATCACGGCATCCACACCGGCCTCTGCACCTTCCTTCGCCGTTATGAGTCAAGCCGCTACATCGGCATCATGGGCGGCCACGCCCTCCGTCGCACGGATGGGATGTACCGTCAGATTGCGCAGATGAGCAAGCGCCTCACCGAGCTCGGTTTCTATATGATCAGCGGCGGCGGCCCGGGCGCCATGGAAGCCACGCACCTTGGCGCATGGATGGCCGGCCGTACAGATGCAGACCTCGACGAGGCCCTTTCCATGCTCAGTTGTGCACCTGCGTTCGGCGATGCAGGATGGCTCGCGTCGGCCTTCCATGTCATCAGGCGCTACCCACAACGCCGCTACATCAGCCTCGGCATCCCCACCTGGCTCTACGGCCACGAGCCTTCGACGCCCTTTGCCACGCATATCGCCAAGTTCTTCGAGAATAGCATTCGTGAGGACACCATCCTCACCATCGCCTACGGAGGCATCATCTACACGCCCGGAAGCGCAGGCACCATGCAGGAGATCTTCCAGGACGCCGTGCAGAACCACTACCTCTCCTTCGGCTTCTCCAGCCCCATGATCTTCTTCGGCAAAACCTTCTGGACAGAGCAGATGCCCATCTATCCCCTCCTGCAGGACCTCACCCACGCGGGCATGTACAAGAACCTGCTCCTCTCCCTCACCGACGACCCCGAAGAGGTCATCCGCCAGCTCACCCGCTTCCGCGACCTGCGGGAAAGTGAGCAGCAAAAACTACGCGGCTAATCAGGCAATCAGCGAATATCATTTAACTGCACTATACTCACATCTGAAAAGTATATGCAGAACATTCGCCATATTCTTGGTCAGTATTTGCCGAGCATGCAGAGGATGCCATTGCCCAATTGTAAGCCAAAGGCATACTCAACGAGGACGTAGTTGAAGAATGGAAAACAGAGCACATGCGTACACCCATTCTTTAAAAGGAGATGAATTTGCAAGAAGGACATAAATTTCCACAAAATCGGATCATCTGTAGTCCAGGACAGCACAATCGGCCCTGAAAAGTAGCCCTAACGGACAGCCCGAACCAGGACGTACAAACGAAGCCAGCGATACATATAGACGTTCAGCCACACACATATAAACGTGAAGCCTCACACATATAGACGCGCAGCCTCACACATATAGACGCGCAGCCTTGCACATATAGACGCGCAGCCTTGCACATATAGACGCGCAGCCTTGCACATATAGACGTGGAGGGCTGCGCGAATATATGTGTGAAGTGGATCACCATGGTGGTCCACCTGTTGCGAATAGTCGTTGAAGATGTCGTCTCTTGGCGACGGGGCTTGCGCAACCGAACGTGAAGAGGGACGCGAACATTCGTGAGCGCTCACGCGAGCGCAGGCGTGCGCAAATAAAATAAGGTGAAAAGGAGGCGGGATATGGAAGCGAAGATGGCTGTTTCTGCGTTTTTATGGCGTAGTGATGGTTCGGTTTCGAAAAAAAGCATTAACTTTGCGGCGCAAAAGAACGAAACTACTAACGAAACTAAACGTAAACGCACACGTATGAAACGATTCTCCCTCCTCGCCCTGCTCCTTGTGCTCGGCATCTGTCAAAGCCTTCATGCTGCTGCCATCACGGCAGGCAAGGAATACCTCATCTGGCTCAACATCTACGAGAAACTGCTTGGCTCCAACGCGGCGGGCGACGGCCCTGCCCTGTCGGCTTACGGCACGAATGCCAACGCGGACAGTTACGTCTTCGTGGCCGAAGATAGCGGCAAGAGCGGCTATGTGCTGCTGCGCCAGAAGAGCAGCGGCAAATACTTAGCAGCCAGCGGCAGCAACGCCTGGAGCATGACGCTCGAAACGCGCTCCACCGACGACCGCTTCTGCTGGAAGACCGAAGAGGGTACCTACGTCTACCTCATCAGCAAGAAGAACTCGAAGTACGTGGGCATCGACGGCGCACAGAAGGGCAACGACTACGTCAGCGTATTCTACGACAAGCCCAAAGGCAGCCATTCGCAGTTCACCATCATCCCGGCCACGGGCGACTACGACGCCTCGCGCCAGGCCTACGTGAGCGCCGTCTACAAGAATGCGCAGGGCGTGCAGGAGATTGACTATGTGCAGCTGGCCAACGAGAATATCAGCCGCAGCGATGCCGTGGACATTCACCTCACGGCCAACAATGATCCCATCACGGGTTCATCATCGGTCGACTTAGGCTCTGACCGCACTTGGCTAATTTTCGACAATATCACGCCGTCGAAGGTCAAGAGCGACTTCTTGAAATATGTCCGCATCAACGGCGTTGCCGCCAATGTCGACACGAACTGCCGCGTGGCCATTTACCTCAACGGAGCTGCCGTCATCCCCACGCCGTCCGTCATCTTCGAGGCCAGCGGCAATAGCTCCTTCACGCTTGCCCGTGGCAGCCACAAGGACTTAGGCGAGAACAGCAACTCGATGACATCCTTTACTTTACGACGTGGTTACATGGCTACGCTGGCTAGCGGCCGCAATGGCAGCGGCTACAGTCGCGTCTACGTGGCCGACCATGCCGACCTCACCGTCACCCTCCCTCAGGCGCTGGCTCATCGCGTCACCTCAGTCAACATCAAGTCGTGGCAATACGTCTCGAAGAAGGGATGGGGGAACACGGCTGGCAGCACAGGCGGCGACGGCCTGCGTGCGACGTGGTACTGGGCATGGAATGCCGACTACTGGTCGACCTCGAACATGGAGTACGTGCCCTGCCGCCAGCATTGGTGGTGGCCCAGCGTGAGCCAGGTGAACGAGCATGCCAGTTCGGCCACGCTCTCCATCAACGAGCCTGAGCACAGCGAACAGCACACGAAGAGCGACTGCGCCTGCAGCGACAACTGGACCAACTGCACGCTGATGCCCGATTATCTGCCTTCGGGCGCTCGTATCGGCTCCTGCCAACCCACCGACTTCAGTTGGCTGTCCACGTTCTTCGGCCATGTCGACGATATGGCTTACCGTTGCGATTTCGCCGTGACCCACGCCTACTGGGACCTCGGCAGCCGCGATGCCGCGACCTACGCTGATTGGTTCTGCAACACACAATGCAAGGGTATCTGGAACACGAACAAACGTCCCGTATGGCTCACCGAGATGGAAATCAGCGCCTCATGGAACGACAACAAGATAGACAGCTACGAGAAGAACCGACAGTACCTGCAGGTGCTGCTGCAAAAAATCGACGAGTGTCCTTGGATCGAGCGTTATGCCATCTACGGCTTCGATATGTGGGAGACCTATATGTACTACAAAGCCGACGTCAGCCAAGGACTCACGCCTGCTGGCCAAGTCTATCGCGACCATCGCGCAACCTTCGCCTACGACGTCAACTACACGAAGGTGCCTATCTGGTGGGAGCCCAGCGTGAAGACACCTACGGCCAACGGCACCTACGACAGCGAGGCGGAGACCATGACTTTTGCCGTGAACAACCCGAACACCGACATGACCGCGTCCATTGCCATCGAGCGCCGAAGCGGGAATGGTTCGTGGCAGCACGTGACGACCATCACGGATGCTCCGCTCTTCGAAGACGCCAATATCCAACTCAAAGACATCAACGTCGGTAGCGTGCAGCCTGGCGAGGAGTTCCGCGTCGTCGTGACGACCATCACAGGCAAGACGGCCACGAGCGAAGCCTTCCAGCTCGGAACGCTGATCAACGGCACCATCAACGCCAACAGCCACTCCGACATCACGGGCTGGACCTGCTTCCGCGGTGCGCAGAACGGCTTCACCAAAGCCAGCAGCGGCGACACGTACTTCGAGGTGTGGCATCCGGCGCCCGCAGGCGAGAACTTCGACTACTATCAGGATCTCACGGGCCTGGCCAACGGTCTCTATCGCCTGACGGCCAACGTGTTCAACTCGTCAAACGGCGTCGCAGGCGCTACGGTCAACAACGCCGTAGGTCTGTATGCTCAGAGCCAAGGTGTCAACTGGTTCACGCCCGTGACGAAGGATAGCGAGATGGACGGCGCCGACCTGCTCACCATCGACAACATCGTCGTCGATAACGGAACGATGCGCGTAGGCGTACGCAACCTCAGCCCCATGACCGCTCGCTGGGCTGGTGCCGACAACTTCAAACTCGAATACCTGGGAACCGTCGAGGACGTGCTCGACCGCACACCCGAGCACGTTCAGAAGAAAGCACAGAAGGCCTTCCTCGCACAGATGCCGCTGGTGGGTTCTGCCGAACGCGACCTCAGCTACTTCATCCATAATCCCGAAGCCACCAGCTCGCGCACAGACGGATGGACGGTTGACAACGTAGGGTTCAACAGCGGTGAGGCCTACGATGGAGTCAACTCCGACCCCAAGAATGTCTATTTCGACAAATGGAGTGCCGACAACCATTCATTCAGCCTCTCGCAGACCATCGAGGGCTTGCCCGAAGGCCTGTACACGGTCAGCGCCATGCTCCGCTCGGCAGCCACCTTCACGATGACACTCTCGGCCAGCACCTCAGACAACGCTGTCGAGAAGTCGTTCACAGGCAATGGAGCCGACGATGGAGAATACCCGAAGGGCTGGCAGCGCGTCAGCCTCAGCCGCATCAGCGTGGCACAAGGCCAACCGCTCACCATCACCCTCAAGGGCTCTGGCACCTCGTGGTGGAGCGCCGATCACTTCACCCTCACCTGGCAGCAAGACCCGGTAACGGCCATCAGCGAGCTGTCCGACACGCAACGCCCGACGACGACCTACACGCTCATGGGCATTCCCGTCGACACAAAGGCACTCCGCCGTGGCGTGTACATCGTTGACGGAAAGAAGGTTCTCGTGAAATAAGCAGCGACAACGGGAACGGGAACGAAAACTGATGCGATTACTTTAGTTAACGTTCCCGTTTTCGTTTTCGTTCCCGTTTTCGTTTTCGTTCCCGTTTTCGTTCCCGTTATCGTTTTCGTTATCGTTTTCGTTATCGTTTTCGTTAAAAACACATGAAGATTCTTCTCGTCGGCGAATTCAGCAACGTCCATTGGACATTAGCCGAGGGCCTCAGAGCTCTCGGTCATAGCGTCACCGTGGTCTCTGATGGCGACCGATGGAAGAACTATCCGCGCGACATCAACCTACAACGCCGCAGCCTGAATACGGGCGGGACGATTCGCTACCTGTTCGACATCGCCCGCACCTGGCCTCGGCTCAGAGGCTATGACGTGGTGCAGATCATCAATCCCGTTTTCCTCGACCTCAAGGACGATCGTTGCTGGCCGCTTTACCAATACCTGCGCCGGCACAACGGGCGCGTGTTCATGGGTGCTTTCGGGATGGATTATTATTGGGTCAAGGTCTGCTCAGACTGCCATACCTTCCGCTACTCCGACTTCAATATAGGTAGTGAGTTGCGTCGCAATCCCGACAACGAACGATGGACCATCGACTGGCTCCACGGCAAGAAGGGCGAGTTGAACCAACGCATCGCGGCCGACTGCGACGGCATCATCACGGGCCTCTACGAATACGATTGCTGCTACAGACCCTTCTTCCCTGCTAAGACGCGCTTCATCCCCTTCCCCATCGACCTCTCGTCCGTCTCGCCCGCAAAGCTCTATCCTGCCGACCAGCGCCCGGGCCAGGAGGGAGCTCCGCCTTTGCGCTTCTTCGTCGGCATCCAACGCGGGCGCTCGGCCTACAAAGGTACGGACGTCATGCTGCGCGCGTTGCAACGTCTGCAAGCGAATTATGGCTCAGCGCGCGTGGTCATCAACAAGGCCGAGAGCGTTCCGTTCGCCGAGTACCAGCAGATGATTAGCGACAGCCACGTCCTGCTCGACCAGCTCTACAGCTATACGCCCGCCATGAATGCCCTCATGGCGATGGCCAAAGGAATGATTGTCGTAGGAGGTGGCGAAGAGGAACAATATGCAATACTCGGCGAACAAGAGCTGCGGCCTATCGTCAACGTACAACCCGACGAACAGGACGTGTATGACCAAATGGCCCGTCGCCTGCTCGAAGGCAACGAGGACATTCGTCAGCTACAACTCGACAGCATCGAATACATCCGTCGTCATCACGACCATGTGAAAGTGGCCCGTCAATACGTTGATTTCTATACCAGTTGACGTGCCACCCGCCATGCGCCACGCCCTCCACGTGCCACATAATTCCTCAATACCATTCCCCACATCCGCAGGGGCTTGGTGGGATGAGCGATAACCTCCTTGGCATAGTCAACGTATGCCTGTGCTCCCTCAGGACAATGCTCGCGCAGCAGGCGCCCTGCCTGAATCATCGCACGCAGATATAAGGCACGAAGGCAACTCCTCAACTCACGCTTCGTCATGTCCTTGGCTGCCCGAACATCCTCGAGGGCGACACGCATGGCTTCCAGCGTTCCCTCCCAGCGGTCAACAAGCGATGCCCCCGTGATGCTGTTCTCATGCAGGAGGATTTCGTGATAGCTCTTCCCGGTAGCCCAAAGGATATGAGGACGATTCAGCAACACGCGCACCCCTAACTCCCAGTCTTGCCAGATGCTCAGGCGTTCGTCCCAAGCTCCTATCTGGCGCAGCCATTCGGTTCGCAGGACCATGGAATGGGTCGAGAGCATCGACGAAATCATCTGGACAGCTGCCCAATCAGACTTCTCGTGGTCACGAACGCGCATCGAGCCATTACGCCCTTGACGCACAGGCGTGAACAGAAGATCACATTCACATTCAGCAGGATTCTCACGATTCTCACGCAGAATCCGCTCAACATCCTCCAGGAAGTCAGCCGAGAAGCAGTCGTCGCTATCAAAGAAATAGACGTAGCGCGTCTCCACTCGCCGCAAACCTGCATTGCGAGCAGCCGGAGCTCCGGCCGTAGGCTCTTCGATGACATCAACGCGAAGGGTCGACGAGCGGTGCCGGTTAGCCCAGTCGTCACAGACGGCCTTCGTCTCGTCCGTACTCCCATTGTCTACAATAAGAAGCCACAGCGGACGATACGTAGAAGCGACAACGGAATCGAGCGTCCGCGTGATGAGCGAGGCCCGATTGCGCACGGGAATGATGATGGTCACGAGCGGTTTCATGAGCGGATATAGTTGACACCAGACCATATCTGGCTGAAGATTCTGAATGGATTGACGCGTCGCCTGAAGCCAAGACTCAGGGCCTCACGCAGCGTACGGAAGAAGGCACGAAAAAGCGTGTGCTGATAGCCAAAGACGGCGCCCTTGGAACGTAGGACTTTCTCGTCCAACACGTGCGACCCCGTAGTGGACATCGGAGTGGAACAGAGCACGCCAGGCACAAAATAGACGCGCAGACCTCGGCGCAAGGCATCTGTCAGGAAGACTTCTTCCTCGCCCGATGACAAGGATGGCGAACCCAAGCCAAACCGTTCGTCAAAGAGTAAGCCCATCACGAACACCCGACTGCGAAACGTCATCTCTACCGAACTGGGATAATAGTATCTTGGGCTGAGACGATAATCGGTCATAACGCTCGGATAACGTTTCTGCGTTCGTGCCTCACAATCAGTCATCTGCCACAGAGCGACATCCAACTTCGGATAACGCCCATAGCACTCACGAACGCGGTCGAATGCTCCATCCGCTATCCGCTCGTCGTCATCGGCAAGGATAAAGACAGCCTCTTCCAACTCATCGTCAAGCTGGCTCATGGCAACCTCCATCGCATGGTTGCGATTACGGCAAAGCCCCCTACCCTCCATCCGTGTCAGCGTGACGTCTTCACGAGCGCACAAGGCGTCGACGACATCAGCATAGGCACCATCGTCGTCCGCGCGATGACCGCTCTGCTGCCAGCTCACCACATACAGGACGCCTGTCTCCGTGGGACGGAGCACAGCCGGCACCCTCAGGATGCCATCGTCAAGGGTTGAGACAAGCACGATCAGCTTCATTGCTCTGAATCTACGGGATTGAAACGATTGATAGCATCAATGACACGGTCTATCTCTGTCTCCGTCATCAGCGGCGAGATGGGCAGACTCAGTATTTCACGATGAATCTGTTCTGTTATAGGCAGTTTCAGGCTGCTGAACTCAGGTAACGCCTGTTGATGGTGCGGAGGAATGGGGTAATGAATGAGCGTGTCAACTCCCTGTTCCTTCAGCCATGTCATCAGTTGCTGACGATAGCCGCAGCGGATGGGGAACACGTAGAACACATGTTCGTTCTCGTCCTTCGGGATGACAGGTTCCACAATCAGCGGATTGTCGATGCCTTCGATATATCGCTTGGCTATCCATCGGCGACGCTCGTTGTCGGCGTCCAGTCGATTCAGCTTCAGGTTGAGCACGGCCGCCTGCAGTTCATCCGTGCGCGAGTTCATGCCTTCGACTTCGTGAACATATTTCTCGGCCGAGCCATAGTTGGCCATTTTACGTATCATTTCGGCGAGCGCGTCATCATCTGTCGTCACGCATCCCGAGTCGCCCAGAGCGCCCAGGTTCTTGGCCGGATAGAAACTGAAACCTGCTGCATGCCCGAGGTGACCGGCATGCGTATCGCCGAGCATGGCCCCATGGGCCTGAGCTGCATCTTCTATCACGAGAAGGTGATGCTCTGCGGCAAACGCATTGATGGCACACATATCGCAGACTTTTCCATACAAATGTACGGGCAGTACAGCCACCGTGCGCTCTGTCAACAACGAGGACAGCTGGGCAACGTCTATCAGATAATCAGAGAGGTCAGGTTCGCAGAGCACGGGCTTCAGGCCTGCTTCCTTGATAGCCAGGATGGTGGCGATGAAGGTGTTGGCCGGAACAATCACCTCGCTATCGTCGGCCCAGCCGTTCAGTCGCTTGCAGGCACGCAGGATTAGCGTCAGCGCTTCCAATCCGTTGCCACACAGGATGCAATGCTTAGCACCGATATACGAAGCAAAGTGATGTTCGAATTGCTTCACGCACACGCCTTGCAGGTAGCTGCCGCTATTGACGACACGCTCTATTTCTTCACTCAGTAAAGGTTCAAAGCTGGCATTCAGACGCTTCAGGTCGAGGAACTTGACACGCGAGGGCTTACGCTCTTCCAGCGGTGTCATCTGCTCGATAACGGCAGGATCCAGCGTCACCTCATAGCTGTCATAGCACATGGAACGTGCGCCAAAGCCCTCTTTCTGGAAGATAAGGCCTTCGTTGAGGTATTGACCGCCGTTCTCGGTCGAGACGCCAAAGTCCAGATAAGGCATCTGCTTGAAACGTTCGTTGATCAAGTGGCGCAACAGCAGGTCGAGCGCCCCAAGGTGACGGCCCTCGTCGTTGGCAGCAATATACTGCGTGTGGGCCACGCGCCGCGTCACGAAGACCAGGCAACCGGCCAGGATCTTGCGTTGCTTGCGCACCAGATACAACTTGATCTGCTGCGGGAAGCGGGACATCAGCAGTCGCATCTCTTCGAACGTATGCGTAGGCGTAGCATCATGATGAGTGGCAAGAACGTCTGTCAGTATCTCCCAGAAGTCATGAAGCGTTTCCCAGTCCTCATCGCTCATACGGTCGATGTAGAGTTCATTCTCGATAGCCTTCTTTGCACCTTGAACGCGCGACTTACGCATCTTCAACGGATGGTCGTTCACGATCATGCTGCTCACGCCACGCGTCTTCAGTTTGGCGCCAGCGCGGAATAGCGCATAGAGATCTTCCTCGGCACCGCACTCACTATATATATAAGGTATAGGCTTGTAGACCATACGCGATGCCTGAAGGTAGTCTATGTACCAAAGCATCACGGCCTGCATCATCTGCAGGGCACTCTTCTGCGTCGTCTCCAACGTGGTTATCAGGCCTCCGTAGGTCAAGCCTTGATGCGACCACACGGTATGCTCCTCCTCTACCCAATTCGCAGGGAAGAGCCCTACCAATTCATCGTCGTCATAGAGCATCAGGGAACAATCCGAGAAGCGGTCGGAGTGATAGTCCATGAAGCGGCGTTCGAGCAGGAACGTTCCATTCTTTGATGTCTGAACGAAAGCATCCCATTCATCCATCAACTGATTGGTATATTGAACAATTTTCATACTTAATAATATAAACGCCAAACAGCGCAATTAGCGAGAGACGGAATCTCTTTTCAACTTTTCTTCTTTCCACGACGCGCGGTCGTGGGCATAGCCCGTAGCATCATAAGCCGTCGAGGCCATGACGACGCAGACCGTTCCCGCTGCGAAATGCCGTAGTTCGCACCAGACGCCAGCTGGAATGAGAATACCCGTCTTGGGATTATCGATGGTCAACGTGCGGCACAGCTCGCCATCATCCACTTCAATCTCAAAGCTGCCTTTAGCGGCAAAGACGACCTCGTGGCAAGTCCAATGAGCATGCCCTCCGCGCATCACGTCAGACGGTACGTCCGTAATCCAGAACACACGCTCAACAGCGAACGGAAGGTGTACATTCCCCTCCAAGAAGGTCAAGCGTCCTCTTGTGTCCACGTGCTGAGGCAGTTGAATCAGTTTTACGCCCTTTGGCAAAGAATCATTAATCATGTCAAAAGCATTAATTTTGCTGCAAAGATACATTTTTCCTTCCAAAAAGCTTGCACAATTCGACAAAAACATCTACCTTTGCACCGCAATTCTGAAAAACAGCCATCCGCAAGAGGCTATTTCGACAGAAAAGCACACCTTATTGAAGAGTTTTGGAAGTTTGGGTGAGTGGCTGAAACCACCAGTTTGCTAAACTGACGTACGGGTTACCGTACCGGGGGTTCGAATCCCCCAGCTTCCGCTCTCTGGCGCTTTCGTCTAGCGGCTAGGACACATGCCTCTCACGCATGGAACACGGGTTCGATTCCCGTAGGCGCTACCACTCAGAGTTCAACTCTGCATCAAGCAACCCCCAATCGTGGTTGCTTTCTTTTCCACCAGCCGGCGCTTTCGTCTAGCGGCTAGGACACATGCCTCTCACGCATGGAACACGGGTTCGATTCCCGTAGGCGCTACAAAAAGGAGATTCATTAGAGTCTCCTTTATTTGTTCAAGAAATGATGGCTTCATCAAGAACATGAAGATACCGACAGGCCCCTAAATTACAAAAGAATGATAAACAGAACAGAGGGGTTAATTGCCCCCTGTCTATCACGAACCAGGAAAAAGTAATCGGCGCCATAGTCAAAGTATAGATCTGCGTCGATATTATCGATGTGTTCAACGAACCAGCGATACTTTGGCAAGCGGTCAACGAGTTTGAACAAGCCATCTTTGTCGACATTGCTGTACCATTCAGCGTCGCCCATATATGAAAAAAGAGTATGATAAAAGCACAACAGCTTGAAGCCACTGTGCTCGCACATATCAAAAGGCGTATTCAGCCTGAGGAGGATGCTTATAAACTATTGTCCATCCTTCCCCAGAATGTAGTATGTTTCTATGATTCAGTTTAGTCAGAAGAACGAAATACTAATCAACATATAAATGATGGCTATCAATATGAAGATTAGACATCCTTTACTTTCACCATCTCTTGGTGGTGTGTTAGATTCCCAAGGAAGAGACATAACATTTCAATTATTGACAGTTATTCATATGACTTAGCCTCACCCGTAGATGTTTCAATATGTCTAATATTCTGATTATTCCCATCCTAATATTACTTCTAATGTTCTTACAACCTTCCCATTAGAAAGATCATTTATCTTTACGTTAACAGGATACCCCAATGAATCAAATTTGTAGTCGAACGTTCGTTTACGTCTTTTAATACCATCTGAAACTAATTCCATTTCTGAGGGCAAATATTCTGATAATTGGCCACATAATCCTGTTAAGAAAACAAAATTGTCACGCCATTTATAAGAAGCTATTTCAAAAAAATATATTGGGTTAAATTCAAAATGACATGTAAGACCATATGATTTGTTTTTGGTGTATTTAATTCTTCCTTCCTCCCCCCCTTCATAGGTTTTTACAATATTATTCTCTTCCCACTCAAAATTACCATTCGCATCAAAATACATAGAACTCATACTAATAAGTTTTCCTTCATGATCGTATTTATATATTAAATCACGCTTTCCTTCATCATTGTTTGCCGAATATGTATATATTACCCGAGAATTCTGTATATACCCAACATGTTCGTATGTTACATCATCATCTTGATACCTCCATGTCCACTCCATCTGCTGTTCCTTATAAATGAAAGGAACTGGATCCCATCCTGGGATTATAGCTCTTACCAGTCTTCCTTTCTCATCATATTGGAACATCATCAAATAGTCATCTTCCTTAAGCTTATGTCCAGTGACTTCAATCATTGAAAGATTTTTTGCTTTTTTTGCTGGAATAATTTCAGTACCATCTTCATCTGAAGAAGAAGAACATGATGAATTAATGCACACAAAACCGATGAAGGTCAGCAGGCAATACTGAATCCTCATGAAATTAAATAAGTATTTCATAATTAATTGTTAATAGGTATATTAAACTCATTATTTCTCTAATCTTTTGTTGTCTACTATAAAGATAAAGCCCATGAAGCCTTGTTGTATATATAATGCAATAGCATTTATAATGATTGTAGCTAAAAGCGTAAAAATTGTAAGAACGGCCTTGTTATTTTAATAAGATTCTCCCGGGAACATATACACCTTTGTCAATTCTTCTACAATTGCTTCTGTGCGCTGCTTGATGTCATCGACAGTCCATTTGTCCTTTAAGGCAATCTCACGGTTTATTTCAAGACCGTTTTTATAACCTATAAAACGCTGGCCATCTCTGCTACGTCTTTCTCGTTTCTCTTCGAAAGACTTATTTCCGAGCGTGCTATTATAGCCTGTTATGGTTAAGTTTCCTATACGATGAGCATATTCTTCCAGATACTTTTTGGCAAGTTCGCGGTCTCCGTTAGCAATCATTTCCACCCAACAATCCGGAATGTTTTCACCTTCGGGGAAGATATGCTCTATCGTCCAGACAAATGTCTTGTTTGTCTCTGTCCGTTTCCACAGATCCGTCCATGACTCCTGTGTCATGGCACTTTCAGCCATTTTGCAAAGGACATAGCGTGTCGCTCCGACATTGTCACGATAAACGTTACCCCCAAGGCTTCGTCTGAACTGTTCATCTGAAGCGCAGTTCTCAGGTGTATTGAGCGTGTTGATAATTAGTGTTAGGACATCCTCACCCTTTGGCCCTTCCTCTTTGATCTTCGCAATGATATCCATGAAGATTCTGGTCAAGTCGCGAGTGCTAGGATAGTCTGTTATATTTCTTCTAACGAAGTACTTCGATAGAAGACGGATAAGACGATTTATCAACTTTTCGTCAACCTGAATTTCATCTTTGTTGCGTAGTAAGTACATTAAAAGCAGGAATGAAGGAACGCCTTGAATATGATCTAGGTCTTCCAAAGCTTTGCGATATGTTGTTTCCGTTGAGTCCTGTAGAATCAACCATGAATAAATTCTACCGCAAACAAGGATATCATCTAGGAACTCTGGAAGGTTGTTTTTAATCAGTTTCTCAAATATATTGAGTAGATTTGAGCGGGTAGCAATAGTTCCCAGTGGGTCTTTTTTGCGGTCATTATCCTTTTGGAAGGGCTCATTCAGGCGATGTTTAAACGCATTGTAATATTGTCTAAAGAAACGCTCCTGTGTACCGTAGTCCTCAGACAAATAACCCAAAAGTTGCTGCCATCTCGTAAAACACCCATCAATAGTAAGGTTGTTTTGCTCTGCCTGTGCCATGATGAGGTTCTTCATCAAGTCGATAGCAGTGAGCGGCGTTCCTCTGTTGTTTAATGATTCAAACAAGACGTAAGCATCAGCATGAGAAGAGACCTCAATCTTAACAATCATAGCCTGTTTCAGCTTTTCATGCTTAGCTTTTAAGATAGTAATACATTCCTGTGCTTCCTTACCTTCTATCTCCTTGTCAATGAGTTGAAGGTAATAATTATAGCAGCGAGCCATTTTTCTTGTAAAGAAATAGGGATATTTGTTCGTAGGGTTGCTATGTAAACCATTCTCCCCCATGATATATTCGAAGTCATCCCTATTATGGCTTTGAACTTGTGGAATCAGTTTTAGACCATTTGCGGAGTATCTACTTTTAAGCGCTTTCCTCATTGCCGGAAGAACATCCTCATCGTCTTCTGAGAGGTCGGCCTTAAACCCTTTCAGTCGATTATAGATGGCCGTCGTGAACAGGCTGATTGTTGTCAGTCATTGCTGCCCGTCAATTACTTCCATATAACGTTGAAAAGTATCTCCTAACGGTATGCAAATAATTGAACCGATGAAATACTCCAAATCGTTTTCACAGATGTCATCATACAAAGCATGCCATTCTTTGTAGCCCCAAGTATATTCACGTTGATACTTGGGAATGGTATAATAGAAGTTATCTTCTGGTGAGAAGATTTCGTAGATGTGATACTTATTAACGCTCTGAATCATATACGTAATTAATATAGATTAAATATTGGATGTTGCAGCAATGAGCGCTACGATATATTCAGCTATGTCTTTGAGGCTATACATACAAATACTTATTAGGAGAGTCAAAAGGGGACTGTTTTACCCCTATTTTACGCCCTATTCGAGTACAAAACTAAACAAATTATTCCATTAGTTAAGGTTCGTGCGCAAGAAAAAAGGTTAAATCAGGGCAAAAAATCCTTTTTGCCTCATTTAACCATATTAAAAAAGCTCCAAAACAGCGTCAAATGAATCAAAAGACCATTCACATCACCCCTCAATAGCAAAATTGTAGATGAGGTGTTGCGGGAACTTTTCACACCTGGTCATTCTTATTCATCACTCATCATTCCTAATCCGTCATTCATCATTCTTGAAGGTTAAAGCGAACAAACTCGAGCGCATCATTCATGCCCCTTCATTCGAATCAACCTGCACGTCCATTCGCATCGACCTGCACATACGGACGTTAAGCCTTGAACGACTATATGTATGTGTTATTCGGTCGCGTCCGAATAACGAAGTCCTCTATATCCATTCACGGATTCCTCCCTATAACTTGTCCTTAACGACCAAAGCATTCTCCCCTACTCTCCCGTCGCTCTACCAATCTCCTTCCGCTAACGCATTCTCGTCTCTTATTCGCCACCTCGCGCACGCGCACGTGAAAAAAGTTTTGCAGGCACCTACACTTTAGCACTCTTTTTCATCCTTTTATTTGATTATCAAAACAATGAGCGCATCAAAAACAGTGTAGTTTGGGTGTAATTTACGGTGTAAAAGTGTAGTTTGTGCCTCAAAAACGCTAAAAATGTCATCAAAAATAGGCAATTGTCGTCATACATTAGCTGAGCATCACTCAAATCTCTCCACGACTGAGGCATAGAGACTCAATAATCCAAATAAAGACATAGAATTGAGTACTCAATCGAATAAATTTATCTATACACATCTATATTTTTTGCTGTGCTCCAATATTTTCATTATCTTTGTGGCGTAAAGAAGGAAATAACATAATGACACAGCTTAAAAACGTTTTCCACATCGTTGTTGTTTGCCTGCTGACATGGGCGGGCAGCTTGCGGGCACAGCAGTGGCAATCAGTGGATGATGCGACGCTGAGTGAGCGTGAGCGCATCCACATGTCGGACTATGAGGTAAGGGTACGTTCGGGACGCGGAGAATGGCAACCCGCCAAGGTGGTTGGGGCATTGGTGTCAAACATCGACCGACGCAGCCCGGATGGCGACCGAGGCCCTAACGGCACAGACACCCTTGGGCGAGTCCGCACGCTGATGAGCGTAGCCCTGTTCACTGACGGGTTCAATGCCAAGGGCAGCAACCGTGTAGAGGTGGAGGTGAAACGTCAGGGAACGCCTTTCCACGAAGTGCAGATTCGGCCTACAGCTTATCGTATTAAGCCCAAACGCGTGGACGAGCGCACGGTGCGCTTTCGGCTCTACCCGTGGCAGAAGGTGAGTGTGGAGTTCGACGGTGACCGCGATCACAACCTTTTCGTCTTTCCCGACCTGCCTGTCGGGAAGCCCGCCGATGATGGTAATCTCATCTACTATGGTCCCGGCGAACACGAGGCGGGACTCATCACCCTGCATTCCGGGCAGACACTCTTCCTGGATGAGGGTGCCATTGTCTATGGCCGCATCGAGGCACGGGAGGCAGAACACATCCGCATAAAGGGGCGTGGCATCCTGTGCGGCTCAGGCAACGTGCACGACTTCACCCGTCGCAAGTCGCTCATCTATATGCGCCAATGCCGCGACATCGAGGTCGAAGGCATCTTCTTCCGCGACTCGCCCTCATGGACGCTCTGCTTCGCCGATTGCGACCAACTGCGCATGGAGAATATCAAGCAGGTGTGTTGGATGCGCAACTCCGACGGCATTGACCTACTCAACACGCGCCACGTACTCATTCGCAACAGCTTCCTGCGCAACTACGACGACAATATCTCGCTGAAGAACTTCCATTCACCTACGGGACATACCACCTCAAACATCACAATGACAAACTGCACCCTTTGGGCCGATTGTGCCCATAATCTCCTCGTAGGTCCCGAGACAAAACCCGAGCTGGCAATGGACAGCATACTCTTCGAGGACATCCAGATTCTGGAAGCTCGTGAAACGGCGTGGCCCTATCGTGGCGCCATGGCCGTCATGGGCAGCGACGAGGGCACATTCCGCCATATTACTTTCCGCAACATTTGTCTTGACCATACGCGTGGCGGACAGATGTTTGCCGTCGAGATATGTCCCTACAACACAGCCGGTCGCCATATCGAGGATGTCCGTTTCCAGCACATCCGCTTTCTCGGCGATGCCAACCAGCTGCCGCTCAGCACCATCAAGGGGCTCGACGGGGAGCGCCGCGTGGACGGTGTCACGCTGCAGCACGTAAGCGTGAATCGCGAGTTGATTACCCAGAAGAACTTCTCACGCTTTGTGGAGACGAACCAATATGCCACAGACGTGGTGGTGAAAGCCAAGTGATCGTTGAAACCTTAGTAATGATATAGCTGTTGACCTCCAACCCTCAAGATGATGAGAGCGCGTGGCCTGCGTGATCAATTCCCTCGCACTAATCTGGCTGTTGGCCGTCATGGGCTTTCCAAGCACATTCGGTAATCTTCATGTCGGTGAAGAGGGCTGTGAAGGAGGACTCCTCGGGTGAGCAGGCATAGATGCCGAAGCGGATCTCGTCGGCAGCTGCCGGGATGTGACAGACGCGCATCTGGCTGAAAACGATGCCGTCGGTGGAACATTCGATGCAGTAATCATCCTCACGCCGCGAGAAGCGGTACCACATGGTCTTCACATCAGCGGGGATGGCGGTCGTCGCCCAATCGGAATAGCCGTTGTTGGTGACAACACTACCGAGGTGCTGGAAGTCCTCGTTCTCATATTCCACCGACCCTTTCAGCCAGTTCTCGCTGTCGAGATACATGACAATACCGCATTGGTCGAAGCGATGGTGGCTCTGGGTGAAATCCGTCCTGACGACGAAACTGAAGAACTTCTCGCGGGTCTGCATCTGCAGAACCGGCGCATTATCGTTTTGGAAATGGTAGTAGGTGCGCTGCCAGAGGTCGGTGTGCGGAGCGGTGGTGATGGCGAGCGTGTCGCCTCGCACCTCGAATCCCGCAGGCTGCCTGGTCCATTGCAGGCTGTTCAAATCTACCTTACCGCCATTCGACAGCGACAATTTGACCTGATCTTCAAATTCCATATCTGGTTCTTTTTGTGTAGGATGATTACAGGCTGTAAGCATTAGGCCTAAGCCAAGCAAAGTAAGAAAACTTTTACGCATAAGAGTTAAGATAAGATTATAGAGTAGACGTATAAGGGGTTAGCAGGACCGCCTCTGATTTCAGCTTTGCAAAATCTCAACAAAGACCTTCGGCAGGATGACGTTCTCCACGTCTAAGGCCTCTCTGAAAAGCGGAGCAATCTCCTCGGGAATGAAGCCGGCTATTCCACAGCCGATTTGCGTGACAAGGAACTTATGTTCAGGATGCGTCACTGGACAAACTCGTCCACGTAGGGCTTGATGGCCTCTACGCCGCCGTGCATCGTCGGGATGGCATAGCTTTGTCCTTGCATGCCTACACCTTGTCCCCAGACCGCTCCGAAGCGATTATAGGCCAGACGTGCGGCGCCGCCGCCATGAGCGCCGGCAAGGTTACTTCCAAAGACAAACACCTCATTCTCTCGCAGTTCCAATATCCTATCGGGCGTGTATTCTCTGTTGTACATAACGGTAAATGATTAAAGGTGTGTTCTAAAAATGAGTATTCACGTCATTGGCAGGTCTCTCCTTTGCTTCAGATGATTAGAACCCGCCTAAACGCTGTGCAAATGTAAACGAAAGACGGCAAAGCGCCAAACTTTTATGCAAAAATTTCCTGTTTCTACATTATCAGGGGGTTGGGCAAGGCGGTCAAATTCATCAACCGGGATAGGCCTGTAACTACGTACAAGGGCAATGACGTCCACTTGCCGGATGAGCGTGTAGGTGCAGTCCTCGAGACGGATGGTGATGTTGCAGAAATCTTCATAGCTCCATCTCTGTTCAACGATGGTATGGCCTTCTGATAATCGGTCCGAGATCAAATAATAGGCATGAATACAGACATGCCAGTCCTTGAAAGCCACCTTCTCAACATAAAGCTTTTCTCCATCCTGCCAGACAATCTCACTTTTCAGGAGCTTGCCTTCCCGCATGATTCCTCTTGACTTTTGTCTCCTATCGACGATGATGGCTACAACGACGTAAACAGCCAATAGCAATAAAAACAACAAAATCCCACTCATACGAATATTCTTAAGAACTCCTCTGCCGACGGAGTCGAAGAAGGCCCTTAGAGGATTGCCCTTGGGTTTTACTTTTCATACACTTCTATCGGCAGCCCATCGGGGTCCTGAAAGAAGAGGAAGCGCTTGCCGGTATATTCGTCCGTACGCACCTCTTCGTGAGCGACGCCCAAAGCATCCAGCTCATGTACGGTCTCGGCCATACTGTCGACTTCAAAAGCCAGATGACGCAGACCTGCTGCTTCGGGATGTGTCGGCCGAGGTGGCGGCGAGGGGAATGAGAAGAGCTCAATGACGTAGTCCTTGCCCAAGGCCAGGTCAGTCTTGTAGGACTGCCGCGTTTCACGATAATGCTCGGCAACTACCTTCAGGCCGAGAACGCGAGTATAGAAGTCGAGGCTCAGCCGATAGTCTGAGCAAATGATGGCGATATGATGCACTTTGTTCAGGTGTAGCATAGCATTTAGAGTGGGTCTTGTTCTACGAGTTGCAAGCGTCGCACGATCGTCTTTGGCGTCAGCAGCGTGCCGGGTGAGAGTACCGCATTCGCCCCAATGCGGCAGCCATCACCTACGAGGGCGCCAAACTTGTGAAGTCCGGTGCAGATACGCTCTCCATGGTGAAGGACATAGACGGTATCGTCCTCGCGCTCGTTGTAGTGATTGGCCAGAATAGCTCCTGCCTCAATGTTCACGTCGTGACCGATAATGCTGTCGCCCACAAAATTGAAATGCGCGATGGTGCTCCCCTCCAGCATGACAGAAGTCTTCACCTCGCAGCTGATGCCTACTTTCGCACCAGGGGCCAAGAAGACGCCATTACGCAGGTAGGAGTTGGAACCGACAAAACAATTTGCCGAGATAACGGCCGGCGCTTTGATGGTTACGTTATGCCCGATGATGGCTGTCTTGTGGATGGCCACGCCGTCATGGATCGCGTATTCACCATCGAGGGCTTCTATGCACTTGCTGATGGTCGAACAGAGATTTTCTACAATAGTCCAAGGCTGTTCGTCGGCAAGAGGGAACGCCGTCGTCTGAGTAATATATTCTTTTATCATTGTGACTTTGGAGGTCATAAGGTTAAATCTATAAATCCTTAAAAACAGTTGTCACAAAGCCCCAGAGGGGCGAAGGAATTTAGGCAGGGGCGAAGAAGGCCTTTAGAGGATTGCCCTTGGGCCATCCGTGCCTGATGAGGGGAGCCAGAACTCCTCTGGCGACGGAGGGAGAGTCCGTAGGACAGCACTCCACCCCTGCCTAATATCTATCGCCCCTACGGGACTTATTTTGGGACTTTGTGCCTTCTGCTATATTATGCTTCCTTAAATCGTTCCAAGCCGTACATGAGCGAGCGCAGTTCCTTCTTGGACTTCAAGCGGAGGGCATGTTTTCCGGCCATGCGCCGACGCTTGAGGCGGGAACTCTGCTCCTCGGCCAGGCCGAAGCGGTCCCTGTAGGCTTTCACCAATCCTTGACCTTGAAGTCCACGCCGCAGCCCAGTGGCCTTCGTTCCTGAAGGATGACGAGTGAGCGTCGCCATTGCCTTTTGACGGCCGTTCCAATGCTGGTTCAGGGTGGACAAGACGGTGACGCCGGTCTCGGATGCGTGCTTCTCCCGCGACCGACGTATCTCGTCCATCTTCTGTTGATACGATTTCCTCGAATGGTAAGTTCTGCTCATTCCGTACGATTGCCCCCCTTCAACTTCACTTCAGCTGTTTGCCGTCGGCGAAGGCATGGCCTACGCTCTTGCCCAGCTGGATATACGTGTGGTGTACAGGGTCGTAGGTGATAAGGTCCATCTTCTCGACGTCGGGCTTGCCGTCCTCGGCCAGGAACCGCTCGTCGCAGAGGATGTTCACGATCTCGGCTATCAGGTAGCAGCCCGTCTCGGACTCGTCAATCTTCTGCTTCACGCGGCACTCCAGGGTCATGGGGAACTCGCTGAACACGGGGGCGTTCACGTTGGGCGCCTTCTCAGCAGTCCATCCCGCCCGTTGCATCTTGTCGGGCGTGTTGCGTCCGCTGACGATGCCTACGTAGTCGGCAGCCACCATCGTCGCGGCAGTAGCGAAGGTGACAGTAAACTCGGGGTTCACAGCAAGGTTGTCGGTCGTCTGATGAGAGCCGAGTGAGATCATGATCTCGTGCATGTCCCATTGTCCACCCCAGGCAGCGTTCATCGCATTGGGGTTACCGTCTTTGTCGTAGGTGCCGATGATCAGCACGGGTTGTGGCAGCAGCCACGCATTGGATTTAAAGCTTTTCATATAATACCTTTATATTTTAGGAATACAATTAACGCTATTTGCAGGACCAAGATGGCGGGAACGCCGTAGCGGAATTTATTGTGCAGCGTCTTGTGATGCCACACTTTCATGCCCGCCCAAGCCCCTATACTGCCGCCGAGTGCGGCCAGCAGCAGGAGTGCGGATTCACGTATGCGCCACATGGAGCGCTTCGCCTTCCATTTGTCCAGGCCGTAGGTAAAGAAGGTGGCCACATTGATAGCTACGAGATAGATGAGGACAAGCTGTCCTAAACCATTTATGTTCATGCTCATTGCTTTTATTTATACTTTGCTTTTACAATCTCGTAGGAGTTGCGCGTCAGGTCGCGCAGGAGGGCATCGGGAGCCGAGAGGGCGTCAACGCCAATCCAATACTTAGGCGACAGGTTGAAGGGCCGCCCGACGCTGTCGTGGAGGGCACGCAGTTCCTCGATGCGCTCGGGCTGGCATTTCAGGGTGACGATGCCAAAGTGGTCGCAGTCGAAGAATGAGAACATGTGCCCATGCACGTAGAACGCCAATACGCCGCTGGCATATTGGAAGGCCGTGAACGGCAGTTTCTCCTCAACATCCTCGCCCAGCGACAGGCAGTAGTCACGATAGTCTTCTATGTTCATTGATCATTTACTTCACTTTCGCCAGAAGGAGCATGCACGTCCGGCGCTGTTTCTTTTCCAATGGTTCGTTTCACTTAATCTCCTCCAGCGCTCCCGTCTCGGAGTCGATGATGAATCCGCGGATGACGACGTCCTGCGGTACGAGCGGGTGCGTCCGGATGGTCTCCACGGTACGGCGTACAGACGTGGGCGTGTCCTTGAACCCTTCGAGCCAAGCGTCGAGGTTGATGCCGCACTTGCGTATGGTGTCCAGCGTCTGGTCGCTCACGCCGCGGGCTATCATCTCGTCGTGGAAGTGGTCGTAGCTCATGTGGCAGGCCCCGCAATGCGAGTGGGCCACCACCATGATCTCTTCCACGCCAAGCTCGTAGATGGCAACGATGAGGCTGCGCATGGCCGAGTCGAAGGCCGAGATCACCAGTCCGCCCGCGTTCTTGATGATCTTGGCATCGCCGTTCTTCAGTCCCAAGGCCGCAGGCAACAGCTCCGTCAGGCGCGTGTCCATGCACGAGAGCACGGCCAGCTTCTTGTCGGGGTACTTATCGGTCAGGTACTTCTCGTAGCCTTTCTCGGCCACGAAGGTCTTGTTGAAAGCAATAATCTGGTCTATCATTGTTATTAAGTTGACAAGTTATTTCTTGTTGACGAGTTGACAAGTTGTTTCTTGTTGACAAGTTGTTTCTTGTTGACAAGTTGTTAGTTAAGCTCATACGCATACACCAGCCCGTACTTCTCGTGCAAGCGGCGCAGACGGCCATCGGCCTTCATCCGGGCAATCACAAGGTTCACCATCTGCAAGAGGTCGTCCTGCCCCTTCTGCATCAGCACGCCTATCTCGCCGTGGGTGAAGGGCGCGTTCAGCAGCGGGGCTGCTAGTCGCGGGTCGGCCTGCACGTAGTACGGGGCCTCAGTAATCTCCGTGATCATCACGTCGGCATCGCCCTCGGCAATGCGTTCGGGAATCTCCTCGTTGCGTTCCCATACGATGATGGTGGCGTGCGTCAGGTTCTCGCGGGCGAACTTCTCGTTCAGTCCGCCAGGATTCACCATCACGCTCACCTCCGGCTTGTCCAAGTCGGCCAGCGAACGGTAGCGGTCGGCCTCCGACGCCCGGCAGAGGATGGTCTTGCCGTTGGCCAGATAGCCATCGCTCATCAGCATCGTCTCGCGTCGTGCGTCGGTGATCGTGATGCCGCCGATGGCGAAGTCAAAGCGTTGAGGCTCGGCCAGCACGTCGGCCGTCAGCGTGGGCCACGAAGTCTTGACGAAGGTCGCACGTACGCCCAAGGCACGGGCTATCGTCTCGGCCATCTCGATGCCGAAGCCCCAGTAGCGGCCGTCGTCCTCGCAGAACGAGAGCGGGCGGTAGTCGCCCGTAGTGCCCACCATCAGCGTGCCGCGCTCCACGATTTCAGCCACCTTACCCTCGACGGGAACGTCGGCGTGGGTCGAGAGCACGAAGGCCGACCGCTGCCCGTTGTCGCGTCCGAAGCGCAGGGCGCTGCGGAGTGAGTCCTCGGGGAAGAGGCGCGTGCTGTCGAAATAGTACAACCCATTCTCTCCATTCAGCCAACCACCCACATACCCTTCGTGCTTCAGGGCATGACCAACCACGGCGTTGAGCGCCTGGCGAGAATGGCAGTTCTGGGTCTCAGCGTAGCTGACGGCTATGCCTTCCGAGGGTTCCGTCATGGAGCGGATGTCGAGCGTGAAGCCGTCGGGATGCGTCTGCCCGTAAGCCCACACCCGGTCGGCGATCAACGAGATATTGTCGGCATCCGTCGTGCCGTCACCGCGAGAGCATCCCGACAGCGCGGCCAACCAGCAGAGGACCATGAGAACCGCCCACATCGTGGATTTCAGCTTATACCTATTCATATTCAGAAACAAGCGTTGTTCTTATCGTAAACAGTTATTCGGCAGTTCAGGCATCCATTCGATGCGCATGAGCCTCATTTCTTCTTATTTTTGGCACAAAGATACACATTTTTATTTAAGCAGACGCAAAAGCGTGAAGAAAAATGAAGAATGAGGAACAATGACGAATGACGAATGACGAATAAGGAATGGCGAATGACAAGTGACGAATGACGAATAAGGAAGTACATGCGTTCGCGTCTGCTTGTCATGCCCTGCGCATACCATCATCGCACCCCGTCAGGCCAAATCCATAGCGTGAGACATATAGGTGAGAAGCTTGACCCATGCGCATGGGTCAATGGTCCAATCGCATGGGTCAATGGATCCATGCGCATGGGTCAACGATTGCAGTTGGATGTTCAGAGCACTCCATTTGTAAGCACGAGGCCGTGGAAAAGGGCGATAGGAAGTGAATGAACAATGGAAAATGGACAATGAACAATGGAAAATGAACAATGGAAAATGGATAATGGACAATGGACATTATCCAGAAAGTAAATACGCGAGACTGTCTCTGACGCGGAAAGTAAATGCGGAGTAAATGCGGAGTAAATTATTCTCAGTAAATAAAAACGTATATTTATTGGATGAAATTTACTCCGAATTTACTCCGCATTTACTTTCCTCGTCAAAGTTGTTCCGTCGTCCCTAAATCAAAGCGAGGCTGCCCGAAACGGACAGCCTCGCTGATAAGGGACATGATGCGAATCAGGAGAACCACTTGACGTAGCAGAAGTCCTGACGATGGGGCAGACGATCGTTCTTGGGATAGATGCGATAGGCCGCCTTGAAGCCACCAGCATTGTTGGAGACATGAGTAACGTGGAAGGTATAGAGGTTGCCTTCACGCTTGACGACCTCAAGAGGCTCTACGCTGTAGATGTGATCCTCGCCATTCTTGTCGGTAGAGAGGGTGACCAGCTCTATACCGATAGCATTGTCGAGACCAGCCTCGTCGAGGACGATGTTGACGTCGTACTTACGACCAGCCTCGAGGACGGTGCCGTCGGTAGGCTCGGTGCGCTCTATGCTGACGACGCGGATGCTGTCCCAACGCTCGGCAACAGCTTCCTTCCAGAGAGCAATCTCCTTGGCGACGGCATTGTCGTGGGCGCTGATTTTCTTGAAGCGAGCAGCCATGGGGTTGTAGAACTTAGCGTAGTAGTCATCGAGCTGACGCTTCATCGTGTAGTGAGGAGCGATGCGGGCGATGGAGTTCTTGATGACCTGAATCCACGAGGGGCTGTAGCCCTTGGCGTTGCGAGCGTAGTAGGTAGGCATAATCTCGTTCTCGAGCAGAGCGTAGATGGTGGCTGCGTCGAGCTGATCCTGATAGGCCTGGTTCTCGTAGGTGCGCTTCTCGGTGAGTGCCCAACCGGCACCCTCGCGATAGCCTTCGAGCCACCAGCCATCGAGCACGCTGAGGTTGACGACGCCGTTCATGAGAGCCTTCTCGCCGCTGGTGCCGGAAGCCTCGAGCGGACGTGTCGGGGTGTTCATCCAGATGTCGACACCCGAGATGAGGCGACGAGCGAGCTGCATGTCGTAGTTCTCGAGGAAGATGATCTTGCCGAGGAACTCGGGACGCTGACTGATCTCGTAGATCTTCTTGATGAGACCCTGACCTGCGCCGTCGGCGGGGTGAGCCTTACCGGTGTAGAGGAACTGTACGGGATAGTTAGGGTTGTTGACAATCTTCTCGAGGCGCTCGAGGTCGGTGAAGAGGAGGTGAGCACGCTTGTAGGTGGCGAAGCGACGGCCAAAGCCGATGAGCAGGGCGTTGGGATTGATCTTCTCCATGAGGGAGACGACGCGGCTGGGATCGCCCTGATTCTTGAGCCACGAGTCGCGGAACTGCTCGCGGATGTAGTCGACGAGCTTGGTCTTGAGCTGCATGCGGGTCTTCCAGATCTCGGCATCGGGCACATTATAGATCGCGTGCCAAATCTGCTCGTTGCTCTGGTCGGCAAGATGCGAGGCGTCGAAGTACTTGGCATAGAGCTTACGCCACTCGTTGGCGCACCAAGTGGGGAAGTGCACGCCGTTGGTGACGTAGCCGACATGGCTCTCCTCGGGGAAGTAGCCACGCCAGATGTTCTGGAACATCTTCTTAGAGACTTCGCCGTGGAGCCAGCTGACGCCGTTGACCTCCTGACAGGTGTTGCAGGCGAAGGTGGACATGCAGAAGCGCTCGCCGTGGTCGTCGGGGTTCTGACGTCCCATGCCGATGAACTCGTCCCACGAGATGCCGAGCATCTGGGGATAGCCGCTCATGTACTTGCCGAAGAGGCCCTCGTCGAAGTAGTCGTGGCCAGCGGGCACGGGGGTGTGGACGGTATAGAGCGAAGAAGCACGCACGAGCTCGAGTGCCTGATTGAAGGTGAGACCTTCGTTGACATAGTCGACGAGGCGCTGTACGTTGCAGAGGGCAGCGTGACCCTCATTGCAATGGTAGATGTCCTTCTTGATACCGAGCTTCTTGAGCAGCAGCACGCCACCGATGCCGAGCAGAATCTCCTGCTTCAGACGGTTCTCCCAGTCGCCACCGTAGAGGGCGTGGGTGATGGGACGGTCGTACTCGGAGTTGAGGTCGTTGTCGGTGTCGAGCAGGTAGAGCTTGACACGGCCGACGTTGACGCGCCATACGTAGGCGTGCACCTGATAGTTCATGTAGGGGACGTCGATGACGAGGGGCTTGCCGTCCTTGTCCATCTGCTGTTCGATGGGGAGGCTGCCGAAGTTCTGCGCCTCGTAGTTGGCAATCTGCTGGCCATCCATGGAGAGGGTCTGCGTGAAATAGCCAAAGCGATAGAGGAAACCGACGGCGACCATGTCGACATTGGAGTCGGATGCTTCCTTAATATAATCGCCAGCGAGGATGCCAAGACCACCGGAGTAGATCTTGAGGACCTGGTTGAGTCCATACTCCATGCAGAGATAGGCCACGCTGGCGCGATCCTTGCGGGGCTGGACGTCCATGTAGTCGCGGAACTCCTTGTAAGTGTCGTTCATACGTTTGAGGATGTCCTTGTCCTTAGCGAGTTCGGACAGCTTCTCGTAGCTGAGGCGTTCGAGCATGAGCACGGGGTTCTGTCCACACTCCTCATAGAGGACGGGATCGAGGTGCGTGAAGAGGCTACGTGCGCTGTGGTTCCATGCCCACCACATGTTGTGAGCCAGTTCCTCCAGCTTGTTGAGCTCTTCGGGGATGCTGCTCTTGACGACCATCGGTCTCCAGACAGCCTCGTTTGCGTTGCTTGCTTTGATTTTCATAATGTTATTACTGAATGTAGTTGTGATGAAACTAAATAATGCAATGAATATATGTAATGAATGGGTTGGCTACTTATGCCTTCATCCTGGCTTCGGCGCGACGGAGGGCGATATCGTAGGCCTGATAGTAGTAGTCGATGAAATACTTCCACTGAGCTTTAGCGGCCAGGGATGCTGCTGCCTTGCGAGCGCGCGTGACCTCTTGCTCGCTGAGATTGGAGAAGCCGATGATCTCGTCGCGAATGTGGTCGGACACTTCGTTGTAGTTGTAATCAGACCGCTGTACGACCTCGACGCCATCGGTGTCGAGATAGCAGGGTGTGGCGCTGGCGATGCGATCGGAGGCAGCCGTCAACTTACGGGCGCTGCCCTTTGCATTGGCCTGCTCGCGCAGAGCTGCTGCCTTCTGCTCGTTGGCCCAGAGACCGAAGCCTGCAAGGGTCGTCGTGATGCAAGGCACCTTGAAGGCAACACTCTCCAGAGGGGTATAGCCCCAAGGCTCGTAGTAGGACGGATAGACGGTGAGGTCGAGACCGAGAAGAAGGTCGTAGTAATGCAGATTGAAGATGCCATCGGCACCATCCAGGTAGCAGGGAATGAACATGATCTTCAGCCGGCTGCTCTCGCGATTGGTGATGCCCCAGCGATGGAGGGTCTGCGTGACCATGTCGGCACCGGGCTCACGGAGCTCATGGGTGATGAAGGGCTCGGGCAGAGGCGTGGAACGGAAGTTCTTCAAGCGTTCCTGCAGATCGCGACGGGGCCCCGCCTGCCATGCCGGCACCTCAATGAGGGCGAGCACCTGACGCTGGAGGCGATTGTCGTGAAGGGTACGGCAGAGGGCTTCGAGATAGACATCGATGCCCTTGTTCTTCCATTCGTAGCGACCACTGGTAGAGACGATAAGGGTGTCGTCGGTGAGCGCCGTACCCATCAACGCATTGGCGACCTCGAGGATGCGACGACGTGCCTTGCGACGACGGTTGACGAACGTGACTCCCTTGGGAACGAAATCGAGTTCGAAGCCATTGGGCAACACAACATCAGGCTGTTTGTCGAGCAGTTCGAGACATTCATGGGCTGTGACGTCGCTGACGGTAGTGAAGCAGTCGACGTGGTGAGCAGTCTGACGCTCGATGCTATGCTTGGACTGTACGTTCAGTTCCTCGGCCATCTGATTGCCATTGTAGGCGAAGAGGTAGTCGTAGAGGGGCTTGCCATTACCTGCGATGCTGCGGCCGATGGTGGTGGCATGCGTGGTGAAGATGGTGGCGATGGCGGGCACGAACTTATGGATGTAGAGTGCTCCGAGGCCCGTCATCCACTCATGGGCCTGATAGATGACGCGCTTTGACTCGTCGAGGAAATGGTTGTAGAAACTCTCGACTACACGCCCGGCCGCATAACTGAACATCGAGGCCTCGTCGTAGTCGCCATAAGCATGGAGACTGTCGACCTGGAAATCATTCCAGAGGGCTCCGTAGATGTCGTTCTTGCGAGCGAAGAAGGGTTGGAAGTCGACCAGCACGACGACGGGGCGGCCCGGTATCTGCCAACGGCCGATGCGGATGGGCAGCCCATTGACACGGGCATGGCGACGCCAGTCAGCCCACAATGACGGCTCCTCGACGAATAGAGGATTCTCCTTCTCTAACCAGAAATCAGGTCCTATGAAAATGAGACAATCAGGCATCGCATCCTGAAGCGTCTTAGCACGAGTTGAAAGTACGGTATAGATTCCACCGACTTTGTTACAGACTTCCCAACTGGATTCAAAAATATAGTCGGGAAGGAGTTTATCTTGACTCATTTACCTTAACGGGTTACCTATTATGCTTTAAATCGGGTGCAAAAGTACAACTTTTCTTGTATTTAACCAACTTTTAAAGCTTTTTTCGTTTGAAAGTCAGCATTAAGTTGTACATTTGCAGCAGAAAAATGAAAATAGTGACATGAAGATTCACATTCTACTCGCATTTATGCTTTTTACGGCAGGCCTGAACGTGCTTCGCTCGGGCGAGCCTTTCCGCGGTCGGTTCGTCGCTCAGGACGTCGACATCAAAATGGTGCTGGACCTCTACTCCGAGAGCGTCGACGTGCCCGGACTGGAGATGTTCGGCCCGCTGAATGGTTATCTGAAGGGCAAGGACCTTTATTGCACATGGTATGTCTCGACCATCAAGAAATGCGATGCGCAGAAGGCCGTCGTCCACTTCTCAAACGACCTCGGGTCAGAGACGCAATCGGTGGAACTGACCTGGGAGGAGGATTCGATCCTGACGATGCGTGAAGTGGACGGAGCGGTACTGAAGAAGGTGGTGGGCAAGAAATTGGTGAAGCTGCCCACGACGTTCAAATTCAAACGCGAAAAAGATTAGCTGCAAATCAACGGAAGCTAATTATCAGCCCCCCGAACAAAACGAATCCGCGTAGTCCGGCTTCTTGCACAAGGTCAAGAACACGGACTACGCGGATTGCATGTGTATAGCCTACTAACTTTTAGACCTGACTGATGAGATAAGCGATATAGCCGACGTAGACCAGAACAAGGATGGCACCCTCGAGGCGCACGACACGATGACTGGTGCGCGAGAAGAGCCAGAACAGCACGTTAGCCAAGATGAGCACGGCGAAGTCGGTCCAAGCAATGCCCTCGACAGGTAACGGGGTGACGCATGCGCAAGCTCCAAGGATCCAAAAGATATTGAAGAGGTTGCTGCCTACGACGTTGCCTATTGCCATTGCACTCTGTCCCTTGCGCGCTGCAATCACGCTGGTGGCCAATTCCGGAAGGGACGTACCACCCGCCACCAAGGTCAGACCGATGACGGCCTCGCTGACGCCCAGGCTGCGGGCTATCTCAGAGGCGCCGTGAACGAAGAGTTCGCCACCGCCTATCAGACCTGCTATGCCCAGGACAATGTAAACCAGAATCTTCCAAACCGGCATCTGAGGCTCAGCGTCGACAGCTTCAGCAGCAGTAGGATCACCTTTTGCCAATGAGAATGTATAGGCCATGAAGATCACAAAGAAGCCTAAGAGGGCAACACCATCGCCGCGCGAAAGGACACTCGATGACGCAGAACCGCTGACGAGCGCATCGAGCGCCAACGCCGGCAGGACGATAGAAGCCAATAGCGACAGGGGGATATCCTTAGACACCGTGGAACGGGAGACGACTATCGGACACATCAATGCCGAACAGCCGACAATCATCAACGTGTTGAAGACGTTGCTGCCGACGATGTTGCCAACAGCCATGCCTGGAGCATGATTGATGCTCGACAGCAGACTCACTACAAACTCTGGTAACGACGTGCCGAATGCCACTATCGTCAGACCGATGACCATCTCTGGGATTTGGAAACGACGAGCGAGCCCCACAGAGCCGTCAGTCAACTTGTCGGCACCAACGAGAACGAGAGCTGCGCCGAGGATAGTAATAAGAATGTTAACGATCATTTTATGTTTATGTATGAAAAAAAAGAAACGAAGAAGGACAGCGTACAGATTTTTTTTATAACTTTGCAGGCAAATACAATCGACCCTTTACCCATGAATGATAAAAACAAAGAACAAGGATTCGTGCAATGCATAAGATGTCAGCATGCCACTTTTATGCAATGGTTTGAGAATCCCGTGATTGCATACTGCTCACAAACCGACCAGCGACAGGTGGCTGCGTCACGACGCATCTGCAAGATGTTTGCCGAATCGGGCATCGAGAACCCGGAAATCAAGCACTTTGACCATTACGAGAAATCGAAGTTCAACGAAGACTAAGGCTCCAACGTGTAGCACTCGCTGGGTACACGGCGCTTGAGCACATCAACCTTGAAGTCGACACCCGGAACGATGCCGTAGCTGCGCAGGATGGAATCGACGGTCTTACGTGCCAGTTCGGGATGGTTGTTTTCCTCACTGAGGTGACAGAGCCAAACGTGATGGAGCGCAGGACTGGAAGAATTGGCCAGCAACTCGCCCGCCTCGCGATTGCTCAAGTGACCCGTAGGCCCGCTGATACGCCCTTTCAAGTGGGCAGGATAAGGACCTGCCATCAACATCTCGGAGTCGTGATTGCTCTCGAGCACAAGATAGTTGGCCTCAGAGACTTCCTCTTTGACACGCTCGGTGACGTGACCGATGTCGGTAATCAAGCAGAAACGCACACCTCCGGCCTCGACACGATAACCTACACAGTCGTTGCTGTCGTGGGGGATGGCAAAGGGGGTGATATGCAAATCGCCGATATCCAGAGGGACGTCTTTCTCGAGATAAGCGCGATGCTCTGCTTGCAGACGCGGCGACACGCAATAGTTGCGAGCGATACCTTCGTGCACCTCACGTGTCGTGTAGATGGGAATGCCATATTCTGCTGCCAACTTGCCTATCGTCTTGATATGATCGGCATGATCATGGGTGACAAGTACGGCTTGGATATGGCTGAACGAGAGGCCAAATGTCTGAAAATGACGCTTCAACGTTCGGATGCCCAAACCTGCGTCTATCAGAATTCCTGTGGTCTCGGTCGACAAATAATAGCAGTTGCCACTGCTACCACTGCCCAAGCACATGAATGTCAGCATAGCTAATTGTTTTAATTCCGCGGCAAAGTTAATGATTTTTTTTATAAGATGTTCACCATGAAGTGTATTTTTTGGTCTTTTTACAATATGGATACATAAATAAAGGAGGTTTTACGTATCCCAGCGCGCAAGAACAATCATCAGAAGGGCAAACCGACCGCGAAATGCAGTTGGAAATCGCGACCAAACTTAGGGTGAATGATCGGATAATGTTTAGGCCCATGCTCAACCGCAGGATTAATGGCTTTCATGCCGCCATCCAGACGCAAAATGAAATAGCCGAAGTTGAGACGGAAGCCAAGTCCATAAGCCACAGCAATCTGTCGCCAGAACTCATCGAGCCGAAACTGCCCACCCGGCTGCTCAGGGTAGTCGCGGAAAGTCCAGATATTTCCCGCATCCACAAAAGCGGCGCCGTCAATTTTCCAGAACAGATGCGTGCGCCATTCCAGACTCATATCCAACTTGATGTCGCCCGTCTGACGAATAAAATCGACTTTCCCGTCGAAACCCTCGAAACGTCCAGGACCGAGTCCGCGTACGCTCCAGCCACGAACGCTGTTGGCACCACCCGAGAAATAGCGCTTCTCATAGGGCAGTACGCTGGAGTTGGCATAAGGGAAAGCCGCACCTAAAGCGAAATGCAACGCAAGCGAGTTGCGCTCGTCGAAACGGAAGCTCTTGGCAAAATCAAAATCGAACTTGAGATATTGAGCATAAGCGATATTGAACAAGGTATAAGCATCGAGCGACTTTGAATGTTGTGCCTGGAACAAGCTGGAGAGGCCATAGAGCAAGTTGCCAGCCGTCTCGATGCCAACACGCACACTAAAGGCATTCTGCCCATAGGAGGAACCTTGGGCTGACGGGGGTATGCTGGTATAGTGGAAATTATAGCCCCAACGCATAATGAACAAATTCTCGTAGTTGTAGCGCAGGACGGCATTGCGACTGCCATTATCGCCCAAGTATTCCTCACGGAATGTCTCGGAAATCCAAGGCATGAAGACGTAGTTCAGATCAACCAGATCCACGCGATGCTGACGCTTGAGGTTGAAGCGGTTCCACCGATAACGCCAGGCTGCCGTGAGCACTCGGCGATGGAACTCAGGACGGTCCTGCGAATCATACATCAGCGAAGCGATGCTCTGCGCCTTCACTGAACGGCGGAACGACCGCGTCAGAAAGGGGAACATAAACTCGGGGAAATTGAGATCGGTCTCGACACTATACTCGATATAGTTCTGGTCGCTGTAGCCTTCCAAGCCCTTAATAGCCTCGAACGCGCCGCGCAGCTTCAACGAAAACATCGAAGAGCGCCGGAAGAGATTTCGGTTCTGATAACCCACACTCACAGCCGCACCAAGGTCGCCTGCTGAGTTGGTGCCCTCAAGCGCTGCCGACATCGAATGGCGTCTTGCCATCATCAGACTGACGAAAGCATCGAGCGAATCGGCGGCGCCAGGCGTAGGTTCTAACGTGACATTGGCACCCATCACGGCAGAGAGCGAAGAGAGGTTGCTATAGGTGCTCTGCACATCGGTCTCACGGAATATCGAGTGCGGACGAAGGTCGCTTTTCGACAACAGGAACGAAGGCCTGAGCGTTAAGTTGTCACGAAAATAGAAGGCCTGAGAGCGTACGACAAGGCTATCAACATCCCCAGCAGAACGGAGTGTTGACAAATCGACGTCTGAAAGATAGTTGACATGAGCAATATGGTAGGAGGGATGCAGGCGTAAGGAGTCGTTTATCGTCTCGCGATAAAGGGGTATGCGCAACGTGAGGGCCACGAGATGGTTGCCGATTGTCGTATCGGCATCAAAATGGACATAACCCTTGCTGAAACGATAGTAGCCCAAGTCCTGCAGTAACGTCGTCACCCGTGAACGCTCGAGGTCGAGCCGATTGATGTCAAAAGGCATTCCTTTGAAAAGCTGGGTATCTTTCCAATGGGCTGCAATCAAACTATCGACGGTCGGGTCGTCGATTTGGCGGGAAATCCGGTCAACGTAATAACGAGGGCCCGACTGGATGTTGTAGCTAATGCCCACCTTTTGCCCACGATCGCGGCGCGATACGTCGACATCAGCATGAAGGAAGCCCAAATTGCGCACAGCGGACTCCATGTTGGCCCGACTGCGATCAGTCTGAACACTATCAAAAACTACGGGGGCTTCGCCTAAACGACGAAAGAAACGGTTGACGCGACGCGTACTGTCGCTACCGCTGATGCAATAGACACCAAGCGGAACCTTGAACAAACTGAACCAGCGCGAATTAGGGTGCTGACGGATATAACCGCCAAGGGCTGACGTAGGAACACCTTTGTCATCGGCACGAAGCACGACTTTATCCAAGATCTGTTCGTCATCACGCAGAAAGCGTTCGGGCGCACAACTCACCACTACCCCACTCACGAGCAGGATTATACAATAGCGGAAAAGGTGAACGAGACGCATAACGAACAAAGGAGTTTTTATAAAAGGGCTTGACGACGGCGGAACTCAGCCAGCACAATACCCGTTGCCATCGCGACATTGAGGCTTTCCGTCGTGACATGACCGGTAGGATGACAGGGAATCAACAGGCGGCGAGAGCACAAAGAATCAACCTCCCGACTGACGCCATTGCCTTCGTTGCCCATCACAATGACACCTAGGGGCGACAAAAGCTCGCTCCAGAGGGACTGACCACTGAGCGACGTCCCGAATACTGGAAAATCAGCGGGCAAAGAAGAGAGGAAAGAGACTAAATCTAAATAATGAACGCGCACGCGCGAAAGGCCACCCATCGTGGCTTGCACAACCTTGGGGTTCCAAACGTCTGCTGTATTCATCGAACACCAAATATGTTCAATTCCAAACCAATCAGCCACACGGATGATGGTGCCTAAATTGCCTGGATCCTGAATACCATCGAGGGCCAGATGAAGACCTGAGAGTTGAGCCGGCCCAGGCGCATTGTCCTCTGGAATACGCATGAGAGCCAACACCTGCTGCGGCGTCTGCAGAAGACTGAGTCGCGTGAGCTCAGCAGGTGTTACCTCGGTGTGAGGAACATGAGAAATGCGCTGGCTCTCAGCCGACAGCCATTCTGCTGTAGCAAAAAGATGATGACACTGGAAATGACCTAACAATTCGCCAACAAGACGCGGACCTTCAGCCACGAACAAGCCCTCCTGCCGACGCCCCTTGCGGCTATCGAGAGAGCGAACCAGACGAAGGACAGATTTAGACAGCATGAGCTGAGCGCACGCGACTAAGCGTTTCAGGAGTCATCTGCAGGAAGGAAGCGACGTGGACCATTGGCGCGCGTAGAACAATCTCGGGTTTCGTCTTCAGCAGTCGCATATAGCGCTCGGTAGCATTCTCAAAGCGTTGGCTATCGGCATGCTCCTGCGACGAAATAAGAGCGTGCTCAAGAATCTTACGATAGAGATGCTCCATCTCCTTGTCGGTCTCGACCAAAGCGAGGAACTCGTCATGAGGTATACCATAGAGACGTGAAGGCTCCAGCGCCTCGACCATAAGCAGCGAAGGCAATTGCTTCAAGAAACTCTCTATACAGATAACGATGCGACCCTCATAAGAAAAATGCTCGGTCACATCGCGACCGTTCTTGTAATAGAACTGACGAACCATGCCCTTCTCGACATAGTACATATACCGACAGACCTCGCCTTCCTGCAAGAGCTTCTCGCCTTTTGCGACCTTAAAAGGCACGAGGATATTAGCCAGCGTAGTGATTCCTTGTGTGCTCAGCGTGCAATAGCGCCGTGCTATCTCGCGAGCGATGTCCCGACGTTTGTCCATAGTGTTTAGTCCTTGATTTGGAATTGTTGGCATTGGTGGCTAGTAGTAATGGTGAGTTTGTTTTAATCCAGTTTCAGTACGGCAAGGAAAGCTTTTTGGGGCACTTGCACATTGCCGATTTGCTTCATACGTTTCTTGCCTCGTTTCTGCTTCTCCAAGAGCTTGCGCTTTCGGCTTACGTCGCCGCCATAGCACTTAGCCGTCACATCCTTACGCACTTGCTTGACGGTCTCGCGTGCAATAATCTTGGCGCCGATGGCTGCTTGGATAGCGATATCGAATTGCTGACGAGGCAGGAGTTCTTTTAGCTTCTCGCACATTCGACGCCCGAAGTCAACAGAGTTGTCAACGTGCGTCAACGTGGAAAGAGCATCGACGGGTTCACCATTCAACAGGATGTCCAGCTTCACAAGTTTGGACGGGCGGAAGCCAGCCTGATGATAGTCGAACGAAGCATAACCCTTGGAAATACTCTTGAGTTTGTCGTAGAAATCGATAACGATCTCACCCAACGGCATCGCGAACTGAATCTCCACACGATTACCACTGATGAAATCCTGTTTGATCAGTTCACCGCGTTTGCCCAGACAAAGAGTCATAATGGGCCCGATGAAATTGGCTGTTGTGATGACCGATGCGTGGATGTAAGGCTCTTCAATATGGTCGATGAGCGTAGGATCGGGCATGCCTGCAGGGTTATGCACCTCCTTGACATCGCCTTGCTTGTCATAGACTTTGTAGGAAACATTGGGAACGGTGGTGATCACGTCCATGGCGAATTCGCGGTCAAGTCGTTCCTGAACAATCTCCATGTGCAGCAATCCCAGAAAACCGCAACGGAAACCGAAGCCCAATGCAACCGACGACTCGGGCTGGAACGTGAGCGAAGCATCATTGAGCTGTAGCTTCTCGAGCGAAGCACGCAGGTTCTCGTAGTCCTCCGTTTCGATAGGATATACGCCCGCAAAAACCATGGGCTTCACTTCCTCGAAACCGGCGATAGCCTCTACTTGTCCCAATGTGCTGACATGCGTAATCGTGTCGCCCACCTTAACTTCAGTAGCCGTCTTAATGCCACTGACGATGTAACCGACGTCCCCGCAATGGAGTTCCTGTCGCGGCAGCATATCCATCTTCAAGACACCAATCTCATCTGCATTATACTCTTTTCCTGTATTGATGAAGACGACATTATCGCCTTTGCGGATGCTACCGTTGACAATCTTGAAGTAAGCAATAATCCCACGGAAGGAATTGAACACTGAGTCAAAGATAAGCGCCTGTAGCGGAGCGTCTTCATTGCCTTTCGGACAAGGGATACGATCCACTACTGCATCAAGGATTTCGTCGACGCCCTCACCAGTCTTGCCGCTCGCTCGAATAATCTCTTCGCGCTTGCATCCCAGCAGGTCAATGATTTCATCTTCAACTTCCTCGGGCATCGCGTTGGGCATATCACACTTATTCACGACAGGAATAATCTCCAAGTCGTGGTCAATGGCCATATAAAGATTAGAGATTGTTTGTGCCTGAACACCTTGTGTAGCGTCAACCACCAACAACGCAGCCTCACAAGCAGCAATACTGCGGCTAACCTCGTAGCTGAAGTCTACGTGTCCCGGAGTGTCAATGAGGTTGAGAACATATTTCTGACCATCGCGCATATATTCCATCTGGATGGCATGACTCTTAATAGTGATACCGCGCTCACGCTCCAAATCCATGTCATCGAGCATCTGCCCCTCCGTGACCTGGATGGTATTGGTACGCTCCAGCAGACGGTCGGCCAACGTACTCTTTCCGTGGTCGATATGTGCAATGATACAGAAATTACGAATATGTTTCATGGGCGCAAAGGTACAAAAAGAAAATTACATGAGCAAATCGAGCGTCAATTTTTAGGCTAAAAGTTCAGAAATAATATATAAATGACACAAAAATCCCCTGCTTGACCAAAGGATGTCAACAGGGGAAAGATGTTGTGAATGAAATTTTCGGGGAATTACTTGAGGCTGAAGACGGGATCCTTCTCATCGCCTTCGACGTTGAGCTTGTCCTCGCGGAGCAACCAACCGAGACCAAGGTAAAGTTCCTTTTCGCTCTTGGCCTTAGCAGCCTTCTTCAGATCTTTTGCGCTGAGTGCGCCGTTCTCGTTGAGTGCCGTCCAAATGGCACCTGCGGTTTCACCTGCTTTTGCAAACATAATCTTTTTTACCTTAATAAAGTTAATAATAAAACTGTTAGTGTTGCGTTTGTTAGTCAAATGCATGGACGTTACTCTTAACGTCCCTTTTCTGAATTGCGGCGCAAAATTACACGTTTTCTTTGAATTATGCAAGATTTTTGAGCAAAAAGATACTCAAGAAGTCTGTTTTTGAGCTTCTTGACACATATATACGACAAATTTAGCCACAAATGCGTCGTGAAATGCACAACAGTATGCAAACACAAAACAAGCTCCATCTCTCGATGAAGCCTGCTTTGTACGCCCTCAGGGGCTCGAACCCTGGACCCATTGATTAAGAGTCAATTGCTCTACCAACTGAGCTAAGGACGCTTGAAAATAAAGAAGATGCAATGTCTTTTCTTAAAAATGTACGCCCTCAGGGGCTCGAACCCTGGACCCATTGATTAAGAGTCAATTGCTCTACCAACTGAGCTAAGGACGCAACATTGCAGGTAGTGCCTCACGGCATTTTTTGCTCACATAAACGGAACTGTATAGCCTCCATCTCTGTTTTGCGGGTGCAAAGGTAGTTGTTTTTTGCGAAACAGCCAAACTTTTTGCAAAGAATTTCTCTATTTTATGATTTCAAGGTCGCGAAATACCTTTGTCAGCGCCTCAACAGCCTCGTCAACCTGCTCTTTTGTATGTGTTGCCATAAGGGCGACGCGAACGAGCGTGTCCTGCGGAGCACAGGCGGGAGGGATGACAGGATTGATAAAGACACCGGCATCGAAAGCCAGCTTGGTCACGAGGAACGTCTTGTCGACATCACGGACATAGAGCGGAATAATCGGACTCTCTGTGTCGCCAATCTCAAAGCCAGCCTCACGGAAACGATTAAGGGCATAGTTGGTCACGTCCCACAACTTCTGAATGCGCTCAGGCTCCTGCTGGATAATGTGCAGGGCCTCACGTGCAGCTGCCGTCGCGGCAGGTGTGCACGAAGCAGAGAATATATAGGTACGCGTGTGATGGCGAAGGTAGTTGATGATCGAACTCTCAGCTGCGATAAACCCGCCGATGCTGGCAAGGCTCTTTGAGAACGTGCCCATAATGAGATCCACATCATCGGTGAGGCCAAAATAGTCACACACGCCGCGGCCCTGACGACCAAAGACGCCCAAGCCATGAGCCTCGTCGACCATGATGGCAGTTCCTGGATATTTCTTCTTCAAGGCTACGATCTCAGGCAATTTGCAGAGGTCGCCTTCCATCGAGAAAACGCCATCGACGACGATCAGCTTGACCACGTCCTCAGGACAACGCTGCAGGAGCGCCTCGAGTTCGGCCATATCATTATGCTTGTACTTCAGACGCTGCGAGAAGCTGTTGCGCACGCCATCAACGATGCTGGCGTGATCGCGGTCATCGCAGATGATATAGTCGTGGCGATCGGTAAGCACGCCCAAGACGCCGCTATTGACCGTAAAACCAGTGGCAAAACACATCGTCTCATCCTTGCCAACGAAGGCAGCCAACTCTTTTTCTAATTGTACATGCAAGTCGAGCGTACCGTTGAGGAAACGAGAGCCTGCACAACCGCTGCCATACTGCTCCATCGCTTTGATGCCAGCCTGGATGACGCGGTCATCGCCCGTTAAGCCCGTATAGGCATTCGAACCAAACATGAGTACGCGATGGCCTTCCATCATCACCTCTGTACCTTGCTTGCCCTCAATCTCACGGAAATAGGGGTAGATTCCGAGTTCTTTATACTTCTGAGGACGATTGTACTTTGCCAATCTTTCTTGTAAAAGTCCCATATATAATTAAGGTGTTTCTACGTTTATCTTCATTTAAAACGGCGCAAAGGTAAGCAATTATTTCGGACTAATTGCATTTTCTGCCCCAAAATGTGCATTTTATTATTCTTTTATTGAAATAACAACGTTCGAATGAAACTTTTTCGTTAATTTTGCACCGAAAATAAAGTAAGATTATGACCAAGACAAGACTTCTTTTCATAGCCAACCCCATCTCAGGGACGCGCGATAAGGGACCAATTATACAATCTCTGCCTCAGTTCCTCGACGAGGAGCGCTTCGAATGGCATGTCGAATGGACTGACCACCGCGGCCATGCAGCCGAATTGGCCGAACAGGCATCGAGAAACGATGTTGATGTATGCGTGGCTATCGGAGGCGATGGCACGGTCAACGAAGTAGCTCGCTCGCTCTGCCACAAGCAGACGGCATTGGCCATCATCCCCACAGGGAGTGGCAACGGCTTGGCTCGCCATCTGGGAATCCCGATGGATCCTGACGGAGCCTTGCGCGTCATTTCGCGTTGCAACATCAAACCGCTCGACTACGGGCTCATCAACGATATTCCCTTCTTCTGCACCTGCGGAATGGGCTTCGACGCATTCATCAGCGAGAAGTTCGCGGGCAGCGGCAAGCGTGGACTTCGAACCTATGTTGAGAATACCTTGCGTGGTGGCCTCTCCTACGAACCGGAGACCTATGAGATTGAGATTGATGGACAGACCGAACACTATAAGGCATTTCTCATCGCCTGTGGCAACGCCTCGCAATATGGAAACAATTTCTATATCGCTCCGCAGGCATCGATGAGCGATGGCTTGCTCGACGTGACCATCATCGAACCGCTCAACATGCTGAATGCGCCACAAGTGGTGATGCAGATGCTCAACAAGACGCTTGATTCCAACTCACACGTCCGCACGATTCAATGCCAATCGCTGCACGTTCATCGCTCACAAGCGGGCGTAATTCACTACGACGGCGAGCCTGCTGAAGCTGGTGAGGATATAGACATCCGACTTGTCCCCAAAGGATTACGTGTCGTCGTCAACGAAGAGGCCGATAAGACGCAGGGGCCGTTCGTACATGCCATTCAGGAACTCTATGACCAAGTGACGGCTGACATCAAGTCGCAACAGCGGAAACTTCTGGCCATTAACAAGAATCTACTTGGTCGCATTCTGCAACGTGACCAGTCATGAATCCTACCGCCTACACGGAACCAAGGAGCTTTCACTTCCCATGACGTCCCCCACTCTATCCGATTTTCTGCCAACGACGCGCAAGGAGATGGCTTTGCGAGGCTGGGAACAGGCTGACGTGATCCTGCTCTCGGCTGATGCCTATGTGGACCACCCTTCCTTTGGCGCAGCTGTCATCGGACGCTTGTTGGAGGACGAAGGGCTTAGGGTAGCCATCATTCCACAACCCGATTGGCACGGAGACCTCCGCGATTTCCGTCGCCTGGGGCGCCCACGCCTGTGGTTTGGCATCGCTCCAGGTTGCATGGATTCGATGGTGAACAAGTACACAGCAGCCCGTCGACTGCGCTCGGAGGATGCCTATTCGCCTGATGGGCGCCACGACCTCCGCCCCGAATATCCTACCATTGTCTACACGCAAGCCGTCAAAAAACTTTTTCCAGACGTACCAGTCGTACTTGGAGGTATTGAGGCATCCTTGCGACGACTTGCCCATTATGACTATTGGCAGGATCGACTGCGCCCAAGCATCCTCGTGGACAGCGGCGCTGACGTCATCCTCTACGGCATGGGTGAGCAACCGACGTTGGAGTTGGTTAGCCGCTCACTCGAACTGATAGAGAGTTACGACCCTGACCTCACCTACGACGACGAGGGCAACGCCATGCTCACGGCAACAACGCTTCGACTAGCCGTGAATGGAACGGGAACAAATGGCCCTTTGCGACAATCCGTAACGCTGCATAAGAGAAAGGATGATATACCTTTAGGCATTCGCAGCGAGGATATCCTGCTACATAGCTATGCCGACTGTATCAGCGAACCACGACTGCACGCAGAGAATTTTCATCATATTGAGACACAAAGCAATAGCGACGAGGCTACTCGATTGATTCAGCCAACAGGCGACCAATGGGTTGTCGTCAACCCGCCATACGCCCCGATGACAACGGAACAGCTCGACCACTCGTTCGACCTTCCCTATACGCGCTTGCCACATCCGCGTTACGATGGTAAGCGCATCCCGGCCTATGACATGATTCGCTTCAGCATCTGCCTACATCGAGGTTGCTTTGGAGGCTGCGCATTCTGCACTATATCAGCTCATCAGGGCAAGCACATCATGAGCCGCTCGCGAGAGAGCATCCTTCGTGAGGTTGAAGCCGTATCACAATTGCCAGGCTTTCGCGGCAACCTTTCCGATCTTGGTGGCCCCTCTGCCAATATGTATGCGATGCGTGGCAAAAACCTCAAAGCATGCGCCAAATGCCATCGTCCTTCATGCATTCATCCCCAGATTTGCCCTAACCTTAACGGCGACCATCGACCGCTGCTCGACATCTATCGTGCCGTTGATGCCCTACCCAATATCAAACGAAGTTTCATCGGGAGTGGCGTGCGCTATGACCTCCTGTTGCACGACTGGAAGGACGCTGACCTCAACCGTGCAGCGGCCGACTATACACGCGAACTCATTACGCGGCACGTCAGCGGTCGCTTGAAGGTGGCTCCAGAGCACACCTCCGACCGCGTCTTGCAACTGATGCGAAAGCCGTCGTTCCGTCTGTTCCATACCTTCAAACGCCTCTTCGACCGAATCAACCAGCAAGCTCGACTTCACCAACAGCTCATCCCCTACTTCATCAGTTCCCACCCAGGCTGTCGCGCAGAGGACATGGCTGAACTTGCCATCGAAACAAAGCAGATGGACTTCCACCTCGAGCAAGTACAGGACTTCACCCCCACCCCCATGACGACGGCAACGACCATGTGGGCAACGGGCTACGACCCCGACACGCTACAACCCGTCTACGTGGCACGCACACCTGTCGAGAAGCAGGCGCAACGCATGTTTTTCTTTTGGTACAAGCCCGAAGAACGACGGCGAATTGAGGGAGAGTTGCATCGCATGGGACGCCCTGACCTGTTAGCGCGCCTCTTTGATATTAAACCAACGGCGATGTCGCCTGTCAGAAATAATAGTAAACCTCAACAACATAAGACAAAACGCAAATGAAAAGATTCCTGATCACCCTATTCTCGACTATGATCCTGCTCACGCTCAGCACGCCAAGCTTTGCGCAAACCAAATTGGAGAAGCGTTATGCCTACACGCTCAAACACCTCAAGTTGGATAAGGCAACTGAAGCCAAGTTCGCTCCCGTGCTCAAGGCTTACCTCACAGAAAGGAAGCAAGCCGGCGATATCTACGACGACCTGAAGAAGAAATTCAAAGCTGCCGAAAAAGCAGGAACGCTGACGGATGCTCAAGCCACTCAACTGCTGAACGCTAAGCTTGACAGCGAAGGCAAGGAGCTGATTGTCATGAGGAAGTACTTGGCAGAGTTCAAGAAGGTATTGCCAGCCAAGAAAATCTACTACGCATTCGACTACGCTAACGACAAGATCTCCAAGATCGACGGCAAAGAAGAGTAAAGAGTAAAGAGAGAGGAGCGAAGGTTAACGGGCTACTTCACTTCTTAAATCGATCGCCCCACAACTGAATCATGCGTTGATGGAGTTTGTCCTCTGCAGGATTGGGTTGGGCGTGCCAGAAGCGTTGCGTGATGCCATCCGGAAGGAATTGTTGGTCTACGAAGTGACCTTCATAGTCGTGCGCATACTTATAATCCTTGCCGTAGCCGAGTTCTTCCATCAAGCTTGTTGGTGCATTACGCAGATGCAGAGGCACAGGTTGATTGCCCGTCTGCTTGACGAAGCCAATCGCCTCGTTGATGGCCATGTAAGCCGAATTGCTCTTGGGCGAAGTGGCCAGGTAAATGGTCGCTTCAGCCAGAGGGATTCGTCCTTCTGGCCAGCCGATTTTCTGAACGGTGTCGAATGCTGCATTTGCCAAGAGGAGCGCATTAGGATTGGCGAGTCCGATGTCTTCTGATGCTGAGATGACTAAGCGGCGCGCGATGAAAGCAGGATCTTCGCCACCCTCAATCATGCGAGCAAGCCAATAGATAGCTGCATCCGGGTCGCTGCCACGAATGCTCTTGATGAAAGCTGAGATAATATCGTAGTGCATCTCGCCCCCCTTGTCGTAGGCAAGCGGATTCTGCTGCAGACGTTTGGCAACAAGGTCGTCGGTTATCTCTACAGGCACGTCGGCAGACCCCGTGTCCGTGACCAATTCAAGGATGTTCAACAGTTTGCGCGCATCGCCCCCACTATAGCGCAGGAGGGCATCAGTCTCCTTGACAGTAATCTGCTTCTGACGAAGCTCAACATCCTCATGAAGGGCACGATCAAGCAACGTCAGGAGGTCATCCTTGCCCAAAGGCTTCAGGACATAGACAGCACAACGAGAGAGCAACGGACGAATAACCTCAAAGGACGGGTTCTCTGTGGTGGCTCCGATGAGGGTGACAACGCCCTGCTCGACTGCACCAAGCAGGGAATCCTGCTGCGACTTGGAGAAGCGATGAATCTCGTCGATAAACAGGATTGGGCTGTTCGACTGAAAGAAACGATTGCCACGCGCGCGTTCTATAACATCACGCACATCCTTTACGCCGCTGGTGACTGCCGAGAGCGTGTAGAAAGGCGTCTCAAGTGTATGGGCGATAATCTGCGCGAGAGTGGTCTTGCCTACACCTGGAGGCCCCCAAAGGATAAAGGAACTGACTCGCCCGCTGTCGATCATTCGACGCAACACAGCGTCAGGGCCAACAAGATGCTGCTGGCCAATATATCCCTCGAGCGTCGTGGGACGCATGCGTTCGGCTAATGGTTTCATCGTTTTAGCGTTGTTTGACCCGACAAAGGTAGGCTAAATTGACGAGAGTACAAAACGTTGAAGCGTTTTTCGTCGCAAAGAAGCACAAAAGGCATAAAAAAAGAGGTCAACACGAAAGTGCTGACCTCTCAGAGATGCTCTTTGACTTGAACAGCATGTGTGAAGAGGAGGAGACTCGAACTCCCACGTCACAATTGACACTACCCCCTCAAAGTAGCGCGTCTACCAATTCCGCCACCTCTCCAGTTTCGAACCTTCGCAGCCATCGTGATAAAAGTGCCCAGAACAGGACTCGAACCTGCACGTCTCTCAACACTCGCACCTGAAACGAGCGCGTCTACCATTCCGCCACCTGGGCAGGCTCAGCACGATGCTCCAAAAGCTCCAGCATCAGACAAGAGCGGCAAACGAGACTCGAACTCGCGACCCCGACCTTGGCAAGGTCGTGCTCTACCAACTGAGCTATTGCCGCAGATGCTGTATGCATTTTGCTGTTCAAAGAATCAAAGATCGTAGTGCATTTCCTGAATGCGGTTGCAAAGGTACTGCTTTTTCTGGAAATGGCAAGCGTTTTGGATGTTTTTTTTCATGAAAAATGCATTTTTCCGCTTGTATTAGGGCTTTTGACGCAAAAAAGCCCTCAAAATGGGTCAATCCATGCGATCGCGATAGTCCTCGTAGCAGTAGTCACGAAGGGTCTCGGTACGCCCATCTGTATGCCGGATGAGTATGGACGGATGGCGGACACCATTAAAGGTAGTGGTCTTGACGGTGGTATAATGAATCATATCCTCGAAGATGATCTCATCGCCAACGGAGAGGGGACGAGGAAAGCGCCACGAACCCATGAAATCGCCAGAAAGGCATGAATTGCCACCAAGGCGATAGAGGAAAGATTCTTCGGGAGAGGGTTCTCCCCCCGTCTTCACGGATAGAGCGGGAGCTGCGTCTATGTCAGAACGGCTTTCCTTTTCAGGGGTGATGGCATCTGCTTCAATCTTTGTAGGCAGGACGAGAGAAGAGTCAGGAGTGCCGGTATATCTCACCTTCACTTCCGGATGATACGGCATTTCGAGACAATCGGGCATGTGGCAGGTGAAAGAGACATCAAGGATAGCAGTCTGAATGCCTTTGTTCGCCACGATGTCGACGACTGAAGCCACGAGCGGTCCTGTCTGCCAGGCAAAGGCGCTACCAGGTTCGAGGATCATTTGCAGATGGGGGAAGCGGACATGGAAGTCACGGAGCGTGCGAACAAGCAAATCGACATCATAATCGGCACGCGTCATGAGATGCCCGCCGCCAAAGTTAATCCACTTGAGACGGGAGAACCAAGGCGAGAACTTATCTATAATATGTACGAGCGTGCGCGCGAATGAGTCAGCCGAGCTCTCGCAATGGCAATGGATGTGGAAGCCCTCAATGGCAGCTGGGAAATGTTCTGGCGACGGGAGATCGGCAGCCAACACGCCAAAGCGGGAGCCTGGAGCACAAGGATTGTAAAGCTCGGTTTCAATCTCGCTGTATTCGGGGTTGACGCGAAGGCCGAGGGAGACTGCTGGACGGGCGACCTTCCCATCAGCAGAATCGATGGGCGCTGACGCCCCAACAAGCGGCAGGAAACGGCGGAACTGCGAGAGAGAATTGAACGTAACATGAGACGAGCAACGCAGGATCTCGGGAAAATCCCGTTCAGTGTAAGCAGGGCTATAGGTGTGGGCTGGTGCTCCAAATTCCTCAAGGGCAAGACGTGCTTCGTCTGGCGAAGAAGCTGTCGTGGCGTTGATGTACTCGCGGAAGATGGGGAATGTCTTCCAAAGGGCAAAAGCCTTGAAGGCGAGAATAATCTCGGCGCCACTACGCTCGGCTACATCACGGATGAGGCTGAGGTTGCGTCGCAACTTACTCTCCTCGAGGAGATAGTATGGAGTGGGATGTACCATAGACGGGGTGTGCAAGTATGAACTGACGGACTTCATGCTGAAGCCGGAACGCGAGGCATGATTAGTAGACGAACTTGACGTTGTCAATCCAGAACGTAGTGCCTTCGGCTCCGATGTAAGCTCCTCCGTGGCTGGAGGCGAACTGCAGGCAGAGGTGAGTGGGCGTGTCGTTGGCATCTGCCCATTCAATCTCGCGAACGGGGACAATCTTACCCTTCGAGTTGAGGGCATACTTCTGGTCGTCGCCGCCCTGGAAGAGGTTCATATAGCTCTTGTAGTAGCTCTCACCCGTGATGTCGCCATAATGAATGGTGAACTTAGCGCCGTTGACCCATTCGGAATCCTTGGTGAAGTAATGTATGGCCGTGCCGATACGCTTGGCATAGATGTTGCCCTCGCTATCCTCCCAACGCTTCTGCAGCAGGCAGATGACAGCGGGCATGTCCATTCCAGGGATGTTCTTGACAGGGCTGAAGCCCGTCCGACGGATGCGGTCGCTCTTGCCCGAAAGCTTCACCTTATAGTCAAACTGCAAAGCCTTGGGACGGGCGGTGAAGGGGATGCCGTAATCGAGTTTGCCCATGGGATTGCTCGAGCTCGTGATAGGCTCGATCATGGCGCCGACATAGATAGAACCAGCAGCCAGGACGTGGATGTTGACCAATCCTAACACCTTGACTCCCTCGACGTGCGTCACCATGCGAGCGCAATAGCCCGAACCACGACGCTCGCGATAGACGCTGGTGTTCGTCTTGACCACGCCTGCCACCTTAGCCATCACGTTGCTGTTTGCCCAAGGCGAGCCGCCCTGATTGACATAAGGGACAGAGCCTGCCCACTTGCCGGCGGGACCAACCTCATAGAGGGTTTTCGTGGCACCTCCGATGATCTTGCTCTCCCTGACGTCGCGCGTGATCCATTGGTCGAAATCGGCGTACTTGAGTTGAAGTTGTTGTGCCTCTGTACAGACTGAAGCGAGGAGGCAAAGAGTGAGTGAAAAGAATGTCTTTTTCATTGTTGTCATACATTTTAGCAGGCCTTGCGAAAAGCACGAACCTGCGGGGATGTCGTTTTTTTGTTTAATTGTGTAGGGTATTATTCTTGGAGACCGATGAGGTCAACTTCTTCTGCTTTAATGGTGAGGGCATGCAACTGCTGGAGCGTTCCATTGAACGTGTTGCAGTCGACATAGCCATTTATGCCATCGACATGCCCAACGTCGGTATACTGCCAGAAGGCCCAAGGACCAGTGTACTCCAGTTTTCCGACATAGTAATGCGCAATCCAATAAGGATATTCGTCGAAAGCGGGGGTGTTGAGGTATTGCAGCTTGAATTTGTAGCCTGTATAGAGGATGGGCTTGACACCATAGTGCTGCTCCACGATGTCCAGCCATTGGCGAACAGCTTTCTGCAGCTGATGCGTGTTGAGATTGCCAGCCTTCTCAACGTCGAGGACTGGCGGCAGATCGCCCTGTTCGAGGTGGACCTGCTTGATGAAGAATCGGGCTTGTCGGCGCGCGTCGACATCAGGGACGAAGAAATGATAGGCACCACGAATAATATCGTTCTGGCGTGCCTGGTAGAAGTTTTCGTTGAAGTTCTCGTCGATAAGGCTCTCGCCCTCCGTTGCCTTGATGAAGACGAAGCGCACGGGTTGCCCGCTGATGTTGGCGTTACGAAGCCGTTCCCACGAGATGCGGTCCTGATAGTGGCTGATGTCGAGGCCGCGCACTTCATAGCCCTCGGGGTAGACGGGGTCGCCATAGATGGCTTTCCAGCGGAACGAGAAGGGTCCGACGAAGAAATAATAAAAGAGGAAGAGGTAGAGGGCCACAACAAGCCCCACGCCCGTGACGAGCGCCCACAGGGGAATACGGCGCCAGAAGGGCTTGTGGCTGCTCTTGCGACGACGTCGGCCCGAGCGTTGCTGTGAACGCTGGGGCGAGCGCCGCTTCTGTGGCTTTCGCTCACGAACAACGGTACCCGCACTTTGGAGTGCGGGCACCGCTGACGTGGGTGATTTCTTGGTTTTGTTCAAGGCAACCGTTGTTTCGCTTATAAAAACTATTGAGCGCGGAAACAGCGTCTGTTACTTAGCCTGTTCGAGCTGCAACGTCTTCGTGGGCTGGTCGCAGACCTCGGTAGGACCGAAGTACTGGATAGGACCGGGATAGACGTAAGCCGTCTGACGGGCCCACTCCTCGCGATGAGCGGCGAAGAACTTGAAGGGAGCGCCATCGAGTTCGACGAGGGCCTTGCGGATGACGGGCTTGTCGGCACCATTACGGCGCTCGATGTTCATCATCATCGTGATGGGCACGCCACCGGCAATCCACTCAGCAGCAGGAGCCGTGGTGTTCTTGATGATGCTCATGTAGCCCGTCTTGCCGGCAGCGATGAGGCGGCTGGCGTTGAAGCCGAGGCTGTAGCAATAGTCGGCATCGTAGTTGGAGGGAGCGGCGCAACGGCCTTCGTAGCCGAAGAAGTGGTGCTGCGTGCTGAACTTGCCCACATACTTGCCCTCGGCCTTCATCTCGGCCAGGCGCTTGGCGACCATGCGCGAGAGGAGTTTCTCGGTCTCGATGAGGCTGACCTGCACGTTGCCGTGGGGGTCGCGATCGAGGCAGAGCTGGCGTGCCACGTCCTCGGGCAGGCTCTCGAGCACAGCCAGGTTGTCCTTGGCGATGTTGCCCTTGACGAAAGCAATCTGCTCGTCGGCACTTGCAAACTCACGAGGCTCGCCCGTAGCAGGATCGGTCAGCACTTCGTTGAGCTCGCGGATGAGCTTCTTGATAGCGGGAATGAACTCGATAAGGCCCTCGGGAATGAGCACCGTGCCGAAGTTGTTGCCGTCGGCAGCACGGGCAGCCACGATGTCGGCGATATAGCGCACGACGTCGTCGAGGCTCATCTCCTTCTGCTCAACCTCCTCGCTGACGAGGCAGACGTTGGGCTGTGTCTGCAGGGCGCACTCCAGGGCGATATGGCTGGCCGAACGGCCCATCAGCTTGATGAAGTGCCAGTACTTGCGGGCGCTGTTGCAGTCGCGCTGGATGTTGCCGATGAGCTCGGAGTAGGTCTTGCAAGCGGTATCGAAGCCGAAGCTGGTCTCGATCTGCTCGTTCTTCAGGTCGCCGTCGATGGTCTTGGGGCAGCCGATGACCTGCACGCCATACTGCTTGGCTGCATAGTACTCAGCCAGCACGCAAGCGTTCGTATTGGAATCGTCGCCACCGATGATGACGAGGGCCTTGATGCCCAGCTCACGCAGGATCTCGATGCCCTTCTCGAACTGGTCGACCTTCTCGAGCTTCGTGCGGCCGCTGCCGATGATGTCGAAGCCACCTGTGTTGCGGTACTCGTCGATGATGTCGGCGGTCAGTTCCATATATTTATGGTCTACGAGGCCACCAGGGCCAAGGATAAAGCCGTAGAGCTTGGAGGCGGGATTGATGTTCTTGACGCCGTCGAAGAGGCCGCTGATGACGTTGTGTCCGCCAGGAGCCTGACCGCCAGAGAGGATGACGCCCACGTTGATGGGATCCTGCTGCTTAGCTTCGCCAGAGACGAACTCGATGACGGGCAGACCGTATGTGTTCGGGAACAGTTCCTTGATCTTGGCTTGGTCGCCAACACTCTGAGTAGCAGCACCTTCCTTGGCTACTACAGGGCCTTGGAGAGCTTTCGGGAGTTTGGGCTGATAGGCAGCCCTTGCGATTTGTAATGCGCTTTTGGTCATTTGTATAAAGTTTATGAATGGTTGTTGTTTTTACGATGCAAAGGTACGCTTTTTTTTGCTGACAAGCAAATAATGCGGTCTATTTTTGGTTTTGTTAAGAATAAAACGTACCTTCGCACCAAAATTAAGAAAAAAAATGGCTATTGAAAATGATATTTTCAGCCGCACGGCCCTGCTGGTCGGCGAGGCGGCAATGGAGCGGATAAGGGCTTGCCGTGTCATCATTTTTGGCGTTGGCGGCGTGGGCAGTTGGGCAGCCGAGAGCCTCATCAGGAGCGGCATCGGACATCTGACTATGGTGGATAGCGACCGCGTTGACGCGACCAACGTGAACCGCCAATGTCCAGCCACTACAGAGACTATTGGCTACGTGAAAGTAGAAGCCATGAAATCAAGGCTTTTAGCCATAAACCCTAAAGCAGAGGTTGAAGCTATCGAAGGCGTCTACGACCGCTCGACACGCGACTCCTTTCATCTCGAGACCTACGACTACGTCATCGACGCCATCGACTCGCTGGGATGTAAAGCCGAACTGATTCGGCATGCTACCTCCCTACCCCATTATGTCAAATTCTTTTCATCAATGGGCGCAGCCTTGAAGATGGACCCCACGCAGATCCGCGTCGATGAGTTCTGGCAGGTCAAAGGTTGTCCGCTGGCGCGTGCCCTCCGGCAGAAGTTCAAGCGCTCCAAGCTGTTCCCTGCCCGCAAATTCCGTGTCGTCTACTCCCCTGAAGTGCTGACGAACAAAGGCAGACAAATGACGGAAAACGACGGATTCATCGCGGATAAAGGGGAGGTTCTTGCAAATAGAGACACCGTTTTTAAGGGCAAAGGCGAACAGACGTGCCAAGCCAGCAGCCTTGAACCGACAAGCCATAAGGGCCATGCAGCCCCCGCTGACTGGCACGAACAGAAAGTGCACGTCAACGGAACCGTAGCCCACACGACCGCCATCTTCGGCTTCACCCTCGCCGGCCTTGTGATGCAGGATCTCTGCCGGGAATGAACAAAAAAACCGCGGCATTTGAAGACAAAGCAGGTAAAAACCACCATTTTTTGAGCGAAGTCGATGCCGCAACTATCTCAATATATACCAATTACAAGATACAGGTATTAAACACCTCGTCAATTGAAACGGTTAAAACGCCTTCAACTTCCACTTTTTGACGTTTTCTTCTTCTTTTTTCGTCATTTTTGTTTGTGGTTTCAAAATAAATGCTTACCTTTGTGGCGGATCTGGTCAAAGCTTCGTGCCTGGTCGGAACTCTCGAACGGGGAATTTCCCCGTTTTTTTATTTATACACAAGGCATTTGTTTCCATATTTGACAATTATTATTCTGTTTCTTTGTGACTGTCTCAGAAATCCATAAATGCCATCGTGTATTACCTTTCTTGAAACAAATGTTGGTTCCAAGATTACATTGTCTGCTTGTTTTTTCGCCTTTTTTATATGATTTCTTATGGCCATTTTATATTTTTCCTTATCCCCACTTTTTTCAAGTTTCATCATGCTTTTTCCATCAAACAAGAGGCCACCGATTAGGAAGTCGGTTTTTTTGTATTAAACACCTCATCAATTGAAACGGTTAAAACCAGAGGTGAAGAAATAGAAGAGGTTTGGATAAGGGAGCGAAACGGAAACCTTACATTACTATATAAAAAACGGACGGCTGGCTAAAGCCAGCCCCCGCAGTCGAGGAATTGGTAGTCATTAGCTACGAAATCCTCGCTGCAAAAGTACACATTTCTTCCCAATCTCCAAACAAATTCTCAAAAAAAATGAAGCAAATCGATAAAAATGCCCTTCTCGAGTATTAAACACATCATCAATTGAAACGGTTAAAACACTATTCCTATATACAAACAAAAAGCGCTGAAAAAAATCAGCGCTGGCGGTTATGGCGACGGATGGTTACGGCTCGCCAATACCAAATAGTGTTGCAAAGGTACACATTTCTTCCCAATCTCCAAACAAAATCTCAAAAAAATGAAGCAAATGTATTAAACACCTCATCAATTGAAACGGTTAAAACCAAAATGGCCATTCAACCAATAACATCAAAAAAGGGTTGATCCATTGCGCAGAAAAACCTGGTTGTAAAGTTGCAATAATATACTTCTATGAAAATAATTATAATTTGGATGTTTTTGAAAAAGCTTTAATTAGGTATAAGGGTTTAAAAGGCGAAGACGGACCATGGGTAGCTTTTGATGAAGTGGTTTGTATGCAGAATGACAAAATAGTCTATCAAAAAAGCCACCCCATAGAATGAGGTGACCTTGGCACAGCCAATCCATAAATATAGTAAATGCTGCGCTGCAAAGGTACACATTTCTTCCCAATCTCCAAACAAATTCTCAAAAAAATGTATTAAACACCTCATCAATTGAAACGGTTAAAACTCAAACCTTCAAAAAAACGAAACCGATATGACACCTCTGTTCTTCCTCTTCGACATCATCCCCGTGACCTGCTGCATTGTTGTGGCCTTCTGGGTCATTGTGTTCCTCGTGCTGGGTATCAAGGATGCCAGCAGGAAGGGGTATCAAAAGAAACACCAGCACGAATGGACAACTGATGACTGGCAAGATTTTCTAAAGGATGTGCAGAAGCGCCTAGACGAGATAGATAGGAAATAACGTTCCTGGTTTTAGTATTAAACACCTCATCAATTGAAATGGTTAAAACTACACCACCATTTATGTCATCTTCCTCCTCGCTAATGAGGAATTGCGTCAGGCGCTCAAGGGCCTCGTAGAAGAGGAGTGGAAGTAAGTCGTCAACAGACCAAGTGTCTCTACTGCTACAATTCCAATAATTCCAATTCCAATAATTCCAATTAAAAAAAGAGGCGTACAACCCCCTTATAAATAATATATAATTAATTAATATATAAATAGTTATATATATAAGTATAGGGTATTGGAACCTCGAAAATAAAACTGGAATAATTGGAATTGGAATTGGAGGTCAATCATCATCAAGTAATTATTTATCTAAAAGGCAGATTTTCAATGAAATACGATATTTCAAAAGCTCTACGCCTTCGATGCCAAAGCTGGGCAAGGGGACAGAATGTAGCCAAATTCTGCTCTCAGAGGCCTCAAAAGACATGCTCCGACCCCTGATTCCGATGCTTTTCCCGCCCTTGGCGCACACATCAGCGTTTCGGAATATCAGTAACCCGACCTCACTTGGAAGGAGTTTTTCGTTTCAAATGACCCATCTAAAGGCGGATTCGGGCTGTAATAAGGGCCAATTGTCCTATCTTGTGGAAGCAATTTGCCGCGATTTCCGAATTCAACACCCATCAACTGCAAGGCTTAATACTGCTGCCCGCTCTACACGTTCATCGAGATGTAGGCCTGGCGGATGAAGCGCCATCCGTGCGTGTTCAGAGGCAAGTTCACCTCCGTTGCCCGATGGGCCGACAGCTCGCTCCACCCTATCTTCCACCCGATGCAGATCGGAAAGGACTTCCACGTGCCGTGCGACCATGAGCGAATATACAGGCGAACATGAGCAAATATGCAAGCAGCCTTGTACGAATATTCTCGTAGCCCTGAGCGAATATCCGTGATGGCAGAGGGTGTCTTTTCGTTGTTCGAAATGCCAATAATGCCCCATTTGACCGCTGAAATCGTAGTATTTGTTGCCAAACGGCATGAAAATCTCAATTGACAAATGAACAACAAAAGCAGGAATAAGCATCAAGAATACGGTTTTCACGCGGTTGGTTGAGGTTTTTGCGCGATTCTATCGGCTTTTTGAGGCCTGCGAGAGGAGCAATTTGCATGTTTTTGTGCCTTATAGAGACTTGAGCATCGCCAATGGAGTGCAGCGGAGGGCATTGTAATTCATTGCTTCATAAAGAGTTAGAGATTGACAGGCTCATTCGTCAACATTTATTAAGTCTCAAATCTCAAATCTCAGTTGTAAAAAAAGGCACCCCTACACTTCTTCTTTTTTATATGATATTATACTATATATTATTGATTATTAATTAGTTATAATAAGAATATAAAGAGGTTCATGAGTTGAATATGACTTTATTTTCTAATTGAGATTTGAGACTGAGACTGTACTCTTGGCTTGACTTGCCATCAGACTCTTCTCTACAAGGCCCCGTTTTTTTGGGGGGCGCGATGGCCGAGGGGGGAAGCGAAGGGAGGCTAAGAGAGACGAAAGGAAGAGAGGAAAAGAGAGAGCCCCCGTTTTGGGCGCGATGGCCGAGGGGGGAAGCGAAGGGAGGCTAAGAGAGACGAAAGGAAGAGAGGAAAAGAGAGAGTCCTCCGTTTTTGGGGCGCGATGGCCGAGGGGGGGAGCGAAGGGGAAAAGGAAGTGGGCATTCGTTTTGAGCCTATTGAGCAAGAAATATCAAAAATAGCGACCTAAAATTTGGCCATATAAAAAAAAGGACGTAATTTTACACCCGTAAACGTTAAAATCTTACCTTTCACTTATGAGACAACTGCTCAAGCAACTCTTAATCATCTTCTTATGCGCCGTCGGCACGCACGCCTTCGCGCAGAATCCCGTCAAGACGACGGTACAACAAAAGGCCGTTTCTGGCCACGATGACCTCGTGGACCTCGTGTTCTCGTTTGACATCCAACCTGGGTGGCACGTCTACGGCCCCGAGAACGACGGCGGCCCGACGGCTATGACCATGAATTTCGAGAAGCTGGAAGGCGCTCAGAAGGAGGGCGCGCTCCGCCTCTCCCCTGCCCCCAAACGCGAGCAGGACGCCATCTTCGATTGCGAAGTGACTTACTTCGAGACGAAGGCCACGGCCACGCAACGCCTGAAGCTGAAAGGCGGCCCGTGGAAAGCCGAGGGCTACCTTGAATACGGCGCGTGCAACGACGAGACGTGCATGCCGCCTACGCCTATCGAGTTCAAATACAACGGCTCTTACGCCAAGGCCGACGACAAGAGCGCCGAGGCCGAGAAGCAAGAGAAAGAAGATAAGCAGGCCGAGCAAGAACAGGCTGACGAGGCCGCACTCCTGGCGGCTCAAGCCGATTCCGTTGCCGCCCTGGGACAGGCCGACAGCTCGGCCGCAGCCAGCGCCATCGTTGGCGACAACGCAGCCCTCTGGACGCCCGTCATCGACGAGTTGCACGCCCTCGATGCGTCGTCCGACACGCAGTCGCGCTCGCTCTGGGGCATCTTCCTGCTGGGCATCGTGGGCGGCCTGATAGCCCTCCTGACGCCCTGCGTGTGGCCCATCATCCCGATGACCGTCTCGTTCTTCCTCAAGCGCTCGAAGGACGACAAGCGCAAGGGCATCCGCGACGCCGTGCTCTATGGGCTCTCCATCGTCGTGATTTACGTGGGACTGGGCTTGCTGGTGACGCTCATCTGGGGCCCATCGTCGCTGAATGCGCTGTCCACCAACGCCATCTTCAACCTGTTCCTCTTCGCCCTGCTGGTCGTGTTCGCCGCCTCGTTCCTGGGAGGTTTCGAGATCACGCTACCCTCATCGTGGTCGACGAAGATGGACGAGAAAGCCTCGTCGACGACGGGCATCCTGAGCATCTTCTTCATGGCGCTGACGCTGGTGCTGGTGTCGTTCTCGTGCACAGGTCCCATCATCGGCCTCTTGCTCGTAGACATGGTCACGAGCGGCAGCGTTGTTGCCCCGACAGTTGGCATGCTGGGCTTTGCGCTCGCCTTAGCCGCTCCGTTCACGCTGTTCGCCATGTTCCCGACGTGGCTGAAATCAGCGCCCAAGAGCGGCAATTGGATGAACGTCATCAAGGTTGTGCTCGGCCTCGTGGAGCTGGCCTTCGCCCTGAAATTCCTCTCTGTGGCCGACCTCGCCTATGGCTGGCGCCTGCTCGACCGCGAGACGTTCCTTTGCCTGTGGATTCTCATCTTCGCCCTCATGGGCTTCTACCTCCTGGGTTGGATTCGCCTGCCGCATGACGAGGACGAGTATGACGACGAAGGTAACGTAGTGGCTCGCCCCAAGATCGGCGTGACACGCTTCCTCTCGGCCCTGTGCGTGCTGGCCTTTGCCCTGTATATGGTTCCCGGCTTGTGGGGAGCTCCCTGCAAGGCTGTGAGCGCCTTCGCCCCGCCCATGTGGACGCAGGACTTCAACTTGAATCAGAACACCGTTGAGGCCGTCTACACCGACTTCGAGGAAGGCATGGCCGCAGCCCGCAAGGCAGGCAAGCCTGTAATGCTAGACTTCACCGGCTTCGGCTGTGTCAACTGCCGCAAGATGGAAGCTGCCGTCTGGCCCGATGCCCGGGTGAAGCAGCTGATGACGGAGGACTACGTGCTCGTGAGCCTCTACGTCGACGACAAGACGCCGCTGGAGGCACCCGTGGAGGTGACTGAAGCTGACGGCACGACGCGCAAGCTGCGCACCATCGGCGACCGCTGGAGCTATCTGCAACGCTCTAAGTTCGGCGCCCAGACGCAGCCCTTCTACGTGCTCGTGGATCACGACGCCCACCCGCTGGCTGGTTCCTACAGCTACAAGGAGGACATCCCTGCCTTCGTCAGCTGGCTCGAAGGAGCGCTCAAGAAATTCAAGAAGTAGCAACGACAGAAGGAGCGAGCGGGGCAAGCGTGCCGTCTCGCTCCTTCCTTGTTAAGCTGCTGGTAAACGGTCTTTTCGGCCACAACGCTTAAAGCTTTTATGGAGGCTACTCCAAGGTCTCCGTGGCGAAGCTGCCAATAGCCTTGCTAACTACTACCAAATCGACCTTCAGAACGGCCGAAATCCTAAAAACTAACATTTATATATCTATGAACAAGCTGAGATTTTACGCAAGCATGGTGCTGCTCTGCATCGCAGGCATCACGATGGCCCAACCGCTGAAATGGGACCGCAAGCGCTACCCCGACTTGCCCGACCCCAATCCGGCGCGAGTGGACATGAAGACTCATCGCAAAATGGTTGAACGCATTCGCCTGCGCGAGGCTGCGACGGGGCAGCGACGCCCCGACCACGTTCACAACGGGTTGAACCCTGCCTTCCCGCCCATCATCAATCAGAGCGGCGGCTCGTGCGGCGCGGCATCCAGCATCTGGTACCAATTCACCAATCAGATCAACACCGCGCGCTTCGTGGCAGCCGACAGCGAGGAGCGCATGTACCCAACCCACTACAGCTGGCTCATGGCGGGTTCAGGATTCGGCTACACCGAACAGGGCCAAAAACTCGGCATCCCCAACGTACAGACCTATGGCGGACGCACCTACAACCCGCAATTCGGCCCTCAGGACATGGGCGACGAGGATACAGGGTGGATGCAGGGCTACGACCGCTGGTTTGCCGCCATGCACAACCGCATCGACCACGACAACACGTTCGCCCTCTCTGTCGAGACCGAGGAGGGGCGCGAAGTGGTCAAGAACTACCTCTGGAACCGCTGTGGCGACGACAACTACTCAAGCGGCGGCATCTGTGGCGTAGGTCTGGCAGCCTACGGCGAATGGGGCAAGATTCCCAAGTCGAAGGTCAACGACGACATCGATGTCACCGATATGTACTACGTCGCTGAATGGGGCGAGACCTACAACCATGCCATGACGATCGTTGGCTACGACGACCGCATCGAGTTCGACCTCGACAGCAACGGCGTCGTAGGCGAAAAGGACAAGGACGAGATCGGCGCCTGGATCATGGTCAACTCATGGGGCAACTGGTGCAACGGAGGCTTCATCTACTGCCCTTACGCCAAAGCCAACCACGTCAAGGGATGGACAGATTATTTCCGCCCCGGCTACTACGACGTCCTGCGCGACTACCGCCCACTACGCACCCTCCGCGTCAAAATGGAATACGACCACCGCTCAGAAATCTCGCTACACATAGGCGTAGCCCAAGACACGACGGCCAAGAAACCAGACAAGGAGACAGCGCTGCTGCAATTCAACTACAGCGGCGACGGCAACAGCGGCAACAGACAGCCCGCACCCGCTGTGCCGATGCTGGGACGATGGGTCGACGGCTTGCACTATGAGCCCATGGAGTTTGGCTACGACATCAGCGATCTCACCTCCGACTTCGACCCCTCGCGTCCGCTCAAGTACTTCTTCTGGGTCGAAACGCGTTCATGGGGAGTAGGCGAAGGCAAGATTCATGAGGTGAGCATCATCGACTATACGCTCGACCGCGACGGCGTAGAAGTGCCATTCATCCTCAAGGCGCCTGTGGCCGTACAGAGCAAGGGCAAGAAGACCGAGCTCACGGCCGTCGTCTGCGGCGAACGCGTTCCCGAGCCGCGCAACCTGCACGTCAGCAACGACCTACTCTGCTGGCAAGCACCCGCAGGAAGCCGTTATGAACCAGCCAACTACATCGTCTACAAGGATGGTGAGCAGCTCACCACCGTTGCCGCTACCGACGTCTCCACGGCCCTTCAAGGCGATGGTTGTTACAGCGTCAGCGCCAACTACCGCATCAACGGACACGACGTGGAGAGCAAACATTCAGCACCCGTCATCAGCCTCTCGCAAGCCTCACAAGCGGCAACGACCAACGACGTAGCTTCAATCAAGGCGGGAGCCAAATTCACCATCCCCGACCTCTGCACACGAGCCATGAAGGACTTCACGCTGGAGTTCTGGATTTACCCGCGCTCCAATCCTACCGCCGACAGCTATGGCATCAAAGCCAGCAAGACGAATTTCTTCTTCAAGGTGAACAAGAACTCGCAGATCGAGATCGGACACGACGGCGGCGACTACACGCGCTCCACGACCACCCTACGGCCCGCCAGCTTCAAGCATATAGCCATCGTCAACGAGGGTTTGAACATGCGCGTCTACCTCAACGGCAAGCGCATTATCAACTGGAACAGCGGCTACGGACATCAAGGCTTGGAGAGCCCCACGGACCTTGTATTCGGCGAGACAGAAGGTACGACGCAGGATTACAAGAAGGTCTACGACGCTCCCTGGTACGCCTTCATCGACGAAATCCGCTTCTGGAACTGCGCCCGCTCGGAGGAGCAGATCATGCAGTCGGTCAGCAGCGAGATTGCATTCCCCGACCTTCACGAAGGCTTAGTGCATTACTATAAGATGAACACGCGCGAGGATGGCGGCAATCTCTACCTCGTCGATTCCAAGGGACAAAGCGACGCGCTCATCAACGGCCCATCCAATATCACGTTCCTCTCGCCCGAGTTCGGCGCTCCGCAGAACCCCTTGTCCGCAGAGACGTTTGCCAACTTTGACAGCGCAACAGATGCCATCGCAGGTAAGCCCGTGGCCATGAAAGACCTCAGCAGCATCGGTACGACACAATGGGAATGGACGTTCACAGGTGCCGAGCAGGAGACGCTCAAAGGCGCTACCGACCCCATCGTCGTCTTCACAGAGGCAGGCAAGCAAACCATTCACCTGAAGACGACCAACCTCTATGGCAGCGTCGCCGAAAAGACAGCCGAGGTCAACGTCGTGGCACCCTCCTTGCCCAAGGTGGACTTCACCATCCCCGATGGCGACATCCCAGCCGGCGAACACATCTCGTTCGTCAACACCTCCACTCCCCTGGATCAAGCTGACTACGAATGGCAAATAGAGGGCGCAGAGAATCCCGTCATCAAGACTGTCAACGCAGGCGCCACCTTCACCACCTTCGGCACCCATCGCGTGACGCTGACCGCCTACAACAACGCGGGCAGCACGTCGACCACCAAGACCGTTACCGTCAAGAAAGTGCGCCCCGAAGCCGCATTCCGCGTGCAGAACAACATCGTCCTCAAAGGCGAGAAAGCTTTCCTCGTTGACCAATCGAAGTATGGTCCTGAGACGTGGACATGGGACGTCAGTAACGGCTTGCAAATCTACAGGATACCAGGGCAATACAACTCCATCACGTTCGACACGCCTGGCTTCTACGACGTCACCTTGACCACAGAGAATGAGGTCGGAAGCAGTTCCGTCACACGCAGCAAGGCCATTACCGTCTGCAACGCCGATGGCCAGAATGGCCTCTACTTCGACAACCTCGACGATCTTGTTGAAGCCCACTCGCCCTTCGGCACGAGCGAATTCAAGGACTTCACCATAGAATGGTGGCTGTACCCAGGTCGCATCACAGGCGAAGGATTCCACATCGGCGACAAGGCTTCTACCTTCCAGGTGACTGTCAAGCCCACGGGCATCATCAACCTGGAAATCGCCAAAAAGAGCGGACAGAGCAGCGAGGGTACGGTCGTCTTCGACGAATGGCACCACTACGCTATCACCTATAAATCAGGCGTCGCTACCTTCTATCGCGATGGGATGAAGATCAATACGGCACGTCTGGCTGTCAAGGTGCCCGTCATGGAGCATTTCGCCATCGGCGGCAGCGAAGCACCTTTCAACGGGATTATCGACGAGTTGCGCGTCTGGAATTACGCCATCCCTCAAGCTGACATCATCGGTATCGCCAACGAACCCGTCAGCAATCCCGAGGATAACGAGGCCCTACTCCTCTACTATGACTTCAACCAAAGTAGCGGGGACGTCGTTGACCGATCGGCCCAACGGCTGACAGGCAAGCGCCTGAACTTCGGTCCCGACGGCGATGCCTGGGAAAGCTCGCTTGGCATCTTTAACATCAATCCCAACGGAGAGGTCAACGACGTGACAGCCAACTACCTGAAGAACTACAAGCATCCGTTCCGAACAGGTTCGGGAAGCGTCAATCCTGCCAACAGTTCGCGCTACCTCAAGCTGCTGATGAATCCGACGGTTTCGCCCTGGAAGCAGGTTAACAACATCAAGAACGGCAGCATCTTTACGGAGTGGCACGTTGACACGCAAAAGAGCAACTACCTGACGCTCGAGACGACGTGGTCGGGCTTCGAAGCCTCGGTCAAGGACCTGATGATCTATCAGACAGTAGAGTTGCCAGCAGGCATCTACCAATTCGCAGCTGACCGCGATGGCGATACGGCCGATTACAACTGGTATCCCGAAGGGACGTATATTGTTGCCGGGAAGGGAGACATCCTACCCACGACAGAGCAGTTGCCAACTGACGCACTCGCCTATGCCAACATCGACGATCACACCATCACCTTCGAGCTCAAAGAGCCTACCGAGGTCAGCCTTGGCCTGCTCAGCAATATGAGCGGCCAGTTGTGCCTGGCTGTAGGTCAGTTCTTGCTCTACCAGCGCGTACTGATTGCCAAGGAAGGAAATGGCGAACGCCCCGGTGATGCCGATGGCATCGAAGACCTCATGGTTAGCGCCGAACAGTCGCTTCAGGCAGCAGGCGGGATGGGATGCATCGACATTCATGTCGCTAAGCCCCAGCACGTCACAGTATGCGACCTCGCCGGTAAAGTTATCTTCCACGAATGGCTTGAGGCGAACGCCCGTATTCCTGCCAAGCGCGGCCTCTACGTCGTCAATAGCCAAAAGGTAATTGTCAAGTAATCAACAGCTATTGACTGATCAGTCACGACGAATCTGACTTCAATCGAGTAGGAGGAAAATGAAATAGTTTTCCTCCTATTTCATTTTCCGACCTCTCACACCACCGTACGTGCGGTTCCGCATACGGCGGTTCTTCGTTTACGATACCATTACGTAATAATCCATCAAGAATCGATAGCCT
>JAFROT010000027.1 GCA_017429525.1 Bacteroidaceae bacterium | reverse complement strand
GGATTATGAACATGACCATGAGGCCATCAGGACGCAGAGGATCGGAAATAGCTATACCACAACACCATTAAAGAATATTAACTAAATTTGTTTGCAGAAAATCATAGGAAGCGGCACTCTGGTTAACCGTCAACGGAGAGCAGGGGTTTCGCTTCGCTTCACCCCTGCCTAAATTCCGACACCCCTACGGGGCTTTTCCATTGTCCATTGTCCATTTCCAATTGTCCATTGTTCGCCCCTGCCTAATATCCATCGCCCCTACGGGGCTAATTCTTAACATATTCATTACTTCCGAAACTTAAATTACTTACTTTCTAATGAAAAATGGAAAAATGAACAAAATGGACAATGGTGGCGGGCTGTAGGTAGCTCTTGCGAGGGCTCTGCTTACATGCGCTTTCAGATGGGGCGGAGCGGCAGGCCATTCCACATTCTGAACACCGCTTGTTCACCGCTTGTTCATCACTTGACCGCACGAATCAGACGGCGGCGGGACTGATTTTCGTCAAAAAGAAGGTTGAAAATTCAATTATCAGCGCATTTCGGCAGGATTCTCAGACATTATTTGTAATTTTGCGGCGATATACATAGATTATTACTACATTATCATAACACAAAACAAAAAAGAAAACAATGAACAAGATTGTAGCTAAGGAGCAGTTCTCCGAGAAAGTATATAAGCTGGTGGTCGAGGCACCGCTGATCGCGAAGGCACGCCGTGCTGGTCACTTCGTCATCGTTCGCGTGGACCAGAAAGGTGAGCGCATCCCCCTCACGATAGCTGATGCCGACACCCAAGCTGGCACCATCACGCTCGTCGTGCAGACGGTAGGCGTCTCCAGCACTAAGCTCTGCCACTTGAACGTGGGCGATGAGATCTGCGACGTGGTAGGCCCTCTGGGCAAGGCCACTCACATCGAGAACTTCGGCACCGTCGTCTGTGCAGGCGGTGGTGTTGGCGTGGCTCCTATGCTCCCCATCATCAAGGCGCTGAAGGCTGCCGGCAACCGCGTTGTCAGCGTTCTCGCTGGCCGCAGCAAGGACCTGATTATTCTTGAGGATGAAGTACGCAAGCACTCTGACGAGGTGATCATCATGACCGACGATGGCTCGTATGGCCAGAAGGGCGTGGTCACCGTAGGCATCGAGCAGGTGATCCAGCGCGAGCAGGTGGACAAGGTGTTTGCCATCGGTCCCGCCATCATGATGAAGTTCTGCTGCCTGCTGACCAAGAAATATGGCATCTCCACGGATGTCTCGCTCAACCCCATCATGGTGGACGGCACGGGCATGTGTGGTGCTTGCCGCATCACCGTTGGCGGCAAGACCAAGTTCGTCTGCGTGGATGGGCCTGAGTTCGACGGGCATGAAGTAGATTTCGACGAGATGCTCTCGCGTATGACAGCCTTCAAGCCCGAGGAACAGGAGGCCCTGGCCGCCTTCACAGCCGCAGCATCCGAGCAAGCAGCCTGCGCGGCTTGCACAGAAGAGAAGCCAACGCCCGCCGCTCCTGCCAGCCAGGCATCAGCCTCTGCACCGTCACCTACGCGCGATTCCATTGCTGACACCACCGAGGATACCGCATCCCTCACCGATCGCACAGCCCCCTGGCGCGAAGAACTCCGCAAGAGCATGAAGGCCAAGGAACGTACGGCCATCCCCCGTGTGGTTATGCCCGAGCTTGATCCCGTGTACCGCGCCACCACCCGTACCGAGGAGGTCAACAAAGGCCTCACCAAAGAGCAGGCTCTCCTCGAAGCCAAGCGTTGCCTTGACTGCGCCAAGCCCACTTGCATGGAAGGCTGCCCGGTCGGCATCCAGATACCTTCGTTCATCAAGAACATCGAGCGCGGTAATTTCCTCGGAGCTGCCAAGGTGCTGAAGCAGACCTCTGCCCTGCCCGCTGTCTGCGGTCGCGTATGTCCGCAGGAGAAGCAATGCGAGGCACGTTGCATCCACTTGAAGATGAACGAACCCGCAGTAGCCATTGGCAACCTCGAACGCTTCGCTGCCGACTATGAGCGCGAGAGCGGACAGATTGCCATCCCCGAATGTGCTCCTGCCAATGGCAAGAAGATTGCTGTCGTGGGTTCTGGTCCTTCGGGCCTCTCCTTCGCTGGCGATATGGCCAAGTATGGCTACGATGTCACCGTCTTCGAAGCTCTGCACGAGATAGGCGGTGTGCTCAAGTATGGTATCCCCGAGTTCCGTCTGCCCAACGCCATCGTCGATGTCGAGATTCAGAACCTCGAACGCATGGGCGTACACTTCGTCAAGGACTGCATCATCGGTAAGACCATCACCGTCGAAGAACTTGAGCAGCAAGGCTTTGCCGGCATCTTCGTAGGCTCGGGCGCAGGTCTGCCCAACTTCATGAACATCCCCGGCGAGAACCTCAAGGGCATCATGTCGTCCAACGAGTACCTCACCCGCATCAACCTGATGGACGCCTCAAGCGCTGACACCGACACCCCCATCCATCGTGCCAAGAACGTGATGGTTGTCGGCGGTGGCAACACGGCCATGGACTCTTGCCGCACAGCCAAGCGACTGGGGGCTGACCGTGTGTTCATCGCCTATCGCCGCTCTGAGGCTGAGATGCCTGCACGACTCGAAGAGGTCAAGCACGCCAAGGAGGAGGGCATTGAATTCCTCACGCTCCACAATCCCATCGAATACCTGGCCGACGAGCAGGGTAATGTGCGCGCTGTCGTGCTCCAGAAGATGGAACTTGGTGAGCCCGATGCCAGCGGTCGTCGTTCACCTCAGCCCATCCCTGGCGCTACCGAGACTATTGACATTGACCAAGCCATCGTAGCCGTTGGCGTATCACCCAATCCCATCGTCCCCACCAGCATCGAAGGACTTGAATTAGGTCGCAAGAACACGATTGTTGTGGGCGAGAATATGCAAACCAACATCCCAACCATCTTTGCAGGTGGCGACATTGTCCGCGGAGGTGCTACAGTCATCCTGGCCATGGGCGATGGACGCCGCGCTGCACAGAACATGCATGAATACCTGAACAAATGAACAGACTGATTGTACTCGCTGCTGCCGCTTGCCTCAGCTTGTCGGTCTGCGCTCAGAAGCGTAAGGCGGCCAAGGCTCCTGCCGTCCCGGCCATGGAGCTGGCCCGACAGGCTATGGCCTCGTATGATTTCGACCGTGCTGAAGAGGCGCTCAACAAGGAGATAGCAGCGCTCAAGAGGAAGAAGCAATCCACGCTGCATGCCGAGGACCTCTTGCACGCGGCCATTCAGGGACGTTCCAAGCTCCATGCCACAGAGCGAATCGTCATCATCGACAGCCTTGTCTGCGCAGCCGACGATGCCCTCCAGGCCATCCGTGTCAGCCGTGAGAATGGACGCATAGACACCTATGCATCTACTTACCACACAACCGATTCCCTCGGGGCAACGCTCTATGAGAATGAACTGGCCAACAAACGCTATCTGGCCGTGCCGGCGCCTTCAGTGGAGGGCGACTCGCTGCAGTCGCTGCACCTGGCTGTCTCCGACAAGATTGGCGAACAATGGTCAACGCCTGTTGCCCTGACGGGACTCAACGATGACGACCTCTCGCAGAACTTCCCGTTCCTGCTCTCAGATGGCATCACGCTCTACTACGCCGCTACAGGCCCCGAGAGCATGGGAGGCTATGACATTTTTGTCAGTCGTGCCGATGGCGAGGACGGCTCCTTCCTCTCGCCCGAGAATGTAGGCTTTCCCTTCAACTCTGCGGCCAACGACTACCTCCTTGTCATCGATGAGTTCAACCAATTGGGATGGTTCGTCACCGACCGTAGACAACCCGAAGGTCAGGTGTGCGTCTACACATTCATCCCCAATGCGACACGCGAGGTCTATGGCGACGACGTCACCGAAGAAGAACTGCGTTCACGTGCTCGCATCAGTGCCATTAGCGACACTTGGAGCCTGACAGACGAGAATGAGATGAATGCAGCGCGTCAACGGTTGGCTGACCTGCGCGAAGGCAAGCGTGAGAACAAGGCTGTTCGACCCGACTTCCAGTTTGTCATCGATGACCAGCGCACCTACGCACATCTCGATGATTTCAAGTCAACAACCGCTCGGGCTAAGATGCAACAATGGATGCAACTCTCCAAGAACTGTGAGACAGATGCGACCATGCTCCAACGTCTTCGTGACAACTACGCCACAGCATCGGCTGCACAACGTATTCAACTCCGACAAACGATTCTGCAGTTAGAGAGCAACAACGAGACTCATCAGCAGCAACTGCGGCAGTTGGAGAAAGAGATTAGAAATTCTGAAATAAGCAATCGATAATGCTTTACCCTTCAACGAGATAACCTATAAACGTTAAACCATAAAACAAACCTACTTATGAAGCAACCTATTCCACCCTCAGAGCTCATCATCAACGAAGATGGCTCTATCTTCCACCTGCATGTTCGCCCCGAACAATTGGCCGACAAAGTCATTCTGGTAGGAGACCCTGGCCGTGTCCAGACCGTTGCGGCTCACTTCGACCGACTTGAATGTGACATCCAGAGCCGCGAGTTCCACACCATAACAGGTTGGTACAAGGACAAACGCATTACCGTAGTCTCTACAGGCATCGGATGCGACAATATTGATATTGTCATGAACGAGATTGATGCGCTCGCCAACATTGATTTTGCGACACGTACCATTAAAGATGAATTGCGCGTCCTCGATCTCGTACGCATTGGCACCTGTGGCGGCCTTCAGCCAGAGAATCCCATCGGCTCATACATCGCATCCTGCAAGAGCATTGGCTTCGATGGATTACTCAATTTCTATGCTGGCCGCAATGATGTCTGCGACCTTGCCTTCGAGGAAGCATTCAAGAAGCACCTCGACTGGAACCCGCTCCTTTGCGCACCCTATGTCATCGACGCCAATCCCGAACTCATCGACCGCGTGGCTGGCGACGACATGGTACGCGGCGTAACCATTGCCTGTGGAGGCTTCTTCGGGCCACAGGGACGGAAAGTACGCCTTGAGCTGGCTGACCCCGACCAGAACGAGCGCATCGAGAGCTTCCGCTACGAAGGTTGGAAGATCACCAACTTCGAGATGGAAAGCAGCGCTCTGGCCGGACTTGCACGACTCATGGGACATCGCGCCATGACATGCTGCATGGTGATTGCCAACCGCTTGGCTGGCGAAGCCTATACCCGCTACAAAGGTACGATCGACGACCTCATCAAGCTCGTTCTCGAACGCATATAATCCCCTCCTTTGCGTTCAGGGATTAGCGTCCCACAGCCCATGGACTGACTGAAGAACGACCCTTACTATTCATCATAAACTCGTCCGCACTTGACCTCAACCATTTGCGCAATAGCAACAGCGACGGGCGGTGCCATTGGCATCGTCCGTCTCAGTGGTTCACAGACCTTCGACATCATCCAACGCGCTTGTCAACGCATTACGCCATCCACGCCTCCTCGAACAGCCGTCCTCACGCCTATTACGACTCCTGAAGGCGAGCTGTTGGACGAAGCCATCGTCACCCTCTACCCTGCCCCACACTCCTATACGGGCGAGGATTGTGCCGAAATATCCTGCCACGGATCGCGTTATATCCTTAATAAGGTCTTGGAACTACTTGTGCAACAAGGTGCCCAACTTGCCCAGCCTGGTGAATTCACCCAGCGCGCTTATCTCAACGGAAAGCTCGACCTCAGCCAAGCCGAAGCAGTAGCCGACCTCATAGCATCTACCAATCGCACGATGCATCAGATGGCATTGAGTCAGCTGAAAGGACATTTCTCATCCGAACTCCATCTGCTTCGCGACCAACTTCTCCGCCTCACATCATTACTCGAGTTGGAACTGGATTTCTCTGACCATGAAGAACTTGAGTTCGCCGACCGCACAGAACTACTCACTCTTGCACAAACCATTGACCAACACATCACACGCCTTGCCAATAGCTTCCAAACGGGCAATGCCCTCAAGAACGGCATCCCCGTGGCCATCGTCGGAGCGCCCAATGTAGGCAAATCGACCCTTCTCAATGCACTACTCGGAGAGGAAAGAGCCATCGTGAGTGACATACAAGGCACTACACGAGACGCCATCGAAGACACCATACAACTCTCCGACATCACCTTCCGTTTCATTGACACTGCCGGCATCCGCCACACCAACGACAAAATAGAGAACTTAGGTATCGAACGCTCCATTGCTGCTGCCAAACGTGCACACATCATCCTGTTGATCACAGAGCCAGGAGTACCCTACCCCGAAATCCCCATCCGCGAGGATCAGACCGTCATCCACATTGAGAACAAGACAAAATCCTTCCAGGCAAAATACGGTATAGGCCTCGACGACCTCTGCCAGCAACTCATCGCAGCCGCCCCCAAGACCTCCGACACAGATGTCATCGTCACCTCAGCCCGTCATTACGAAGCCCTCATCCGTGCCCACGAAGCCCTTATCCGTGTCCTTGAGGGGCTCACCACCCAACTCCCCTCCGACCTCCTTGCCGAAGACCTCCGCCTCACCCTCAATGCCCTCGCCGACATCACCGGTGGCGCCATCACCCCCCAAGAAACCCTCAACAACATCTTCAGCCATTTCTGCGTGGGAAAGTGAACCCACTGCAAAGAAAATTATAAAATCTGCAAATATACCGCTGTAAATCGCTTATTTTCAAGTGTTAAAGATTGTTCGGTTATTTGCAGATTTTTGACTTAGGCATTGTCTATTTGCAGATTT
>JAFROT010000001.1 GCA_017429525.1 Bacteroidaceae bacterium | reverse complement strand
TACCTCAAGTCGCATCGTGGGGTAAGGGGATGGTGGCTACATATTGATGTTGTGCTGTTGCTTTTTACTGAAAGCTGCTACTAACGACTCATAAATCTACCCTTAATCGTGTATTGGATGATAGTTGCGGATTTTAGGTTCTATTCTTTTTATTCTATTCTTTACTTGCCATTCTTTTATACTATTATTTATATTCTATTATTTATAATGTACGCTTTATGTACGTTTTTATGTACGTTTTTATGTACGTTTTTATGTACGTTTTTATGTACGTTTTTATGTACGTTTTTGTTGAAACTGCCTATAAATAAATGGGTTTTGCGAGTGCAAATTTTGGTGCAAAATCAGGTGCAAATTTTGGTGCAAAATCAGGTGCAAATTATGGACTATTACCCAAAGTTTCACTTTTCATCAACTGCATCTTTCGGGCAAATTTATCGGAGGCGCTTTGAACTCTGGAACGAGCCAATATTTTATTCCTTTCGATTTCTAATTCTCTTTCCATAACCTCGTCTTCAGTCAGTTTCGTTGATAGACAATACCCGCACTTCTTTTTACCAAAACAACACTTGATATAACCATATTCAAGCATCTTGTTTAATAATCCAACAAATCTACGACGTTGGGAATACTTTTTAAATATCCTATTCGCCTCAGTACGTTCTTTTCGGTTTAATATTTCGGTTGTTATTTCGCCACTACTTCTTAAACCCATCATTCTTGCCAATATCAATTCTTTACTTGCTTTCCAATAGTCCTTGAGTCCAACAATGGACTTTATGCCCGCATAACATGCAAATTGAACCCGTTCTAATTCTGATATTCGCCCGGATCTTGAATTGTTATAGTATCGAAGAATAATAGTCTTATTCACATACGCAAATATATCATTATCTATATTGTAAGACGCAAAACGTTTGTACGATATTTCATATACATTTACATCTTCAAGCGGAATGCCAATGTTTAGGCAAACCAGCCTAATCTTATACCATGTTGCACACTTATCAAAAAAAGTTGCGTCCGTTGAGGCATAGTCTTCAAGTTCTGATATTTGGTTGTCACCCCATGAGAGGAACTCCCCTTCATGGTCAAACCCTTTTCTATCAAAGTCAAGGCTGAGCTTGTTGTTCTGCCATAATCCTTCTATTTTACTACAAATATCATCGGGGAGGCAACTATTAGGCTTTGAGGTTACATGTTCCACGGTTGCAGACTCGTTACAATCAACGTCAAATATATGTGTCTGGTAATACACATATAGGACCTGGCGAAAAATGTTGCGGGTGTCAGCATCGTAGTTTGAGGCCATTTTATAGACTGCATACCTGATTACATTTCCCGTTTCCTCCGGCTTAACAAGTAAGAGCCGGATAAAGGGCAAAGGTAGTTTTATGTAACCTTTAATATTTGTAATATCGTAGTTCTGCATATAATCCAAATACTCTTTTTAATATTCAATAGATTGAGCAAAGAAAGTTGCACAATGATTGCTTGAAACTTCCTCATTAAAACATAATACAACTTTTCCATTTCAGGTGCATTGCTACATTATCAGAATAGAATACCTTTGCATTGGTTTTGGTGGTGGTCGTTCCTGCGGTTGCCACTTTTCTTTTCTCCATGATCAACCCTCCTCCAGATAACGTTTAACTTCACTTTCAGCATAAAGGACACGCCGCCCAATGGTTATTGCATTTATTTTTTTCTCCTTGGTGAGCTTCCAAAGTGTAACCTTTGATACCTTCAGCAATTCACATACTTCATCCCTGGTCAAGTTTCTTTCCGGCTTCGCTTTCTGGCGTTCCTCGTCCAATGTTTTGCGCACTTCATCACTGACAACTCCACGCAACCAAGTTTCAACGAACGGCAAAGCCTCGGAGAACAGATTGTTAAGAATATTATTAGCATTCTGCATGGTTACCTCCTTTCTTCAAATATTCGTCAATGTCAGCACGGGCAAACAATATTCTGCTACCAATCTTGCGAGGCTTAAGAATACCCATTTTAGAGTATCGCCACAAACTTGTACGGCATACCTTCAAATAACGGCTTGCCTCATCAACGGTTAAATACTCTCCTTTTGGAACTGGTGAGCCGCCAACATGCTTTTGTAGCATTTCAATCAGTTCATAAAGTTCATCTTCTGTGAGCTCCTTTAAGGCTCCTGCGATTTCGGCTAAATCTCCTTTAGCCAACATTCTTTTGATTTTTGCTTTCATATTCCTTGAATTTTGGTTTGATATGACAAAATTACAACCGCTTTAACCATACTGCAACGGATTGAAAAAATAATTGGTGTTTTTTGGTCAAGATTTCCAATTTTCAAAGAATTTACAAAAAAAGAGTGTAGCAAGCAACTACACTCTTACAATAATTATAGCCGTTTTTTGTGGCTCATTCTTCGTTTAACATAGATCCTTCAGGAATGATAAGAGAAACGCCTCCGTTATTGGACTCGTAGAGCATTTTGCACCATTGTTCCCGTCTGGCTGCTCTTTGTTCCTCTGCTTTCCGTTGTTCCTCTCGCTGTTTCTCAACGATAGAAGTTCTTTCGTGTAAGGTGTCAAGATACCTCTGGCAACCTTTAACAAGTTCATCGTCAATTCTACTCATATTGCTTTCTGAAACTCTTTTATTAAAGTGGAAAGGTCATGCAGGATTTCACCTGAATACTCGTCCGCTTTTTCTTCACATTCCTTTAAGACTTCAAGAGCCTCGTTTGTGTCGTGCATAGAAAGCCACAAAATAACGTTGCCGCCCAACCGTTCACGTCTTTTTGCTTGTTCGTAGTTTCTCCGTGCTGAGTCAATTACGTTGTTAATGGCATTGTTGCCGTTGTTTCTTACTTTAATACTATCCATGTTGCTTTGTTTTTATAGTTTGACAATAATTGTAATTCTGCTTTGTTGTGATTTATGCCTCCTTTTGGAATTTGATTTCTTTCGCTTTCTTCGCTCCTGATACTTTCTCAAAGATTTCATCGGCTCGCTCACTCAACCCCGTTTTAATATATTTCTCCAAATTCTCCAAGGAGGCATGTCCTGATATTGCCATTATTTCCCTGTCTGTCAAAATTCCAGCCTTTGACAGATTTGTTATTGCACTTCTCCTTGCTGTGTGGCTCGTTATCAGCTCATATTTATATTTAATGATATTGCCCCGTCCATCCCTTCGGTAAACGGGATCTCCGTCATGTTCCTTTGAATATTGTTTCAAACGTCGGTATTCGGCACGCTCGTTATTTGTCATAGGCTCGTTATTCATGGACTTCTGACACAAACGGAGGTATGTCTTTTCTGCGTCCTTTTCCCGTCTCGTCATTGCGGTGGTATATTCCTGCATCAAAGAAGGAACGGACGTTGCAAGCTCTTTGAAAATCTCTTTAAGAATAAGATTTACCCTTTGCAATGGTACTTCTGGAGATTGATAATCATATTTGCGCAAAATCTCATAACATCGAGCGTCCAGAATTGGTGCCTCAACACTATTCCCCGTTTTCTTCTGTGTCAGTCGAATAATGTTTGTTCCTTTCTCTGTCTTTGTGAAATTGTGTCGTGAAAATTGGCTGAAGTCGCTAACACGCTGCCCGCTGAAAACACCTAAAAAGAAAAGGTCTCTAACCTTGTCACGCTGCCCCTCGAGTTTCATATCATAAAGTGCATTTAATTCATCTTCTGTAAGATAGATTTCCGTCTGTTTCTCGCTTTTCTTGACGGTTTGCATTTGCCATGCTCGAAGGCTAACTGCGTTCTTGTTCCATCCTTTTAAGGCTGCATAATTACAAAGTTTCTGACCAGTTCCAAAATGCTTGTTAATGGTTGTCGGCATTAAACCCTTCCTTTCCAAATACAACCTAAAACGCTCAATCCATTCTGGAGTAATTTCCTCAAAAGTTATTCCTGGTCTTGTGTAGTCTTTCAGATACTCAAGAAATGTTCCCCAATTCTTGATTGCTCCTATTGTGTAGGCGCGTCCAGATCTTGTGTCTTTAATTGTTCCCTCTTTTATGCCCTTAATAAAGCACTCGCAACAATTAACAATTTCGTGCAATTTACGTTTTTCCTCCTCCTGCTTGCGCTCTCGGATTTCTTCACGCATTTTAATTGCATCATGGTTTGCCAACTCAAAAAGAGCGTCCGTAATAACTTGTTTGTCCGCATTGCTCTTTATTCGCCCCTCACTGAATAGAAGATTTACGGTTTCTTCTACCTTATCCATCTTCTCCTTCAGTTCTGCACCCACGCTGCCAGATTTTGTGTAATTGTTCCAATCTGACGAACCGCCGTTCACATAGTATTTCAACCAATCGGCAATGTCAACAACAATATATGTGTTGACATAACGCCAATCAATTTTGGGAGATGCCTTTTGCACTCTTATATAAAGAGTAGCCCTCCCTTTTGTCTTGTTTGTTCTAATGAAGAAATTTGCCATTGTTACAATAAGTTTTGAAATAACGATGGCAAAGGTACAACTTTATCATTAATTTTGTACCTATTTTGTACCTATATTTTCTCTAATTTCATTAACTTTAACAAATCCAACTTAATTTCAAATTTTGTAACTCCTTGAAATTACGAACTATATGTATGAACTGAAATTCCCTGGGCTGAAGGCAGGTAGTTGATGCCCCACCAGCACATCTGGAGGAGGATGAAGGCACCGATGAGCATCCACAGTGCAAGAGGCGGCCGCTGGTGCGGCAACTGGCGATAGTGGAGATAAAGGAGATAGGCGAACCACGTGATGGCGGCCCAGGTCTCCTTGGGGTCCCACGACCAATAATGCCCCCATGCTTCCTTGGCCCAAAGCGCTCCGAAAAGCATGCCGAAAGTGAGGAAAGCCAGACCTATGCGCACGAGCTCGTCGAGCGACTCGAAGATGGAATGTTCAGTTGAGACTTGGCGACGGTTCATCTTGAAGAGCTGATAGGCGGCCATGAGCGTGGCGGCTCCCATGATAGCATAGGCAAACATGTACACGATGACATGCGGAGCGAACCATGGGCTCTGCAGGGCGGGCATCAGCGTCTTAGTGTGAATCTCGGGTTTGAAGATATTGACGCAGATGAAGACCGTAGCGAGGAGGGTGGAGAAAGAGAGTATCCACCGATAGTGCCATCGACCATAGACGACCAATCCGACGAGGGGCAGGAAGAAGGAGTACCACAGACGTGTCTCGCCCATCGTGCGAAGAGGTGGATGGCCAACGCTGGTCCAAAGTGCGATGATGAAAGCGAGGAAAACGACAAGACCCGTAGCCGTCACTGAAACAGAACGGCTCCGCTTGTCGCGCCAAGCATAGAAAGCGCCTGTCGCCCATAGGACGACCGACACGACAGCAAAGTATATGAAATAATCCCAAATGGACATAACGAGGAGGGTGAGCGAAGGGTGAGAGTTTTTTAACTTTTAGCGCTTATTCCTGGGGACGTTCTACGTCCTAAAAACATGAGAAGGGCACCAGCAAGCATCATAAAGATGCCTGCGTAGACAGCGGGTAGCCACGGGTCGCGCACGAATTCGAGGATGCTGGTCTGGCTGTCGGCGCCCATGGCTGTATCGTAACCGAACTGATAGATCTTCCACCCATCCACTTTCAACGGATGGTTGACGTCGACTGTGGCGAGGAAATCCTTACCTGTACGCGTCACGACCTCCAGCTCTGAAGCATAGCGACGCGGTGAGCCGTCGTCGTAAGTCTCCAGAATGAAACGACGTAGCTGGATAGCAATAGGCATCTCGACGACTTCCATGCGAGCGTTAATGGCCCGCCACTCAAGCTGCCCGACATACGTGATCATCTTCACGCGTTTCATATCAGCATTGCCGAGGGTAGCAGTAGTGAGCGTCAGGAAAAGGCCAAGGTGATTCAGCAGGAAAGGAATATCACGGCGCCACTGCGAAGGCTTAAAGGCGCAAAGGCGACGCAACACGACCAATCCAAGGACTACTGTCAGGTAGACATAAGCGAGCACGAAAGGCCAGAAGGTGAGCATATTGTGCAGGCCATGTCCTTCAGCAGACTGGCGCGTCAGGCCCATCACGATGGTGAGGACGACGACGTATGCGATGGCCGGAATGGCAGCTGCGTTGGTGGACAGGAAATGAAAGACGTAGACACGACGGTGCAGGGCATGCATCATCACGAGCAGCGCCACCAACACGCCCATCGCAATTCCATTAACAGGCCAAGCGAAAGCATCCCACACGACAGGCCCGACCGTTACGGTCAGCAACAGCCCGATGGCAATCAAAACGCCATCAATGGCAAAACCTACGCGGAGCGTCCAGGGCTTAGTCAACATGAAAGTGAAAAAAGATAAGTGAGAGTTTAGGGTTAGACTAGTCGTTCAAGGCGAACTTATAGCCGAAGGTCAGCATGACAGAGCGATTGCGCATATCCTCGGTAACGAGGAATGACTTCTTGTTAATCTTGGTGATGCCGATGTTAAACTGCGCTGAAATAATCAGATGGTTATCGAACTCATAGGATACTGCGACGGGGACTGAGATATCGAGCCGATGGAGGTAATCGCGAATGTTATCATCAATTTTGGCTGGAGTCTTATCGCCAGTGGCGTCAAAGAGCGCATGATCATAGATGGAACCCTGCATCTTTGCATGCGTGAGGTAGCTGAACTGGAAACCCGTGTGAATGGCAAAGTTATCGAAGGCATAGAAGCTGGCGGTAAGAGGAAGATGAAGATAGCCGAGCTTGATCATGACGTCCTTGATATCAACATTACGCGACTCATAATCACGCCAAGAGCACCCCTGATAGGAGTAGGCCAGCCCTGCGCTGACAGCCATGCGGTCGGAAACCTGATAGTCGAGGTCGGCGCCGATATAGGAACCGGGGAAGAAAGAGCGCTTGATCGTAATGTCGGGGTCCTTAACGAGGATGACTGGGATATTGGTGACTGAGGATGAACTGATGCCTACCTTGGGGATGAGGCTGAGCGTTCCAGCATCGGGCTGTGCCTTAACAGCGAAGGCGGACACCAAACTAATGGCAAAAAAGGCTGTGCGAAGAATCGAATGTAGCTTCATATCAGAGTTAATTGAAATCGATTGACGAAATGGAGTTGGAAGAAGACGCTAAAGGTGAATCATGCTTCGTCCCGCTTTTCGTCGGCAAAGGTAATAAAGTTTTTCCAATTAGAGGGGAGACGAATGGGCAAAAAGTGCATTCGACGTCTCAAAATCTTGCGTTTTAACGCCAAACATCAGGATTCAATCAGTTTTTTACTTGAAATGTTTCAGCCTGTTTAGAAATTAATTGTTATATTTGCAGCGAAAACGAATGAAGTTAACGTAAACGCAACTGTAATAAAACAGGAAGAACAACAACTAACTCTATCTCTATAATAGCATGAAAAGAATTGCAACATTCACCATTGCTGTCGTAGCAGCAGTCGCACTGATGGCTCAGAACGAGCGACGTATCACGGTAACTGAGAATGTACCTTACCGAACTGACGTTGGACCAAGCACGGTTCTGGATTTGGCTCAACCGCAAACAGGACCGCAAAAAGACCGTCCTGCCATTCTCATCATTCACGGCGGCGGTTGGAGCGCTGGCTCGAAGAACGATGCCGTTTACCGCTCCATGATGGTGGACTACGCTATGAAAGGCTATGTCGTGGCTAACATGAACTACCGCCTGACACAAGAGGCTCCCCTACCCGCCTGCATCGAGGATGTACGTTGTGCCATCCGTTGGATGAAAGCACATGCGGCTGAATTGGGCATTGACCCTAATCGTATCGGCACCTACGGCCACTCGGCTGGCGGACATCTCTCACTAATGGCTGGCGTTGCGGCCGAGAGCACTGCCTTCAAAGACAACGCCGACCCTTGGCGTGAGCAGTCGTGCAGCGTAGCTTGTGCTGCGGGTGGTGCACCACCTACTGAAATTGGCAACCCCAACATCCCATGGGCACAACATCCCGAGTGGTGGCCTATCGGCTACATAGGACACAACCAGACGCCTTTCCTTGTGTTGCAAGGAGGGGAAGACCCTATCGTGAGGCCTAACCTGACGGAGGACTGGGTAGTGAAGATGCAGCGTGCAGGCACGGCTGTCGACTACGTCAAGGTGCACGGCCAACACGGAGTGGCTTTCGACCAGCAGATGGAATTCGCACGACCGGCTATGGATGCCTTCTTTGCACGCCATCTGCATCACGATGACCCGTCGGTAAGTTTTGAACAGATAAAGGTCCCCGAATATGGCGGCAGCGGCCCCTACACAGCTATAGCTGTGCGCGAACGCACGCTCACGGACTTCGTTGTCTACCGCCCTGTCAATCTGGGAATGGCCGTAGCACGCGAACGCTCAGCATTACCTGTGCTGGTGTTTGCCAATGGCGGTTGCATGGACACGAGCATTGGCTACGAGAAGATGCTGATCGAAGTGGCATCGCACGGGTACGTAGTCATCGCTATCGGCGAGATGCAGATGATTGCCCAGCACGAGAAGGAGCGTCACACACCATCGTTAATGGTTAAGAAAGCTATGGATTGGGCATGCCAGCAGGCAGCCGATGCCCAATCACCCTATTATCAGAAGATAGACACCGGGAAGATAGCTGCCGCAGGACATTCTTGTGGTGGCGCACAGGTGCTAGCCAACGCTGGCGACCCACGACTGAAGACGTATCTGATCCTGAATGCCGGCATGGGAAAGATGGAGATGGCTGATGCGAGCGCTAAGTCGCTGAAGTCGCTGCACGGCCCTATTCTCTACCTCGTTGGTGGCACTACGGACGTGGCTTGGAAGAATGCACAGATGGACTATGACGCTATTAAACGTGTGCCCGTGGTACTGGCCGACAACACGACGAGTGGCCATGGAGGCACCTACGATCAGCCTCTCGGTGGCGCCAATGCGCGCATGGTAACATCTTGGCTGGACTGGCAGCTGAAGGGTAAGAGCGAGCATGAGGCGGTGTTCCTCGGCGGCGACCTCACTATGTATCCTCAGTGGACCATCAAAAACAAGAATTGGAAGAAACGGTAACGGAGCTGGCAAGTTGACAAGTTGACGAGTTGACAGGTTCTATGCAAAGCAAAGCTCGAACGGACGAGCTGACAAATCGAAAAATCATTGTTTCAAAGATATGAAAAAAATTATTTTGGTCATGCTGATGCTCGCATCGACAACGGTGATGCAGAGCCAAGAGGCACAGAAAGATTTTGTAAAAGGCGCCGACGTAGGTTTCCTGGCTGGACAAGAACGGCGAGGCGTGCAATTCCACGACCGCGAAGGTCGTGAACGTGAATGTCTGGAACTCCTGAAAAATGACTATGGAATGAGCGCCATACGACTTCGTGTCTGGGTGAACCCTCGCGGCGGCGATTGTGGCAAAGAGCAAGTGTTGGCAATGGCACAACGTGTGAAGGCTTTGGGCATGGACCTGATGATTGATTTTCATTATGCCGATTCATGGGCCGATCCAGCCAAGCAGCCAATACCCGCCGCCTGGAAGGACCACTCGTATAAGCAGATGCTCAAGGACGTCAAGCAACACACCGTCGAAGTGCTCACGCTGTTGAAACAAAATGGTATAGAGCCGCGATGGGTACAGGTGGGTAACGAGACGGCAAACGGCTTGCTGTGGCCCATGGGACATATCGAGAAGAATCCTAAGCAATACGCGGGTTTCATCCGTGCAGGCTACGATGCTGTGAAAAAGATACTACCCAAGACGCAAGTCATTATACACCTCGACCGCGGGCACAAGCAATCACTATACGACTGGAACTTGGACATTGTCAAGAAATATGGAGGCAAATGGGACCTGATAGGCATGTCGCTCTACCCCTATTGGGCGTTGAACGATAACGAGAATAAAGCCAAAGATCTGAAAGAATACAGCAAGAAGGCCGACCAAATCATCACCGACTGCATGGCCAATATCCGCCACGTCAGCCAAAAATATGGCTGCGACGTCATGATTGTAGAGACGGGTTATGAGGTAGATGAGACGCATCCCGAGGTGATGGAAGAAGGGCGTCGTGAATTGGCACGCGTTCTCCATGAGGCTCGCACTCAGACCAATGGTCGTTGTCGTGGCGTCTTTTATTGGGAACCGCAATGCTTGCCTGGCGGATATAAGTTGGGCGCCTTCGACAGCAAAGCTGCGCCAACAGCCATTATGGAAGCATTTACCGAGCGGCCTTACGTGCCACGCAAGCCTCGCCGCCAGAGTATGGACTGGTTTGAAAGCGTGAAATCGCCTGAAGTGAAAGCCAACGGTGATGTAACCTTCCGTCTGTTCGCGCCTCAGGCCAAAGAAGTCCAATTGAATGGACAATGGGGCCCGACTGTTCCCATGGTCTGGGATGACGACGAACAAGTGTGGAAAGCTACAGTACACCCTGAGGTTGCCGATATCTATCCTTACAACTTCGTCGTCGACGGGCAAGCCGTAAACGACCCCGCCAACAAAGATCTATTTCCGAATGAGCTCTTCAAGGGTAGTCTGCTATTGATGCCTAATGAGGCTATGCCTTACACCGAACGCGACATTCCCCATGGTAAGGTCACATACTGCACCTACTACTCCAGCGTGCTGAAGGAACTGCGCACAATGCTCGTCTACACGCCTGCAGACTACGAAGCAAGTGCGCGAACAAAGTACCCGGTACTGTACTTGGTTAGTGGCACCACCGACACTGAAGAGACCTGGTTCAAGGCTGGGCGAACGAATTTCATCCTCGACAATCTGATTCACGAGGGTAAGGCTAAGAAGATGATCGTCGTGATGCCTTACGGCAACATGAATACAGGCAATCCACGACCTTCTTCTGATGCCGCCACGAAGTGTTACGAGATATTCTCGCAAGAGATGCAACAATGCGTGATGCCATACGTTGAAAAGAATTTCCGAACGCTGACCGACCGCAACCATCGTGCCATTGCCGGTTTCTCCCGAGGCGGCGGCGAAGCACTCTATACAGCCTTCAAGCTCGAGGATAAGTTTGCATACGTCTGCGCTTACGCAGCCTATCTGACCAATGAGGTCTACAACCAGCATTTCAGTGACCTCGTTGGCAATCCGACACGTATGAACCAACGCTATCCACTCATCTGGTTCGGTGTCGGTAGCGATGATTTCCTTCATGATGCCGTGAAGCAAAATGAAGCCTTCTTCACCGAACGCGGTATACGTCACGAGGCATTCGACACCACGGGCGGCCACACTTGGATGAACGCACGCAAATACTTGAATCTGACACTACCGAAGATGTTCAGATAAGCATGCAGCCACACGCTGAGAGAAGAGATGAGCCCCTGCCGCGCTAAGGTGGGAGTCATCATGAAATAAGCCAGGAGCAGTGTAGTAGTCGGGCACATGGAGTTCGTTGATGAGCAAAATCCCACGCTTACGACAGAGATCGGCTATCCATTGCTCTTGGCTTATATCGTGTTCGCGACGAGGTGAAAGGACAAAAACGAGCTGAATGTCATGGTCGCGACAGAGACTAACGACGTGCTCCAGATGAGGTAGCTTGGATTCATCTGCATGAAAACGACGGACCTCCACCGTGTCCATACATCTATCGATAGCATCCATTTCGGCAAAGCCATGACTATCGTTGGGCGCATTGAAGCAATGACGAAGCAGAAGGTCGAGAGTACCATTGTAGCGATAAAGGGCGCTACAGAGTTTCAGACGCTGCTGCCACGAAGAGATGCTATCAAAGTAGGCCGTCACGGGGCGGCTGATACCATAGAACGGTTTCAGACGCGGCAGGCGTCCTTCGCCTGGATCAAGCTGGCCATAGATATCAACGACCACGATACGTGGCGTGCAGCGTTCGAGGAAAGCTTGCAGGACAAGATCGGTGTAGACCATATTCATTCCGCCTACACCCGTATTCTCGACGCTCAAATCGAGGCTGTCAGCAATGATTCGCGAATCATAGTGATATTTGGCACACGAAGCACCGAGGATGACAACGTCAGCCTGCTTACGAAGCAAAGCTTGTTGGATAGTAGCTATCTGCGAACGTTTGTCAGAGAGTCCTTGGATGATGTGCCGTGAGACTAGCCCCACAACAACGTCAAATGAGACCACAAGGGCAAGAATAACAAGGGCTTTGATGAAGAGTTTTCGCATGGCTTCAGAATTGGAAATAAATGAATGACTGCCCCTCGAGTTGTCCGGCATAGACGATATAGACGATCAACAGGACGATGGAGACCATGCGCAGACGAACGTCGCGCGCATGCATAAAATGAATGTTGCGTCCATACTCGGCCGCCCATTCACGCAGGAACATCAGCGTAATAGCAGGGAATGCACAAAGGACAAGGCTGGAGAACTCCTCGGTGTAGAGAGGTCCGAAGCCGTGACCAAGGCGAGCAAGTGTACCAATAAAGTCGGTGACCGAAGTGGCACGGAAGAGCACAGAGCCAAGCGTAAAGCAAAAGAACGTGAGCAGACGACGACTCCAGATATAGGGCTCGTTATTCTTCAAGTGATGAGCTTTCTCAAAACGCTTGCGGCGTTTGTCGAGAGCCGTGACGATGCAAAGCAGCAGGCCATGGTAGACACCGAACCAGAAATAGGTCCAGTTGGCCCCATGCCAGACGCCGATGACGACAAGGTTGGTGAGGGTTGCAGCGTAAAGTCCCCACTGTCCACAGTTGCGCCAGGCGATATTCAAGGGCATGAAAACGTAGTCGGTGATCCAAGTGGTCAGCGACATATGCCAACGCCGCCAATATTCGGCAACATTCTTGGCCATAAAGGGCCTTTGGAAATTCTCAGCTACACGCAATCCCAGGACACGTGCCACACCTATCGCCATCTCCGAGAAACCGCAGAAATCGGTATAGAGTTGGATAAGGTAAAGAGGTGCAGCCACGAGGAGTGTTGTGGCATTGTGATGTTGATAGTTGAGGAATACTGCATCGGTCCAAGGTGCGATGACGTCGGCGATGCAAACCTTCAAGAACAAGCCCCATAGCACTCGCTTCAGGCCTTCGGAGACATCGCTAACGCGGCAATGGCGAACCTCGTCAAGTTGAGGCAGGAAAGCCTCAGCACGGTCAATAGGTCCCGAGAGGATCGTAGGGAAGAACGCGATGAAGGTGGCGAACTGAACAGCATCGCGTGTGGGACGAATGGTCTGACGATGGACCTCGATGACATACCCCATCAGCTTGAACGTGAAGAAACTGATGCCTATAGGCATGACAATGTGCAGCGTTCGAATGCTGTCGGGCAGACCGAATGAAGCAAAAAGTCCGGCCATCTCACGAACAAAGAACTCGAAATACTTGAAATAAAACAGGATGCCAACACCTGAAACGACACCGAGCGTAGTAAGGCTCGATGCACGACGAGGGTTGGCATGATTGTTTTTGGCGATGGCAAGGCCAAGTCCATAATATACGGCCGTCACGATAACGAGCAGCGGCAGTATGCGCCAGTCAGCCCAGCCATAGAACACATAGGAGGCGATGAGCAGCCATACATTCTGACTCCGTTTCTGATTGAAACAGAGGAAATAGGGCAACGCCATGGCTGCAAAGAACAGCCAGAACGTGATGCTATTAATGACCATGGACTACTTGCTCAGAATAGAATCTACCATGGCTCCGACATTTTTCCACCGCATGATTTCGAGAGCAGTGAACTTGATGCCAAATGCTTTCTCTACGGCAACGACAAGTTGGATGTGCGACAGAGAGTCCCACTCCTCGATATCGTCGGCCGTCGTATCATCAGTCAGTTGAACCTCATCGAGGTCCAGTACGTCAGCAAAAATTTCATTCAATTTGTTGTAAATAGTTTCTCTTTCCATAGTTGAAATATCATGAGAATTCGTGATCTGCTCAGCGACTCTATCATTGAGCACCATTGCCGTCAGAGCTGGCGGCTTCAATTTCGCATGGCTTTGGGCTATAGTCATCGAGCGAGAGTTCGTAACGCACAGAAACGGCTGCAGCGGCATCAGCAGGCATAAGCTGGAAGCCCAGCGACTCGTAATGATGCTCGACCATGCGGTTCTTGGGCGTAGGAATGTACTCGCCAATCAGACGTTGATAGCCAGCCGCTCGAGCTCGTTCCACCATCGTATTCAAGACAAAATTCTCCACGCCACGACGCAGTACACGACAACTCATCAGCCAAGAGTCAATAAAAAGCGTATCGCCGTCCAAGGGACGCATCACTACGACGGCAATCAGCCCGTTGTCGCCGAAGCGGTCTTCGAGGGTGAAGGCAAGGTCGATCACAGAGGCGTCGGCAGCCAATGCCGCGATGTCGGCCTCAGTGTAGCGAATGGTGCGTAGATTAAACTGATTGCTACGCTGCGTGAGCTGTGCCACACGTGGCGTGTTGAACGCCGTGAAGCCAGTAATCACGGAGCGCATATTCAAGGAGTGGAGGAAGGCCTGTTCGCTGTCGAAGGTACGCGCCAGCTGTACGCGCTGCGCCTCGACCTGATACTGACGAGTGCGATCCTTGTCAGCCACACTGTAAGAGGCCGTCTCGAAGAGGTTGAGGCTGTAGAGATACTCCAGATAGAGAGCAGGGTCGTCGGGCAGTTCAGGCACTGTTATACCTTCAATATGCTCGCGCACAATAGCACGTTCAAAGGGATTGTCATCAAGGAATACCATCGAGTCGAACCCGATGTTGAGGATGTGTTGGATGGTGCGAATGTTGTCGACCTTCGTGTCCCAATTGGCTTGGAATACAGCAATATCGTCCAGACTTAGCACCATATCGGGATGATGAAGGAAAGGTTCCTTGGCCGTAGCCTCGTCGTTCTTTGAGGCTACACAGATGATAATGCCCCGCTGACGAAGCTTTTTTACCCATTGCTGGAACTCACTGAATGCTTTTCCAATGCCGAGCCCATGGCCAAGCTGAATACCTTCGAGGCCATCATCGCCGATAACACCGCCCCAGAGCGTATTGTCGAGGTCGAGGATAAGGCACTTCTTCACCTGTCCACGCAGTGCACTGATGATGTCCACCACACGGGCGGCAACATACGGCAAGGCATCGATGCTCACAACCATCTCAGTGCTCACATAAACGTTAGGCGCGAACAGCCAGTCACGTCCGAACTTGTTCTGCAAGGCTGCAAGGTCGCAGATGAAGAGGTTCGACTGCGCCTGGCTCAGTTCCATCAGCATCATGTTCAGTCGACGCACTTGGTACGTGAGAGAAGTCGCAATCCGATTGGCATAGTTCCCGAAGACGCTGTCGTCGATCTCGGGATAGTTAAAGCAAATCATCTTGGAACGGCTGAAAGCTTCGTCATTGCACACCGACTGAACAAAAGCCAGACGATCATCGGCCAGAACGGCCTGTCGATCAGCATCAAGTAGGCTGTGATGCTCTGCCAACTTGTGAGTGGATTGGAAGAGGACGATATAGTCGGCACCAAAAGCCCTAAGTTCACTCGCTGGATCAAGGAACTGCCGTTCAACCTGTGCGTACTCAGCCTCGAAGAGCTCGAGTTGAAAGCCGCGTTGCACAGCCATACCTCGCAGAGCGGTAGCCAACAACTGCGTCGCGGTATCGCCTACGAGTGCGACACGCGCTGTAGGCAGGGCAGAATTGTCTCGCTTCAGGACCTTTTTGAGTTCGTTGAATGTTTGCATGTAGAAACGGATAGAAGGAAAGCGCCGATTCTTCGGCGAGCACTAAGGCTGGGGGATTGAGGGCTTACAGCTGATATTCGAGCATGACGAATGAGTAGGGCTGGAGGTCGATGCTGAAGCGCTTCTGGGCACGAATAGTCTCGCGCCGTGGAGCGATAGGCTGAGCATCGAAGTTGTTCTCGTCCTCCGGCTGTCCCGCGAGAGTCGTCTTGACGGCCTGCTTCTTGATGCCGAAGCGGCTGAGGTCGATGGCGGCACGTTTCGTGTCGGCGCTGGCATTGCAGAGCTTCACGAAGAGGCGGCGCGTCTTCGTGTTGAGGACAACGCTCTGTCCATAATGTACACCTTCCTGAGGTTGGACGATGCCAGCGGCATCTCCGTCGAAGTGAACGCAGTCACCATAGAAGTACTGACCTGCTGACTGTCCGAACATCTGCTGAACGTAGTAGCTGCACGTCAGGATGGGACGCTCGTTGTCGAAATAGATGAGGTCGGGGTTCCAATTGGTTGCTCCCTTGCGAGCGAAGAGGGGTGCGTAGCTGGTCATGCAAACGACGTCACCGTTACGCTCAACATGCAGCAGATAAAGTCCTTCAGCCAGAGCATCAATGAGTTTCTTGTCCTTGGCTGCATATTCGCCGAGGTAGACCTTCGTCTTGCGATCGCGCGGATAGTTGTCGTACTGACGGCTCTTGAGGAAATAGTCGCGCGGCTCATAATAGTGCTCGTCCATAATGGGCATGCCCGTCTCCACGGCCAACTTCCAACCATTCTCGAAGTCGTAGTTGCCAGGATGTGAACCGGGACCTGCCGTGCCCACAATGACAATCTCGGGGTGAGCAGCCGTCACCTTATTATAAATATACTTGAATCGCTCCTCGAACTCGGGAGAGATGCGCTCTTCGTTACCAAGACCGAGATATTTGAGATTGAAAGGCTTCGGGTGTCCAGCCTCGGCGCGCATACGTGCCCACTTGGAGGTGGCGGGGTCGCCGTTAGCCCATTCGATCAGGTCGAGCGCATCCTGAACCCATTCGTCCATCTCGCTCATCGGCACGACGTCCTGTGCCTGATTGCGCATGCCCCAACCGCCATTCGTACCTTGGCACGAGACACCGCAAGGCAGAATCGGAAGGGGTTGCATCCCAAGGTCTTCGCAGAACTGGAAGTATTCATAGTAGCCGAGGCCCATTGACTGGTGGTAGCCCCAAGTGTTCTTGAGCGGTCGACGCTGCTCACGCGGTCCGATTGTGGTCTTCCAACGGTAGGTGTTCCAGAAACCATCGCCACCTCCGTGTACGACGCAACCGCCAGGGAAGCGCATGAATTTAGGTTGAAGGTCGGCAAGCGCCTCGGCCAGATCCTTGCGCAGGCCATGACCTTTATACGTGTCCTCTGGCATCAGCGAGAGTGCATCGACGTCGAGGGCTCCCGTGGTGAGCACTAACACCTGCAACGAGGCATGCGCAGAGGACTCCGCGGGTGTCAGGACAGCCTCGAACTTGGTCCAATCGGTCGAAGCGACGTTCAGCGTAGTCTCTGCCAGAACCTTGGCCTTGCCTCGACCCTGATGCTCCATCAGAACGACGCGCACCTCCTTCGGCTGACCTTCAACATTGCGCATGAAGGCCGAGAAATCATACTTCTCGCCTGCCTTGACAGTGATACCGTCGAAGCCATCGTTCTGCAGTCCTACGCCCGTCCAACCATCAAAATCATAGTAGTGGCCGACGCGCTCGATGTGTATGCGCATGTAGGTCGTATTGTTGGCGTTCAATGGATTGTCCATGCGAGGCTCTAAGTAGCCAAGTGAATGGCCCGGACGCGAGAATCGCCAAGCGGTGCCCGGTCCCCAGCCGTCGCGCTCAGCAGGACTGTACTCGAAGGAGCCGTTCTGGAGCAGTTCAGCATAGAGGCCGCCATCAGCTGACGAACTGATATCTTCAAAGAAAATGCCAATGAGTTCATCACTGATGGCCTTGCCGCCCTTTGGAGCGGTCATCGGACGCTGTGCCAACGCTACCGTAGCGGTGCAGAGCGAGAGCAGAAGAAGCAAATAGTGTCTCATAATCGAATAAAGAATGAAAGAATGAGAAAGTAAAAGTGTATTTTCAGGTGCAAAGATAAACATTCTGTTTCAAAAACACACTTAATCTGCCAGAAAATCCCTTTTATGCAGCTCTTTTCAGGACTAAAATATGTCCCCATACGATTTTTTTGCTATTTTTGCATCCACAAACCATTTTTCTCTTCCCGACTATGCCTACACGTATCCCATGGCTCGATTACCTGCGCGTAGCAGCCTGCCTAATGGTCATGATCGTCCACTCGACAGAACCATTCTACCTGGGTGGCGAAGGAGCCCGCATCCTCACCGCGAGCGATGCTTTCTGGGCTTCTTTCTTCGATTCTTTTGTACGCTCATGTGTACCTTTGTTCGTCATCGCCTCCAGCTATCTGCTATTCCCCGTTCAGACGACCACGGGCACGTTCTTCCGTCGCCGCATGTCGCGTCTGCTGGTGCCCTTCATCGTGTGGACGCTCGTCTATGCTTTCCTTTGGGGCGAGCCTGCCAAGAACCTGCAAGCGCTCCTCTTCAACTTCAACTATACCGCAGGACATCTCTGGTTCGTTTATATGCTGGTCGGCATCTACCTTGTGATGCCGCTGCTCTCACCATGGGCCGAGCGCGTCGGTCGTCGTGAGCTCCTTGCCTACCTCGGTGTGTGGGCGTTTACGCTACTGATCCCGTTTGTCCGCGAGGCCGCATCAGGAGGCGAGCTCCTTGTCATTCATGGTCCTACAGGGATTCCCAATCCCGCAGCCTACCCACTATGGGGCGAAGCCAGCTGGAACGGCTATGGGGCTTTCTACTACATTAGCGGTTTCATTGGCTACCTGCTCCTGGGCCTCTACTTCCGTCGCTTCGTGCCTCAACTGACGTGGCGCCGTACGTTTGCCATCGGTCTCCCGGCGTGGCTCGCAGGGTTCGCTTTGTGTTTCGGAGGTTTTCTGGCGCGCGTTTATGCCACCAGCGCCACCTTCCCCATCGAGGGGTCGGTAGACTATGCTGTCGGTTGGGAAACACCATGGTACAACGACACCTTAGGCGTGGCGCTCATGGCCATCGGCTGGGTGCTGCTTTTCCGTAAGATTGGCAGTGCAGCGGAGTCGCGATGCAATCGCGACAAACAAAACGGGACGTGCCTTGGAACATTCTATAGTCATGTGATTGTGCCAGTCTCGAAAGCCAGTTATGGCATGTACCTCTGCCATATGATTGTGCTTGTCTATGTCAGCGGTTTCTTCCGCGAGTGGTTAGGGACGGGCGATGGAGGATGCATAGGTTTCTGGACAACGCCAACGGAAATCCTACTTACAGCTATCACTACCTTCGCCATCGCAGCTATCGCCTGCTCACTCGTCCAACGCATTTCAAAGGTGGGCAAATGGATCGTCGGCTAAATCTCGTTGCTACTAATCTGAACTGGCTTCTGACTTTATTCTGATAGAATTACAAATTTATCCTGATAAAATCGTCAACTTATCAGGATAAATTTGGTAACTTATCTGTAGAACGAGTCGTTAGTTCTTGATAACAAATTGTATCTTCCACATCCGATGGAGGAAGAAGATGAGCGCGGCCTCAATGAGGTAAGCAATGAGGTAGCTGTACCAGAGAGCGCCGGGGGCCGTGCGGGCCATGAGCCACAGCACGGGGATGACCGTTAGCGAGAGTGCCACAGAGATGAAGAGCGCCATGCGGTGCTGGCCGTAGAGTTTGTAGACGATCATCAGCACGTAGATATAGCTGAAAGGAATGAAGCTCAGGGCGAAGATGCGCAGGGCGCGGCAGCACTCTGCGACGACGGCCTCGTCAGTGGCTCCGAAGAGGTGTGCTATGGTCGAAGGGAATACGAACGTAAGCAGGCAGATGACGGCCATGGCCACGGTGATAAAACCAAATGATTTGCGCAACACGAGGCCGAACGCCTCGCCATCGCCCATGCCAGCTTGAATGGCGCCGAGCGATTGCAGCGTGCGGCAAGTGCCTGCCACGAAGAGGTTGTAGACCTGCAGCAGGTTCATACACACTGCGAAGACGAAGATGCCGTTGCGCCCGAGGGTGCTGAGCACGATGCTGTTGGAGGTGAAGAGAAGCACGGTGAGACACACGGAGGCCAGTGCCAGCGGCGCTCCCTGCGAGATGATGTTGAGTCCCTCCGGCGCATCGTGGCGAAACGAGAAGCGCAGGTTGCAGTCGGCGCTCCGGTAGTGGTAGAGCATGATAGCTATGCCCACCAGATGACCTACGACGGTCGCTGCCGAGGAGCCTGCAATACCCCATCCGCACAGTTGGATGAAGACGAGGTCGAGCCCGAGGTTTACGGCATTATCGACGATGATGGCCAGCGATGCCAGGCGCGGACTGCCATCGGTGCTGATCATGACGCTGATGGTCCACATCATCATGTAGGCCGGGGCACCATAGAGCATCGGCCGCAGGTATTCCAGCGTGGGCTGCAGCAGGTGGGGGTTGTCGCAAAGGAGCGCAGCGACGGCCATGGGCGCCACGAGCCCTACGACCGTGAAGATGAAACTGATGACGAGATTGCTAATGACGGAGTGAGTGTAGACGTAGCGTGCTCTTGCGAAGTCTTTCTTGCCAATGGCAAACCCCACGAGCATACTACCGCCGGCAGCAAGGAGCAGACTCAACGTCATCATAAGCTGCACGACGGGCTTTGACAGGTTGATAGCGCTGACGCCGTCGGCTCCTATCAGCTTACCTACGATTATACCATCGACGACGTTACCGAGGCATCCCGAGAGTGTGATGAGAATGCTCGACCACAGATATCGCCAAAAGAGGGTCGTCAGTTTCTGCCGTTCCTCGTTGTTCATTGCAGAGAGGGGTAAAGGTTAAAGTTTGACATAGAGAGGTATCTTGCCGCCACGCTCATTGTGGATGAGCGGCTCGGCCGACCACGTGAAGCGGGCATCGGGACAGCCCTCCTCGGCCAGGAACGCCTTGAGGCGGTCGCAGAGCGACGGTAACACCTCGGCGGGAGATGTCTTGCAGACGCCACGCACCTGGATGGTGGAGTTGTCGGTCTGGACAAACTGAAAGCGCTGCAGGTCGGGCCACACCTCTGCCTTGGCAAAAATACCTACGACGTTGAACGTCTGGCCGCAGATGGTGTAGTTGTCGAAGCTGCGACCCTGGATCTGCAGGATGGGCAGCGGGCTACAGTCGTAAGTCGAGGGGCGCACGCGTACGACATCGCCGACGCGGTAGCGGATGATGGGCTGCACGAAGTTGCTCAGGTCGGTGACGAGGATGGCATCTGACCACTGGTCGGGGTCGGTGATGAGGTTGCCGTCCTTGTCGATAGGCTCCACGATTACCCAGTCGTCGTTGATATGGAGATGCGGGCAATTGTGGGTCATGGCGATCTCGCCGCCCTCGGTCATGCAGTAGTTGTTGGCGACGGGGCATTGGAAGGCCTCGCGCAGCAGGTGGAAGTTCTCCTCGCTGAGCATCTCGGCAGAAGTGGCCAGATGCTTGAGCGAGAGATGCAGGCGCCCCTGCAGTTGCTCCACGGCCAGCCGCACCATCATCGACGGATAGCCGGCCATGGTCTCGGGCTGGAAAGCATTGAGCTTCTCTACAATGGAATCTACCGACTCGAGGACCGAGATGCCGAGCAGGTTGTCGGCACACTCGGGGTGGGCGGCTTTCATGCGCAGGAAGGCTCCGTAGCTCGAAGCTCCGTTTGAGAGGTGAATGAGCGATGCGCGCCTATGCTTTGAGATGTCCATGGCATCGGCATTTGCGCCTTCGAGCAGGCGCTGCCCGATGAGCTGTCCGTGAATCTTGTTGTGATAGTCGTCGCGGACCATGGGCAGGGGGTTGCCCGTAGAGCCCGAGGTGCGCAGGGCCGTGTAGTCGCCGAGGAAGCGGCTCTGGTCCTTTGAGGCATCGCGGTTGACATACTCGAGCACGTCGGCCAGGTGAATGCGGCGGTCGGTCACCCAGTCGTCGTAGTTGGCCAGGAGCGTAGGCTTCTCTGTCGGCGGCAGGTCGGAGAGGCGGAAGTCAGCAGGCACATTGGCATAATGGCGTGCGAAATATGGGGAGTGCTCGCGAACGTAGGCCACCAGCTCGTGCAGGCGCTGTTGCTGCAGCTGACGGCGTTCGGCGTCGGGAAGGCGCCCGCCTTCAGCGACGAGGCGTTTGGCCTCAGCAAGTTCTATGGTTTTCATATCTGTATGGGTTGTGATAGTGTTGCAAATTATTCTGCTTTATTCGAAGAAGCCGAAGCCGCCGATGGCGGTAAGCATACGCTCGACGTAGTCCCACGACGTGGGCGACCAAGCGAAACCGAGGCGGTAGAGCACCTGAGTCGTGTAGTCGTTGTCGCGGTTGACGTCGGTCGTCTTCTGCCCATGGGCCATATCCTGATACGCCAAGAGCGCAGACATCTGGCGAGCCTTCTGCGGGTCGTCCTTTGCAGCCTCCATAGCGGCAGCGAACTCCTCTTGCTCCACGAAGCGGACGCCATCGCCCACTGAGGTGAGACCTTCGAGGACGTCGCCGAGGAACTGCGTGTGGATATTATAAGGATGGAAGACGCAGCAGGCCGCAGGCGTCGTGGCCAGCAGGAGTATGGCGCGCGCCACCTCGTTGATGGGCGAGAACTCCACGCGCTTGTTGCGCATGGCGTAGGGGCAGCAGCCCAACATATTGTAGACCTTGATGCGGCCCATGAACGAGTTGGTGGAGAAGTTAGCCTGGAACTCGCCGTCGGTAGAGCGGGCAGCGAGGTTACCTACACGCATAATCTTGGCATGGAGGCCGTGCAGGGCCACGGCATCGAGGATGAGGCGCTCGGCCATGAACTTCGAATAGATATACTTATTGCCAAGGTACTGACCCATGTAGAGACGCTGCTCGGTGAAGATCTCATCCTTCGGTTCGCCGACCCAGAGGCCTCGCGTGCTGGCCGTAGAGATATGGATCAGGCGAGCGCCGGTACGGAGGCAGAAATCGACGCAACGGCGAGCGCCGCCTATGTTGACGTCTTCAATCTCGGTGCCCTCGCTGAAGTGCTTGACGATTGCAGCACAGTTGATGACAGTGTCCACGTCGAGGCCCTCGCCGAAGTCGCTGGTGACATCACCAAGGACAACGTGGAGGCGCGTGCCGAAGAGAGGCTTGAAGGCCTCGGCGAAGTAGTAGTAGAGCAGCGTACGCAGGCGTCGCTCGGCAGCGTCCTCGCTCTTGCCACGCACGAGACAGTAGATGTTGGGGGCGTCGGAGTCGATGAGCTCGCGCAGGATGTGAATGCCTAAGTAGCCGGTGGCACCGGTGAGCAGGACGTTGCCCAACTGCTGACGCTCGCCGCTGCGGAAGGCGGTGAGGGTGTTGGCGGCCAGGGCGTTGTTGATGGCCGTGTAGTCGAAGCCGCTCACCTCGTCAGGAACATCGGTAGCGCTCTCGCCCGTGATGAGGCGCGCCAAAGCGCGTGGTGTCGGGTTGGCGAAGACATCGCCGTAGGCCACATGGAGCCCGGCTTTGTCGGCCTCGATGATGACGCGGGTGACGACGAGCGACGTGCCGCCCAGCTCGAAGAAGTTGTCGGTGGCGCCGACCTTATCCATCTGTAGGATGGAGGCGAAGATGTCGCAGAAGGTCTGCTCGGTGGCGTTCTGCGGAGCCTCATAGGCTGAGGTGACGGCCAGCTGTGGCTCGGGCAGTGCCTTGACGTCGGTCTTGCCGTTGGGCGTCATTGGCATGGCCGGGAGCTGGAGGTAGGCCGTCGGCACCATATATTGCGTGAGGCTCTTTGAGATTTCGGCCTTGAGGGCATCGGGGGCTATCTCGCGGTCGGCAGTGTAGTAGGCGCAGAGGTGCTCCTTGCCGCCGAGCTTGCGGATGAGGATGACGACTTTGTCGATGCCATCTACCTTGAGCATTACGTTCTCGATCTCGCCCAACTCGATGCGGAGGCCGCGGAGCTTGATCTGGTGGTCGGTGCGGCCGAGGATGACTACATTGCCATCGGGCAGCCATCGGGCGTAGTCGCCTGAGCGATAGATGCGTACACCATGGTAGTCGATAAAGCGCTCGCGGGTCATCTCGTCGAGGTTGTTGTAGCCATGAGCCACACCGCGACCGCCTATGTAGAGCTCACCGACGACGCCTACAGGCAACTCGTTGCCATCGCTGTCGACGATGAACTCGCGGACGTTGAGCTGCGGGCGACCTACGGTGACGATTTCGGCATGCGTCAGTTCCGCATTGTTCGAGGCCACGGTAATCTCTGTGGGGCCGTAACAATTAAATATTCGCGCGCGCGTGACGTTGCGCAACTGCTGCAGCAGCTGGTCGGAGAACTTCTCGCCGCCGGCACGGCAGATGCGCACGCCGGCTATGGCATGACAGAAGTCGTCGCTCGTCAGCCACGTCTGCCAGCGCGACGGCGTCCCAGAGACCATCGTGATGTGCTGCTCCTGGATGAGGCGCGCCAAGTCGAGCGGGTTATTGGCCTGCTCCTCGGTGGCCACTACGAGCGTCTTGCCGTTGAAGTAGGCCATACCGATATCTTGCAAGGCAGCATCAAACGAGATGGTCGTGACGCTGAGGACGCGGTCGGCATCGGTAAGCACGGCGTTGGCGAAGACGTTAGCCGGATGACCATAGAGATAGTTGCAGATGCCGCGGTGGTGCAGCATCACGCCCTTGGGCCGCCCTGTGGAACCTGAAGTGTAGATGAGGTAGGCGAGGTCGTCGGGGGTGATTGAGGGTTGAGAGCGGAGGGTTGAGGGTTCTTCGCTAGGCGAAGCGGCAAAGCCGAGCGGAGAGTTTATGAGCTCTTCCACGTCGATAGCTTTCTCGGGCGAGACGGCGTCGAGACGATCAGCCGTGGTAATGACGTAGCGGGCTTCGCTGTCGTCGAGGATCAGCCGGACACGGTCGGCCGGGTATTCGGGGTCGCACGGGATGTAGGCGGCTCCGGCCTTGAGCACACCGAAGAGCGCGAGGATGAGGCGACTGGTGCGCGGCAGCAAGAGGGCGACACGATCGCCGTCGCCGACTCCGCGCTGGCGCAGGGCTGCTGCGATGCGGTCGGTGATGGCATCCATCTCGAGATATGAGTAGGTGGCATCAACAGCGACGAGAGCATCGCGCTCGGGCAGCTTTACAGCGAAATGATGAATACATTCGTGGAAGAAGCGGAAGGGTGCCTCGCCAGTGGCCGTCTGGCGCAGGTGGCTGAGTTCCTCTTCCTGACGCGGGCTGACGATCGAAAGCTGGCGCACACGAGTGTCGGCCTGGGCAGTCATGCGGTCGGCCACAGCCACGATGCTCTCGGCCAGCGCTTCGGCCAGACGGGCGCTGTAGAGCGAATCGTCGTACTGCACGACAACACCGCGCGACTCTATCTTAATGTTGATCTTAAACTTGGGAACGTTCAGTTCCAGGAGTTCGTGAGCAAGGGGCTTGCCTCCAACTTTATATTCCGAGAGGACGCCCACCTGATAGGCATAAGCGATGGCCGGACGGAAACCGTAGTCGCTGGCGATGCGTGCGAAGGGATAGTCCTCATGGCGCAATGTGGTGTCGAAGGTCTGGCTGACCTGCTTTAGGAACTGCCCTACGCTCACGTCGTCGATTGAGAGGCCGAGGGCAAGCGTATTGACAAACATACCTACCGTGTCGGCAATGCGGAGGTTGGAACGGCCGCTGCTGACGGTGCAGAGATAGACCTCGCGGTTGTTGGTGTAGCGTGCGACGACGTAGGCCGTGGCAGCAAGGAAGAGATGCGCGGGCGTGATCTCCTGCTGACGGCAAAAGGCTGCGGCGCGCTCGAAGTCGGGCAGGCAGACGGCCTCGCCGATGAAGCCTTGTTGGTCGGTCTTCGGCAGGTCGGTCGGGATCTCGCTGGCGCCTTCGCAGGTGGCCAGCCGTTCGGCGAAGAACTGCTGTGCAGCGCTGAAATCGTCGCTCTGCTCGGCGGCCTGCTGATCGGCCACGAAATTGAAATAGGTGTAGCCCTCACGCTCGATGGCTGCGCCTTCGAGGGCGGAGCATATCTCACGTATGAAGAGGTCGGCCGAGCCGCCGTCGAAGACGAGGTGGTGTACGTCGAGCAACAGGTGCACGGCACTCTCTGTCTGCACTACCTCGGCGCGGTAGAGGGGCGCCTTCTGAAGGTTGAACGGGCGCACGAACTCATTCTTATAGTGCTGGAGCTGTTCGTCGGTCATCTGAGCCACCGACACTCCGACGGGCACTGCGTCGTCGGTGGTCTGAACAATGGCATCACCCTGTGTAGTGAAATGCACGCTGAGCTCAGGATGAGCCACTATGGCGCGCCTGACGACGTCGGCCAGCTGCTGTGCCTCCACTCCTTCGGGGAAGGTGAGGAGATAAGGGATGTTGTAAATAGTCGAAGCCGGGTCTTTCAGGCATTCGAAATAGACGCCCGTCTGGGCATAGGAGAGCGGAGCCGTAGTGGTTGCCACGGGCTCAGCGCCGCCACTGCTGTCGGGCGTGCATGGGGCATCTTCCTTGTGTGCCAGCAGATTGGCGAGTATGGCATTCTCGATGGACTGGAGCGTGCCCGTCTTTACGAGCGACTTCGAGTCGAGCGCCACGCCATAGCGCTTGTTGATCTGAACGGCCAGCTTGATCGACGAGATCGACGTCAGACCGGCATAACCAAGGATGGTGGTGACACCGAAATCCTTGGTGTTGACAATGCCGGCAATCAGCGAATGCAGTTCCTGCTCGAGGACGTTCATCGGGACATTGCTCTCCTCGACCGCTGCGGCCTTCTTCTCAGGCTTGGGCAGGGCCCGCTTGTTGACTTTCTGGTTCTGATTCAGAGGTATTGAATCAATCTGCATAGTTACGGCAGGGACCATATACGGGGGCTTCTCGTCGAGGATGAATTGGTTGAGGGCCTCGATGTCAACGGTGCTGTCGCTGACTACGTAAGCCGCAATGAACTTGCCGCCGCCGTCCTCTTCGAAGGCCTGCACCGTAGCGTCCTTGATTCCGGGGAACTCGCGAATGATGGCCTCCACCTCCTTCAGCTCGATGCGGAAGCCTCGAATCTTCACCTGCCCGTCGCGACGGCCTACGAACTGCACGTCGCCCGAGGGCAGAAAACGAACGATGTCGCCTGTGCGATATACGCGTGCATATTTCAGGCGCAGGGATTCCGGTTCTTCGCTCACGAAGGGGTTTGGGATGTAGACCTCAGCTGTCTTCTCGGGGCGGTTGAGATAACCGCGACTGACTTGAGGCCCGCTTACCCATAGCTCGCCGGCAGCGCCAATGGGCAGACGGTGGCCTTGCGGATCTACGATGTAGATGCGCAGGTTGTCGAGCTGTCGGCCGATGGGAATCTCTTTCAACTTCCTGTCAACGAAATAGGCGGTCACGCAGACAGTAGATTCCGTAGGGCCATAAAGATTGTTGAAATGGTAGCCCTCGGGCGGGGTTAGCGATGCCAGCTTCTCGCCGCCCGTAGAGAGATGCAGCAGGGTGTGGTTCTCGATGCTGGTGGCAAACTGATAGCCCACCTGAGTGGTCATGAACGCATGTGTGATGTGCTCGCGCTCGAAGTATTCATTGAGCGCGATGAGGTCCAGGCGCAGCTCTTCGGGGATGATGTAGACACAAGCGCCGCAAGTGAGGGCGGGATACATATCCATCATGTTGGCATCGAAGCCATAGCTGGCATAAGCTGCGACACGGTGCTCCGGCTTCAGCTGATAGAAACGCTGGTACCAGTGGCAGAAGGCCACGAGGTTGGCGTGCGTGAGCTGACAGCCCTTGGGCACGCCCGTGGAGCCGGACGTATAGAGGAGGATGAAGAGCGACGCAGGCGTGGGCGGCTCTATGGCCGACAGATCGCCAGCCGGTGGCAGCGACGCGAGGGCGCTGGTCAGCAGCACTTCGCCCTCATACTCATCAACAAGATGGCGGAGGTCGGCATCGGCAATAAGCAGCTTGACTCCGGCATCCTTCATCATGAAGTTGAGGCGCTCTGTGGGGTACGACGGGTCGAGGGGCTGATAGGCACATCCGGCTTTAAGCACGCCGAGCGAGGCTATTGCCATCCATTCGCAGCGAGGGATGAGCACCGACACGACGTCCTCGGCCGCGAGGCCGCGCGCAGCAATGGCCGCTGCGATGCGGTCGCTGAGGTCATCGACCTCGGCGTAAGTGAAGCGGCGGTCCTCATAGACCAAGGCCATGGCAGAGGGCGTTGCGGCGGCCTGCCGGCGGAAGAGCGAGACTATTGTCTGGCTGTCGTCGTAGGCGACGTCGGTCTGGTTGAAGGCATCGAGAGAGTCGATCTGCGCTGCCGTGGTGATGTCAACATCGCTCAAGAGATCATGACAGAGGAATCCTTCGACGACGGCCTCGTAGCTCTCGAGCAGCTGTGATATGAGCGCGGCGGAGTATTCGTTGGCGTTGTATTCCGCCTTGACGTGGTAAGCGCCATCGTAGATGAAGGCCTTGAGGTAGAGCGAAGCATCGAGGGTGCTGTTGCCCAGTCGCACGGTCTGCATAGGGCGCCCGCCCATCTGCTCATTGGAGAAGAGCGTGCCGTGCCATGCGAACATCGAATTGCTCTGCAGGCCCAGGTCATGAACTATGTCGGAATAGGAATAGGCGTCGTGGTCGCGGCAGCCGCTCATCTGCTCCTGCGCGGCCTGCAGGAAAGAGAGCACGGATGTCTGGGCATCGAACTTGGAATAGACGGGGAGCGTCTTCACGAACATTCCTACGGTGCGGCTGAGGGCTTTGTCCTTGCGGCCGTTGAAGACGGTGGTGAAGAGCGACTCCTGTTCGTTGTTGAACTTAGCCAGGAGGTAAGCGTAGGCAGCTGTGAAGAGAGTGCTGCGGAAGATGCCCGTGCGATGGCAGAAATCATCGACGGCAGCCGGGCGCACGCTGAGCACCCGCACGAGGTTGTCCTCGCGCCGTTCGGGCTCCTCGAGGTCGGGCAGCAGCTGGGTGAACGTGTCGGCGCAGTCGAAGTGCTGCGCATACCAGCGCTTGCCCTCGTCGTAGGCTTCGCTCTCACGAGCGGCCTGCTCCACCTCCACTTGCTGAGCCAGCGAACGCATTTCGGGCTCAAGATGACGACCGTGATAGGCGCTGTCGATGTCGTTGAGCATCAACGTCATCGAAGTGCCGTCTACAATGAGGTGGTGATAGTCGATGAAGAGATAGTAGTGAATGCCGTCATCGAACAGGCGCATGCGGAAAAGGCGGTCGCTGAGGATGTCGAAAGGAAGGACCAGCTGCGACTTGACCTGCTCGAAATCGGCAACCCGCTCAACGGTAATCGAGAACGTGGCTTCAGGCTCTATCGACTGACGCGGTTCGCCCGTATCATCAACGCTGATGCGTGTGAAGAGCGTAGGATGAGCCATAACAGCGGTCTCGATGGCGCGACACAGGCGGTCGGCATCAAGGCTATGATCCAATACATATATATAAGGTAGGTTGTAGCAGACCTCGCCTGTGCGGCTGATACACTCGACGTAAAGTCCGTTTTGCGATTGTGAGAGGGGAGCAGAACTTTTCATGTCCAAAGAATTGAATTAATGTCTACGGATAAAGAAGGAATTGGTAAGAATTGCCTATATCACCATTTTGCCGAGAAGAATCGGGGAGTGACGTTCAGCGAGAGCCAGACCCACTGGAGGCGACCAGAGTCAGAGGTTCGTTTCAGCTCTTTCATCGTATCGGTACCGACCATCAGCGTATAACCTGCAGAAAGTTTTCCCCATGGCTTGAACTTATAGTTGGCCGTCAATTCGAACTCATGTCCGAGCGAACGATTGAAATCCTCCAAGCTTACGGTAGTAGCCAAGTAATGGTAGGTGGCATTGAATGTGAGTCCCTTAATCGGTGAGTAGTCGACGCCCGCGTAGAGGTTCTGCAGGCCTGGCGAGAAGCCGTCGGCATAGGCGCTGAGATAGAAGAAGTCCATAGCGCCATAGAACTGGTGGTGAGAGCCATAGAGGGTGCTGAACCCCCTCATCTCCTTGTGCCTGACCAGACCAGCCTGTCCCTGACCACGGACGTAGTAGAATTCATCACCGCTGAGGTAGTCGTAGCCCATAGTGAAGCACCATTGCGGATTTAAGGTGTATTTCATCTTGAGACTTGCCATCCAAGCCTTGATGGGCAGATTGTGCTCAGAACGCCCGAACTGCCGATAATAAGAGCCTTCGAACAACCATGACTTCGGCGTCCACAACAGGTAGGTGCCAGCCAGATGCTGGAAGTGTGTCCGACGGGGTTCATCGTTCTGCACGCCAAGGTTCATCGACAGCAACGACACGCCCAGATTGGCGCGTGGCACGTCATAGTGGTACCATAGCGTCTGCATCGACTTGTAGGGCTGTGCGCCGTCCTGATAGAAGGTTCCGCCGTTGGTGTTCTCGGCGTTTTGGTTGAAACCTAAGATGAGGTGCACCTTGTGACCATGGCCCTCGTATCCGAACTTGCCGACATCGTGCGACGAGGCAGCCATCGCCCAGTCGTCACTACCGATGATGCGCTCGTTATCGTAAGCCAATTCCTGTCTGCCGATTTTGGCAAACAGTCCTATGGGAGCCTTCAGCTGCACATAGGTCTCATAGAGGTTCACGGTGCCTTTGCCCGATTGCCCCCATACGCCGGAATGTTGTATGCTGATCTTGGCATCGAGGTAAGGACGTTCGTAGCCTATAATGAGACGCGTACGTTCCATCAGGAAAGCCGCGAAGTCCTCATCTTTGCTGTTCGAGTTCTCCGGCAGTCCGCCCTTACGATATTCCCCGCGCGAGAGGAACTGCGCGTCCACGTTCAGTGTGTTCTCCTTGGCCGTGCTGTCGGCCGTTTCCGGCGAGGAATTGGCCTTGGCTGTCATCGCAGCTATCGCTGCGACAAGAAACGCTTGTATACATTGAATTCTCATCGTACCTTCGCTGTGACTTACAGATGAATTTATATTCTACACAATCAATCAGGATGTTTCCTGCGTGAAAATGGTTTCACGACAGAAGGACTAATCACGGCTCTACTCAAAGTCAAACAGACTGATGAAACCGGTCAGTTTAAACACGTTCTTGATTTCGTCGTTGACGTCTTTGAGAACGACCTTGTGTCCATTGGCTTTTGCATTCTTCAGGATGCTCAGCAGGATGCGCAATCCGCTCGAGGCGATATAGTCGAGGCGGGAACAGTCGAAAAGGATGTCCCTATCATTGTTGGTAAACAAGGGTTGCAGGGCGTTCTCCACTTCCTGTGCGGCAGCAGTATCGAGTTCGCCTTCGAGTACGGCTACGATGAAGCCGTCTTGCTCAAGGATGGATGTTTTCATTTGTCATTATCAGTTTTTAAGTTTATATTTACGCTCTTTTTCATCGTCAGGATGTTGCGGCCATCCTCGCGTTCATAGTTGATTGAATCCATCAACTCGCGCACGAGGAAGATGCCAAGTCCGCCGATGGGGCGGTCTTCAGCCGAGAGGGTGGTGTCGGCCTCAGCCGCTTCGGTGGGATCGAAGGCGACGCCGCTGTCAATAATCTTAACACATAGGTATTGCTGCCCTGCGCCGTCGGCCGAAGGCGGGACCATGATGTCAGCCTCCAGGTCGATTGTTCCAGTCGTCTCCTTGGGATAGGCGTAGTTCATCACGTTGACGACAGCCTCTTCGATGGCCAAACGTAGGCTCGAAGCCAAGGTCTTATCCAAGCCTATGCGCTCGGTGAAAGCTTTCACGAACCTACTCAGACGATCGACCTCGCTGACGTTATTGGTAAGGGCGAGCGACTCGTGCAGAAGCGAACGTTCAGCCTCGGGGGTATAGCGAATAGCCAGCATCGTCAGGTCGTCGCTCTGCTCAGCATCGCCTACAAACACGCGCACGCTCTCATTCATATTCTTTGACAATCGCTCTGCCGTCAAGCCATCGGAGGCTAAACTTTCGAGGGTCTCGCGCACACGCTTATCGCCGAAGAGTTCGCGTTGCGAGCTGCGAGCCTCGGTGAGGCCGTCGGTGTAAAGGAACAGCATCGCGCCAGGCGGCAGTTTATCATCCTGCACCTGATAATCAAAGTCGCCGAAGAGACCAAGCGGAAGATTGGCTACGGCAGGAAGTTCGTGTACGTCAGCGCCATGAATGATATAGGGACAGTCGTGGCCGCCATTGCAGTAGCGCAGACGGCCCGTAGGCAGGTCGAGCACGCCCGTGAAGAAGGTCACGAACATATTCGACTCATTGCCTTCGCTGAGCGAGGCGTTCAGCGTCTTCATGATGCGCGATGGATTGGTCTCATGAGTGGCAGCCGAGCGGAAGAGTGCATGCGTCACAGCCATCACGAGGGCTGAAGGCATGCCCTTGCCCGAGACGTCGCCGATGCAGAAGAACAGCTTCTCGTCGCGGACGAAACAATCATACAAGTCGCCACCCACTTGCTTAGCCGGCTCAAGCATGCCGAAAACGTCAAGGTCACGCCGGTTGGGGTAGTTCGGATTGTACTCGGGCAACATCTCCTGCTGAATATTCTTGGCGATGCGCAGTTCGCCGTTGATGCGAGTCTGCTCCTCCGAAGCTTCATGCAACCGATTGAGATTGGCTACCGAGCGATAGAGGATATAGCCGAGCAGCAATAGACCTACGAGCGTCAGCATGAGGATGTTCAGACGCATACGGTTGAGGTGGGCGTAGACCTCATCGTCGTAATTGACTGATACGAGCTGCCAATGGGGCTTCCCCCTCATATTGGCATAGAAGACGCTGGCATCCCTGTCGGTCACGCGAGGCGTGAATTCAATGACTGTGGTGCGACCGCTACTGCTCAGGCAGCGCGAAATAGAGCTGTCGTTGACGGCAGCCACGATAGCTTCCACCTCTTCAGACTTGACTTTCGATGGACTGGGGCCAGCGATCAGCTGGCCGTCTTCGGTCAGCAGGAGGGCGAACGACGACGGATATTTATTGCGGTTGTTGAGCGTATCGCCCATCCAACTCAGGTCTACATCGGCTCCTACGACACCTATACACTCGCCACTGGCATCGTGAAGCGGAATGGCGTAGGTGGTAATCAGGCCGCCACTTCCTTTCTCGTCGATATAAGGGGCGGTCCAAGCAGCGCTGTCATGCTCCACCACACGCTCGTAGAACTCGAAGGTGGTGTAGTCGTGATCATCGCCGCCTATCTGCTCGACACGCAGCGAATCACCGACTCGCCGGGCCCACGGCTCGAAAAGACGGCCCTTGCCAGGGTAATAATGAGGTCGCAATGCGATGGCTGAGCTGATGAACTGCGGATGAGCCTTCGTGAGGCGGCTGGCGACGTTGAACAACGAATCGGGCGACGCGAGGTGACGATGTATATCCCAGAGGTGATCGCTGACAATGCTCTCTGCGGCATTGAGCGTACTCTTGATGAGGATGGCCTTCATCGTCAGTTCGTTCTCGGCATGGCTCTCCAACTCCTTCTCGAGCAGCCCGTGGGTATAATAATACTGTATGCCGGAAATCAATTCCAGCAACACGGCCGCTGTCAGGATGACATAGAGACTTGAATGTTCCCTGAACGATTGCACTATTTTCGATAAGGTTTTCACGTGCCGAAGGTAGAGAGTGACCTCTTTTATGGCACAAAGATACTCTTTTTACTCGAAACAAAACTCATAAAAGCACTTTTTTATTGGACTTTTTTAAATAAATTCGTACAAGACGAGGGCTTTTGCAAAAAAAAACTAACTTTGCAGCCTATAATCATGATTGATTCAGGGATTGATTTACTTTAATGAACATATAAACGAAATCGACCTCGCTGCAGCGTGGCCCCTGCTCTCGCCCCAGCGGCGCGACCATCTACAGCGCTATCGTCGCAAGGCAGACCAACGTGCCGGAGCAGCTGCTTACCTGTTGCTGTGCAGAGGTTTGCAGGAGGAGTACGGCATCAAGGAGAAGCCTGTCTTCGACTTCGGCCCGCAGGGCAAACCTTTCATCAGCGCTTTCTTACCATCCACTCCCCTCCCCCACTCTGAGATCCACTTCAATCTCAGCCATTGCGCAGAAGCCGCCGCCTGTGTCATCGACAGCTTTCCTGTTGGCATCGACGTCGAAGCCATCAGCGCCTACGACCCTCAGTTGCTGCCGCTGACGATGAGCCCTGCCGAGCAACAGGCTATTCGCGAAGCCGAGCATCCCGAGCGCGTCTTCACCTGTCTGTGGACGATGAAGGAAGCGGCGTTCAAATGCTTGGGGACAGGACTGACCGACGACCTCCCATCTCTCCTCATCGGCCTTCAGCCGAGTGCCCTCACAGGTCTCAGCCACGACAGTGCCAATTCGCTCATTCTCAAACAGCTCCCATCCATTCTTCCCTTCAGCGATGAAGACGCATCTGCCTACCCCCTCCTCCATCCACGCTTTCACTTCATGACGGCCATCAGCGCCGACCTGCGTTTCGCCTTCACTGCCTGTCGGCTCAAGAACTAACGAGTGGTCGCATCGACCCACACATATGGTCGCATCGCCCTACACATATGGTCGCATCGCCCTACACATACGGTCGCATCGCCTTACACATACGGACGCATCGCCTTACACATACGGACGCGTCGCCCTACACATACGGACGTATCGCCTTTTACATACGGTCGGACGAGGTGGACCACCATGGTAATCCACCTTCAACATCCTGACAAAAAACCATTTTTATCCTGATAAAAAGCTGAATTCATCCTGATCTTTCAAGTCTTTCCTCCTAACCTGTTCGCCAACGCGTTTAGACGTGGAGAAGCTCGCCGCCCTTCACGTTCCCAACTGTCGCCCTCGACAGTCGACGTGTCGATGAACTGAAAAAAGGGGGCGTTTCAGATTTTTTAACTTGAAGACTGATGGTCGGGTCAGAATAAATCTATACATTTGCCGACTGAATATGTGATGTAGCGTGCGCCTACGCGCGTACGAGCACAACGAAATGAATGATATCATCCTCTCCAGCTTCCTAAGTCTGTTCGCCTTGTTCGGCAAGGAAGAACAGGTGGATGAGTCGCGAGCACGAACGATGCTGGCGAGCTACCTGCGTCATCATTTCGGCGTGCGAGGTGTCGAGAACTATCTCGACCTCTACAGCGATATGCGCGGCGCCTACGAGCTGACCGACCAACTGGATCCGCAGGCCGTAGTCGCACAGATTTGCGAGAACCTGCAAGGCAAGATTCAAGCCCACGAGGGCTGGATGCTCCTACTGCGTATATTGGAGTTCTGCGGAATCCGTGGCGATAGCGTCCACCCGATGTTCAGCGTCATGGCCGAGCGCTTCGGCGTCGACAGCGAGACATTCACGGACTACATCGACTTCGTCAAAGGACGCAGCACGCAGCACGTGCGCCTCCACCAACTGGAGGATACAGACGGCCAACTGAAGACGTTGTACGACGAGCGTACGGGACAACTCGTGTTCACCTACACGGGCACGGACACCGTGACGCTGAACGACGTCCCCGTCCTCTCGGGTGCCTATCAAGTGTGGCTGCAGAGCAGCGTGCTGAAAGGGCGTACGGGCCGACCCGTCTACTACTCAACCATCGTCGATACACATGAGGAGGGGAACAGCTCAAACACGCGTCGGCACGAGGGCGCGAACAGCCGCCATCGAGTCACTTTCTGCGGACGCGACATCAACTTCCGCTTCCCAGGTAGCGACAACGGCATGCACGACCTGAGCTTCGACCTGCAGGGCGGCGAGTTGCTGGCCATCATGGGAGGCTCGGGAACAGGCAAGTCGACGCTCCTGTCGATTCTCAACGGCACGCTCAAGCCGCAGGAGGGCACAATCACCATCAACGGACATAGCATCGATGAGCCCGAAGCGAAAGCACTCATTGGCTTCGTCCCGCAAGACGACTTACTGATCGAGGAACTGACGGTCTATGAGAACCTGCTGTTCACGGCACGGCTCTGCTTCGAAGGAATGCAGGCCGACGAGCTGGACACCCGCGTCATGAAGACGCTGAAAGATTTAGGGCTCGACGCGGCCAAGGACCTGAAAGTAGGCTCAGCCATCAATAAATATATCTCCGGCGGACAGCGCAAGCGACTGAATATCGCCCTGGAACTGATACGCGAACCCGCCGTGCTGTTCCTTGACGAACCGACATCGGGATTGTCGTCGGCCGACACCGAGCGGGTCATCAACCTGTTGAAGGAACAGACGCTGAAGGGACGCCTCATCGTTGTCAACATCCACCAGCCATCGAGCGATGTCTACAAACTCTTCGACCGCCTGTGGCTACTCGACCGCGGAGGCTATCCCGTGTTCGATGGCAACCCCATCGACGCCATCTCTTATTTCAAGACAGCAGCCGACTACGCCGATGCCGAGACGAGCGCCTGCCCCACTTGTGGCAACGTCAACCCCGAGATCGTCCTCAACATCATCGACGAGCGCGCTCTGACGGGCAGCGGCGAACTCTCAGACGAACGCAAGATGACGCCACAGGAATGGCACACGCTCTACCTGAAGAACCGTCCCGAACTACCCGAACCCGAAGTGACCGACGTCCCGCCCTCCGACCAGCGACGCCCCAACCGACTGAAGCAGTTCGTCATCTTCTTGCAGCGCAATTTCCGCACGAAAATCACGAACGCACAGTATCTCGGCATCACGCTGCTGGAAGCACCCCTGCTGGCCATCGTCTGTGCCATGCTGACACGCTTTGCCCCACCCGAAGGCTACAGCGTGATGAACAACAAGAATCTGGTCAGCTACTTCTTCATGGCCGTAATCGTAGCTACATTCATCGGCATGAGCGGAAGCGCTGAAGAGATTATCAAGGATCGCGCCCTGCTCAAGCGCGAGAAGTTCCTTCGCCTCTCCTACAGCAGCTACATCTGGTCCAAAATTATCTATCTCGCTGGCATTTCAGCCATTCAGACGCTCCTGTTTATCCTCATCGGCAACGCCATCATGGGGCTGCACGGACTGACGCTTGTCTGGTGGTTGATCCTATTCGTCACCGCATTGCTGTCTAATCTCGTCGGACTGCTGCTCTCGCAATGCCTGAGCTCGGTCGTAGCCATCTATATCAGCATTCCTATCCTGCTGATACCGCAGATTCTGCTGTGCGGTTTGGTCGTCAGCTTCTCAGACCTTACGCCAAAGAGCACGACAGGCAACGTCCCTGTCATCGGCGACATAATCCCCTCGCGCTGGGCATACGAGGCTCTGGCCGTCACGTCGTTCACGGACAACGCCTACGAGCAGCCCTTCTTCGGAATCGACAAACTGAAATACGAGAACCAGTGGCATTTAGCCGGCCTCACGTATGAACTGCAGTCGCAACTCGAGACGTTGAAGGACGAGCAGAAGCGCGGCCTCGACATCGACCCCGCTCACATGCGCGTGATCCGTACGAACCTGCCCCGACTGGCCTCCTTCTGCGGCATAGACACCTACTCGGGCGAGGAGAGCTACGAGCCCCTGCATGCCTATCTGAAAGGAGCCGAAAAGCTCTTGACGCAACGCGGCAACACGCTGACCCTGCAGGCCGACCGCATGATGGCAGACCTCCTGCGCACGAAGGGCAAGGAGAGCGTGCTGCAACTGAAGCGCGACAATTATAACCTGAAACTCGAAGACCTCGTCACAGGCGCAGACCAAGCGCGTCTGCTCGACATCATTGACGACCATATCGTTCCGCGGGCGGGACTTGTGTTCCTGACACCGCAAAACCACGTCGGCCGTGCACCGTTCTACAGCAGCGAGAAGATACTCGGCACGTGGCATATTAAAACTCTCTGGTTCAACATCGCCGTGCTACTCTTGATGTGCATAGGCGTCGGAGTGCTGCTCTTTACCGATTGTCCTGGACGCTGGCTGCGGCGAGATAACGGATAAGGCGCCGACTTCAGGTTGTAAGACCCATTTCAGCAAAGAAATATCGGGAAAACGAAAAAACAAAGAAATAACTTTATTAACATTTTAATCTCACAAAAAAATGAAGAAACTTTCATTTCTCGCTGTGGCTCTCACAGCAATGATCTTCGCAGCTTGCGGAGGCAACAAGACCGCTCAGACCACTGAGAACGTCGACACCGTCAAGAGCTTCGAGCAGGAGCAGCTGGAAGCCAGCATCAAGCAGAACTTCGACAGTCTGGCCTCACAAATCGGTAAGATGAAGCAGCTGCCCATTCGCAAGAAGGACGGCATGATCACGCTCACCGAAGAAGAGATGCAGGTGAAGCCCAACTATCTGCTCGAAGCCAGCATCGCCGAAGAGACCACCACACTCGCCGAGAAGTACCGCGTACTCAGCGCCATGCAGGTCGACAAGGAGATTGCCGAACTCTATGGAATGCCCACCCAGGATTATGAGAACGAGATTGCTAAGCTGCTCGTTGACATCAACGATCCTTCGTTCAAGGCTATTGAGAACACAGACAACATCTACGAGGCTACCGAAGAGCTGTACAACGCCATGGACCAGAACGGCCGCATCAACTTCTTCTGGCAGATTGTAGCTACCTCACTCGTTGAGCAGCTCTATGTCATCTCTCAGAACACCGACAAGTTCCTGACCGCCTTCGACGACGATGCCGCTTCCAACGTCTCGCTCCGCATCATCCTCATTCAGGATGCCATCAACCGCCTGACGCAGTACGACCCCGAGATTATTCCCGTGGCCGAGGCTTTCGATCCCCTTACCGTCATCAACGCTACCAACGTATCTGAGCTCAAGACTCAGCTCGACTCCGCAAAGGAGCAGATTGCCGCCGCTCGCAACAGCCTCCTCGACTAAACCGACCGCAGTTTTTGCAACATAAAGGGGGAGGGCGATTCATAACGAATCGCCCTCCCCCTTTTTTACGTGCCGATGTTCTGTACGGGTCCTACAATTTACTTGAACTCAAACAGATTGATGAACCCTGTCATCGTAAAGACATTGCGCAAATCAGCATTCATGCCCGTGATGAAGACATGACTGCCTTTGGGCTTGGCATTTTTGAGAACGCCGAGGAACAGACGCAGGCCGCTCGATGAAATGTAATCCAAAGCCGTGCAATCGAGCACGATGTCATGCCCTGCACAGTCGTTAAGCGGTTTCAAGTCCTGTTCGCACTGAGGAGCAGCGGCCGTATCGAGCCGTCCCTCAAAGATGGCGACGAGGTTGCCATCTTGCTCTTGAATCGTTGTTTTCATTTTTGCTATAAATTCAGTTTCTATGATTATTCTTAACTCTTAATTCTCTGCTGTCTCTGCAAGTTTCTTGCGGAGCGTCAAAACGTTTTGCCCGTTGACGCGTTCGTAGTTGATCGAATCCATCATCTCACGCACGAGGAAGATGCCAAGGCCACCAATCGGCCGTTCCTCTGCCGAGAGGGTCGTATCGATTTCCTCTTTGGCCGTAGGATCGAAGGGGACGCCATCGTCTACGATCGTGAATTTCAGTCGAACGTCATTAGCTTGCGCCTCGATGTGGACATCGCCTTGGGTGCCTGCCGGATAAGCGTAGTTCATCACGTTAACGACAGCCTCCTCGAGGGCCAGGTTCATCTGCATTGTCACTGACATATCGAAGGCCAAAGCCTCGCAGACTTCGTCGACGAACGCGGATAGTTGCGGCACCGTCTGCACGTCATTGGGGAGAGTGATGGCTTTGCGGAGGCGCACCTCCTGCTGTTGCTTCGTATATTGAATCGCCAGCATCGTCAGGTCGTCGCTCTGCTCAGCGCCGTTCACGAAATCGCTCACGGCACGATTCATACGGTTGAGCAAGAGAGTGGACGCCTGTTCGTGAGCTGCCAGCGATTGCTGAGTCTGCTCCAGCACGCGCTGCATACCAAACTGGCCGTGCGAATCGTTTTCGGCCTCAGTCAAGCCGTCGGTATAAAGGAAGATTGTCGTTTGTGGCAACACTAAAGTCTCCTGCCCCTGGAACTTCCAGTCGGACATAATACCTACGGGAATGTTGGAGACGCAGGGCAAGGCCCCCACTCCGTCGCCTACGAGCAGCGGCGCGTCATGACCTGCATTACAATAGCGGAGACGTCCCGTGGGCAGATCGAGCGCGCCCACGAACAGCGTCACGAACATATTCGACTCGTTGCCCTCGGTAATGGTCTCGTTGATCTGAGCGACGATGCGGTCGGGGGCAGACTCGTGGCCTGAAACCACACGGAACAGTGTACGAGTCACCGCCATCACCAACGATGCCGGTACGCCCTTTCCTGAGACATCGCCGATGCAGAAGAACAACTTCTCGTCGCGAATATAGAAGTCGTAGATATCACCTCCCACCGCTTTGGCAGGTTTCTGCAGGCCATAGATGTCGATGTCCTTGCGGTCGGGATAAGGAGGATAGATCTTGGGCAGCATCGCCATTTGGATGTGACTGGCTATATTCAGTTCGTTCTCCATAGAGACCTTGGAGGTATTCAACTCCTGATAGCGATTGAAAGCGCGAATCATACGCCAGACGATATAGCCCATCAGAGCCAAACCGACGAGCATCAGCATAAGTAAGTTGAATCCTACCTGGCGTAAGCCATAGTAAATCTCGCGGTCGCTGCAAACGACAGCCATCGACCAACCCGTCTCACCCTCCACAGGGGCATAGAAGACATAGTTCTTCTGGCCTTTGTCGTCTCTCACCACGGTCTGCCCTTTCCGCCCCGCCATCATGTTCCGATTGATGGAATTGACGCTCGTATCCTTCATCTTCTCCGTGGCTTGCTGGATATTGGTCCGCAAGACCAGGCTCTCGATGGGACAGGCCATAATCTGGCCCTCACGCGAGATCATCATATTATATGACGAGGGATAGATTTGCTTGGCATTAATGACTTTGCCGAGCCAGTCCAACGAGACATCAGCGCCTAAGACAGCTACCGTACGGCCCCTCGTGTCGTGCAACGGGAAGGTATAGGTGCAGAGCATCATGCGAGCGCCGGCATCGTCATAGTAAGGTTCCGACCAATAGCCGCCGTTCTTTTCCTTAGTCTTCACGAACCACTCCGACTGCAAATAATCGTGCGAGGCAGAACCTATCTGCGAATACTTGAAACGTCCGTCAGCCTGCCGGACAATATACGGCTCATACCATCGGCCATATTGAGGGAAGTAGTTGGCCTCGAAGGCTATTCCGCAGCCCGTTATCGAGGGCGTGTTCTGCAACAGATGCCGGCAGACGCCCAACGCAGAATCGGGGTGTTGCAGATTCTGCTCTATGACCCAAGCCATATTCTTCACTGAGGCTTCCACTTCGACCATCAGCTTGCGGATCTCCAGACTCTTGGCATGCAATTCGGATTGGGCGCGATGCTGGACCTCTTCACGAATGCCTTTTCGGGCAAACAGATACTGCACGACGGCAGTCGTCTCGATGAGCACGGCAGCCGTAATGATAATGGCCAAAGTAGATCGCCTCTGTAGCGATTTGCGCCAAGAGGTGAATTGTTTCTGCGACATCTGTAAATCCAAGGCCTTCATATTAGAGCACAACTATCGGTTAGGTTCTTAACACGCCGTGAGCGATTTCTTTTTTTGCCATTTTCAACTTTCAATAACGCTCAACTACCAAGTTTCTTGCGTAGCGTCAGGACATTTTGTCCATCGACACGCTCATAGTTGATTGAATCCATCATCTCGCGCACGAGGAAGATGCCAAGCCCTCCGATGGGTCGGTCCTCGGCCGAGAGGGTCGTATCGATATCCTCTTTCGCAGTGGGGTCGAAGGGCGTGCCGCTGTCGGTGATCGTGAATTTCAGCCGTACGTCATTTGCTTGTGCCTCAATATGGATATCGCCCCGTGTACCGGCAGGATAAGCATAGTTCATTACATTGACAACAGCCTCTTCAAGAGCCAGATTCATTTGCATCGTCGTCGACATATCAAAGCCTAACTCCTCGCAGACGCCATCGACGAATGCTGCCAGCTGCGGCACCGTCTGCACATCATTGGGAAGAGTTATCTCGCGCTGCAGCCGAACAGCACGCTGTTCCTTAGTATATTGGATGCCGAGCATCGTCAAGTCATCGCTCTGCTCTGCACCATCAACGAACAGGCTAACAGCCTCCTGCATACGTACCAGCAGAGCTTCTGGACGATACTGCCCATCAGCCAGCGACTGACGCGCGACCTCCAGCATGCGTTGCTCACCGAACTGCCCATGAGTGGCGTCCTCGGCCTCGGTCACGCCATCGGTGTAAAGGAAAACCGTCGTTTGCGGTTGGATGAGCATTTCCTGCGCCGTATATTTCCATTCCATCACGCCCAGAGGAATGTTCGAATCGACTTGCATGAAAGCAACTTGATTGCCAACCAAAAGCGGAATATCATGTCCGGCATTGCAGCAACGCAAACGCCCTGTTGGCAGGTCGAGGACGCCCATGAACAGCGTCACAAACATATTCGATTCGTTCTGTTCTGAAAGGGTTTCATTCATTTGTGCCAACACCCGCTCGGGCGATGCCTCATGAGCAGAGATCGTGCGGAACAACGCTCGCGTCACCACCATGACCAGTGCCGCAGGTACGCCTTTTCCCGATACGTCACCGATACAGAAAAAGAGTTTTTCGTCGCGAATATAGAAGTCGTAGATATCACCTCCGACGCCCTTGGCAGGGGTCAGTTGCCCGAGGATTTCCAGATCATCGCGCTCGGGATAAGGCGGGAATATCTTGGGCAGCATGGACATCTGAATACTGCTGGCCACTTTCAGTTCGCTCTCCATCGACGCCTTCTGAGCAGTCGTCTGCTGCAACTCGCTGACATAATGCGCGAGAGAGATCTGCATATCCGAGAACGACTGCCGCAGATGACCGATTTCATCGCTACGACTGATGACAGGAAGCGGAACATCAAAACGTCCCTTAGCCATTTCACGCGTCGAGTCAGCCAGATCCTTCAGCGGTCGCAACTCACGATGGATGATGACATACAGGAGGACAGCCGCCACCAAGAGCGTGAACAAGAACGTCAACAGCATATTGTTCTTCAGCTTGTTGGGAGTCTCGAATATCTTACTTTCGGGAATAGTGAAACTGACGGACCACATCACATGATCAACTGGAGCATAATAAATGACAACGGTCCCTGTTGCCCAATCAGCTTCGTTGCCGTCATCCGACGCACCTTCGAGAGTGGGAGAAGCCAAGAAGTTTATTTTCATTGTGTCGCTGCCACGCTCCCAGCGAAGCATGCGTCGAACCAATTCCAACGATTTCCGACCGCCCTTCTGCTGTGCATACTCTAAGGCATTGACATTGAGAATACACGACGAGTCGGGATGGCAGATATATCGTTGGTCGCGACTGACGACACTCACGCGCGAGTAAGGATAAGGCTTGGCCTCGTCCATGATACCCTTGACCCAATTCAGGTCGACGTCGGCACAAAGCACAGCGTAGATGGTACTATCAGGTTCGTAGAGAGGTACAGAATAAGTGACCATCGGTCGCTTGGTCGACATCGAATCCAAATAAGGCAAGCACCAGTAGCCTCGACGCAACTTATTGGTATAAATCCAGTTGCTATCGGTCTCCAAGTAGCAGAAATCGTGTTCGGGACCACCTATCTCATCGGTGAATATTTTTTTCGATTCATAATCGCGATAGACGGTAGGCGCATAGTACCGGCCTTGCTTTGGGAAGAATTCATTGCGATAGAGCAGCGTCACCGCAGCGATGTCATTGTTATGTGTGATCAGTCGCTCTATCAGCTGATAACATGATTGTTCATCCTTGGCAAAGACATCTGCATAGCCTGCTGTTGTCTCCAAAGCGGTTTCGACATCCGAGAGTCGGTCGCTGATGGTACCAATGGCATTGTCCATAGAACGACTGGCCTGACGTTGAACCTCGGAGACCACAACCGTGCGCACCTGATGTGACTGCCAGAACGCAAACACCATTAAGATGATTGCGATCATCAGCAACACCAGGAACGTAGTCCGCATGGCTACAGACGTATTCAACCTCTTTTTAAAATCCATTTTTCGGCGTTATTCTTTGCTTTTTCGGTGCAAAGATACGAAGAATATCTGAACCGACCTTTCTTTTTATTCTTTTTAATCCATTTTTATTATTGACGGAAGATGAAATACTGACTCTCATGAAGCCCGCTTCAACCGCGCATAAGGCTCGCCCATAAGGGTTAGGCTGCCGTCGTGAACTATCTCGACGTCCACGCCACGCTGGAAAATCAGGATAATGTCAGAGCCTCCAAATTGGAAGAATCCCATCTCATCGCCACGCTGCAGACGCTGACCGACATGCAGTTCGGGCACCCAGTTGACACTGCAGATCTGCGACATCCCAACCGGCAGCATCGCTACAAGTCCGAAGTCATCAGTCTCGAAGATTGCACAGGCGCGCGTCTCAACCATTTGGAATCCAAGGTCATTGACGTAATAATAAAGCTTTTCCGAGTCATCCCAAAGCGTATAGCCACCGCCTGCCGCCACGCCAGGGATGCGACGCAGTTCACGCAGCACGCCATCGACGGGCGCGTGGTAACGGTGGTAGCAGTTGACATCAAGAAAAGTATGCGTGAGCGTTCCTCCTGCAAAAGCATCCTTATAGCGAGAATCAGGACCAATAAGCTGACCTATATCTGAGAGACGTGCAGTCTTCACCTGCAGATCTTTGGGATAGTCAATCTGATTGTTTTCATCGATGGTCCATAAGCCTTTCGGGTAGGAATCAGCGGGCGCGACCACCTCGGTGTCAGCAATTGGACGTACGTCAGGCGATACCAGTTTACGCGCGAAGAATTCATTGAACGTGCGCCATTGATTGCCTTCGCCATACCAGCCCTCGGTTAAGCCCCAATCGGGATCGTCACGCACCATATTATAATAGGTATCATTCCAGCTCTCCTCGGTGTCCAGAAAGCTGCCCCAAGACTGAGTATATGTGGTCAGCCAAGACGCAAAAGGCTCCACAAACTCCACAGTAGGATAGAAGAAACCACGGTCGCGCAATTCGTCGAGCGGTTGATCCACAATGAACCAAAAATAGCCAATGCCCTGGTCCGTACGTCCATAAAGTGAACTTCCATATTCGCCCGGTGCCATCGTAGGCATCACATCCCAAGGCAACTGACGTACGTTCCAGTCAACAAAGTCGTAGAATTCATCCAACGTCTGCGCTGGGTTGTAGGCACGGTCGGGATTGATTGATGCCGCCTGCGCTATCGCATGCTCCAGCAAGCCCTTCACCTCGCTGTTCGTTGCGCAGATATTCATCAGCGCACGGGTAGCTTCTGTATGTCGGTCCTCAACCGGTACAACAATCTCGTCATCGTCCGTACACGCCACGAAGCCACAGCTTCCGAGCAGGCACAGAACTAAAATCCAAAATATATTAAATCGTTTCATATCATTTTTCATTGTCCTTTGTCCATTAATTATTTCCATTCCTCAATTTCCAACTCAAGCCCGCCACGAAATGCGCATTACGGGCTTCGGGATTAGCCGTCAACTGAGCGAACACGTCTAGTCCGAATATATCCGTGAATCGGATCTCCTTGGTCGCCTTGAGGCTAATGTTGGTCACCGTGAAATTAGAAGCCTCATAATAATCTGTTGCCCACGGCACTATGCCGAGCGAGGCCTGCCAGTTGCAGGTTACGAAATGGAAGGGGGCTGCCAATTCGAAGTAGGACGAATAGGCCCGATGACCGCTCTTGTTCCTTCCGTCGGCTCCAGCGAAATTCGTCTGCCACGAGAGGCTCAGCACACCGAAGTCATAGCCTACAAAGGCCTCGAAGACATGGCTCGTCTCATGAGCCTTATAACGAAAATACTGTGGACAAGGGTCCGTGCACCAATAGTCGATGATGCCCACGCTCAGGCTGCCCGTCGTGTAAGCCCCGATGAGATCTATCTCGCGAGCGTCGTTCTTATCGACTAACCCCACGCTCCCCCAAGCCGTCAGGCTCAAACCCTTCCAGCTCACACCTAAGGTCGGTTGAAAGCTGGCACTTCCCAACTGCAGGCCACGCCAGACATATTCGCTGACCACATCAGTGCCCAGCGTCAGTTCAGCCTTCTCCTGCCCCTTCGCCGAATAGCACATGCCCAACGCGAAGGCCATTATTAACAATTTGTTTCGCATTTCGACCGCAAAAGTACAAAGAATCATAAAGAAAACGTCCCATCTGAGGGCAAAAAGTTACTTTTCTGCTTCCCTTTTCTCGTTTTTTATCCAAAAAACACTAACTTTGCCCCTTGTAAACGTATGCAACGCCGTCATAAGCCATAAACCTTCAACCATAAACTCTACGCTCAAGTTTGCTCGCTCTTTACCCGAAGAGCAATAAACCTTCAACGCAAAATTCTCAAAACGATGCGCCTACAATCTCTTGATGCCCTCCGCGGCTTCGATATGTTTTTCATCATGGGCGGTTCCGCCCTCATCGCGGCCCTTGCCACTTGGTTCCCGGGCACTTTCACCGATGCACTCGCCGTGCAAATGACTCATGTCGAGTGGCATGGCCTTGCTCATCACGACACGATTTTCCCTCTCTTCCTATTCATCGCCGGCATCGCTTTCCCCTTCTCGCTGAAAAAACAGCGAAACTCGGGGCGCAGCGAAGGCGCCATCCACTGGAAGATAATCCGCCGCGGCTTGACGCTCGTCCTACTAGGCGTGATCTACAATGGCCTGCTCGAGCATTGGAATTTCGCCGATGCGCGCTATGCCAGTGTTCTTGGGCGCATCGGTTTGGTCTGGATGTTCGGAGCGCTCATCTACCTGCACACATCAACGCGTTCGCGTGCTTTCATCACGGCGGCGCTACTGGTAGGCTACTGGCTCGTCGTACGCTTCATCCCCGCCCCCGACGCTATGGGGCAGGACGTCTACAGCGCTCAAGGCAGTATCGTCGGCTACATCGATCGCATCCTCCTGCCTGGTCGTCTCATCTATGGAAACATTGACCCCGAAGGTATTCTCAGCACGATACCCGCCATCGCTACCGCGCTGCTCGGCATGTTCACAGGCCAATGGGTACAGCTACAGCGCCCATCGCTGACGCCCAACCGAAAAGTGGTTGCCATGCTTATTGCCGCAGGCATTTTGCTCGCCATAGGAATGCTCTGGAGTCTCGATTTCCCCATTAACAAGAAGTTGTGGACCAGTACGTTCGTCCTTGTCGTGGCAGCCTACAGCCTTGCTCTCTTCGCTATCTTCTATTATATAATAGACGTACGCGGATGGAACCGTTGGACACCCTTCTTCACGGTCATCGGCCTCAACTCCATTACGATTTATCTGGCGCAGAAGTTCATTAACGTCCAGTTCACGGCCGACAAGATCTGTGGCGGGCTCATCGGCCTGCTGCCCGAACAGTCGCAGCCATTCTTCTCGGCTGCCGCTTACATCGCTGTCTGCTGGCTCCTACTTTATGTGCTTTATCGTCATCGCATTTTCTTAAAAGTCTAACAAAAGTCAACCTATGACGCTTGTCGACTTCCTTATCCAGTTGGGCGACGCCATCTGGGCTTACGTGTTGATTGCCGCCCTCATCGGTTGCGGCCTCTGGTTCACGTGGCGCACGCGTTTCGTACAGTTCCGAATGGTTGGTGAGATGTTCAGCCTGCTCACCGACAGCTCCGTGTCCTCCGAGCGCCATCACAAGCATGTATCTTCGTTTCAGGCATTTGCCGTCTCAGTAGCTACGCGCGTGGGCACTGGCAACCTTGCTGGCGTAGCCACGGCAATCGCCGTGGGGGGCCCGGGGGCAGTATTTTGGATGTGGTTAATTGCCCTCATCGGGGCAGCCACGGCTTTCGTTGAGTCGACGCTCGGACAGTTGTTCAAGCAGCGCCATGAGGAGTCGTTCATCGGAGGACCAGCCTACTACATCCGTCGCGGCCTGCCCCTAAGTCGCTTTGCATGGCTACGCCGTTCGGGCCGCTGGATGTCGGTGCTCTTTGCCGTACTGATCACGCTGACGTTCGGCCTCTCCTATAACTCCATTCAGGCCAATACCATCTGCAGCGCCGCTCACGAGGCTTTCGGGTGGTCGCCCCTTCACGTAGGCCTGGCTATCGCCGCGCTTACCCTACTCATCGTGTTCGGTGGTATTCGTCGCATCGCTCGTGTCAGTTCCGTCTTAGTGCCCGTAATGGCCATTGGCTATTTCATTCTCGCCATCGTAGTCATTGCATTAAATATCCAGCAGCTTCCTCACGTGCTGCGACTGATTATAGTCGACGCTTTCGGCATCGAACAAGTGGCGGGCGGTAGCCTCGGCGCCACAATGATGATCGGCATTAAGCGCGGACTTTTCTCGAACGAAGCGGGCGAAGGCAGCGCACCTAACGCAGCGGCCACTGCTGCTGTCAGCCATCCAGTCAAGCAAGGCCTCATTCAGGCTCTCGGCGTCTTCACCGACACGCTCTTGGTCTGCTCGTGCACGGCTTTCATCATCCTCCTCAGCGGACTCTACACGACTCCCGAGCTCAACGGCATCGCATTGACGCAGGCTGCCTTGCAGAGCGAGATTGGCCAGGCAGGACCTTTCTTCGTGGCGGTTGCCATCTTCCTCTTCGCTTTCTCCAGCATTATCGGCAATTACTACTATGGCGAGGCCAATGTCCGTTTCCTCACCAACGACCGCCGTGTGATGACCATCTACCGGTTGCTCTCTGGCGGAGTCTTCGTCGTATTCGGTGCTCTCGCTACGCTTGATCTTGTTTGGAGTCTCGGCGACCTCTTCATGGCACTCCTCACCACCTGCAATCTCGTCGCAATAGTCGCCCTCGGTCACTACGCGTTCCGCCTGCTCGATGACTACCGCAGCCAAAAGCGTCGCGGCGTAGACAGCCCTGTTTTCCATCGCAATCTCCTGCCCGGCACGGCTGATGCCATAGAATGCTGGGAATGAGGCCAATCGCTAACTAGTTAATGCCAAATGCTTCTGATAAGCCAGCCGTTCATCGCCGTTATTTAGATAAATGATGCCGCAGCGCGTGAATCCGTAGCGCTCCAGCAGGTGCTGCATAATCCGATTGTCGCGATGCGTGTCGATGCGGAGATTGCAGGTACGCCTGAAGCAGAAATCCAGGAGCGCACGCATTACGCCGTGGCACTCAGGCAGGCTGGCAATGCGATGAACGACATAGTAGGGCTCATCATCAAGCCAAGCCCCGTGAATCAGTTCACCTCCAGGCAGCGCGTCATCATAGATGGCTGCGTACGTTGGCTCGGGACTGGGAATGAACGCAAATGTCCCTGCTGCCAGCCCCTTGACATCTGTCAGCAGATAACTGCAACCTCGCTCGATATCAGCCTTAAAGACATCGGCCGACGGATAACCGCCAACCCATTGCCCCAGATTACCGCTGCTACGCATAATGCCGCGTGCGGCCTCCGCCAGACGAAGCAGATCGGGGATATCTTCAAGCGTAGATTTACGAATTGAATAGAGCATGGGGAGAAAGTGGAAGAGCGAATAGGGCGAAAGCTGAAAGTAGGAAAATGAAAAGCATCGAAAGGATCTACTCCTCAATCGGCGTAACGGCCACCGGAACAAGGATGGCGGCATGAGCGGCTTGCTGCGCGAAATAAGCCTGATTGGGACTCATACCCTTGGGACGCGCTTTCATGCCTACAGGACTGACGCCCGTGAGGGCCTCCAGCCACGTACAAGCTGCGATATAGCGGCCGACCACGTAATTAAGGTGGTAGCCATCGCGCGTCAGTTCGCGGTTGACGGGCTCGCCCTCGCCGATAGCCTGCGCCACCAGCGATGTCGTACGAGCGTTCTGGATAGCTGTACCCGTGGGGATGTAGAACGAGAGGTCATCGCGGTGCTCCTGCATCGCATCCTCCACTGCCGCGACGATGCTGGCATACATGCGGAACTGATTGCGGTCGTAGAGCGCGAAGCCGCGATGGTCAGAGTCTTGTGCGTAGGCCCAAGTCTGATGAAAGCCCAGTCGCACCGAGTCCACGCGTGCCAAAGCCTTGACATAGCCAATCATCAGACTGAGGCTGGGCTCATAGCTGCCCGTTCGCCCTGCCTGCTGACTCAATTGCTGGAAAGTAATGACGTCCCAAGGCTCGTCGGTCACGATATCACGTATCGCACGCTTACCCATGTTCGTCCGTTGACCGTTGACGACCTTACGATACTCTGTGTCGGCCGCCCTGGTCGACGCGTCCTTCCAATGGGCGGCCAGACTCCAACCTCCGCGATAGGCATTGCCGATGACGAGGTTGTAGCCTGCCTCGCGACCCAACTCCCATAAGTATTGCTCCACGGCGTCCTCCGAGAATGAGTTGCCAATCGCCAACACGCGGAGCGTGCGAAGCTCCTGTGCCACCGTGCTGCCCACGACCAGGCTGAGCACGAATATCCATAATAACCTTTTCATTGACCATCTGATTTTTGATAGTATTTCACTGCAAAGGTAAGCATAAACGGCGGGACGGCCAAGGAAAATGCCAAAAAACTCAACTTGATTGAAGTTTCGGAAGCTCAAACCCCGTAGGGGCTAATTCTTAACATATTCATTACTTCCGAAACTTAACTCAACTTGACACAGCGTTTAGCGCCCCTCCGCTGTAAAAGTCTGAGAAATCGTAAATTCAAAACAAAAAGAGACAAAAGTAGAAGGTCGTCTCGCTGAAAAGGTTTATCTTTGCAACCGAAAACCAATACGATTAACATAACTAATATGAAAAAATTCCTCTTAATGGTCGTCCTGCTTTGCACGGCCACTGGGGCTTCTGCTCAGCAACTGCCCTACCAAAATCCCGAACTGAGTGCCCGCGAACGTGCCGCCGACCTTTGCCAGCGTCTGACGCTCGAGGAGAAAGCCCAGCTGATGCTGGACGAGAGCCCTGCCATCCCCCGACTGGGCATCAAGAAATTCTTCTGGTGGAGCGAGGCCCTGCACGGCGCCGCCAATCAAGGCAATGTAACGGTCTTCCCCGAGCCCATTGCCATGGCAGCCTCCTGGAACCCCGAGATGGTCTACCGCGTGTTTGACGTCGCCAGCACGGAATTCCGCGCTCAGTACAATCGCCGCATGCACGAGTTGGGCGGCGAGGACGAGAAATTCCACAGCCTCTCGGTGTGGACGCCTAACGTGAACATCTTCCGCGACACGCGCTGGGGACGCGGACAGGAGACCTACGGCGAGGATCCCTATTTGACCTCTGTCATGGGCACACAGGTCGTGCGCGGACTGCAGGGTCCCGAGTCGTCCAAGTACCGCAAGCTGTGGGCCTGCGCCAAGCACTACGCCGTGCACAGCGGTCCCGAATATACGCGTCACACCGCCAACCTGACCGATGTCAGCCTGCGCGACCTCTACGAGACCTATCTGCCTGCATTCAAGACGCTGGTGGAGGAGGCTAAGGTACGCGAGGTCATGTGCGCCTACCAGCGCCTGGACGACGAGCCTTGCTGCGGCAACTCACGCCTCCTCAATCAGATCCTGCGCAACGACTGGGGCTTCCAGTATCTGGTCGTCAGTGACTGCGGTGCCATCAGCGACTTCCACCAGAACCACAAGACGAGCAGCGACGCCGTTCATGCGGCTGCCGTTGGTGCACTGGCTGGTACCGATGTCGAGTGCGGTTGGGGCTACGTCTACCGCAGCATCCCCGAGGCCGTGCGACGCGGATTCATCACTGAGGCCGAAGTGGACAAGCATGTCTGCCGCCTCCTCGAAGGACGCTTTGACCTCGGTGAGATGGACGATCCAGCACTGGTCGAGTGGTCCAAGATTCCGTACTCGGCCATGTCCACGAAAGAGAGTGCTCTGAAGGCCCTCGAGATGGCCCGCCAGACGATGGTACTGCTGAAAAATGACAACGCCGTCCTTCCTCTGCGAGCTGGCAGCGAGCGCATCGCCGTTATCGGCCCGAACGCAGACAACACGCCGATGCTCTGGGGCAATTACAACGGCACGCCGAACCACACCGTGACCATCCTTGAAGGCATCTGTGCCAAGCAGAAGAAACTGACCTACCTGCGCGGCTGCGACCTGACCAACGAGCTGGTCATGGACAGCCGTCTGGCCACCGAGTGTGCAGTTGCTGGCCATCGTGGTCTGCGTGGCACATTCTGGAACAACACCGAGCGCCAGGGCAAAGCCGTGACGACTCAGTTCTATACCAACCCCTTGGCCGTGACAACGGCAGGCATGCACAACTTCGCACCCAACGTGGCGCTGGAGGATTTCTCGGCCAAGTACGAGACGACTTTCACGCCGCGTGAGGCTGGCGAATACGTCGTCAACGTTGAGGGCACCGGCCACTTCGAGGTCTACGTGGACGGCGAGCGCAAACAGCGTCAACACACCTGGCGCACAACCCCCACCCGCACCGTCATCCAGGCCGAGGCGGGCAAGAGCTACCTGATTGAGGTGCTGTTCCAATTCGTCAAGACGTGGGGCGCTGACCTCAAAATTGACGTCGCCAAGGAACTGCCCATCGACTATCAAGCCGTCATCAATCAGCTGAAAGGCATCCAGACCGTAGTGTTCGTCGGCGGCATTTCCCCGGCTCTTGAGGGCGAGGAAATGCCTGTTAACATCGATGGTTTCCGTGGCGGCGACCGCACGAACATCGAACTGCCCCGCGTGCAGCGCGAGTTCTTGAAAGCGCTGAAAGCTGCTGGCAAGCGCGTCATCTTCGTCTGCTGCTCGGGCTCGGCCATCGCACTGACGCCCGAAACGCAGTCGTGCGATGCTATCCTGCAGGCCTGGTATCCCGGTCAGGAAGGCGGAACGGCTGTGGCCGACGTGCTCTTCGGCACGACGAATCCCAGCGGCAAGCTGCCCGTCACCTTCTACCGCACCAGCGAACAGCTGCCCGACTACGAGGACTACTCGATGAAGGGACGCACCTACCGCTACTTCTCCGACCCGCTCTACGCCTTCGGCTACGGCCTCAGCTACACGACTTTCGAGGTGGGCACGGCTACGCTGAAGATGAACGGCGGGTTCGACGGCACGCTCTCCGTGGACATCAAGAACACTGGGCACCGCGACGGCACCGAAGTGCTGCAACTCTACGTCCGCGACCTCAGCGACACTGAGGGCCCGCTGCGCTCGCTCCGTGGTTTCAAGCGCGTGGACGTCAAAGCCGGCAAGAGCGTTCATGTCGAGTTGCCGCTCTCTGCCAAGACCTTCGAGCTGTGGAACCCGCAGACCAACACCGTCTGCGCCCACTCCGGCCGCTACGAACTGCTCTACGGCACCAGTTCGCGCCCTGAAGACCTGAAACGCCTGGAAGTGAACATTCAAGACTGACGCCTGCCCTATGTCAATCGCTATCTTTACCCTCACTTCCCAACTGCATAACGAAGAGGCCGTGGCCACCGCCACGCGCCTCTTCCTTGATAGTCTGGACATTGACTACACGCTCCGTGGCAACGACTATGCTGACTACGGCTCCCACGACCTCGACCTCATCTACGTCCGAACGGGCGGAACCGAAGGTCTATTCCGTCGCCTGCTGCCAACGCTTCTGCAACAGGGCTCGCGTCCCTTCCGCCTTCTGACCTCCGGCAGCAGCAACTCACTTGCTGCAGCTATGGAGATTCTCTCCTTCCTCCGCCAACAAGGGTTGCAAGGCGAAATCCTGCACGGAACGCCAGCCTACATCAGCGCCCGCATCGCCCTTCTCGCTAAAGCCGAACAGGCCATAACGAGCCTGCGGGGACAGCGCCTCGGCGTCATCGGCGAGCCTTCCGACTGGCTCATCTCCAGCCACGTCGACCCGGCCCTCGTGAGTCGCCACCTCGGCATCGAGCTCGTAAGGCTCCCCATACAAGAGGTCATTGACGAGTTCCAAGCTCTGACCGAGCACCCCCTTCACGCCGATCCCCTCCAGCCCGCAGTCCCGTCGCTTACTGATGAATTGTATTCGCCATCAGCCACCTCATCCGAGGCATCTCCTTACCTTGGCGGCGCTAAGCGCATCTACACGGCTCTGCGCACCATCGTCGAGCGCCACGCCCTGAACGGCTTCACCATCCGCTGCTTTGACCTCCTCAGCGCCCTCCACAACACAGGCTGCCTGGCGCTCGCGCGCCTCAATGCCGAGGGCTTCATTGCCGGCTGCGAGGGCGATGTCCCCGCAATGCTCTCTATGGCTGTAGCCCGCGCCCTGACTGGCGTATCAGGTTTCCAGGCTAACCCTGCCCGCATCGACCCCGAAACGGGCACCCTCCTCTTCGCGCATTGCACGATTCCACTCAATATGGTCGAACGCTACGAGCTCGACACGCACTTCGAATCGGGCATTGGCGTAGGTATCAGGGGGTTCATGCCATCTGGCCCCGTGACCCTTTTCAAGCTGGCACCCGACCTCAGCCGCTATTTCGCCAGCGAAGGCGAACTCACGACCAGCCAGTCAGAGCCCGGCCTCTGCCGTACACAGCAGATCATCCGCCTCGCCGAACCCGAGCAGGCCCGCTACTTCCTCACCGCCCCCATCGGCAACCACCACATCATCATCCCCTCCCACTGCCGACAACTTATTGAGGAGACGCTCCGACTACTCATCCCCGAATCATCACATCAAAGACTATGAAACAATTACTCCTTACCATCATCCTCATCGTGTTCTGCCAAAGCGCTGTCGCACAAACGGCACAGACAGTCATCGAGCAGGCCGATAAATATCCGACCGACCACGTCTTCATCAACTACCAGATGGAACTGATGACTGTGGACGGAGTCCTCTATGCACGCTATAAATTTGAAGAGCAGCCCAGTATGCTCGTCCGCTATCCTGCGGGACGCAGCGAATCGTCGTTCTCCATTCCCGATGGCGTCACGCGCATCTGCGCCGGTGCCTTCGACGGGGTAACGCTTGAGACGCTCTTCGTTCCACAGTCTGTCATCTATATCTCCTTCGACGCTTTCAAAAATGCTAAAATTGGAGCATTCAAGACGACTATCGACGGGGGCACGACGACCACCGTCTCTTCCCCTAAGCGTGAACTCGCAGCCGAGCAGGTCTACGACACAGCTGGCATCCCGCAAGATGATATGCAAGATGCCAGCCGCGTTTACGTCATCCGACTGAAGAACGGCAAGACCGTCAAGGTCAAGCCCTGCAAGTAACATCGCGCTCGGCGATTCCCTTGCCATGAATCCCTCTACCCCTCGATAGCGCTCGGCGATTCAGTCGCCGAGATTCCCTCACCCCCCTCGATAGCGCTCGGCGATTCAGTCGCCGAGAATCCCCACCTTTATTTCATCACAAACTCCAGCGAGCCGCCGTTCATAATTTGGCGGTGCGTCAGTGTGTGCGTCTTGAGGGCACGGCCATTCAGCCGAACGGCCTTGACATGAACGCGCTCAGGCGTCTTTCGGGGTGCTGTGATAACGAAATCCTTGCCGCCTGCGAGATGGAGCGTGGCTTTCTTGAACAAAGGCGTTCCGATGACATACTCGGCGGCACCTGCGTGGAAGGGATAGAAACCGAGTGACGAGAAGATGTACCAAGCGGACATCTGACCGCAGTCATCGTTGCCAGCATAACCGCAGGGCGTAGCGCGGTAGAACTCGCGCCGCACCTGGTCGACAAGTTCCTGCGTCCGTTCGGGACGGCCTGCAAACGAATAGAGGTAGACGGTGTGGTGACTGGGTTCATTGCCATGAGCATACTGACCGATGAAACCGCTTGCATTACCGTTGACCTCACCGCTCGTGGCGGTCAGCGTAAAGTTCTCGTCGAGTTTCTTCAGGAAAGCTTTCGTGCCACCGAAGAGGTCGATGAGCCCCTGCGGGTCGTGAGGCACAAACCACATATACTGCCACGCGTTACCTTCGACAAAGCAGGGCTGTTCGTAGCTGAGCGGGTCGAAGCCTTCCATCCATTTTCCCTGCTCGTCCTTTGGACGGAAGAAACCGGTTGCCGAGTCGAAGAGGTTCTTGTAAAACAGGCTGCGGCGATAGAAGCGCTCGTAGTCCTCGGTGCGCCCGAGTTTCTTGGCAACGGCAGCCACGCAAGCATCGTCGAAACATTGCTCGAGGGTGATGCTCACGCTTGTGTTCTGCAGCGGCTGAGGGTAATAGCCGTATTGCTCCCAAACCTCGAAAGGTGAGTTGGGATGACTGCGCGTACTGCTCTCGACCATAGCCTTATAGGCTGCTTCGACGTCGATGCCGGGCAAGTCGGCTAAAATGGCATCCGCTAACACGGGGATAGCGTGATTGCCGATCATGCAGTAGTTGTCCTGCCCCCAGAGATCCCAGATAGGCAAGTAGCCGTAGGTCTCGTGATGGAGAATCATGTCGCGTACGAACTGCGCAGCAACATCAGGAGCGATAAGCGTGTAGAGAGGGTGTGCAGCACGGAATGTATCCCAAAGGCTGAAGGTGCTATGGTAAGCCTGCCCTGCTGGCATCTGCTTGATTTCGAAGTTGGTGGTCATGTAGCGACCATCGACGTCACTCATCGTATTAGGCTGCATGAGAACATGATAAAGGCCGGTGTAGAAGATGATCTTCTCGTCATCGGTACCTCCAATGTCGATGCAGGAGAGGGCCTTCTGCCAGGTGTCATGGGCTGCTTGTACGAATGCTTTGAAGTCCCAGCTTGCAGCTTCAGCACGCATATTCTTGCGCGCCCCCTCGCTATCGACAGGCGAGATGGCAACCTTAATGGTCAGTTCCTTACCCTCGGACGGGTCGAAGCAGAGTGCTGTACGCAGGCAGCGGCCGTTGATGACGTCGCTTCCGCCGGCATTGCGGCCGCCGTCCATGAGCAAGCGGCTCTTGAACGGGCGCGAGAACTCGGCACGAAAATAGACTTTGCGCAACTTAGCCCAACCGGTGATGACGCGATAGCCTTCGATTGTGTGATCGTCGATAAAGCGCAACTGGCTTTGGATGATATCGTAGGAGCGACGTCCCGAATAGTAAGCCTCTCCGCGATAGGTCCCGCGGTCGAGGTCAAGCACCACCGCCTGCGGTAGCCCCTCAGCAAAGGTGTAGCGGTGAATGCCTGTGCGTACGGTAGCCGAGAGTTCTACGTTCACGCCACTCTCCTGCAGCAGGACCTGATAGTAGCCAGGGCGTGCGCGCTCTTGGTCATGGCTGTAGTGCTGACTGAAATCGGCAGCACTCAGTTGCTCGGGTGTGACCTCTGCTGCCACCGGCATTAGGCTCACGTCAATGAGGTCCGTACAACCAGTACCGCTCAGATGCGTGTGTGTGAAACCATAGATTTTGTCTTTGTTATAATCATAACCGCAGCAGGGATCCCAAGTGACCATCTGCTCCGTCTCAGGACTCAGCTGCACCATCCCTTGCGGGAGCGTAGCGCCTGGGAAAGTACTGCCACTCAGCGCGCCCGACTCATCAGTCTGCGTGCCGATGAAAGGGTTGACATAAACGGTATAATCTGAAGAAGAAGCCTTACCAACTGATGCCTCAGCCTCGCCCCCTCTCCAAGAAGAGAAAGAAGAAGCCTCACCCCCGACCCCTCTCCAAGGGGAGACGGGAGTAGATACCTTTGCGAAGAGGGATAAAACGGGAATGAATAGGAGAAATGGAAATAATATCTTTTTCATAATCAAGTGATTTAACAGTTCCCTATCCTTTGATGGTATATACTCCCCTCTCCCTTGGAGAGGGGCTGGGGGTGAGGCTGTTGGGGTGAGCTTGTCGGGGCTTGTTTTGGCCTTCTTACGAGAAGGCAATGGTCAAGCCTGCCATGACGATGCTGACCATCGACATCAG